>JAJCZV010000161.1 GCA_029262175.1 Gemmatimonadota bacterium
CCATGGTGCACGCGTTTGAGCCCGCGCTGCTCGTCGATGAACAGACCGTATCCGTATCCCGTCTCTTCGCCGTCGTTGAGCACGTACGACGTCATCATTTCCTTGAAGAGCTCCGCGTTCCCCAGACGTGGGTTCGCGTAGTTCTCCACCCAGATTTGCAGATCCGCGAGGGTGGTGTAGATGCTGCCCGCGCCGATGGCTCCGCCCAGGTCGCCGATCTGGAGGAGACCGTCTGGTCCGGGCGTGTAGCCCTCCGACATGCCGGGCACGATGTGCCGGATCGACGGCCGAACCATCGAGTGATTCATGCCGAGCGGCGTAAATACGTTCTCCCGCATGAACTCCGGGAAGTCTTGACCCGAGGTCCGCTCGACGATGACCGCGGCCAGCCCAAACGCCGTGTTGTTGTAGTTCCACTCGGCGCCGGGCACGTTCTGGAGCGCGGGTTGTCGCTGTACGACGTCGATAAGCTCAGAGCGATCGATCCAGTCGCCGTGGTCGAGCCGGCGGCCACTCATGGCGAGAAGATTCAAGAACTCCCGCAAGCCCGACGTATGGGTGATGATATGTCGAACCGTGATCGTCTCATCGAACTTCGGCAGCTCCGGGATGTGCTTGCGAATGTCGTCGTCGAGCGACAAAAGTCCGCGATCCGCCTGCAACATGATCGCGAACGCGGTGAACTGCTTCGACGTCGATCCGATGTTCGTGCGCGTGTCGGCCGCAAACGGGATGTCGTACGCCAGGTTCGCCATTCCATACGATTTCGAAAACAGCGTTCGGCCATCGCGCCACACGCGGATGGCCCCGCCCGGGTGGTCGGGCCCGTCGAGCCGAGCCATGAGTTGATCCGCGAGCTTCTTGGGATCCGTGGCCACGGACTCGACGCGGTGAAGCGTGATCTCGTAGTCACCGACCTCCTCCTCGTCCGCTGCGAACACTTCGATCGTGTAGACGCCGGCATCGTCGAGGTTCCCGGAGAACCGCTCAGCTCCCCGCCCGGGACCGTCAAAGCGCGCGAGTGCCGCGCCATCCGCTCCGAGCACTCGCACCGCCACGTCCAGCGAGATCTGATTCACCTCACCGAACACGAAGTACTCGGCCCCGACCTGGAATGTGTACCGTGCTGTGTCACCCTGGGCGAGCGTCGCTTGCACCGAGCGCCCTCTCGTGAGTTCGGTCGCTTGAGCAGACACCTCTCCGACGGGTCCGATGATCGCGAGACAGGCCCCGATCGCGCACGAAGCTATGACGGCGGAGGTTGAACAACGGTCCATGTTGGCGCTCCGATTTCGTTGCATTGGGTTCATCTCATCGTTCGGTTCATTGATTCATCGTGACGTGCGGAAGGATCCGCTCTTGTAACGCCCGCCACGTCGAGCGGTGGTCTCCGCCGTGTATGTTCCAACCGTTGAAGACGGCGACGATATCGTGCTCGGGCGACACGAGCAGAAACTGACCGCCGTAGCCGTTTGCCGCGAACACTTTCGTGGTCCCGTTCTCATGATCCGGCACCCACCATTGATATCCGTATCCCGAGTCCGGCCGGCCGTTGTCGGGTGCGACGTCGAGAACGACGGGCGAAGTCGAGGTCTCTACCCAACTGCGTGAGACAACCTGGGTTCCGTTCCACTCACCCCCCCCGCAGGAACAGATACCCGATGCGCGCGAGCGACTCCGTCGACAGGTAGAGCCCCCCTTCCGTATCCGCCTCGCCATCCGGCGTGATTTTCCAATAAAAATCCGTGATCCCGATCGGGTCGAACAGATGTTCCTTCGCCCACGCATCAGCGCGTTGACCCGTAGCCTCACGAAGGATCTTGCCCAGGAGTACACTTGCGCCATCGTTGTATTCGTAGCGAGTGCCAGGGATCGTATCGGTAGGCTGTTCGAGGATGAAACGAATCCAGTCGTCGCTCGCCTCGAGCACGACCGTGCTATGCAGCTCGCTGTCGTAGCCCCCCGCGGTGACCCAATACAAACCGCTGCGCATGGTGAGCAGATCTTCCACTGATGTGGTTTCTTTCCTCGCGTCGGTCGTGTAGGGCGCATAAGCCTCGAAGAACGACATGGCCGGCGCCTCCACACCGGACAGAAGTCCTTTGTCGATGGCGATACCAAACGCCGCCGACGTCACGCTCTTGGTCACGGACTGGAGCGTGTGCAGTTCGGTGTCGCGAAGGTATGGGTGCCAATCGGGGTGGTCGTAGTTGTACTGATAGTTCGTCGTATCGTACTGGGCGGCGATGGTCTCGTAGTCGTTCGTGAACCGGTGGTCCGCCACCACGCGACCGTTTCGAATCAACATGAACGCGTCGACGAGGCCGTACACACCGGACTCGAGATCCGCCACCAACGAATCGATGGCCAGCGGGTCGATGCCCTCGGCGGCTGGTGTCGACGTGGGCCATTCCTCACCCGGCCACAGCCCTACCGCTTCGTCGTCTAGCGTCGCCTGGTTCGGAGTGCAGGCTACGCACACCACGGACAAGATCAAGAGACGTCGTGCGTGGAATCGAGATGGATGTAGCGGCTTCAACCGAACGCTCCTTTCCGTCTAGGGAGTGATCCGTACGACGCCGTCGGCCGCGAGCGGAAAGCGTAGAAACAGCTCGGCATCATGACCCGGAATCACGTGGTCCGCGTCGCCCGCCAGCTCGAGCATGCGCCGAAGCGCCGCAAGATTGGCCTCGCGGTGTTCTGGGCGAAACGTGGCGCCCGCCCTGCCCTCGGTGAGGTTGCGATAGAGGTAGGCGTTGTCCGACGCGAGGACGAACCGCGCATCGCCTTCCACCATCAAGTACTGCGACGCGTAAGTGTGACGTGCGCCTGTGAAGGCCGTGATCCCCGGGAGGAACTCTAATTCGTCTCCATCGATCACGTTCACCTGGCCAGCCATGTTGCGTGCCAACAGGTGCGCGATGTCCGCCGGGTCGATCCCGCCCGTGTGACCGCCGGGCTGCCACGCGGATCCCGTGTAGTACGCGTACTCGTCGGCTTGAATCCAAATCGTCGCGTTGGGGAACAGCTCGAGGCCTCCCATGTGATCCCAATGCGCATGACTCACCACGATGTCCGTGACCTCCGACGGATCTATCCCGAATCGCGACAGCGCATGGTCGGGGCGGACGAAGTCGGAGACGTCGAACCGTTCGAACCACTGCGCTCGAAAGAAGCCCGTGTCGAAAAGAACCGTCCGGTCGTCGTTGCGAATCACCCAGAAGGCAAGCGCAATATCGATCACGTCGTCGGCCGGCGCGTCGGGCAGTAAACCCCGCAGAGAGAACCCCTCGATGCTGCCGTACCGCACCGCGAGAATCTCGTAATTCTGCGCGCGGGCGTGGGCCGGCAGGGATGAGAGCAGAAAGAGAACCCCGATCAGAATCCGTGACGTCCTGCTGGAGGACACCTCGCTCTGTGACATCCTCATTCCGTGTCGACGGGGTAGTACCAGACTCTCCTGATCAGGCCGTCGCGCACCTCGTAGACGGCGAGAGAGGACTGCCCGCCGACGATCTGCTCCCGAAAGCTCACGTACACGGGGCCCGCGATGGCGCCGGTGATCTTCGATTCGACGTTCGGTCGGCCGGCGAAATACGAAGTCATCTCTTCGATCAGCGCGTCAGGCCCCCGGACCGCGAGACCCGCCTGTCCCGCTTCGTCGAAGTAGTAGAGCTCGAAATCCGGCGCGACCAACGACGCCATCGCGGCGGGATCATGCTGGTTGAAGGCGCCGAGGAGCGCCTTTGCGACGGACAGGGCGCTTCCAGCTTCCGCCATCTGAGCGGTCGCTGTGGCCGTCGAGCACAGGGCGATCAGCAGGGCGCTGAGCAAAGCTCTCGACGTCATCATGAATTTGAAGCGCGACGTGCAATCGACCGACTCGAGCCGAGGTCGCAGCCATCCGGGTCCGTCATCGGACGCTCCTGTGGTCGGGCAAAGGCGTCACCCTGGTCGGGGATAACGCCTCACCGTGGTCGGCGTTTAGAGCCTCACCGAAGTGGGGGGACTACGCCTTGATGATCTCCAACATCTCGATCTCGAAGATCAGTGTGGCGTTGGGCCCGATCAGATTGCCGCTGCCGCCCATGCCGTACGCGATGTCTCCGGGCATGAAGACTCGCAGGTGGCTTCCCACATTCATCAAAAGCAGCGACTCGGTGAACCCGTCGATCACACCGCTGACCGAGAACGTCGCGGGCTCACCTCCGTAGGAAGAATCGAACTCCGTGCCGTCGATAAGCGTCCCACGGTAGTTGATCGTCACTCGATCCTCGCGGGACGGCTTGGGACCTTCGCCTTCTCGCAGCACCTCATATTGGAGCCCGCTGGCGGTCGTCGTGATCCCGTCTTTGGCTCCGTTTGCCACTAAGAACGAAGCGCCTTCATCGGCATTCTTCTGCGCGTCGGCTTCTCGCGTTGCCACTTCCTCGGCCTGGATCATTTGCGTGAACGCGGTCATGACCGTCTGGATCTCAGCGGCATCGAGCTTTGGATCTTCGCCCGCCCTGGCGTCCCGAAGACCCGCCACCAGTTGATCCAACTGGATGTGGTCGCCGGCCGTCTCGAGCGACGTACCGATGTTAAGACCGATCGCGTAGCTGGCCTTTTGGTCGTCCGATTCGAGAGCGACGTCGCCCCCGCCGACGCCGCCGGCCTGGCACCCGACAAGGAGAAATACAGAGAGAGTAGAAGCTGGAATTTTGCGCATGAATTGCCCCGACTTGGTAGTGGATAAGCCCCCATTGTAGCCGGGCGCCGGGCCAGAGGCGAAGAGCGGCCCCTTCGAATGGAGCGTATCCCGAGATCTCCGCGAGATCCCCGCGAGATCCCCCGAGTTCTCCCGCATTTGCCGCGATCTCCGGCGCGATCTCCCGCGCGATCTCCCGCGCGTTCTCCCGTCCAACGGCCGTGAACTCGGCATCATGCCGCGCTCCATCTGTGGATCCAGTTCATAAGTAGATGATACCTCCCGGCATCTTCGGGTACGTCACACCACAGCCTGAGGAGAGAACTGTTATGGGGTACGCCGCAGTCGCGATCACGGAATGCGTGAACGCGGTCGCCGATATGCGGGGGGTGGTCGACCCGCCGGTCTCGGTCATAGAACCGCCCGTCTCGGTCGTAGAACCGTCGGCCTCGGTCACAGAACCGTCGGCCTCGGTCACACAAGACGTCTCCGGGAATCCGGACGTCGCCGAAGACTTGGGGGACCAGATCGCCACGCTCGCCGCCCACATCCACGCGGCGACGCATCAGTTCCTCGGGCTCATCGTACGGTTCGATCGCTTGCAAGGATGGGAGCCTGCGGGTCACCGGAGCTGCGCCCACTGGCTCTCGTTCCGGACGGGCCTCGATCTGGGCACGGCTCGCGAGCACGTCCGCGTCGCCCGCGCGCTCGACAACCTCCCCCGCATCGGCGCGGCGATGGCCCGGGGTGGGCTCGCCTTTTCTCAGGTACGCGCGCTTACGCGCGTGGCGAAGCGTGACACCGAGGCTGACCTGTTGGAATTGGCCGAGGGCTGTACGACCGCACAGTTGGAGCGATTGGTGCGGGCTTGGAAAAAAGGGAGCCGAGAAGACGAGGAGGCGTGGGAACGGGAGCGTCACGGATCGCGATCCTTGTCGGTGTTTCCCGATGACGATGGGATGTACGTCTTGCAGGGCCGACTTGACCCGGAGGTGGGGGCGCTCCTCATGCGTGCGGTGGAAGCGGCGAGTGACGCCCTGTACCGAGAGCGCGCGACGATCGAGAGAGGCCGCGTCTCGCACCCCCAGCAGGAAGCCGCACGGCGGCGGGCCGACGCCGTGGGGTTGTTAGCGGAAAGAGCCCTCGCCGCTGGATTCGGGGCGTCGGAGTCTGCCTGCGGCGACGAGCCATCCGAGGGCGGCACTGGCCGCGCGCCTCTCAGCGGCACACGGGCCGAGCGCTACCAAGTCGTGCTCCACGTGGATCCAGAGACCCTGACCGAGAACGGTGAGCCTGGGCGTTCGGAGCTCGAAGATGGCACGCGCGTTTCAGCTGAAACGTCTCGGCGGCTGTCGTGCGATGCCAGCGTCGTACAAATGAACCGAACTCAGGGCGCACCGTCGATGAACGTCGGGCGTAGGACCCGAACGATCCCACCCGCCCTGCGACGAGCGCTCGAGGCGCGCGACCGAGGCTGCCGCTTTCCGGGCTGTGGCCTCCGCTTCACGGAAGCGCACCACGTCGTCCACTGGGCCGATGGCGGCGAGACGAGCCTAGGCAACACGGTGCTCCTATGTCGGTACCATCATCGGCTCGTTCACGAGGAGCGGTGGAGTATCGAATGGTGGGGAAAAGAACGAGCGGCGTTTCGTGATCCTCGCGGGTCGATTCACCTCGCCAGGTGCCCAAAACCGCGGCCACTCGCGGGTGATCCCGTGAAGGTCCTAAAACGCAGCAACCGGGTTCGAGGGGTCTTTCCCGACGCCCGAACGGCAGGGGCACGCTGGAAACGAGAGACCGACATCCCCGACAACGTCCTCTTTCGCGCGACCGAGGCCATGATGTAGGCACTGCTCTTCAGTCGCGATTGAGATCGTACTTCATGATGGAGGCGTGCGGGCCGTCGCTTTGACGCTCGAACCCGAAGACGTCCCCTGCGGGCATCGGCCCTCGGTCTCCCCAGGCGTTGAGAGGAGCCCAGTCCTTTGGCCGAACCTCGATCTCGAGCGCCTTGGCGCAGTCGCGCATGGAGCGCTTTTGACTCATGCCGACGAGAGCCGCCGAGACGGACGTCCGTTCCAGCGCCCAACGGAGCGCCAGTTGGGCGATGCTCGACTCGGTACGCTCCGCCATCTCGGCAAGCATCTGAAGGAGTTCTTGATACCGTTCCCAACCGGCACACTCATCGATGATGAGTCGGTATTTCGTGAGAGATCGCGTCTCGTAGGGGGGGTTGGGAGTCGCGGCGCCGAGGTAGCGGTCGGATAGGAATCCTCCCGCCAGCGCGCCGTAGCACAACAATCCGATCTCGTTCGCGGCGCAGAATTGTGCCATCCCGTTTTCCGGCCGCCGATCGAGCAACGAGTATTGGACCTGCTGCGTCGCGATGGACACGCCCGCATCGATGATCTCTTCGAGATGCGGCACGTCAAAGTTCGTCACACCCAAGAAGCGGATCTTGCCGGCCCCACGCAGCTCCTCGAGCCAACGAGCCGTCTCGACATAGCCCGGCGTGTCGTAGTCCCACCACGCGAACTGAACCAAATCCAGCCGGTCGACGCCGAGACGCCGCAGCGAACGATCGATGATGCGTTCGACATAGGGCTTGTCGATGTCGGCAAGAGCGTCGCGATCTGGAACGAACTTGGTATGGATCTGAATACGGTCGGCTGCGGACGAACCATGCTGCGCCGCGTAAGCCGCTCGGAACGTTCCCAGCAGGTCTTCGACCCCGGTATAGATGTCGGCGCAGTCAAAGGTCGTGAACCCGTCGTCCACCAAACGCGACAAGAGATCCATGACTTCGGTGCGACCCAGCGGTGACGTCCGATGCCCCTCCGACAGCTGCCAAAGTCCGACGATGAAACGCGGCACTTCATATCCGGGGCGGATCTCGACGCGATCCGTACTCACTCCAGCGGTACCCGCGTGACTTCGCTGTGACGGAACGTGCGCTCGGCTACGCGCGTGATACGGAATCGACCGCCACACAGTGGATCGGGACAGGCGATGTCGGAGTCCGTCGTCATCCAATCGTTCGGGTGGGTTTCTCTTTGCTTCGCCGGCAGCAGGGGCAGTAGCGCGGCAAGCGGATACATCGGGAACGTCTGCCCCGGAGGAAAACTGAGGCTTTCGCCGGACACCTCGAAGTAGTCGCCGACCTGGTGGTCGCACACCATTTCGCGGTCCCCCGCCACGACCTCCACCCTGAGATCGTAGAGGACGAATTCGTCGGCATGATCGGACACACAGCCTCCTAGCTGGATCTGTTTCGGTCGTCGGTTCGTTCGTTCGATCAGGCGGCCTCGCACTATCGACGCGCTGCGGCGCGTGGGCAACCAGCACGGGGTGCGATGAAGCGGGTGCGATGAATCCAGCGCGACTTGGCGATCCGGCGCGACTTGGCCAACGAGCGAACCCGCTCAAGCGACGGGAGGAGGATCCCCGGCTTGCAATTGCTAGTTTTTTAGCATACCGTCCATGCTCGTTCCCGGCTCGGGGCTCCAAGGGGCTACGGGCTCAAGAAGAGAGAGATGCATGACGGTTCGGCGGATTGGACGCCTCGTGAACGCCCTTGCAGTGCTGTGCCTACTTCTAGCAGCCGGGTGTATGACTCGAGATTCTCAGGACTCTCCCCTTTCGGACGACTTCGATCGGGCCGTCGCCCCCTACGTCGCTGCACGGAGCTTCAGTGGCAGCGTGCTCGTGGTTCGAAACGACAGCATCCTGCACCACGCGGGATACGGGTTCGCGGATCTCGAACGCGACGTGCCCAACGAGCCGGACACGAGGTTTCGCATCGGCTCGATGACGAAGTCGTTCACCGCCGCGGCGATCCTGCTTCTAGAAGAGAGAGGTGAGGTGTCGCTAGACGACCCCGCCTCTCGGTTCGTCGATGGGTTTCCGTTTGCAGAGATCACCATCGACCAGTTGCTGACTCACACCTCCGGGCTGGCGCGTTTCGTGTTCCAGCCCGACTACAACGAGCGGTCTGGGCGACCTCACTCGACACGGGACTTGGTCGATTGGATTGCGAACATCCCGGCGGTCGGCGAACCGGGTGAGCGGTTTGGCTACAGCAACGCGAACTATTCCGTGCTTGCTCATATCATCGAGCAGGTTTCCGGGGTGTCCTACGGCGAGTTCATCCGCAGCGAACTACTGGAGCCGCTGGAGCTGACGAGTACCGGGGACGCGCCCGAAGCCAACCGCGGGGGCGCGTCGGGAGCGGGTCCTGTCGCGGGCATGGCCGTCGGGTATCACCCAGTAGGGCTCCGGCGTTTCGAGATCGCCCGGCCCTACGACTACTCGATCGTCACTGGGGCTGGTTCGATGTACTCCACGACGGTAGATGTCCTGGCGTGGTTTCGGAGCCGCGACACCGGTCAGTTGGGCTACGCGTGGGACGTGAGTGAGAACCTCGGTCGCGAGGCGATTGCATTGTCTGGCTGGGACGGCGTCGGTTTTGGCGTGCGGTTCGTGCACTACCCCGTCGAGAATACGACCGTCGTCGTACTCGCGAATCTGAACATGAGCTCTATCGCGGGAGAAGTCGCAGACCAGCTGTCGGCGATCGCGTTTGGCGAGCCGATCGAGTCCTTCGAAGTCCTCGAGCATCCAATGGAGGATCCTGACGAGCTTCGGCGCGAGTACGCAGGTACGTATCGGTTCGGAACGGACTTCTTTGTCCCCAACGCGACGATCGAGTTCGTCGAACGCGACGGCCAACTCCTCACACCGGCCGAGTCGTCCGCGCCCGAGGGCGGATTGCTGCCGCTTGCCGACGGCACGTTCATACACCGCCAGCAGTGGTTCCCTGTGACGTTCCGACGAGATTCTGCGGGGGCGGTGATGGGGATCAGGTACGATCGGTTCGAAGCCATCAAGGACCGGGCGCCGGCTGGTTCCGGTCGGTAGGTTGGGCCACCGACCTACTCTGACGGGGGCAACCGTGACGTCGATCCACCGCCGGTGACCGAAACGCCAAGCGCGCCTCAGACCTCGCCCCTCGAATCTTATGGGGGAACGGCGGGAACGCTGCTTCCGCTCGTCGTGTTCCTCGCCGGTGTGGCCGCCCTCGGTTTGGCCGGTGCGCCGGACGAGCGCGGGTTCTGGCCCATCCTGCTCGCAGGTCTCGCCCTCGGACTCGCCTTGGCCCGAGACCGAACGGCCTACGCCGAGGCCGTGCTCCAAGGGATGAGCCGACCCATCGTTCTGTTGATGGTGGTGGCTTGGCTGCTGGCCGGCGTGCTCGGCTCGCTCATCAGCGCGAGCGGGTTCGTGGGTGCACTCGTCGATGTCGCGGCCCGTCTCGGCGTCACCGGTGGCGGGTTCGTTCTGACATCGTTCCTGATCGCCGCGGCGGTTTCGACGTCGACGGGCACCAGTCTTGGCACCCTCATCATCTGCGTCCCGCTGCTCTACCCGGCGGCCGGGGCGCTTGGCGCCGAGCCGGTGTGGTTGATCGGTGCGATCCTCGGCGGCGCGACCTTCGGCGACAACATCTCTCCGGTATCGGACACGACGGTGGCTTCGGCCACGACGCAGGAAGCCGATATCGGCGGGGTCGTTCGCAGTCGCCTCAAATACGCGCTCCCTGCAGCGTTGGTCGCGGCGGTCGGGTTCGCGTGGCTGGGCGGCGCTGAAACGGGCATGAGCGGCGCAGGCGTAAGTGACAGCGGAGCGACCGCTACCCAAGCAGAGTTGATCGCGTCCGGATCGCTGCGACCGCTCTTCATGTTGGTGCCCCCGATGCTCACGATCGCCATGCTGCTTCGTCGGGCGCACTTGATGCCGAGCCTCATGGTTGGCGTCGTATCCGCCGTAGCGCTCGGGCTCGCCGCGCAGCTGTTCGCCCCGGGAGATCTTCTCTTCATCGACGCTGACGCGTTTATCGCGCGCGGCATCGTGCTCGATGGCATGGAACGCGGCGTGGGCATCTCCGTGTTCACGCTGCTTTTGATGGGATTGGTCGGTGGGGTGGAGGGCGCGGGTGTGATGGACCGCTTGTTGGTGCGCACCGAACGCGCCGCGAGCACGGCAACGCGAGCGGAGTGGTCCATTTTCGGTGCAGTGTCCGCGGCGGTCCTGCTCACGACTCACTCCGTGGTGGCGATTCTCGCGGTGGGTCGTCTCGCACGCGACGTGGGGCCGAGCCATGGCATCTCTCGTTATCGGCGCGCCAACATCCTGGACGTGACCGTCTGCACGTATCCGTTTCTTTTCCCGTTTTTTATCCCGACGATCTTGGCCGGCAGCCTGACTAGCTCAGGTGCGGACGTTGGCGTAGCGCCCGTTTCGGCGCTCGCGGCGGGTCTGGCCAACCTTCATTCGTGGGGACTGCTGGTCGTCTTGATCGCCGCGCTGGCGACGGGTCGCGGGCGTTCAGAGGGGGGGTAGTGTCTCTCGTAGGCGGGCCCGCGGCCCCGACCTCTAGTCCAGCATTCCGTTGATCCCCAGCCAAATAAAGATCAGCAAGACGAGAACGGCGAGGCCGAAATAGCTCAAGAGCCCGATCAGCGTCCAGTTGCGACGCGGCTTCTTCCACTCGATTCCGAGCGCGTTGTACACCGGCTCGAGCGCGAGTTTCAGGCGAATCTTCGGTGCCCCGGCCAATTGGTGCGACTGACCCCGAAACGTCGCGTTCACGAACGGGCGGAAGGAGCCGTCCCATTGCGTATCGAAGTGTACGAGCCCGATCACGCCACCTGCCTTGTGTCGGCTCTCGACCTTGGATGGATAGTCCGGTAACGACATTCCGCGTGCGACCGCCCCCTTTTGAAACGACTTGTAGGCTGGCGCGTCTTCGGGCACCAAAATAACCAGTCGACGTGGGTCCAAACGCTCAAACGCCTCGTTGATCTCCCAGCCCAATCCCTCTGTCTTCCCAGCCAACATGAAGACCATACGCGATCGATCTAGCATATCGCGCACATAGGGCTGCCACTCATCGTCGCCCACGTACTGACGGGCAGCGCCCAAGCGCGGCAGTACCTCGCCCGGCCTTCCAATGGCGATGAAGGGACCGACCTCGTGGACGATATCGGCAAGCGCCTCCTCTTGGTTGACCATGCCCGTGTCCGTCTCGAAGGACCGGAGGTACAACACCGGGGCGCGCGGATCCGAGGCGAGCACATCCTCCGCCAGCGGGGCGGAGTGGCGCTTGGCGCGCGTGGCTGCCCAGAACGCGACGCCAAACAGGACCATTCCGGCCAGGCCGAGCGCGGCGGCCTCGCCGCCTCGGAGATCCTGCGCGTTCGACAGCATGACCAGCCCCGCGAGGCCGATGACACCGGCAAGAAAGCGAAGCCCAAACGCCTTTGCGCGGCTCTGACGCAGCTCGGTCGCCTCGCGTCCTTCGTGCGAATGTCCCTTTGGTTCGTTCGAGTGTCGCCCTGGTTCGTTCACCTAGGTCGGCTCCAGATCTTTGAAGCGCACCACCACCCGCCAGTCCGCGTTCTCCTCTGCCATCGCTGCTTCCGCCTCTCGTAAACCCGCTGAGAACTCGCTCGCGGTTTCCGCTCCGGCAAGCTCGCTCCGAATGTCCTCCAAATGATTGACCATCTCGAGACTCCGTTTGGCATTCCGCTGGAACTCGCGTTGAGATCGAATGCCCGCCAGCGCCGCGGCGACGGCGGGCAAGACGATCGCGAGAAACGTCCCGAGATCGAAGACCGACACCCCCAACACGGACCCGTTGAGCAGTCCCACGACCTGGAACAGCGCGAGCAACAGTGTGATGCCAAACAGTAAATTGGTCGCAACGGTCAGGCGAGTGTGGGCCCGCTGATGCCGGCGGGCGGCCGAACGATGGTGTGAGACCTGATCGCCGAGCCAGGCCTCGTCTACAAAGCGACGTACACCTGGTCGAAGGATCTCGCGATGCTGGACCGGCCCTGTCTCCGTGAGAATCGAACGGAACGCCAAAACCATCCAGTCCGTCGACGTATGAGACAAACTCAGATGCCTCGGTGGGCGCGGGTCGGACTGCGGCGCCCCGGCGACGCTCATGTAGAACGCGGTTCGTAGCCGCTCTGCCAGAAAACGATAGTCGATCCAGCGCTCCCTCCACCCGCCTCGCGTACCGATCGCAAACAGCGACAGCACCGCCAACATCAAGACAACACCGAGGACGGAGAGCACCACGCTCGAGCGAAAGACGGGTTGATAGGCGGCCGCGGCCACCGAGGCGGCGGCCAGCACATAGATCGCCGTGCCGGCTCGCACGTACCTGCGCTGATATCGACGGGCGATCACATCGGCTCGCACGAAATGAGGGGATAAATACGTGCAGGGCGCATCGAGGTCTCCGTCGTCGAGCCCGCACACCCGCGCCTGGGCTCGGGCGCCAGACTCGAAAGCGTGGGACTCTTCGCTGAACGTTTGCGCGGAGATCTTCTCGCCGCTGTATCGCGCGAGTCCACGGCGCGGCTCGATGGGGAGGCCGCGTCCCCGCTCCTCGACGATCGGCACATCCTGCTTTGTGTGGATCCAATAGATCGGACATTGTCGGGCGCGTGCGTACGCGATGATGTCCCCCGTCCCGCCCGGACCCGCGGCCGGCTCTCCGTCCCACAAACCGATCAGAGCGTCGCATTGGTCGACGACGTGTCTTCCCACCTGCACGTAGGACTTCGGTCGAGGAAGCGGCGGAAGCTGAACGATCCGGCGCGCGCGGCGGCACAGTTCGTCGAACTCGGCCCGCGATTGGTCAGACGAAAAGTCCTTCGCATAGTCATCCGCAGCGTGCGGGAGTACGACCTCGAGCGCCGAGTCGTCTCGCTCGAGCACCTGCGCTGCTACGATACGATCGGCGCCCTCGGCCAGCGGAGACAACACGACGAAGCGCGTGCCCTGACCGGACGGGAGTTGCTCGGCGACGCGACTCAACGCTTCATCGATTTGCGCGTTCAGGCGTGGATCCGCATCGAGTTGGCGTGAGCCCGTGACCCCGATGACCACGACCGCACGCACCTCCGGGAGCGGACTACTCAACCGAAGCTCCAGACGGGTACCGCTGGAGTGTGCGGGCTGACCGAGCGTTGCCAAGCGATGCCGTCAATGTGCCGTGCCCCCCTTTGCGTGCGCTCGCTAGGTTAACCGGCGGCGCGAAGGGCGTCGAGCGCTGTTGCCGTCAAGCAAAAACACCATCATCGTTTGACGCAGGCAAATCCCACGCTTCTGGTCGGCCCGGCACGAGGTCGAGCGAGTACAACCCGAGCTTGAGCGTTGACCATGTTCACACACCCCACACTCCCGTGACCGAGGCGTGCCCGAACTGCGGAACGCCGCGGCCGGAAGAGAACCGATTCTGCGGCTCGTGCGGGACCGCCTTCGCGGACGAGCCCG
>JAJCZV010000162.1 GCA_029262175.1 Gemmatimonadota bacterium
CCCAGACAGTACGTCCCGTGCTCTATCCCCATCCTAAACGCCCCTGAGGTGCTCGGACGCCAGTGGGCCGAGATGAAGTGCGCGGGAGACCGGCAATGACTCAAGCACGCTCGCTTGAGCGGCGTGAGTTGATACAGACCCGCGACAATCAGCAAGCTCGCTCCAATGGCCGGGCTCGTCGTCACCATCATCGGTGAGAGCAGCGCGGCGCGATCGAGCCCCCACTGGGCCAGCGTCGCACCCAGGCTGAACATCGTCCACACCGTCACGTATCCGGCGACGAACACGAGGGTGGGTGCGACCACGGCCCCCTGACCCGCGGCCTTACGAGCCACCGCGCTATAGACCAGCGTCGTCGGGATCGCGGTCGGGACCATCATGCCGACCATCATGATGGTCCACATCAGAAAGATGAAGAGGAAGTCGGACGAACCCCACGCCCGCAGGCGGACCATGTCCATCGGCTCCGCCGAGTCCATCCCTCCGGCGGTTCGAATCAGATACAGCCAAGCCAGTATGGTCACGCCCGCAAGCGCGGTCAGAATCGCGGCGCGATCTCGACGCGCAACCGACCATGCGCTCTGTGCGTGAGACACGATTAGGGCTAGTGCGGTCTTCGCCCCACTATCGAATCACGCCGTCCTGGTTCATGTGGAGGATGTTGAACTGCCCATAGCTATCTGACAGATCCAGCTCGATGCCCGTGCGCACCTTCGAGGTGCCCGTACCCATCTCGGCTACCGTGTACTCGAATCCATTCGGCAGGTTGATCCGGGCGCGTTTCTCAGTGCCGGAGTGCTCGTCGATGATGGGCGATCCCGTTGACTCCACGAGGCCGGGAATATTCAGTCGGGCCGACCGGGCCTCGACGTCGATCTCCACCTCGATGGGTTCATAGAGGGTCTCCAAGACTTCGGCCATCGTGCTGTTGTAGACGAAGAAGTGGGTGGCTCCCGGCGTCGTGTCATCCCCGTGGAGGATCCGTCGTAGGGCATCACGCTGCGCGTCGTCCGCCCGGTCGGAGATGATCACCTGCTGCTTGCCGTTGCCTTCGGCGATCTCACCCGGCCACCACACGACCATGGCCCAGTCTAGCCCATCCAGCTTGATATCGCCGAAGTGTCCTTCCTCGATGTGGCCGCCGACGATCGCCTCGCAACTGCCGTGCGTCGACGGGGAGTTGAACTGGCAGGGACACCCCCACGCGCAGTTGCAGTTGCCGTACTCGACTCCGCGCATCATCCATTGGATCGCCATCGAGCAGCCTCCTCACACAGCGCTTTTACCGTTGCCCGAAGGGCCGGGCACGGGGGGGAGAATGTATGGTAGTCGAGAGGGAACGGGGCAACCCCTGCGTCCTCCAAGTTCATCGCTTCCGGGGGCCGAGACAGCTCGTATGTCGAGTTTCCGGCGATACCGTCTCTCCTTGGCATACTCGCTTCTTCGATCGGTGAAGCGATCAGAACTCCGTGATGACGGTCACGCCCAACTCTTCGAACGAGTCCATGCGCGTGAGCGCATCGATCGACTCCTCCAGGCGGATCGTACGTCCCACGAGTTTCTCCGGAGCCAGCTTGCCCGATTCAATCATCGACATCATGGCCCCGTATCGGTGCGCCTGCATACCGTGACTGCCAATGATCTCCAGTTCGTTCGCGATGACTGTGTCCATGGGAACGGCCGGGGTGCGGTGGTCGGCCAGCATGAGCCCGACTTGGATGTGTTTGCCGCGCTTGCGGAGGTTTGCGATCGAGTTGAAGCACGTCGTCGGGTGCCCCAAGGCATCGATCGACACGTGGGCGCCACCTTCCGTGAGGTCGGTGACGGCACGCGCGACGTCGGCTTCGGTCGTCGCGTTGACCACGACGTCCGCGCCCAGTGAACGAGCGAGTTCGAGCTTCTCAGCCGCGATATCCACCGCGACCACGTTCGCACCGACCGCGTGCGCGATCATCACCGCCGACAGCCCCACACCGCCACAGCCATGAATCGCCACCCACTGCCCCGCCTGCGTCGCACCCTGATCGATGACCGCGCGAAACGACGTCACGAACCGGCACCCCAGGCTCGCCGCGGTCGCAAAATCCATCGTGTCGGGCAGTCGGACGAGGTTCGTGTCCGCTCTGTGTATGGACACGTACTCCGCGAACGAGCCCCAGTGCGTGAAGCCCGGCTGGAACTGATCGTCGCACACCTGCTGATTCCCGGAGTTGCATTGGGGACACGCACCGCACCCCCCGACGAACGGGACGGTGACCCGGTCACCGACCTTCCACCGCCCCACGCCATCCCCGACGACCTCTATGACGCCCGCCAGCTCGTGCCCCGGCACGTGGGGCAGCCGGATGTCCGCGTCGTGGCCGACCCAGCCGTGCCAGTCGCTTCGACAGATGCCCGTCGCCATCACCTTCACGACGACCCCACCGGGCTCCGGCGTCGGGTCCGGCACCTCCGCGAGCTGCGGCGGGGCAGAAAACGCTTCGTAGACGACAGCTTTCATGGGTCTCCGTGAATCTCGGGAGTGCGGACGATTGGTGTCGGGGACCGGGCGCTGCATTGGCGCTGAACACGTGCAGATGATGACGGGGCCTAACGCTGTTCGGCAATCGGCGCGCACGAGGACCCGCGCATTGCGGGCCTCCTGGGTCTCACGATCGAACGACAGCGGCCTCACATCTTGGGGCGGGCTGACCGCCCTCGCGGTGTACCCGGTAGATCTGGGTCGCGGCGTCCGCCGGCATTACCCAAACTTCAGGTGGCGCCCTTCCTTCCCCCTCGGGCGAGTGGACGTAGGCGATGTACTGACCATCCGGTGACCAACCAGGTGAACGACCCGGCAGGATCGACCTTCCAGATCTTCCACGTCCCGGTGAGATTCGAACTCACGACGACTGACCCGTCCGGAAACCAGTCCGCATGGCTCGTCCTGTTCGTGCAGCTTCATCGAGCAAGCGTCTCCGAAGCCGGGCCGAGCAGGTCCCCGGCACGTCGCCAAACCGAGCGCTCGATAAACCCGGATCCGTGCATCGTGTAGATCCGAGCCGGGTCGAGGCCCGTCGCCGCCAGCCAGCGGAGAAGGAACTCTTGGGGCGGCTGGTCGTTGCGCCCCGCGAAGTCGTCCGGCCGAAGCGCCGTCACCAGGTCGCTGACGAACATGAACTGCTCGCTCGGGAGGTTCACCACCAGCATGTCTTGGGTGTGTGGGTTTGGGCCGAGTGCCAGAACCTCGACGTTCCGGGCGCCATCGCTGATCACGAAACGGTCCGAGACCACCTCCAAACGCAATGGCGTTGGCCGTCGACTGAGGGCGTCGGGGGCGCCCGAGTGTGGTGCGTCGTAGTAGCGGCGCGTGGCCTCCTCGTCGGATCCCGCCACGAGCGCCGTCGCGCCTTCAGCGAGAAAGGCCCGCACGCCTCCGGCGTGATCGTTGTGGAAGTGAGTGAGGACCACGTACTTGACCGGCTTCCCGGGAAGCGTTTCCTGTATCAGCCGGATATACCGACGTGAGAGCCAGTCTGGGGCAGGTCCGGGAGCCACGTCTCCAGCGGGCAGTTGTGCGAGGAGCGGATAACCCGCCGGCGCATCGACAGCGACCACGAAATCACGGAATTCGATGAACATGGGGTTGAAGCCCGAGCGTAGGTGATTGACGATGTACACGCCGTCAGTGACCTGTTCCACCGAGGCCCCGTCGGCCGCTCCCCCACCTGCCGCCGGCGGAACGTCAAAGGGCGGCTCGAACCCCTCGGGTCGGTCGAAGAACGCTCGAACCTGCGAGGTGTTCGTCACCACCGAGTCGACCGACATTGAAAGGAACGGCATCTCCGCCACCTCGATGCCGTAGGTGTACGGCAGAAGGCCGAGACCCTCCACCCGCCGATAGTCGCCGTAGGTCCACCTCACTGTGACATCTCCCAAACCGGGCAGCGTGGTGCGGTAGGACACAGCGCGCAGCGTGGTGTCGGACGATTCGAAGGACATCACCAGATCTGGGGCTGAGTCATAGCGTGCGACGAGGCTCAGGCCGCCGGGCGCGTCTACCCCGCCAGCTACAAGGGTCACTTTGTCGGAATCCAGCACTTCGGTTAGCAGCGTGTGCGGGAATCTGCGGGCTAGCCGAGCGCTTCCGTCTAGCTCTGGCCCGCTGGTGAGCCGAACCGAGAACCCTTCTTCGAGTATGTGAATTGTCTTCGAGCCCGGCTCGAAAACTTCCCGCACCCATTCTCGCGTTCCGTCGACCCGGTCGTGTTCGTACTCATGACCCAGCTCGCCCGACGGCATCCGCGCCAGCGACTCACGAAACTCACTGGAATCAGGACGACCCGCCTGTCTTCCCTGGAGCTCAGCGCTCTGGTTGGCGAGCCCGCTGGCATGAACGACAACCGCACTCCGACCAAAGCGGTCGTCCATTCGCGATAGCGCTGCCCGAGCGAGGGCCGTCGGATCGGCAGGTCGCGAACGGTCAGGGCCCGTGCACGCCAACTCGATTCCGGTGCAAAGGAGCAGAGCGGCCAGGGTAACCGACCGCGGAACCTGCCAACTGTCCTCTCCCAGCCATCGCGGGGGGGCCGTCTGCTCGGCGTTGCATTTCAGACGATTCTGAACGTCAGGGCGAGCATCTACGATGGTTGGTCGCAGCTGGGTCATTAGCCTTCCAAAGCGAGAAGCACGAGTCAGGTCAGGGCGGTCAGCAGGACGATAAGTGAAACGGCGAATCTCATGAACAGGCCTCTCCTGACGCGACCTCGAACCTGCGTAACATATCATATCATATTATATCATACTATATGGTATGATACAGCCGAACGGAGACGCAAGTCACTTCGACCCACTTGCCCTGACGGCCTCCTTCTTTTAGATAAACTAGAGGACGTTCTCTAGACCACCTAGAAGAAGAGTCAAATGTCACAACCTGCTGCCACTCTTTTGCCCGGTACGCTCGAGATGTTGATCCTCAAAGTCGTCTCGGCTGAGCCCGAGCACGGCTGGGGCATCGGTAACCGACTCGCGCATGTGTCCGATGGCGTGTTCGACGTGAACCAAGGATCCCTCTATCCGGCGCTTCAACGTCTGCTCCGAAAAGGCTGGATCAAGTCGGAGTGGCGACGCACGGAAAACGGGCGACGCGCTCGCTACTACGCGACCACAAAAAGCGGCGCCCGCCAGCTGGTCACCGAACGCGAGAGTTGGGCGCGGCAGGTAGAAGGCGTTCGGCTCGTACTCGATTGGGCGACGTAAGGAGGTCGGCGATGTCATGGCTTGACGGTTTGCGCGAAAAGCTCCGACCCCTGCGTGATCGCATGGGTCTCCAGTCGGAACTAGACGACGAGATGGCGTTTCACTTCGAACGAGAAGTCGAATCCAACATCGGCGCGGGGATGGACCCCCGCGCGGCGATACGCGCTGCACGCCGCCGGATGGGAGGAGCGTTCATACCGGCGGAGAGTATCCGCGGGATGTGGAAGGGCTACGGGTTGGGTGGGCTTGGGCAGGAGCTGCGGCTCGCTGTCCGGCGACTCCGACGACGACCGGGCTTCACCGTCGTTGCGACCCTCACGCTCGCGCTCGGGATCGGCGCCAACGCGGCGATTTTCAGTCTCGTACGTGGGGTCCTCATCCGACCGCTACCCTACGAGCAGCCTGACGGGCTGGCGTTCATTTGGAGCCCCGAGCGGGATACCGAGACTCACCTGAGCGCAAAAGAGTGGTTGGAGTATCGGGCGGCCCTCGAGACGTTCGACGATCTCGCGACGTATACGGATTTTGAAACCAGCCTCACGCGTGACGCCGAGCCTGAGCGCGTGCGGGCCGCGGCGGTCACGCCAAACACCTTCCCCATTCTCGGGGTCCGGCCCCTCCACGGGCGGCTGTTCCGCGACGAAGAAGATGTCTCTGGCGTCGGCACGGTCGTCATACTCAGCTACGAACTCTGGCAGCGTCGCTATGGCGGGGACGAAACCGTGGTCGGTCGTACGATCACGGCGAACGGGGTGTCGGCGAACGTCGTTGGAATTCTCCCGTCCGGCTTCCGCCTTCCTCTTGATTATCGTCTCGAACGACCGACGGAACTGTTCACGACTTCCGGGATCGACCCGACCTCGAATCTCGCATGGGGCAATCGCGGCTGGTTTGTGTTTGGAAGGCTCGCGTCCGGCGTCACGCCCGCGCTCGCGACGGCGGAAGTTAGGACCGTGAGCAGCCGCTGGATCGAGGAGGGGTTCGTACCCGAAACCGTGGGCGCCACCGACCGCGAAGCCCTGTCGGTTAGCGATCTCTTGCTCGCCGGCATGCGCACGCCGCTTCTCGTGTTGATGGGCGCGGTCGGCTTCATCCTGCTCATCGCGTGCGCGAACGTCGCGCATCTCTTGCTCGCGCGTTCTGAGGCGCGACGGGGTGAGGTCGCAGTGGCGGCCGCGCTGGGTGCGAGCCGCGGGCGGCTCGCCAGACAACACCTCATCGAGAATGGATTGCTCGCGACGCTGGGAGCGATCGTGGGCGTGGGACTGGCTACAATTGGGCTCAAACTCGCTGTTGGTATGGCGCCGGTCGCGTTGATTCGAATGCGGGACGTCGCGCTCGATGGCACCGTGCTGGCGTTCGCGGCGGCCCTCACCATCGGAACCACCCTCATCGCGGGACTCGCCCCTGCATTGCGACTCACACGGATTCCGTTGACGGCCGCGATGGGAAACGTGCGCGGATCCGGCGGAGGCGGGCGGGGACCCGTCCGACGATCACTCGTCGCGATCGAAAGCGCGCTCGCGGTCATCCTCGTGATCGGAGCCGCGCTCCTTGGCCGCAGCTTCATCGAACTCAGCCAAATCGAAGTGGGATTCGAGTCGTCGAACGTGCTCGCGGGCGGTTTGACGGTCGCGGCCGCCGGGTATCCCGACCCAGAGGACGTGGGGTCCTTCTTTCGCGATCTGACCGAGCGGGTAGGGCGACTGCCCGGGGTCGAAGCCGCGGCGGCAGTGCGAAAGATCCCGCTCGGCGAGTCGATCGGGAGCTGGACGATTACGCTAGAGGAGCCCCTTCCCGACCCCGATGAAAACGTCGAGCCCGACTGGCAGATCGTCACCGCCGGATACTTCGACGTGATGCGCGTAGACATCCGCGAGGGACGTGCGCTCACGAGCGACGACCGGGCCGGCGGGGTCCCGGTCGCGGTGATTAGTGGGGCCATGGCCGATCGATACTGGCCCGGCGAGAGCGCGATCGGGAAGCGGTTCCAGCTCGGCACGCTCGATCAACCGATGATCGAGATCGTGGGTGTCGCGCACGACGTGACGCACAATAGCCTGCTGGAAGATCCTCGCCACGAGATGTACCTGTCGCACGAGCAGTGGCCGGAGATGCAGGGTGCGGGCGGCGGCGCGCGGCGGACGATGGCGCTCCTCGTGCGGACCCGCGGCGACCCGATGGCGAGCCTTGCCGCAGTGCGCGGCGAGGTCGCAGCGATCGACCCCTCGATGCCGCTCGCGAACCCGCAGCCGCTGTCGATCATCACGGGCGGCGCCCTCGCCGAGCAAAAGTTCACGGCGGGTGTCTTCGGGCTCTTTGCCGGACTCGCGCTTCTGCTGGCAGCGATCGGCCTTTACGGGGTGACGGCGTATGCGACTTCGCGACGAACGAACGAGATCGGGATTCGGATCGCGCTCGGAGCCGACCGTAGGAACGTGGCTGGGCTCGTGGTGAAGGAGGCGATCGCCGTCGCAGGCATCGGAGTCATCGTGGGCGGCATCGCCGCCGCGTGGCTTACCCGGTTCCTCGAGACTCAGTTGTACGGAGTATCGCCGTTGGATACGGGGACGTTCGTAGCCGTACCGGCGATCCTACTCGGGGTCGCGGCGCTGGCCGCATACGTACCCGCTCGCCGAGCCGCGAGGATCGATCCGGTCACGGCGTTGCGATCGGAGGGCTGACGACGAAGTGGCGCCTAGCCCTTCAGCGCCAGCAGGTCGGCTCCGGTCGGATTCTGGAAGACGCGTAGATCGAACTCCGGGAGCGATGCCAGAAGGTGGTCGAAAATGTCCGCCTGTATCCCCTCGTAGTTGGCCCAGGCCGTGTCGGAGCTAAAGGCATAGATCTCGATGGGTAGGCCGTGCTCCGTCGGGGCCAGCTGGCGTACGAGCAGCGTCATGTCCTTGTCCAGATTCGGGTGGTTTCGGAGGTAGGCGACGACGTACGCCCGGAACGTCCCCAAGTTCGTGATCCGGCGGCCGTTGACGACGCTCGACTCTTCGATGCCCTGCGACTCGTTGAATACGCGGACCTCGTCCTTCGTTCGATCCAGATACTCGCGGATGAACTGGATCTTCGAAAAGCGCGCCAAGGTCTCCTCGTCAGAAAACTTCACCGACGTCATGTCGATGTAGATCGCCCGCTTGATCCGACGCCCGCCGGACTCGCTCATGCCTCGCCAGTTCTTGAACGAGCTCGAGATCAGTGCGTACGTCGGCACCGTCGTGATCGTCTTGTCCCAGTTCTGAACCCTGACCGTGGTGAGGCCGACGTCGAGCACGTCGCCGTCGGCGCCGTACTGCGGCATCTCGATCCAGTCACCGACGCGGACCATCTGATTCGCCGAGAGCTGGATCCCCGCCACAAAGCCGAGGATCGAGTCCTTGAAGATCAGCATGAGGACGGCGGTCATCGCGCCCAGGCTACCCAGGAAGAACCCAGGGTTCCGGTTCAGCAGAACAGAGAGGAGGAGAATCGCGCCTAGGCTATAAAGGATGATCTTGAACAACTGCATGAGCCAGCGCAGCGTAATCCGCCCGGAAATCTCGGACGTCTCATAGATCTCCAAGAGCGCGTTCAGGATCGAATCGGCGAAGAGCACGGCCATGATCAGCATGTACGCCAGCGCGACTTGCTGAACAAAGATCGAAAGCGCCCCACCGGAGCTGAAGATCAGAGGCGCCGACAGATAGACAATCACCGCCGGAACGATGCGGGCGAGCCGGACGAAGACCCGCCGCTTCTGCAGGATGTCGTCCCAATCTGTCGAGCTGCGTCCGACGAAGAACGACACCAGCCGGATCAGCAGCCGTCTCGCAATCACGTCCGCGAAGAACGCCAGGAGCGCGAGAAGGAGTATGCCTGCGCCCGCCGCGACGAACGGTAGCCACGGTTCGGGCACGCCAACCGACGCGAGCAAGGGCGTGACGAAGTCGGACCAGGGAGCGCCGCTCTCGGCCGCTTGGGCACTGGGCGTCCCGGTGGTCTGAACGAACGTCAAGGTTTCAAAAGCTCCATACATAGACGACTTCCTTAGATGGTGTTCATGGCCCCCGGCCGACACTCGAAGCTTGCGACCCGTGCTGGAGGCCAGAAGAGATCACGGTCTCCAAAGACCCGGGTGGGTCCCGAAGGGAGTCCTCTCAGTTTGGGACCTACGTTCCGAGAGGTGATCGAGCGCTTCAAGGTACCCTGGGGCGGCCATGGGCGGTGGGACTCGTCGTTGCGCGCTAACGCGCGCGGGCTGTCCTGCGCTCGCCTCGGCCGAAACCGAAGCGTCGTCGCGCGTGGGACTCGACCCCTTGTTCTCTAGTCCTCGCGCATGGTCCGCACCGGGTCGATTCGGGTGGAACGGAGTGCGGGGACGTAAGCGGCCAACCAGGCCACCGCGGCCAGTGCCAGCACGACACCCATGAACGTGACGGGATCGGTCGGACTCACCTCGTAGAGGAGGCTCTGCATCACGCGCGTGAGCCCGAACGCGAGGACCACCCCCACGACCCCACCGATCGCGACGTCGGTGAGCGTGTCCTTTTGGATGAGCCGGCTGACGGACGACGGTTCGGCGCCGAGGGCGATGCGGATCCCGATCTCCCTCGTGCGCAGGGCCACGGTGTAGGCGACCACTCCGTAGATGCCGATCGCGGCGAGCAGCAGCGCGAGCGCCGCGAACCCTCCGAGGACCACGAGCGTGAACCGACGCTCGGCCAGGACGCGTGAGACGCGCGTCTCGATCGTAGACAACTCGACCGGCACTTCGGAGTCGAGCGACAACGCGAGGTCGCGAACGGTCGGACCGAGGTCGGGTCGAATCACACCTTCCGGTCGGACCACCGCCGTCATGCTTCTCGCACGGAACGGACGCTGGGTGTACGCGAAGTAGTACGTCGGGTCCGGCGGCCGCGCGAGATCGCGCTGCCGCATGTCTCCGACGACCCCGATGACGGTCGCCCACTTCTCCTCGTCGAAGTAGTTGTCCATTCCGCCGGCAGTCATCCGCTTGCCGATCGCGTCATCGCCGGGCCACGCCAGTTCGGCGAAAGCGTGGTTGACGATTACGACGTGTTCGGATTCGGGGCGTTCTCGGCCGTCGAAAAGGCGGCCCCTGACAAGCGGAACGCCCAGTGCCGTGAACGCCTCCGGACTCACGACCTGGTAGTAGCCGGTCGCGGAGGGGTTGGGTCCGTTCTCGATGTCGACCAGGCCATTCGAGAGCCCGCTCATCGGGGCAACGGAGACCAGGCCGATGGCCTCGACTCCGGGTATGGCGTCCAGTTCGGTCAGGAGTGCTTCGTAGAACGCTCCCCGCTCCTCCGGCGTGGGGTACCGCGTGCTCGGCGGACTGAACGTCGCCAGCAAAAGCTCTTCGGTGTCGAAGCCGGGGTCGATAGACAGAACGCTGACGAAACTCCGCACGAGCAGCCCGCACCCGATCATGAGGACGAGCGACAGCGCGACTTCGGAGGCGATCAGGAATCGCCAGAGCGGCGTACGCGCACGGGTCGCGCCCGACCGCCCGGCCCCGGTGATCGAAGGCGCGACCCGGCCGCCGGCGAACCGAAGCGCGGGCAGGAGCCCGAAGAGAACCGCCGTGAGCCCGGCCACGAGGATCGTGAAGACGAGGACGGCGGGGTCGAGCCCGAACGAAGCGAACGCGGGCAGCGCCTCCGGTGCGAGCAACGGGACGACCCGTAGGATCACGGCCGCGAGGACCAGCCCGAGGAGGGTACCCGCGAACGTCAGCGTGAGCGATTCGGCGAACAGCAATCGGGTCAAGCGACGGCCCGTCGCACCCAGCGCCTGTCGGACCGCCAGTTCCTGACGACGACGCGTGCCCCGCGCCATTCCGGTGCTCGCGAGGTTCGTGCAGGCGACGAGAAGAAGCAGCGACGCGGCGCCGAGCAGAATCATCAGAGGCCGCCTGCTGTCTCCGAGGAGCGCCGAGTGGAAGCTTTCTACACGGGCGCTCCGGGGAAAGAAGCCCTCGAACCATTCTTCGTCCGCGACGCTCGGATCCTCCGCGAGGAAGCGATCGGTGATCACGTCCAGCTCCTGATCTGCCGTCGCGATCGACACGTCCTCGCCGAGTCGTCCGACCACGAGGTAGTTGTGCGCGCTTCGAGATTCCGTCTGTTCGTTCCACTCGATGGGATACCAGATGTCGATTCCGCTCGGGTAGTTGAACTCAGGCGGAGCCACCCCGACGATTCGCGCGTCGAACCCTGCGACCTCGACGCGTTGCGAGGACAGTTCGGGATCCGCGCCCAGGTACGAACGCCAGAACCGGTGGCTCACGATTACTGCCGGGTCCGCCCCGAGCCGGTGTTCCTCACCTAGAAGGTCGCGGCCCACGATAGGAACGACGCCAAGGGCGCGTAGAAATCCCTCGCTCACGGCCGCACCACCGACGCGGAGGGGCGTTCCCGTCCCGAGCACGGTCGTCTCCCCGCCCGAGGTGTGTGCGATGAGCGACGCGAAACTCCTAGATCGCTCGCGCCAATCGGTGAAATTGCGCCACGCGGCCTGCATGGAATTGCCGGGCCCGCTCACTTCCCAGACGCGGACGAGTCGGTCGGGTTCGGGATATGGAAGCGGCCGGAGCATCACGCCGTTCACGAGACTGAAGATCGCGGTGTTCGCCCCGATCCCGAGGGCGAGCGTGAGAACGGCTACGATCGCGTAGCCTTTGTTCTTCCGCAGAACGCGAACCGCAAAACGAACGTCCTGAAGCAATTCGGGCACGGTCCCCCCTGGCTGGCTTCCCTGACGTAGTTGCGACTAGGACGCCAGGGACCCCGGCGGGGTTGGAAGGCACGTATGAGCTTGCGACTCGGATCACTCCAGCCCAGACCGCCCGACGGTCTCCTGCATAGTCGGCCGACCCACTAGAATGGAATCAGCAACACCAACAGGGAGTCCGGTCATGAGAGTTCTGAAAGTGTCCGCGTTTGGCCTGATCTTGCTTAGCGCCTGCCAGCCGGAGTCTGGCGGCGTCGGGGTGGTGGGGTTCGCGCTCGACAATGACGACATTGGAGGGGTGGTCACCAGTACGAGCGGACCCGAAGCGGGGGTGTGGGTCATTGCAGAAACCGATGACCTCGGCACCCGGTTTGCCCGGATCGTGGTGACGGACGACGAAGGTCGTTACGTGATCCCCGATCTGCCGGACGCCGGCTACGAGCTATGGGTGCGGGGGTATGGCCTGGTCGACTCGGAGAAAGTCCCTGCGACGCGCGGCGATGTCTTAGACCTGAACGCGACGGTGGCGCCTCACGCGGCCGCGGCCGCGGAAGTGTATCCGGCGGCGTATTGGTTCTCCATGATGAACCTACCCACGGAGGAGGAGGTTGCCGACGTCGATGGCGGGATGAACGGCTATCTGACCTGGGTGAAGAACATGGGTTGCGTGGGCTGTCACCAGTTGGGCAACAAAGCGACTCGTACGATCCCTCCCGCGCTTGCCGATATCGAGTCGTCCGAAGAGGCTTGGGTGCGCCGGATTTCGTCCGGGCAGGCGGGGAACAGCATGGTTCGTCTGGCGACCGGAGCGTTGCAGGGCCTTCCCATCAAGTACATGGCGGAGTGGACCGACCGCATCGCCGCAGGCGAACTCCCGGCTCACATACCGGAGCGTCCGACCGGGGTCGAGAGAAACGTCGTCGCGACGGTACGGGACTGGTCGAGCCCACAATTTTACATGCACGACCTGTCGGGCACGGATCGACGCGAGCCTACCGTCAACGGGTACGGCAAGCTGTATGGCGCGCCCGAACTCAGCACGGACGAGATGCCCATCCTGGACCCGGCCGCGAATGTAGCGTCCGTGTTCAACGTGCCGGTTCGGGACGAAGACACGCCTACGACAAACGAGGCACCCGTGATATCACCGTCTCCGTATTGGGGCGATGAACGCATTTGGGACAGCAAGTCGAACATTCACAATCCCATGCTGGACCAAGACGGAAGAGTTTGGGTCACGGCGAGAATTCGCGGCCCGGACAATCCGGAGTTCTGTAAGGAAGGATCCGACCACCCGTCCGCGATGCTGTACCCGAAAGACCGGACCGGAAGAAATCTGGCCGTGCTCGATCCGTCGACCGGGGAGTACAGCTTCGTCGACACGTGCTTCAGCACCCACCATCTCCAGTTCGCGTACGACGAACAGAACACGCTGTGGACAAGCGGCGGTGGAGATGTGGTCGGTTGGCTCGATACCAACGAGTTCCTTCGGACGGGCGATGCCGCGGCGTCGCAGGGCTGGGCGCCCCTCGTTCTAGATACCAACGGCAACGGGCGGCAGGACGCTTGGACAGAACCGGGTGAGGACATGGATCCCGCGATGGACATGCGGGTGCCCAATGGTTTCTACGCCGTCATGCCAGAGCCCCGAGGGGACGCGATTTGGGGATCGAATGCGTTTCGCTACCCGGGGTCGATCACGCGGCTGATCCCGGGCGACAACCCGCCGCAAACGGCGTTGGCCGAAGTGTACTACCCGCCGCTACCGGGCTATGGGATACGCGGCGCCGACATCGACAAGAACGGCGTGGTCTGGAGTTCGATGGGAAGCGGCCACCTCGGCGAGTTCGATCGTCGCAAATGTCAGGGTCCATTGAATGGACCGGCAGCGACCGGCCGTCATTGTCCGGAGGGGTGGACCATGCACGACCTGCCCGGTCCAGGGTTCGGCGATCTGCCGCAATACAGCGTCGAGTCCAGTTACTACACCTGGGTCGATCAGCATAACTCCCTGGGACTGGGCGAAGATGTGCCGATCGCCACGGGCAATCTGTTCGATGGCGTCCACGCACTCGTCGAAGGCGAGTTCGTGACCCTCAGGATTCCCTACCCCATGGGCTTCTACTCAAAGGGGTTCGAGGGGCGCATCGACGATCCGGACGCGGGCTGGAAGGGCCGGGGTCTGTGGGTGCCCGAAGGGGGGCGTACGCCGTGGCTGAAAGAAGACGGCAAGGGGTCCAAGCCCATCGTGGTTCACTTTCAAGTGAGGCCGGATCCGCTCGCACACTAGATCACGCTGGCGGCGCTGCTCGCCTAGAGGCAACCCTGTCCGACTGGCTCCGGACAGATGCAGACTGTCGACTCGTGCTGCAAGATTCGCTAGTTGGCTTTCGCCTACCTAGCCGAGAAACGACACTACGGAGGGCCTGTGGCAGCGGGAGATCTCGATCGCAGTTTCGGATCCGACGGCATCGTCACGCTCCCGTTTCCTTCGGGCGCCTTTGCGATAAGCGTTGCGGTCCAACCGGATGGAGGAATCGTCTTGGTCGGTCCGGTGGGCTCGGAAAGTGATACCGGAGCCGGCATGGCGATCGCCCGTGTGGACGCGAACGGCCGACCAGATGCGAGCTTCGGAGATCCGAGCCGCCGCGTCGCGCCTGGAAGACTGCTCTTTGGGGATGCGTCACAACCCCAGGTCGTCGCGATTCAGCCCTGGGATCAGAGGATCATTATCGCCGGGCAACGGGGGACGGACCGTATCACGACCCGTCTAATCCGGCTCGAGCCCGATGGCACCTTCGATCGCACGTTTGCGCTCTTCGGCATCTCGGATCTCGATGGTCGTTTTCAAGCCCATGGGGCGGCCCTGTGGATTCGCCCCGATCATGAAATCATGGTTGGTGGCATCGGCGGTGCGCTCAGGACGGAGGGGGCCCAATGGTCGCTGGCGCGATTACGTCCAGACGGAATCGTGGAACGCGACTGGGCGATGCATGGCTATTCGTTGGGTCAAGTGGGGTTGCCCGGCGTGGGTTTCAATCATGCCGTGCGAGTCTATGGAATGGCACCGACGACCTATGACTCGATGATTGTGGTCGGAAGTGCCGTGGCGCCGAGCCGCCCAGACCGCACCGATATCGGCAACCAGGTCGGCGCCATCGCTCGGTTCAAGGACGATGGAACGTTGGACCCGACGTTCGGTGAGGCTGGAGCTTTGCTGCTGCCTGCATCCGCCGAAGTTCGCATGCTGCGTGGACTGGCCCTGACCCATAACGAATCCATATGGACTGCCGGAGATCGCGGAGGCTACGCGTTTTCAAATCCCAATGGCGAGCTGTCGCGCTTCGGGGTGACGCGAGTCACCGACCTCACTGGGGTCGTGGGCTATGCTTCTTCGCCGCTGGTTCTTCAAAGCTCGGACACGCCGGAACGAGGATCACAAGAGAGAGCCATCATCGCCGGACGAAGCACCGGGGACGACGGGGGCTTCGGCATCCATCGATTCGAATCGTTCAGTTCGACGCCCGATGCGAGCTTTGGAGAATCGGGCCAGGTTACGACCACGTTTGGCGAAGATTCGAGCGCCTCCGCTTACGCGATGGCCATACAGCCCGACGGCAAACTTGTCGTGGCGGGAGCGGCGACGGTGGATGGAACTCGAGGCTTCGCGTTGGCTCGATATGACCTGGAGTAGTGCGCCGCCCGGAATCTCGATATTTCGCGCCCCCATGAACAGACGACAGCGGTTCGTATCCGCATTGGCCATCTGGCTTCTGGGAGCCCCTTCCCTGCACGCTCAGGATCTCCAGTTCGAGAGCCCGGATCTCGACGATCTGAGTTGGTTCAAGGGGAACACGCACGCGCATACGACCGAGAGCGACGGCGACTCCTCGCCCGAGGTCGTCGCTCGCTGGTACAAGGATCACGGATACGCCTTCCTCGTCCTCACCGACCACAACACGCTGACGGATCCGAGGCTCCTGAGCGGCCTCGTGGACGAGCACTTCCTACTCATCCCGGGCGAGGAAGTCTCGTCGGCCTTCGAGAACCGCCCGGTGCATGTGAACGGGCTCAACCTACCCCGCCTCGTCGAGCCTCGGACGGGGGAGACGATGGTCGCGACGATCCAGAACAACGTCGATGCGATCCGCGAAGTCGAGGGGGTCCCGCACATCAACCACCCGAACTTCCGCTGGGCGTTTGGCGCCGAAGAGATGGCGCAGGTCGAGGGCGACCGGCTGCTCGAGATCTACAACGGGCATCCCTCGGTCCATAACGACGGCGGAGGAGGATCTCCGAGCCTGGAGGAGATTTGGGATGTGCTGCTGACGGGCGGCAAGCGGATCTACGGCATCGCGGTGGACGATGCGCATCACTTCCAGGGTGAGTTCGCGTCCGACCGCATCAACCCGGGCCGTGGCTGGGTCTCGGTTTTGGCAAGCGGGCTTGATGCCGAGCAGATCATGGCCGGCCTCGAGGCGGGTCGATTCTACGCGAGCACCGGGGTCGAAGTCCGGGAGTGGCGTGTCACCCCAACCCGCATCGAGCTATCGATCGAACCGGATGGAGACGCCCGATACACAACGGAGTTCATCGGCGACGAGGGCCGCGTGCTTCATGTCGTACACGGTACATCGGGAGCGTACGAGCTTCAGGACGACGTGACGTATGTGCGCGCGGTCGTGCGCGGCTCACGCGGCGATCGGGCCTGGATTCAGCCCATCTTCACCCGCCGCTAATCGCCCGCGCGAGGACCCGTCTTCAGTTCGGGACCCGCGAGAACGGTAAGCCGATCATAGCCGAGGGCCTCGCCCACGTCGGAGGCCTCACTGCGTCAGCGTTCCGAGGTGCGCGAAGATGGCTCTCAACTCGTCATCGTCTTGGAAGTATTCGCTGAGATCTGCCCAGGGCATCAGCTCCCCATCTACCGGAGGCCCACTGGGCCGCTCACCGGTTCGAATGAAGTGGATGAAATGATCTTCGTTCCAGGTGAATCCGGCCCCTCGGAGCCCGGGTGTGGCGGACGGCTCGTCGCCCGCGAGGTCGGCTCCGTGACAGGACGTGCACGCATACGACGCGAGGTACTCACCGTATGCGGCAGTCGGGCCCGCCGGGGGAGCCACGACGGGCTCCGTGATCGGCGCCTGCGCGACAAAGGGTGCAACGCCCAGCGCTGCCATCATCGCGCCCAGCAGGTTGAGACGGTTCGTCGGCGTGTCGGGCTCGATGGGAGGCAGGGATCTCAGGTAGGCCACGACGGCCAGTACGTCCTCGTCGCTGAGGTTTCGAAGCGCTTGGGCCGGCATGATCAGGAGCGATCGCCCGCTCCGGTGTATGCCTTCGCGGATCGCACGGACGATTTCGCCATCGGTCCATTCTTCCAAGTGGGTCGGCGTGAGGTTCGGTGCGTAGAACGTTCCGATCGGTGGCGCGTCCTCGAGGAACCACTGCCCACCCAGGCCCTCGGCCCCGTCAGCCGAATGGCAGTCCTCACACAACCGTCCGAGGCGCTCGCCCTTGGCGATCTGCTCGGGCGTGGCGGCGACCGACAGGCTCGGCAGCGGGTTGTCGTACTTCCGGTTCAGCCTGCCGAAGCCGACGAGAACCGCCGCGAAGATCGCGGCG
>JAJCZV010000163.1 GCA_029262175.1 Gemmatimonadota bacterium
GGTGCGTCTTGGATCGTCCTCCAGATCGTGGACACGATGGCGGGCGCGCTGAGCCTTCCCGACTGGGCCGCGTCTCTTGCGCTCTTCCTCCTCGTGGTCGGATTTCCGATCGTGCTCGCGACTGCCTTCGTCCAGGAAGGCCTCTCTGCGAAGGAGCCCGAGTCCCCGCCGCAGTCGCTGGCCGACGCCGGCGAGGTCGCTCCCCCTGAGGCGACAAAGCCGACCGGAGGCCGCCGTCTGTTTACGTGGAGGCGGGCGCTTGTCGGTGGAGGGGCTGCGCTCGGCGTGCTCCTGCTGGCGACCGGGGGTTGGGCGGTGCTGCGGACACTCGGGATCGGGCCGGCCGGGACGCTCGTGGCCAAGGGTGTGCTCGCGGAGCGATCGACGATCCTCCTCAGTGATTTCAGGACGAGCGACCCTTCCCTGTCTCGCGCGGCGACGGAGGCGCTGCGGGTAGACCTGGGTCAGTCGGCGGTGATCGACGTCGCGGATCCGGCTTTCGTGAAGGGCGCGCTCGCGCGCATGGAGCGCGATCCAGACGAACCGCTCGATCTCGAGACCGGTCGAGAGTTGGCGGTACGCGAGGGGATGCCCGCCGTCATCGGGGGAGAAATCACTGCGGTTGGGACCGGCTATGTGCTTACCGCACAGGTGGTTGCCGCAGAGACCGGAAAAATCCTCGCCTCGGATCGAGAGACCGCAAACGACGACTCCGAGCTCGTGCCCGCGATCGACCGCTTGTCCAAGAAACTGCGCGAACGCATCGGCGAGTCGCTCGGCGACCTGGCGGGCGGCCCGCCGCTCGAGCGCGTGACCACGGGAAATCTGGAAGCCCTTCGCACCTACTCACGCGCCCTGGAAGCTTCCGACACCGGACAGAACCAGCAGGCCGCGGACTTGCTCGAGGAGGTGGTCGCGCAGGACACGGGCTTCGCGATGGCCTGGAGGAAGCTCGGGATGTTGCACGTGTCGGGGAGTGGGGCGCTCGGGAATTTCACGCGTGGCGTGGAGGCGCTCGGGCGCGCCTATGCGCTCCGCGATCGGTTGACGGAACGAGAGCGAGACCTGGCGACCGCTGGGTACTACGGCTACGTGGAACGAGACGATCGACGTTCGGCGGATGCCTACGAGCGCATGCTGGAACGCGACCCGAACGATGATTGGGCGCTCAACAACCTGGCCCTGATCGTGGGCTCCGACTTTGGCGACGACGAACGGGCCGAGGAACTCCTGCTCCGGTCGATGGCCATCGATACGCTGTCCTCGACCCACCACTGGAACCTGAGCGTGACCCAAGCGCGGCTTGGAAAATACGACGAGTCGGCCGCTACGCTGGCCGCATGGCGACGTCGCGTTCCGATCGATCCACTGCCGCTGCTGTTCGGGGGATCGCTGGCAGCGGCGTCTCGTGACTTCGATGCGGCCGACAGCCTCGCCCGAGAGGCCGTGGAACTACGCCCTGGGAATCGAGGCGATGAAGGGTTCTCCAAGAGCATTCTCGGCTCGACGGCCGCCGTGCGGGGACGCGTCGCCGAGGCGACCCGTCTCTTGAAAGAGGTCGAGTCCATCGACGCAGAACGGGGCGCCCAGGGGAGCGCCCTCTCGGACGCGCTGGCGCCCGCCTGGATCGCGCTCGCAACGCTCGGTGCGCGCGGTGACGCCGCTGCGCAGGTCGAAGAAGCCCTGGACAGATATCCGTTGGAAGAGATGGGACCGCTCGACCCTCCCTGGGGTCAACTCACGATCCTTCACGCGCGGGTTGTCGGGGCGGATCGCGCTCGGCAAACGTTGGCGCAATGGGAAGCGGCGGACCCGAACGCGACGCTCAATCCCGCGCATACAGTCGCAGGTGCCTGGATCTCCATCGCGGAAGGACAACCGCAGGAGGCGATCCGTCGCCTCGCCGGAGTACGCGATCCGGAGTGCACGACCTGTGCACCCGAGGCACGAGCGGCAGCCTGGGCGAGCATCGGGGATGCCGACTCGACGATTGTGTACGCCAAGGAGTTTACCGAAGTCAAATCCATGTTCCGCGTCTTCACGGACGCGGCAGTTCTCGGGCCACATCTCGAGCGACTTGCTCAGCTCTACGACGAGAAGGGCGACCTCGAGAACGCCGCGAGTTATTACGCGCAGTTCGTTCAGCTATGGGCCGACGCCGACGCGGTGCTGCAGCCCAGAGTCGAAGCGGCCCAGGCGAGACTCGAAGAGATCCTGAGCGAGATCGGTTGATGAAGAACCTCATCCAGGAGATCCACAGGCGGTCGCTCTGGCAGGTGCTTGGCATCTACCTGGCCGGGTCCTGGGTCGCCCTCCAAGTCGTCGAGCAGCTGACCGAAGCGGCGGGGCTACCGGACTGGGTACGACCCTTCTCGCTCGTCCTTCTCATCCTCGGGTTTCCGATCGTCATGGCGACGGCGTTCGTGCAACAGGGCATGACGACAGCGACGCCCGACGCCGAGCCGCAGCGGTCGGCTTCGCCCGATGAGGTGACCGCGGTCTCGGCGTCGCAGCCGTCTTCAGCCCACCGCTTGTTCACCTGGCGCCGGGCCGTGATCGGCGGGATCGGCGCGTTCGCTCTACTCGGTCTGCTGACGGGCGGCTATCTGTTCATGCGGGCCACGGGCATCGGTCCGGCCGGAACGCTCGTCGCTCAAGGTGTGCTCGTGGATGGCGCGCCGGTCGTGCTCGCAGACTTCGACAGCTCCGATGGCGAACTGGGCGAGGTCGTGACGGGCGCCCTGAGGATCGACCTCCTTCAATCTCCCACGATCCGAGTCCTGGAGCGAAGCGAGTTGGCCGGGGCGATGGCTCGTATGCAGAGAGCGCCGACGTCCTCCATCAGTAGCGAGGTCGCGCGCGAACTCGCTACGCGAGAGGGATACGGAGCGGTCATCGAGGGCGAGGTCGCAACGGTGGGTTCCGGCTACGTCTTGTCGGCGCGGATCGTCAGCACAGAGCCAGGAACCTCGCTGGCCGCGTTCCGAGCGACCGCAAAGGGCGAAGACGATCTGATCGATGCGATCGAACGTCTGTCCCGCGACATCCGCGACAAAGCGGGCGAGTCGCTGCGCAGCGTCGGAAGTGCACCTCCCCTCATACGGGTATCCACGTCCTCGCTTGACGCGCTACGGGCGTACACTCGAGGCGAGACCGTCGAAAACTCGGACCGGCCCGCCGCGCTCGCCCTCTACGAACGCGCGATCGAGATCGACCCCGAGTTCGCGATGGCACATCGGAAGGTGGCCGTGGTCCTGTTCAATCTCGGGATTCGACGGGCCGATGAAATCGCGGCGGCCCGCCGTGCATACGAGCTACGAGATCGACTTCCCGAGGCCGAGCGCTATCTCGCCGAAGCCTACTACCACAGCACCGTTGGGGATGACCGCGACGTCGTGATCCGCGCGTACGAGAACGCGCTCGAAGTCGATCCCGAGAATTGGTCTGCGCTCAACAACCTGGGGCTTGAGTACTACGCGCGGGGTCGTCTGGCGGACGCCGAGATTCTGTACCACCGGGCGCTAACGGGAGGGGGCTCCGGCGTCGCCTACACGAACCTCGCGCGGATTCAAGTCGGCCTGGGGAGACTCGCGGACGCCGAAGCGACGTTGGACCGCGCGGTCGTCGACCTGCCGGACGGAGCCTTCGCGTTCGAGGGCTCCCGCTTCGAGCACGTCATGGGGCTAGCCGAGTTCGACCGCGCCGATTCTTTGATGCAGGTTTATGGGGAGCGATTTGGCGACACCCCTGCGGGCATCGCCAGCGCCGCTTCACAGGCATACCGCTTGGCGCTGGCGCGCGGACAGTTGCAGGCCGCCGACCCGCATGCGGAGGCGATGAGGCTCGCGCCCGGAGCCCTGGCGAATCCTCTTCTGCTCGCCACCCGGCATGCGAATCGGCTGCTTCAGCGACGCGATGGCGCGGCCGCCGTTGAAGTGATCGATGACGCGCTCGATCGATATCGTGACTCGCTGCCCCCCGGGGACCGGTTCTACGCCGTCTTCATCGAACGGCTGCTCGAGGCAGGCGACCTTCCGGCATCCGAGGCGCTCTTCGAAGAGTGGAAACGTGAGATCCCAGACAATGAGTTGGACCCATACGACTGGGACCGACGAAGGGCCGCGGAAGCCCAGCTCGCGCAGGCGCGCGGCGAGCTCGATGAGGCATTGCGACTCTGGGACGCGCAAGAACGGTCCTGCCCCGGCATTTGCGCCAGCCGCGCGGCCCTCGGGCGAGCGCAGGCGTTCGAGAGTAAGGGAGACCTCGCTGAAGCGACCGCCGAATACGAGCGCCACCTCGCTTCTCCGGCCGTTCGAAGGTCGTGGACCGTCGCGCAGACACGAGCGGGTGTGCTCGAACACCTCGCGGGGCTCTATGACGAACAACAGGACTTGGAAAACGCGGCCAAGTACTACGCCATGTTCGTCGAGCAGTGGGCCGACGCAGACGAGGATCTCCAGCCCCGGGTGCGCGCCGCCCAGTCTCGTCTAGAAGAGATCGTGAGACAGCGGGGATGAGTCGATGAAGAACCTCATCGGCGAGATCCATCGACGATCGATGTGGCAGGTGCTCGGCATCTACGCGGCCGCGGCGTGGATCGTCCTTCAGATCGTGGACACGCTGGCGGGAGCGCTTGGGCTCCCCGAGTGGGCGGCGTCTCTCGCGCTGTTCTTGCTCATCATCGGACTGCCGATCGTACTGGCGACCGCGTTCGTTCAGGGAGGGATGCGTTCGAAGCCACTC
>JAJCZV010000164.1 GCA_029262175.1 Gemmatimonadota bacterium
ACCGAGATTCGGTATGTACCGGGTGGAACGGCCTGGTCGAGCGTGGCCAGATCGATCGTGTGAGACCCCGGCGTAAGCGTACCGGCGTCGTAAGAGGCGACCTCTGTGCCTTGGCGATCGAAGATATGGACGGTGGCGGGCCCTCCCCCTGGCGGAGCCAGCACGTCGATCGAGGCGGAGCCGCTGCCGTCTAGCGTCACCTGGTCTACAGCGGCTCGAACGTTCTTGCCTATGAGCCCGACCGCGGTGCTGGTGGCTACCGAACCAGCCAAAATGCTGTCGGCTGCCCCCATCGCTTGAATGTTGTCGTTGATCTGGACCAGTTGTTCCACGCTCGAAAACTGAGCGAGCTGCACCGCGAGTTGATCCGCCTCGAGTGGACTCAATGGATCCTGGTTCTGCAACTGTGCCACCAGGAGCTCCATGAACTCATCCTTCCCGAGACTGCCGCCTGGAATCTGGTCCGTGACCAAATCGATCGTTGCGTCACCTACGCCTGAAATCGGATCGATCATCGTTCGTTCCTCCTCCCATCCTCCCGTCGAGCGCCCCGCTGGTCGTTGGAGCGCGCATCGTTCGTGTTGTTCCGGTTGAACTCGCCGGACTTGTTGTCTCGGTCCCCGGAGCTTCCGGACGAACCGCCTCCTGCTTCTGAACGCGCCGTGGCCACTTCCCCACCTGCGGTCGAACCTCCCGCCGCGCCTGCGAACCTCATCGCATCGAGGATCTGGGCGTCACGTACCTGGAGGAGTTCGGGTTGTAGGCCACGACCGGCCAACCCTCGCTGAAGCTCCGCGACGTGGACCCGCAGCTGCTCGGCCAGCGATGGCTGATTGGCGTCGATTCGAGCGTTGATGAGGTCGCCCCGGGCGGAGATATCGAGCTTTCCGAGCGAGTCGACACCGTCTGGTATGTCGAGGACCAACCGAGAAACGCGGTGGCTACGACCATCCAGCTGAAGATCGCGAATCTGCGCGACCCGTTCGATCGCTTCCGCTCCGGACGTCGCTTGCGCGGCTTCTGCTCGCGCGATGGCCGCCTCAGCGCTCGATGTCACGGTCCCGGAAACGCTCGGTGCGTGGGAGTCCGCGATCGGATCTTTTCGGAAGACGCCTTCGGCTGGGGAGTCCGGCGCCGGCTTGTTGGACTTTGACGATTCATCGATGATCCGCGTCATCTCATCCCGATCAGAACGGCCCTTTCCGGAGTCGTTCTGTTCAGACCCGGCCGAACCACGCCGCGACGACCCGCCGGCGATGTCGGCCCGTCCGGCATCGGCCTCGACGCCGACGGATTCCGGCCCGGCTTCCGTCTTTGGAATCTCTACCCGAGGCGCCTCGGGTCGAAGCGTCTCGAGACCCGCCGACGCCTCCAGGATATCGGGTCGGCCAACCTTTACGATCGGCGGCCGCGGCATGTCGCCGGAAGGCCCAGCGCTGGTTTCCGGGGACGACGCGACTTGTGGCGTCTCGAGCCCTGCTCCGCTCGCCGCGGTTCCGATGCTGCCCGGCGTGGCGACTCTGGCGGTCGCAGCAACGCGAGCAACCGACGCGATCGTGGCCAGTCCTCTCGCCCTACTGCCCGCTTCGACAACCGTGGTTTGTCTGTCGAGCTCCAGGTGGCCTCGGTCGCTTGGGCCAAGCGTCTTCAGCCCTTCTTCGCGAGCGATGCGCTGTAGGCGATCAAACGCTTGATCGTTGTGATATCCGCCATCGACGATCACATCCACCGCGAGGCCTTCCGTATGAGCGGACCGTTCCGTCCAGGTCACGATCGGCCCAGGTGTCGTTCGACCTTGAGCATAGAGTTCTAGCTGTCGTTCCTGAGATCGATGCGTCTCGACCACTCGGACTTTGTGTCCGAACTCCGCCAGCATTCGATCTTGGACTCGCTCCACGCGCTGTTTGAGCTCGCGTGAAATGTCATCGAGGCTGTCATTCAAGGTCTCGAGCTCGCTGAGGCCCTTCATTGCAGCCGGTCCCTGTTCGTCGAGCCCCAATTCGCTCATGAGGCGAAGCGCGTCCGAACCGAGCCCCGCCTGACGCAGGGCGCCCTCGAACCGCGGGTCTGTCCCCAGCTCTCTAAAGAGGTGTTGGGCGTCCTCGGACAGGGGCCCGTTCAACAAGCGACCAAACACCGACGCGAAATCGGCGCTCTCTTCTTCGCTCGGATCCGTGCCCGCAAGAGCCGCTTCCCCACCCACCTGTCGGTCGGTCGGACCAAGCGCATCGAGCCCTGCGGGTCGGCTGAGAAACAACGAGATGTGATTCATGATGATGACCTCGTGGGTTGGAACATTCCGCGACTCAATCGGGCCACACGGGCGGGATCGAGCTCTGCGAGGATGGCCGCCGCAGTTCGGGCGGGAAGAAATGCGATGAGCTGTCGTACCTCACTGTCCTGGAGTCCCTCGAGCACCTGGGCCGCGCGATCGGCGTCCATGGCGGCGAGGATTCGTGAGACCTTGCGATACCCGGCCTCGCTTTCTGTCGAGAGAGCGTTGAGATCCATGTCCGCTGCTTGAGCTACGGCTCGTGCCACCGGATCATCAGCGGGATCGTCGTCTGGTTCGCTCGCGGCTTCCGCCACGGAATCCCGTGGCGATCCGCCCGTCGAATCCGCCGCCGCAGGGTCGGATGGCGGCGGATCCGGTCGTTCGGCGGGAGCCGAATCGCGAGCCGACGATCGGATGAGTTCGGAAGCGATGCGCTGACTTCTCGTCTCCGGCGCCGGAGCACTCTCGGAGCTGTCGCTGGCCGCGATCGGACCCGTCGTCTGGCTCGAGTCCGCCGGGGCAGCCTCGCTCCCATCGGTCGGATCCGCCCCCTCATCCGGGTGCTCTACGGGCACCTGCGCGGTGTCGACCACGACCTCCGCACCCTCAGGGACTTCATGAGGTGCGCCGAGAGTAAGCGAATAGCCAACACCGCCACCCATCCCAACGACGAGTCCGATCACGCCGAAGACCACGAGGCGCATTACGCGTTCCCCCGGTGGCTCAGACGTGGCCCGCCGTTGCGGTGTCGGTTTGAGGCCACCTCATCCATCGCGCGTTGGTCCCGTCGCGCGGTCTCGCGACTCCACACGCCGTGACGTTTCAGTCTGAGTTCGTCGAGCGCGCGTCGTTCGCGGTGCGCGCGATGATAGTCTTCGCGTTTCTCTGCCACCGCTTTGCGAGCGGCGTTGAGAAGCTCGGCCGCGTACTCGATCGACTGCTCTAGACGCGCCATCACGAGCCGCATCGACTGCAGACGACCGGCGCCGATCCCTTGATCTTGCAGCGCGATCAGTTCAGCGTGTGTTTGCCGCCGAGCCGCGTCGAGTTCTTCATGGGAGCGCTCCGCTTCCTTGGCTTCCGACTGCGCCTCGGCCAGCTTTTCTGCCGCAACCGTCTCCGCTTCAGCACGAAGTTCGAGAAGCGTGTCCAGCCGGAATTGAAAATCGTTCATAGGGCACCATTCGCTTCAACGCGCCCCACCTCTTCCGCGAGATCGAACAGATGTCGTCGCGTCGTAGATAGGTCGCTGATGTTGTCAGAGGCTTGTTGCAAAAAGCTCGAGGTGCGCGGGCGGAGCTGGATCGCGACGTCGACGAGTGGGGCCGTCCCGGTCTGATAGGCACCGACGGCGATGAGGTCTTCCTTTTCACGATATAGAGCTTCGAGACGGAGAAACGACGCCGCCGCACGTCGCTGTTCTACATCGGTGACCCGATCGCTCAGGCGGCTCTTGCTCGCGAGAACGTCGATCGCCGGGAAGTGTCCCGCCGCCGCGATGTCGCGGGAAAGAACGATGTGTCCGTCCAAAATCGAGCGTGTGGCATCGGCCACGGGCTCGGAGAAATCATCCCCCTCGACCAACACGGAGTACACACCGGTAATCGATCCACGTTTTGCGTTTCCGGCCCGCTCGAGCAGCCTCGGCAGCGCTGCGAACACGGAGGGCGGATACCCCTTCGTGGTTGGGGGCTCGCCGGCGGCGAGCCCGATTTCCCGCCAGGCCATGGCGACTCGTGTAATCGAGTCGACCATCAAGAGGACATGCTTCCCCTGGTCGCGGAAATGTTCGGCGATCGAGGTGGCCACAAGCGCTCCGCGCGCGCGAACCAGCGCCGCCTCATCTCCGGTCGCGACGATGACCACAGACCGAGCCAACCCCTCTTCTCCGAGGGACTGCTCGATAAACTCGCGCACTTCACGCCCGCGCTCGCCGAGGAGCGCGATGACATTGACGTCGGCGGATGAGTTACGGGCGATCATTCCGAGAAGGGTGCTCTTCCCCACGCCGCTGCCGGAGAACACCCCGATCCTCTGCCCGCGCCCAAGCGTGAGAAGACCATCGATGGCTCGAACACCGGTGACGAGCGGTTCTTCGATCGTATCGCGCTGGAGTGGGTGCGGTGGATCGGCGACCAAGGGTGCCCGAGACGTGAGGCCGAGATCGCCGCCGTCGTCCATGGGTTCGCCGAGTCCGTTCAGTACGCGACCAAGCAGCCCCGGGCCCACGTCTACGCCAAACGAACGACCGAGCGGTTCGACCGCGCTCCCGGGGTGTACGCCCTCCAGCTCGCCAAGCGGAAGAAGCAGAACCGAACCATCGTGAAAGCCGACGACCTCCGCCAACACGGTGCTCGAATCCGAGAAGCTCATCACTCGACACAGCTCGCCAAGCGACACGTCGAGCCCTGTGGCTTGGATCACCAAGCCGACGACGCTCGTCGTCCGCCCGTAGCTCGCGAACGGCCCGCACTCCTGCACGGAATCCAGCAATCGCTCGAGCCGGTCGGCCCCCATTGCGACGTCAGACATCAGACAATGCCCGATAGACACGTTCGAGCGCGCGATCCACTCGACCGTCAACCACTCGATCGGGACCTTCGATGACGCAGCCACCGGGCTCGATGCGCGGATCCGCGATCCATCGCACTTCGTCACGGGCCGTCGTCTCATCGCCGGACGCATCGGACAGCAGCGTCAGGTCCTCGGGGTTTAGACGAATCGACACCGCTTGCCCAACGGGGAACTCCGTGAGACCTCGCCGCACCAAGTCCACGACCGCCTCGCGGCTTTCCGCGATCTCGCGCCCGATGATTTGACGCGCGATCCCGACGGCTAGCGCAGCGAGATTCTCGTCGAGCGTGGCCAGCCACTCGTCCTGACGCTCGCTTACGTCGTCCAGAATCGCGTTCAACGTTGCCCCTAGCGAAGCCAACGACTCCCGTTCGAGCCGACGACCATCCGCCGTACCTTCGAGGAGGCCTTGGGCAAAGCCGGTTTCGTGTCCCCGATCGAAGTCCGATTGCACCTCTTCCACTTCGCCGTCGCACGCACCGGCACCACCGAGGTGATCCTCGATGATCCCGGGCATCCAAGGCACAGCGTCGTTGGCCACGATGGGCGACTCACTCGAGGATTGGATCTTCGCCTCCTGCACCCAGGACCAGCTCTCCGGATGCTTCGAGGGCTTGCACTTCTTTGAGGATTCGGCTCTGAGCCTCTTCCACCTCGCTGACCCGAACTGGACCGAGAAAATCTTGAGCCTCATCGAGTGCGGCCACGGCGCGGCCCGACATGTTCCCGCGGAGTCTCTCCGACAACGGATCACTCGCCGCCTTCAACGAAAGCGCCAGTTCCTGCGTGTCGACTTCGCGAAGCAGCCTTTGCAGCGACCGATCATCGAGTCCCAGCAAGTCCTCGAAGACGAACGTCAGACTCCGAATGCGTTCTGACACGTCGGGGTCTCGCTCGGCGACGCGATCGAGAAGCTTGTGCTCCTTGTCGCCGGACAACTTCTTGACCAGGGCCGCCGCGGCGTCGAAACCGCCCGCCGTGGTGAGGTTTGCCGACGACTGAAGCTGTACGCCCGCCTCGAACGCCTTCTCTACGAGTTCGAGCGTCGTTGCCGCGACACGTCCGGACGTGGCGAGCCGATATAGGACGTCGGCGGAAACGGCAGGATCGAGTTTGTCGATGACGTCCGCCGATTCATCGGGATCCAACTGGCTCAGGATCAACGCGATGGTCTGGGGGTGTTCGTCGCGCAATGAGCCTGCGATCTCGCGGGCATCCGCGGTCCGAATCGTCGAGAACGAGCCCTTGTCATCCAGGCGCACGCGCACCTTGTCGACCAATGCCTCGGCTGCAGCCGGCGAGACCGTTTGGCTCAAGAGTTCGCGCGCGTAGTCGATCCCGCCGACCTCGGAGGCGACGGCGCTGCTTGATTCCCATTCATCCAAGACGATTCTCGCGACCTCCGGGTCGATCGTACCTGACTGCGCGATCTCGTAGGAAATGAGCTCGAGTTCCTCGCTCGACAGGTGCGCCAGAATCATCGATGCCGCTTCCTTGCCGAGCAGCATGCAGAGGATCGCCGTCTTCTGCCGACCGGTCAGCTGCTCCGCGGTGGCGGCGGGAGATGCGGTGGTCATGACCTATCCCTCCTGCATCCAAGCGCGCAGCTGGCGGGCCGCGGCCTCGGGACGATCGCGTGCGACTCGCATCGCTCGGTCACGGTTGCTCGGGTCCAGATACATCGCGTCCGAACCGGCCGCGGCCATCTCTCGAGGGGCGCCTCCTGGCGGGAGGCTGCCCGCGGGTCCGGCTCCCTCGATCGCGCGGCGTTCCTCCGTTGCCTGGGCGACGAGCTTCAAGGTTTTCAAGGCGACCAGGAACATCAGAACGAATCCGATGATCGCAACGACGGGTCGGTATAGCGTCTGGATGCGTTCGAAGATTCCGATACCCGTATCGTTGAGTACGACATCGGGAATGGGCTCGAACGGAGTGGATACGACCGTAATTGCATCGCCGCGCGCGTCGTCGACTCCGACGGCGTTTCTGACGAGCCCTTCGATACGCTGGATTTCTTGCGGCGTCCTGGGTAGCGGCGCCCCGGATGCGTCCTGCGGTTCATTCAGCAGCACGGAGACCGTCAAACGTTCGACTTGCCCTGCGCCAGCGATAAAATTCTCGATCGTTCTAGGCGTATCGAACGAGACAGCCGAACTTGATTGCGACGCTCCCTGCGTGTCGTCCGTCGGGGTGATGTCGCTGCTCTGTTCCGAAGCCACGACCTGACCGTCCGCGTCCAGTGACTCGATCTGTCGGTTGACCTGATCGAAGTTGATCAGCGCGGCGACGCTCACTCGAGCGTTTCCGGGCCCCACGACCTCGGCGACCAACCCCTCCGTTTTCGACTCCAGGTACCGCTCGAGCTCTTGTCTCATCTCGAGTTGACGGGAGGTGGCGCCTGCAACCGACCCCGGCTCGATCGCCGCGGACAAAAGTCGTCCGGTGTCATCGACGATCGTGACGTTGTCGCTCACCAGACCATCTACGCTCCCGGAAACCAACATGCTGACGCCGCGCACTACGCTCTTGTCAGGCGGGAGTCCGCCGGCAAGACTCAAGACGACCGAAGCTTCGGCCGGTTGGCTGGCTCGACGGAACGCCGATGTTTCATGCATCGTCAGATGGACCCGTGCTTCGGAAATCCCCCGCATCTCGCCGATGGTGCGGCCGAGCTCCCCTTCGAGCGCGCGTCGGTAGTTGATTCGTTGGGTGAAGTCCGTCATTCCCCAGGACGGCTGGTCGAACAGTTCGAACCCGGGCCGCCCATGGGCCGAAAGACCTTCCGCGGCCAGCGCGACGCGCGCCTCCGCCAGGTGCTTGGCTGGCACCACGACATCCCGGCCACCGCGGCTCAATCGGTGTTCCACGCCGATCTCATCGAGGCGTTGGATCACTTGGTCCACGTTCTCGAGCGGGATTCCGGCCATGACGGGGACGTAGTCGGGAGCCGTGGCCCACCGGCCGACGCCCCACAACGAGCCAACGAATAAGACCGCCACGACCCCCGCCTGCCACGGCTTGTGGAGGCCGAGTCGCCCCAGAAACGCTTGGAGACTTCTTGGAATCATCGAGTACTCCGAGGGAGCGAGTTCATACCTGCATGCTCACGATCGTGCGGTACGCATCGACGAGCTTGTTACGCATCTCGACCAACATTTCGAGCGCGAGTCCCGCTTCTTCGGCTGCGGCCATCACCTGGTGTAGCTCGACGTCTTCTCCGCGAAGAAACGCGGAGATCAAGTCCGTCGAATTGACTTGCCGTTCTTCGATCGATCCCAGCGCCTTTTCGAGTACGTCCGCGAAACCCGACGCGCCCTGTTCCTGTGTAGCCGGAGCGGACTGAGCTGCGATTCCCGATGCCTTGAGTGCCGTTGCGGCGATGTTCGTGATCATGTCAGACCCTCACGTCCAAACGCCCGCCACGCGGCAGCGCCGTCTCGTGACGTGCGGTGTGTTCCCGCCCGTAGGTCACCGGGCCCATCTCGGCCGAGACCGAGAAGAACTGGCGCTCCTCGCCTGTCAGAACACTCCAGAGCTCGGGGTCCACGCCGGCGGGCGGGAGCTCGAGACTCGGGGCGGCGTCCATATTTGGGAGAGAAACCCGCGATCGGTCGGCGGGCGTCCCCACGTGATTCGAAGCCGCACCGCCTGAGTCGCTGCCGTGAACATCCCGCTCGGGCGTCGAGCTCGGCCGCACCTGTGGCAATGTCGGAGGTACAATTGGAGCTCCGTGGATCGATTCCATGCTCATGTCAGTGCCTTTTTAGATTTCGAGGGCGCGTCGGAGAGCGGCTTTCGCCACCTGGAAGACGGTGGCGTTGGCTTCGAACGCGCGTCGCGCGTCCATGAGGTCGGCGAACTCTTCTTCAATCGTCACGTTTGGAAATTCCACATAGCCCGCTGCGTCTGCGTCGGGGTGACCGGGCAGGTACTCGATGCGATTTGGCGACGTGTCTTCGGTGACGCCTGTAACACGAACGCCCTCTGGTCGAAGCAGGTCCTCGAAGCTCGAGGTCGGGCCTCCGACGGAGCCGAGTTGGTTCGACACCCGCGAGTCTTGGGCTGCCTGCAGCTGGACGACCTGCCTGCGGTATGGTCCGCCAGTGGGTGTCCGCGTCGTCTCTGTATTGGCGAGATTCTGCGCAATCACGTCCATCCGACGACGCTGGGCCGAGAGTCCGCTGGCCGCGATCGAAAGCGGTCTGAACAGACGGCGGACGCCATTCTGAGCCTGGGTGAAAGCCTGGACCGCCATGGTCAACCTTGCCTCAGGGTGACGCGAATCATGTCGTAGTTCATTCGGAGCAGACGCGCCGCCGCATCGAAGCGCAGCGACTCGTCGGCCAACGCAACCATCTCGCGCTCGAGATCGACAGGCTCTGGAACACCCGGCCCTCCGTCTTGACTGTAGGCCGCGACGTCCTGGTATCCCGGCGTCGACACATTGGAAACGCGGTTGGCGATCGCGCCGATACGGGCCGATGAATCGTCGAGTCCCGCCCTGAGAGCGGAGACCAGTGATCCCTGTCCTATGAGTCCGCGGAGCACCGTGGCGCCTCCTTTGGATTTCTCGTGTTGGGAGGCCGCGCCCTGCGGTCGCCCGTGCGTTCGAGAAGCGAGGAGGCAAGGCGTATTCCGAGGCTCTACCGAGTGCGGCACACGGACGGGAGCGATGTGTGGGAGGGCGCTTAGTCGTTGATGAACAGGCCCTTACGGGCAGACTTGGCGGCTTCGCCTTCTCCGAAATCGGGGCGAATCGGGCTGATTCTGCCTCGTCACGGAAGGACCTGGAGCGGAACGGGCTTCCGCACCGGCGGATGCTTCTTCCGGAAGCTGGCTAGTTGTTGAGCTTGTTCCGAAGCGTGCGGTCGCTGATCCCGAGGAGGTGAGATGCGCGAGTGCGATTCCCCTCGGTCCAGGCGAGCGCCTCATCGATCAAGACCTTCTCGGCCTCTCCCAAACTGAAGGATCGGAGGATCACCCGCGGAGCTTTACCTGACCCCGAGGCGGCATCGCTCTCGGCGCCGTTGCTGGGCTCGAATTCGACAAATGCGCCGGCGTCGATCTCGGGACTCTTCGTCAGGATGACGGCTCGTTCGACCGCGTGCTGCAACTCGCGGACGTTCCCCGGCCAGTCGCGTGCGCTGAGCGCGTCGAGCGCCTTCTTTGTAAGCCGAACCGGATCGACCCCGTGCTGGTCAACGGCCCGCTCCGCAAAGCGTTGGGCGAGGAGCGGGATATCTTCGCGTCGCTCTCGAAGCGGCGGCACTCGGATGGGCACCACGTTAATCCGATAGAACAGATCCTGACGGAACCTCCCACCGTCCACTTCTTCCTCGAGATCCCGATTCGTCGTCGCGACGACCCGCACATCGATTCGAATCGGCTTGGAGCCGCCCAGGCGCTCGAACTCTTTCTCTTGCAGCACTCGTAGGAGCTTGGCCTGGAGATCGAGACGCATCTCGGAGATCTCATCGAGGAGCAGCGTACCCCTGTGTGCCCGCTCGAACGCGCCCTCGACACGCCTGTCAGCTCCCGTGAAGGCGCCCTTCTCGTGCCCGAACAGCATGCTCTCGATCAGATTCTCCGGCAGCGCGGCACAGTTGAGCGCGACGAACGGTTGGTCACGCCGATCGCTGAGTTCATGGAGCGCGCGGGCCAGGAGCTCTTTGCCAGTGCCCGATTCGCCCTGTACGAGCGCGGTCGCGCTCGTGGGAGCGACCGTTTCTATGATCCGCATCACCCGCTGGAACGCTGGACTCTCACCAACGAGTTCGCGTCCGCTTCGATAGTGCGCCACTTCTTCGCGAAGCTTCGCGTTTTCCCGTCGAAGCCGCGTGAGTTCGAGCGCTTGGCTGACCGCGAGTTCTAGCTGTTCGCGCCGCACCGGCTTCGTGATGTAGTCGATCGCGCCCGCTTTGATCGAAGCGACGGCGTCTTCAATGGTGCCGTACGCCGTGCTCATGATGAGGGGCACGTCGTACCCGTCGCGGGCCAGGATGTTGAGGAATTCCAACCCCGTGAGCTTGGGCATGCGGTAGTCGGATATGACGAGATCGAACTGCTCTTGCGCTAAGAGCTCGAGCGCGGCGGGGACGTGGGGGGCCGTCGTAACCTCATGCCCCGCGGCCTGAAGCACCTTCTCGAGGAACAGCAGTTCGGTCGGCGTATCATCGACGCAGAGAATCCTCGGCAACACGTCCCCTGGCTAAAGTCGTTGCTCCGCCCAGCCGATACGGATATTTAGCGCGCCCCGAACCGTGGGGCAAACGGCGACATCCCGTGGTCGGAGGGGAATAGTGAGGGTCTCCAACAGCATGATCAGCAGATCCGCGGTCGAGCGGGTCCAAGAGAACCTGGGCAATGTAGAGAAGGCGCGCGATCGCGTGGTCACGGGTCTCCGGGTTCAGCGCCCCTCCGATGACCCGATCGCCGCCGATCGGATCATGGAGACCACCACGGACCTGCGCGCGAACGCCCAGTATCAAAGGAACATCGAACGGGGGAGGCACCGAGCGGAAACCGAAGAGCGAGCGCTCGACGGGTTAACCAACCTCATCGCGCGAGCCCGTGAAATCGCCACGCAGCAAGGAAGCGCCACCTCTGGGGCGACCGGAAGAGCCGTCGCCGCCGAGGAGGCCAAGGGCCTGATGGAATCGGCCATCGCTCTGGGGAATACCCGCTTCGGCGACACGTTCCTGTTTGGCGGGGGCTACGTGATGTCTGCGCCTTTCGCTGCCAACGGCACGACGTCCACGACCCAGCCCCCCACGGGGAGCCACATGGTCGAAGTGGACGATGGCCACCTGGCGGAAACAAATCACGATGGAGAGACGGTATTCATGACGACGGGGGCCATGTCGTCGCTTCAAGGCCTCGAAGCCGCCCTGCTGTCCGGTAACCCCGCGGCGATCGCCGGCATGACCGGCGCGTTGGACGTCGCACTCGACAACATCCAGGAACTCATCGGAGAGGTAGGCGTGCGCGCCCAGGTCTTTGAAGTGGCGCGTACCAGCCGTGAAGATGAAGAAGTGAGCCTTCTGGAGATGCGCTCATCGGTACGGGATATCGATCTCGACCAAGCGATCACGGAGCTGTTGGGACACCAATCCGCGCTCGACGCCGCGATCCTCGCGATCAGTCGCGCGCAATCCAGCTCGCTCGTCGACCGACTATAAAAAAACCTGACACCTCTCACGGAGCGACCACCATGCAGGAACTCGCGGAGCTTGGCGCGAACATCGAGCTGGCACAAGGACTTATCGGCCTTCCCGATCACCGACACTTCTCGCTGGTCGCGGGAGAGCGAGCGGGCTTCTTTTGGCTCCAGTCGCTGGATGACCCGGGGCTCGGCTTCGTGCTGGCCGACCCCTTCCTTCACTTCGACGGGTATGAGGTCGACATCAGGCCAGCCGACCACGCGGATCTCGGCCCCTTCGCACGTTCGGAGCTCTTGGTCCTGACGGTCGTGGCGCTGGGCGCGTCTGAGCTCGAGCCCACGACGACAAACCTGCGCGGACCCATCGCGTTCAACCTGCGGACCCGCCAAGCGAAGCAGCTGGTCCTATCCGACCCGAGTATTGAACTCAACGCCGTGTTCGATCCGTTTTCCTACGTTTGCGACGCCGCGCAGACCGGCTAGCTGGTTCCGCGCTTCGACTTACCAAACTCCGATCAAGCCCGCCTAAACTTCCTCATTTCGACGTCGATACTCCTTTCATGCGACCGGAAACCGCCGGCGCCCTGCAGAGCACGGATGCTCTCGGGAGGCAACCTCATGGAGGAGGACAACCATGCCTAGGATTAGCACGAACGTAACCGCTGTAAGAGCTCAGCGGATTCTTACCCAGGGCGACCGCGCCTTCGGGAAATCGGTCGCACGACTTTCGTCGGGCTTTCGAATCAACCGAGCGTCGGATGACGCTGCTGGACTCGGTATCGCGAACAAAATCCGAGCGGACGTTGGGGCGCTCAAGCAGGCGTCACGGAACGCGGAGCAGGCGATTTCGCTTTTGCAGGTCGCGGAGGGTGGCGCGTTCCAAGTGGAAGCGATCGTTGAGCGGATGAAGGAGTTGGCTTCACAGTCGGCCTCCGACAACGTCTCGGATAGTGACCGCGTTCTGATTCAGGCTGAGTTCACCGAGCTTCAGTCGGAAATCACGCGTATTGTCGACACTACCAAGTTCCAGGGCAACGCGCTCTTGGACGGATCGCTGGGGAACACGGTCGACACGAACGTGGCGAACAGCACGGCGCTTGCCGCTGGTACAGAGGTCCAGTCGGCCGGCATCAGTGGTACTTCGACGGACACCTACACGCTGTCGCAGGCCGGCGCAGACATCACGATCGTCAATTCCGCTGCGTCCCTGCAGCAGACGGTTACTGTCGGCGGTAACGGTAAGCAAACCATCAACTTCACCGCCTTCGGTGTATCGGTCGAGCTGACCGCATCGTTCGCTACCACTGCCAACACGGTAGCGGGTGACCTCGTCGTGAACGGTGGTAACACTTCGTTCCTGGTCTCCGTCTCTGGAGATCCGACGGGTCAAGACAAGGTTTCTCTAACGAGCCTTGATGTAAGCCTGGACGCGCTCGGCGTCAGCATCGTGGCCACTGGCCTCACAGCCGAGAGTCTGGCGACCAAGACGGCGGCCGAGACCGCGATTGGTGTCCTCGACGCAGCGATTCAGGACATCGCTGTGGTCTTCGGTAGCATCGGTGCCGCGCAAAATCGAATCGAGTTTGCGCTCAACAACGCCGATACGGCGATCGAGAACTTCACGGCCGCGCAGTCGGTGATCCGTGATGTCGACGTCGCCACCGAGTCGACGGAGTTCGCTCGACTCAGCATCCAGCAGCAGGCCACGACGGCCATGTTGGCGCAGGCGAACGCCGCGCCGCAGCTGGTGCTACAGCTCCTGGGATAAACGAACCCAGGTAGCGTTGGAAAGGCGAACGTACCCCGGTCCGGAGGTTTTCCGGGCCGGGGCCTCGCCACAGCACGGAGGATGAGGGAAAAATGGAACCGGTCTCCTTCTTCAGCGGAATTTCGAGCGGCATCGATTTTCAGGCGCTCGTCGAACAGATCATCATCGCGAAGCGACGCCCCGCTGACTTGATGCGCTCTCGGATCACGGGTATCGAGTCTCGATCGGCCGCATACGCGGGCCTACGAGACCGAGTCGCCGCGTTTGGCGACGCTGCGAAGGCGCTCTCTGACGGGACGATCTTTGGCGGACGCCAGATCTCGGTATCGGGGTTCAATTCGGGCAGCGGAAGTCCGATTCTGACGAGCCCCGAAATCGGCGCCCCTGTCGGATCGTATTCCATCGAAGTCCTCCAAAAGGCCTCAGCCGAGCAACTGGCCGGAAATAGCTTTGCGTCCTCTACCGGGCCGCTAGGGCTTACTGGCGAGTTCTCCGTAAACGGCGCGAACGTCCAGGTCGTCGCGAGCGACTCACTGAGCGATATCGGGGCCCGCATCCAGACGGCCACGTCCGGTGGCGCGGAAGTCGACGCGACCATTCTCTCGACGGGAATCGATTCGCATCGATTCATGCTCACGGCAAAGGACGTGGGAGCTACGGGAATCGATTTGGTTGATGGGACTGGCGGCGTGTTGCGCTCGCTCGGGGTGCTCGACGCGTCCACCCAGACCAAGCACCTCACGTCCAATGGAGCCAAAAGCGATGGTTTCGTCGCATCGGACGTGGGTTTGGCGACGCCGCTCGGATTCCTGAACATGCCGCCGATTTCAACGGTGACGCTCGGGTTGGGTGCTGCGGCATTCACGGTAGACATCGACCTCAGCTCCGACAGCCTCGACCAGATTGCCGCGAAGATCAGTGCCGCGGCAAGCGGCGCCGGGAGTTCCGTGAGCGCCAGCGTTGTTCAAGAAGCGAGCGGACCACAGGCCGGGTTCAGGCTGGACATCGATGGCACGACGGCGTTCGCGGACTCGAACGGCGTCCTCGAGATGTTGGGCATACTCGAAGGGACCCGCGGTGCGGTAGCGCAGGAGGTTCAGGGATCGCAGCAGCTCCTAGAATCGAACGGGTCCGCCATCACGGCGAACACCAAGTTCAAGGACATCTTTGTCAATGGTGCGAACGCGGACATCGATAAGAACGATACTCTGACGGTGAACGCTACGCGTGGCGATGGGTCCACGTTTTCTCTCACCTACACCGTCAACGACACGAAGGACAAGTTTTCGGACCTACTGAGCGTGTTGAACGACGGCACGACAGGGTTCCAAGCTGGTGGGCGGACCGCGACGGCCTCGCTTTCCGCCGACGGGCGACTCACCGTCCTCGACGACCAAGGTGGACGGAGCCAGTTGTCGCTCTCTATCGTTGCGCACAACGAATCCGGGGCGACGTTCGATGTGGGATCGATCGCCGCGAGTCAGGTCGGCCGCGACCGTCAGGTACAAGCGGGCCAAGATGCGCTTCTCACGGTAAACGGCTCGTTGTTCCAACGTTCGACGAACGCCGTGACAGATGCGGTGCCCGGCGTCACGATCGACATTCTCCGCGCCGATCCTGGAACTACCCTCACGCTCGAGATCGAAGAGAATGTCGGCGGGTCCACCGAAGGTGTCGTGGCCTTGGTCCAATCCTACAACGCCATCGTCGACTACATCGAAGAACAGTCCGCGCCTGTCTCCGAAGGACAAAACACCAGACCGTTTGCGGGGAATGGGAGCGTCCGTTCCATCCGCAGACGGTTGAGAAACGGGTTGCAAGCGACGCTCAATCCGGGTGCGGCTGGCGGTTTAGAACGCCTCTCCGATGTTGGGATCGAGATCGATCGACATGGTCGCTTCAGCATCGATTCCGTGAAGCTCGAAGGGCAGTTTACCCGTGACCCCGTCTCCGTGGAGCGTCTATTCTCTGCGTTTGGAAGGGCGAGCACGTCAGCGCTCGAGTTCGTTGCGGGCAGCGCCGCGACTCAGCCCGGCACCTACGCCGTAGACGTCACGCAAGTCGCGGCACGCGCGATCCAGACGGGTTCAGGCTTCACCGGATCCTACGTCGACGATGGCACCGCGGACACGATTTCTGTCACCGATCTGAACTCGGGAGGGATCTTCGAGGTCGCGCTCAACAATGGCGACACGCTGGCCCAGATCACGAGCGCTCTCAACACGGAGTTCGCGACCTCGAGAACGCACCAACTCACGTCCAGTGTGTCGTTCTTTTCCGACGCGATCGGGACCGCCGCTGTCGCGTCGACCCCACTGGATCAACTCTACGATGCTGGCGGTAGCAACGCCGGCGTCGCGACCGGCGACACCATCACGATCGCAGGTACTCGCTCGGGTTCGGTCGCGTTTACCGTCGATTTCACTGTCGCAGACGCAAGCACCCAAACGCTGGGGGATTTGCTCTCGGCAATCGACCTACAGTTCGCTGCGGATGCCGGCGTGTCGGCCGTTGGGGGAGCGCTCGTGATCGACGCCCTCAACCCGGGGAAGACACAGATCTCGTTATCGCTGAGCTCCGACAACGCGGGTGGAGGCTCTCTCGCATTTGGCTCCTTCGCCGACACGGTCGTCGGCCGATCCGCCGCGGCGATCACGGCCACAGACGTAGGGGGTCAGCTTCAGATCGACCATGGCTCTTATGGGTCCGGCCAAGGGTTCGACGTCCAGTTTGTGGCCGGCGGAACAAGCGGCGCCGCTTCGCTTGGCTTTACTGCCGGCGCCTTCGCGGGGCAGGACGTCCAGGGAACGGTCGGCGGTATCGCCGCAACCGGTCTCGGGCGCGTCCTGAGCGGAGCAGTGGGGGGGGCAACCGAGGGACTCAGCGTAGAGGTCTTGGGGACCACGCTGGGTACCATAGGAGACGTCACCTACAGTCGCGGGGTCGCCGCGATCATCGATGAGATCACCGCCGAACTGACCGATGGCGGGCCGACCTCGATCGATGTGTTGGCGGACCGAGGCGACGACGTCATACGTCGCCTTTCTGCTCGCATCGATCGGTTCGAGGCCCTTCTGGAAGCAAGACGGGCCTCGCTCCTAAAACGGTTCGTCGTTGTCGAACAAGCATTCGCACGATCCTCATCACAATCGAGTTTTCTCGAGTCCCAGCTCTCCGGGATCTCGTTCACCGGTCGTAAATAGTCAGGGATAGGAAGACACCCGTGTCCGCGTACTCGTCATACCAAGGAACCGAGATTCTTTCGAGCAGCCCCGAACAGCTCATCTTGATGCTCTATCGACGCTTGTTGAGCCACTTGAAGCAGGGCGCCGAGTGCCTCGACTCTGACGATATCCAGGCCAAGGGGATGCACTTCGATAAGGCCTCTGCGATTATTTACGAACTCGCGGCGTCGCTCGATCATGAGGTTGGCGGGGAACTCTCCGGGCAGCTCGCGGCTCTCTACGCGTTCTTCGTCCGTGAGATCGCCTCTTCCAGCCTCACGCGCGACCGCAAACGCCTCGATCGCGTGACGGTGATGGTCTCCCAACTCTATGACTCATGGGTTGAGGCCGCACGCGAGCTGACCGAAGTAGCTGGCGCGGCGAGTTGATCCTGATGTCCGCCTTCAACCCCTCACAGGTGGTAGAAACGCGAGATCGGCTTCGAACGAGACTCGACGTCATGGCTCAGTACGATCGAGTCCTCAAAGAGCAACTTGTCGCGCTGCGACAGGAAGACTTCGATCTCTTTGCTCGACTCGGTGCGGAGCGAGATGTGCTCGGTGGACAACTCCAGTCTGCTTCCGAGGTGTCCGGGGCCGACGCGAATGCAGACGAAACCGACGCGGCGAGCCGGGACCTGGAGACCGCTCGACTCATTGCCGAGATTCGTAAACAATCGAACGATCTGCGAGCGCTCGACCAAGAAGTCATGGGGACGCTCGAGACCCAGCGGGGGCTTCTTCGCACCGAGGTCAGCAAGGTACGTGGCCCGGTATCGAACGGTGCCGTTCGGTACATGCAGGCCGAGTCGGGGACGGACTCCGACCGGCTCGACATCGTCTTGTAGCCAGGCAACCCGTCCACACCTCGCACCTAAGCGCTGGCCGAAAAGCGGGTTACACGAGTAGGCTACTCGACTAAAGATCCGTCGTCAGAACGCCGATACTGTTCTTCAAGAAGGACTCCCGCCGGTGCGAGACATCGGGGGGCACGAGGAGCGAAGATCTCGGCCGTAACAGAGGATTTGTATCATGCGTATCGATGGAACAGGATCTGATTCGACTCGACCCGCCGGGTCCCGGGGCGTCGAGAAGACATCGAAAGAGGAACTCCACGCAAAAAAGTCGGAGGCCATCAAGACCGCCGCGAGTGATCGCGTCGAAATATCCGACGCGGGAAGGGCCGCGGCCGCTCAGCTTTCAGAGCCTGGTGCCGTCGATGCCGAAAAGCTCTCGGTCGAGCGCGTAGAGGAAATCCGCGGACGGATCGCCACCGGTCTTTACGACACGCCCGAGATTCAGGAAGAGGTCGTTCGCAGGATGCTCGACGCCGGCGACCTCGGCGCGCTCGAAGGTCCAGAGGAGGGTTGAATCATGACGCCCAAATCGCTCTCCGACTTCGATCGTGATCGCGTCGCCGTAACGCTCCGACGCGTGGGTGCGATCGCGCGGGATCTAAGACAGGAGTACCCGGACTGGTTCGAGACCGCCGGAACGTCTCGCTCGGGAACCGGCGAGGCCGCCGACACTCGTGCCCTGCCTTCGGGCAGCTGACCACCTCTTCTCGTGTCGCAAACCATCCATAAGTCTCAGACGAGCGCCGAGCAGCGGGCGCTCTATCTAGAGGCAGGCCTGGAGGTTCAGGCCGGACTTGAGGAGGCGATTCGTTTGATCACGGTGCAGGGCAGCACGCTCTCGGACGCCGACGATCGTCGACGGATCCAAACACACTTGCTGGGACTGCGGGCCGCCCACGCGAACGTACTGGCCGACCTCGTCGGCTTTCTTTCGGACTCGTTTCGCCTTCGAGCGCCTGACATCTCGGGACTTGCCGAGTTCAAACGCGCGAGTCGCAGGATCTTCGCGATGCTTCCAAGCCGCGACTCGCTCGAAGAGATCATGCTCGCGGCTGACGACCTACTCGAGGAATGGACCAAGACGCG
>JAJCZV010000165.1 GCA_029262175.1 Gemmatimonadota bacterium
TTGTCGCGGATCGGGATATGGCCCGCGCGCGCGGTGTAGGTCACGGCGCGTCCTCCAACCGTGATCTCGCGCTGCGTCGTCACGATCCCATCCGTGGGATCGAACCCGGAGCCACCGAACCGATCCGACGGTTGCCCGAGCGCCTGTGAGGCGGTCCCAAGTGACAGGGCGAGCCCTAGGAGCCACCACCTCGATCGAGCGACCATGTTCACGAAAGCGGGCTCGTTTCCGTTGGTCAGCGTACGAGCGCGTCTAGTTCCGCCCGACGCAGTAGCTGTCCCTTCGTCACGACCGCCTCGATGGTTCGGGTGTTGGTGATGTCGTCCAGCGGATTGGCCGATAGCAGCACCAGGTCGGCTACGCGTCCCACTTCTATCGTGCCCATCTCTCCCGACAGGCTAAAGAATTCTGCCGGGTGCACGGTGGCTGCCTCGAGTGCTTCCATCGGCGATAGCCCAGCCCGAACCAACATCTCTAGTTCGCTGTGTAGGCTGTAACCCGGAGCGGCGAACCCGATCGGCGTGTCGGTGCCGGCGCCGATGGGCACCCCTGCCTCGTGCATGAGCCCCACTAGATGGAGACTCCACTCGCCGAACGTGTTGTCCCGCAGCTGCGCCGCGCCTTGACGGCTTGCTTCCGTGATCGCCTGCCACTCCGCCCTGACGTCGGCGGGCAGTTTGTCGAGGACGGCGCCCCAATCCGAACGCTCGAATGGCGGTTGGAGACCCAAGGCGTTCAGGCGGAGAGTGGGGACCTGGATCGTGTTGGCCATGGCCTCCAACACGGCCCCGCAATTCTGCTCGTCGTAGGCCGCGACGGAGGACAGACGTTGCAGCTCATGGAGCCGCGAGCGAAGTGTACCCCCCGGGATTCCGTCCGGGTTTTCAAGCAGGCGTTGTCGCTCCGCGAGCAGCGCCTCGGGCGCCGCGGCGCAGTCCATCTCGATGTTCCGCAGGTGTTCGAGCGATTGCACGTGGGGTCCGACGTCCCGCGCGCGCATCGACAGCGGTACGTGCCCATCCATCGGCAGCCCGCGGGCCTGCGCCTCTTCGACCAGGACGGCGAACACCTCAGGCGAGACCATCTCGTAGATCTTGATGAAGTCGACACCGATGTCGGCGAGTCGCGCCATGTTGGCCCGCGCAGTCTCTACATCCGGGTTGCCGATCCCGAGCGCCGGTCGATCCACGCCGTCATAGACCACATGCTCGCCATCCATGAGAGGACCGGCGAAGAAGACTCGGGGCGCCGTGACACCCTCGACTTTCAGGGCCGCCACCGCGGGAACGACCTTGTCGAGCGGGCCGCCCGTGTCCCGGATGCTGGTGATCCCATGGTTCAGGAACAGACCGCCCATGGCGTCGGTAAGACGCTCGTCATAGGTGAGGTGGACGTGAAAGTCCCAGAGCCCCGGAATGAGGTACCGACCGGTCCCATCCACGGTCTCGCTCGCGTCGCCCGCGTCGCCCGCGGGGGCGACCGCCGTGATGCGTCCGTCGTTCACGAGCACGGTCTGACCCTCCCGCACGCCGTTTACGGCGTCGATCACCGTGACGTTTTGGATGGCCAGCTCAGCCGTAGAGGTCGCGCCCGAGCTGCAAGACGCGAGCGTGCAGATCAGGACGAACGAAAGTGCGGACAGGATGGATCGCTTGGGCATCGACAAGGCCTGGTTTGGGGTTGTGACCGAACAACGTACGCATTCAATACCGTCGCGGCCCCTCACTTCGATCGAGTCGCCGCGAACGTGCCGGTCAACTGCCCCCCGGCAAGATCGATCGTCCTCCCCTGTCTCGAAGTGGGTGTCTGGCGATGGCCTTCGCGAAACAACGCCCGCGACGGGACGAAGCGCAACCTCGACCGGGCACGGCGTTAGAAGGGGCGACTCCAGCACCAGCGAACACCCTATTGTACCATCACAGTCTTCTCATTTGAGGTGGCGACCCATGGTGCCCGGCACGGATCCATCAAACACTCCCAGCGAACTGGGTGATATTCCGAGGAGCCCTTCGGTTGAAGATCGGCGCCGTGTCTTCTCGGAACCGACCGTCACAACCCTCATCCACACGTTCTACGGGGAGGTGCGCGCGGACCCGATGCTGCAACCGGTGTTCGCCAAGCGGATCGAGGACTGGTCCACCCACCTCGACCGAATGGTCTCGTTCTGGCGCACCGTGTTGACCGGGGACGGACACTACAAGCCGGATGACCGAGGTGCGCCGCACCTGCTCCATCAGCGGATCGAAGAAAACAGCCAAGCGCATTTTGATCGTTGGCTCACGCTGTTCGACTCGACGGCGTATTCGATCCTCCCACCGAGGGCGGCCGAGTACGCGGTTCTACGGGCGCGACAAATCGGGGCCGCCTTGGCTGCCCACCTCCCGCCGACGTCTTAGGGCCGACGTCCTAGGGCTGAATGCACGACGGATCGAGTCGCTCGATGCTCGCGTCTTCGAGTAAGCGAAGCTCGAGGCTGTTCGTGCATGCGTTGCGCGGGCCATGTCCGCCGCCGGGTACGATGACATGAACGCTGTTGGGCAGGTACTCCGCCACCGCATCACCCCAGGCCGGAGGCGTTACAGGGTCGCGTTCGCCGGAAATGATCAGCACGGGGAGATCGCTTCGCACCGGCTCCCAGAAAGACTCGGGGAGGGGCTGTACGCCCCAAACGTCGCACACCTCGCGATAGCCGGCGATCAGGTGGTCTCCCATGAAGGTGTTCTCCGACGCCTCCTCGACCATGGCATCGGTGAGGGGGAGGATGTCCTCCCCGCACAGCGCGGAGAAGTGATAGCCGGCCTCGCCTCCCTGCGTTCCGACCCAGCCGGATCGCTGCAGATAATAGGAAGCGATGTTCTCGAAATCGCCCTTTGAGGCGCTCTGGATGACGTCCAGGACGTTCTCGGCTCGCCCGTAGAGCAGCCCTCTCAACGCATAGGCGAAGTCGCCCTTGGTAAAACTGACGGTCCCTCCCTCTACGTCCACTTCCACCGGACCGCGCTCGAGCCGCGCGAGTACGCCGTCTAGTTGTGGGCGCAGCTCCGGATACGTCGTAGCGCATTCGCTCGTCGTTTCGCAGCCCGATACGACGAGGTCCAGCGACCGCTGAAGCGAGCGCGCCATGTCCACGTACCCGAGCTTGAACACCGGCGCGACGCTGTTAAGCACAACGGTTCGAATCGCGTCCGGGTGTCGCCTCATGTAGACTTGCGCGACCCGCGTTCCATAGGAGCCTCCGGTGAGGTTGACGGCATCGTACCCGAGCCAAGTTCGAAGCTCCTCGAGATCGTCGACCGAGAGGTCCGTCGTGTAGAGATCGAGTTGTGCGCGTTCGGCGAGCGCGTCTCTACACATCTGAATGTGTTCGGTCGGGAAGACCGTCCCGAATCGTTCGGTGACATCGATCTCGAAGTTCGGGCAATCGAGGGATTGCGAACGTCCGACTCCACGTACGTCTACCAAGAGTAGATCACGGGTCGCTCGGAGATGGGTTGCTCTGGCGAAACCCGGGGCGCCTGACGTGAAGGCTTGTCCCGGTCCCCCCGGAAGCGGCAAGACCACATCGTTCGTCCGTCGACTCTGATCGAGAGCGGGGAGAACGACAAACGAGAGATCGACCGTGCGACCATTGCGCTCCGACCGATCCTCCCAGACTCGATAAACTCCACACCGAACCGATTCCGTCAGACCCGGAAACTCGCACAGGGCTTGCTCGCCCGAGCCCGCTGGGGTGGCCGCGGCGAGCCGCGGGAATTCTTGTCCCGTCGCGACGGCTGGGAGGACGAGGCCAACTACGAGGCTCGTAAGGGCAAGTCTCCGTCGCATTCCATCCTCGCTTTGTTGTAGGCACGGGCCGGTTCCCCTCGTGATCTGACGAGTCAGGCGCGCTGCCGGTTTCCTTCGTTCGCCGCCCATGATCCGTTTCGCCTCACGGTTGGGGTCTAGGCACGTGCTGGTCGAGGAGGATGTTGTTTCCATCGGGATCGACGAGGACCACGCTGGCCGGGCCATCGGTCGACTCATCCGCCGCGGTCTCGAGCTCCACCCCTTGGCTCTTCAGCTCCCGCTGGATGTCCCGAACGTCTTGGAAACGCTCGAGTGCGCTCGCGGTGTGGTCCCAACCGGGATTGAAGGTAAGGATGTTCCCTTCGAACATGCCCTGAAAAAGACCGATGGTTGTGGTGCCGTTTTGCAGGATCAAGTAGTTCTGCGCCATGTCGCCACCCAGGTGGCTGAAGCCGAGCTTCTCGTAGAATGCGCGGGACGTTTCAAGATCCTTGACGGAGAGGCTGACAGAGAATGCGCCGAGTTCCATTGGGGGCTCCCGTTGTTCATTGGACGCTCCTGAGAAAGGAGTCGCAGCCGTCGCGACGGCCGCAATGACCACGATCGCGTGGATGAGCTTCATCGCTTCTCCTCCGGTGTCGAATACATGCGCTGCGGCTACATGCGCTGCGGCCGCCCAACCTGGCCACGTGCGTGGCAAGATTGCAGGGCTCGGACTACTCTGCTTGCCGAATCTTGCTATCCGGTTTGACATATCTTGCTAATCGACGACAACACCCCCAGACCCCCGTCGGTCGAAGGGGTCAATCGTGCGATCGATCATATCGTTCGCAACCTCGATCAACCGCTACGACTCGAAGACGTGGCGCGAGTCGCGTACTTATCGCCATTTCATTTCCATCGGGTGTTCCGCGCGATCGTCGGCGAGACCCTCAACCAATTCGTAAAACGCGTGCGGTTGGAGCGTGCGCTCTACTTGATGTCGCACGAACCCAAGCGGACGCTCACGGATGTCGCTCGAACGTGCGGATTCCAATCCTCGTCCGACTTCTCGCGCAGCTTCAAGCAGGGCTATGGCGTGCCGCCGAGCGCGTTCGATTTGTCGGCGTGGCGCGCGGGTAAGCGGGACGATCTGAAGGCGAGGGTCCGGGAGGCAGGCTCCCATCACCACCTCGAGCGGCAGCCCGCGGGGGAGAATCCGGACGGATTCGAGGTCGCGCTGCGCGATCTACCAACGCGCACGGTTGCGTACATCCGGGTACTCAATCCGTATCGACCGGACGCCGTATCCGAAGCTGCTGAACGTTTGATCGATTGGGCTCAGCCGCGCGGATTGGCCGATGGCCAATGGCTTGGATACATGTGGGAGGACCCGGAGATCGTGGCGCTCGAAAAGTGTCGGTACGACGTCGGGATTGTCGTCGACACCGTCGAACCGGACGGCGAGATCGGGCGATTCGAGTTTCCCCCAATGCGAGTAGCCGTGTTACAAGTTCGGGGCGGGATCGACCTCGAGCAGCGCGCCTTGGATTGGCTGTTTACCACTTGGTTGCCCTCGAGCCGCTTCGTACCTGACGATCAACCGTGCTTCGAGGCCTGGATCGGCCGGCCGTTCGCCACAGGGATGGAGCACTTCGAGCTAGACATCCACTTGCCCGTGAAAAGAGGCTGAGTGAAAACCGCGCGGTAGGACCAGCCCGTTACGCATCGGGATCGAACACGCGATCGTCGGTCGTCGCCGCCGTCTCGACCAACGTGATCTCGTAGTGGAACACTTCTTCGCCTTGGACGAACCGCGCGCGAGTCGGCAGTCGAAGACCATCTCTCAGGGCCCAGTCGAACAGCGAGGTGATGACCGGCCCGCGGCCGCGAAGATGGTCGACCAGTCGAAACCCGAGCGGAATCGTATCGCTCTTCGCGTAGTAGAATTCGATCGGACTCCCCAAGGCGTCCGCTCCGTCGATCCGGATGGCGGGAACCTCCCCAAAGGTCTGCTCCCCGGCGAACCTCAGGGGGCCGAAGCGCCGATCCGGGTTTAGGACGTTGAGGATCAGGTCATGCCCTCGGACGAACGACTCGAGGGTGTCGGTCATGGTCTCCGGTGGGGCCGCCGGGTCCAGCCGTACCCATCCATGGTCGGGGGTCATCGCGGCCGAAAACCCCATCGAGAAGTCGAGCCGGACGTTTCCGGCAACGGTGGAACGCACGGATACCTGATAATCAGGTCCCCCGGGGCCGGACGCCTCAGCCTCGAATCGCACGAACTCGACGTTGCCGATCGAGCCGCCTGGATCTAGCGCGCGTCGTACCCCTGCGAGCACTTGAGCGGTGGACGGATCGCTGGCCGATGTCGACGTGACTGAAGTCATCTTCCAAGTGTCGCCGTCGGGCTCATAGGTCGCGGTCCACGCGGCTACGAATTGCACTCGCGCCAACCTCCCGCCGAATCGGGGACCTTCGCGGTCGACCCGAACGCGGCGGGTGACCGAGGCAAGCGATCCGTCCGTCGCGATGGCTATGACCGGCGGGTCGATGTCCTCCCACGCTCGATAGGTGGCTCCCTCGAAGTACGCCCGGTAGGAGTCTTCGATTTCCTCGCGGGTCTGAACAAAGACTGCCCCAGCGTCGACCGAGATCACCGAGTCCGCCAGGTGAGCCACGAGCATAGATGCATCCACGGACAGGTGCGCGGCCCGATTGCTCTCGAGGACCTGTCGGAGTTCGGCTTCTCCCGGTCCGGCTCCACAGGAGATCGCGCCGAGGCTCGCGGCGATCGAGGCCCAAATGACCTTGCTGTGACGCATGCTGCTCTCCGTTCACACCGCCCCGTCGGTTCCGTCGGGACCGGCTGGGATGAAAGGGATGAAAGGGTCGGGCGCTACCTCGGTCGGTCTACCCGGGATCGCGCGTCGGGGTTCGTGTGGGCCAGCCCCGCCTACCCGTCCGCGACGTTCAGGGCCATACTCCAGTACGACCTCAGATCTTCCGGTGGAGACAAGCCATGCGCATGACATCACTCGCGATCCTCGTCCTCTTCGTCGCCACACCCGTGTCGGGCCAGCTCGTGGACTCTTCGAACTTCGACGCCCTGCGATACCGATACATCGGACCAGAGGGGAACCGGATCTCGACTGCGGTGGGTATTCCCGGCGACCCCAACACCTACTACGCCGGCGCCGCCTCGGGGGGGATCTTCAAAACCACCGATGGTGGGAGCTACTGGGAGCCCATCTTCGATGGTGAGGACGCGCTATCGATCGGGTATATGGCGCTGGCGCCATCGGATCCGAACGTCGTTTGGGTGGGCACGGGCGAACCCAACATCCGCAGCCACATCTCCATGGGCAAAGGAGTGTACCGCTCGACCGACGCCGGGAAGACGTGGGACTTTCTGGGGCTCGAGAACACCGGTCGCGTGAGTCGGATTCAAGTCGATCCCCGAGACCCGGATGTGGCCTTCGTGGCGGCGCTCGGACATAGCTACGGGCCGCAGCGGGAGCGCGGGATTTTTAGGACGAAGGACGGCGGCGAGACGTGGGAGCACGTCCTGTTCGTCGACGAGAACACGGGCGCTTCGGACCTCGTGATGGACCCGAACAACCCGCGGATTCTGTTTGCCGGGATGTGGCAGATCGAGATTCACACCTGGGGCCGCACGAGCGGTGGGCCGGGCAGCGGGATCTTTATGTCGCGCGATGGCGGCGACACTTGGACGCGTCTCGAGGGGAACGGCCTGCCCGCGCAAGACGTCGGCAAGATCGCGCTCGCGATGGCCCCTTCGAACTCCAACCGAATCTACGCGCTGATTGAAACGGGCGACGGGGTTCCGCTCGAAGACGGTACGGAGACGGAAAGCGGTGAACTATGGCGATCCGATGACGGCGGCGACACGTGGTCGCTGACGTCACACGATCGGGCGCTGGCCGGACGCACGCATTACTACAGCCGGGTCGAAGTATCCCCCGACGATGATATGGAGGCCTACTTCCTCGCGTCGGCGTTCTCTTCTTCTACCAATGGTGGCGAGAGCACGATCGACCATCAGGGTCGGGCCGCGCCGTGGGGCGACAACCATGACATTTGGATCGACCCCACCAACACGGATCGCATGATCGTCGCCAACGACGGTGGCGTGGACATCTCGACCACGCGCGCCCAGACTTGGCGGCAGATCGCGCTCCCCGTCGCGCAGATGTACCACGTCACCGTCGACACGCGCGTCCCGTACTACGTCTACGGGAACCGACAGGATGGACAGTCGGCGCGCGGTCCGAGTCGAACGAACTATGATGGATTTCTCGGATCGGTCGGCAACATCCCCCGTGGCGACTGGCACGATGTAGGCGGCGGCGAAAGCGGGTTCGCGACGCCCGATCCGGAGGATCCGAACATCATCTGGTCGAGTGCGTCGGGCTCCGGGGCGAACGGCGGGATCGTCACCCGAATGGACCTCGAGTCGCGGCAGGTGCACAACATCGAGGTGTGGCCCAAGGGGACCGTCGGGTGGTCCGCGGCAGGTGTTCGTTACCGGTTCGTGTGGGATCCTCCCCTGACCATCTCACCGCACGACCACAACAAAGTCTATACCGGATCGCAGCACGTACACGTCACGACCGACCAGGGCCACAGTTGGCAGGTCATCAGCCCCGACCTCACGCTGAACGATCGATCTCGAATGGGATCCTCGGGCGGTCTTACCCCCGACAATTTGGGGGTCGAATACGCCGGTGTCGTGTTCTCGATCGAAGAATCGCCCATCACGCCGGGTCTGATCTGGGTGGGAACGAACGATGGCCTCATCCACCTCACTCGCGACGGCGGCGAGACGTGGACGGACCTCACGGCCAACGTTCCCGGGATGCCTGCGTGGGGCTCGATTCGAAACTTCGAGGCTTCGCGCTATGACGCGGGCACGGCGTATTTCGCCGTGGACGGCCACCAGGCGAACAACCGCGACCCCTGGCTCTATCGCACCCGCGACTACGGCGCGACTTGGGAGCTGATCGTAAACGGGATCGAGAAGAGCCCACTCAGCTATACGCGTTCGATCCTCGAAGATCCCGTGCGGCAAGG
>JAJCZV010000166.1 GCA_029262175.1 Gemmatimonadota bacterium
AGCGTCTTGGCGGGACGCCTTGCATACAGGAGAGGGCGATCATAGCGTCTCGGACCCGCCGATTCATGCGCCCGTAGCTCAATTGGATAGAGCATCTGACTTCGGATCAGAAGGCTGGGGGTTCGAGTCCCTCCGGGCGCATTCAAAGGCCTTCCGCCGATTCGCCGTTTTGATGGGGCCAGTGATGGGGCCAGTGTGGGGCCACCGTCGAAGGTCGGGGGGTCGCATCATGCCCCCTTCGCGCCCCTTCGGCGGCTCGCGAGGTCGATCACATCCGCAGACTCGAAACGCACCTCGGACAGCCGGACGCGGCGCTCCAAGACGTGTCCGTACGATCGTTCAATCTGCTTCGTACCCGAGTGCCCCAACTCCCGGGCGACGGTGTACAGGGCGACCGCTTCGCCGGCATCAACGGTCTGGAGCCGCACCGCCGTATACGTGTGGCGCAACGCGTGATGCGTGACCCGCTTCGCGATCTCGGCCTTGTCGGCGGCCGTCGCCAACGCGTGACGGATGTCGTCGAGCATCCCGCTCGCGAGGTGGGACGGGAACAGGAGCCCCGACGTGGAGCCCGTCCGCCGCAGGTGTTCGCGAAGCACGCGCCGGAGCTGCGGCCACAAGGGGACCGAGCGGATGCTCGGCTCGCTCTTGATCCCGGTCCCGAGCCCACGCCACTCGTTCGGTCGGACATGGACGCGACCGTGCCCGTCCGCCCGGCGCTCGAAGTCGATGTCCTGCACGTTGAGGCCCATCACCTCCAGCCGCCGACCGCCCGTCAGCAGGAACGTCGCGAGCAGCGCGTGCAGGTGCGGGTACGCGCGTGACCGGGCGCTCCCTTCGAGGTCCGCAGCGGCTTCCAGTAGAGCCACGCCCTCGTGGATCTCCAGCCACTCGCGCTCGACAAGGACCTCCCGGGCCGACCGTGTGTGCCGCGCCTCGTTACGTGACACGACCTTCTGGCGGACCGCACGCTGGAGCATCGACGAGACGGCCGCCATCTCCTGGTTGACGGTCGCCGCCGACACCTGCTGGAGCCGATGGTCCCGGAACGCTTCGAGCGCCGCCACATCCACGTCGGACAGCTTCGCGTCGGACACCTTCGCGTTCTCCCTCATGAAGTCGATCAGGTAGCGGAGCGCGCGATCGTTGTTGCGGATCGTCTTGGCGGAACCCACCTCGTTGTGCTTCGCTCGGAGGTGTGCCTTCGCGAACTCGTCGAGCCGCCGATCGCCGCCACGTTCAAGGCTCGCATCCTTTTCCAGACGTGCGAGCTCGCGGAGTCGCTCACCGACGCGCTTCTCGGCCTCCGTCCGGTCCTTCGTCCCCAGCGACTCCCGGCCCCCGCCGACGTGCGCGTTTCGGCGGAAGTCGGCGCGCCAGTATCCATCTCGAGCCCGGCACCAGATGGGTATCCCCTGCGTTGTCTCACGTCGTGCCCGCGTGGTCATGCGCCCCCCTGGATGAGCGTTGGTGTGATAGGTCCGCGCTCACCGTGCCGCGGGCGCGTCGGCCTCCGCAAGTCCGAGAGGGGCAGGCGCCACTCGCCGGCTTCAGATGTCTTATCCGCGTTCGGGTACCAGCCCTCCGCGCACCGCTTGGCGATCGTCGAGCGATTCACACCCTCGATCCGCCCCGCGGTCCGCGTGTCCACCTTCGACTCGATCTCTGGCACGCCGTCCACCGCTCTTAGCTCCTCGATGACCTGGTCGTAGACTGTCGCAAGCGGGGCCGTGGATTGCAGGGCGGCGGCCTCAGCGCGTCGGCGCTCGTACCAGACTAGCAATTCGGAGAGCGTCACGACCCAACCTCCCCAGCGCCGGTCGGCGCTGCCGTGACACTACCCCCGCCGCGTTTGTCGGGCCTCTGCGGTACGTCGCTCTCCGGGCGACACCAGAAACAGATGTTGGGCGATGAGAGCCCGGACCGGCCGCACCGGATACACACGTACGATCCGTTCGGCGTCCTGGAGGCCAGGATGACGTCTGCGCGCTCGCGGAGCGCGGCCCGGATTTCGTCCGATAGGTCGCCTGGCGGAGAGATCAAGATGCGGCCACCGGAGACCGAGAGAGAGCGCCCGTCCGTCCGGAGGCGCCGGATCAAGTCGTGGGTGTTCATGCGACCACCTCCAACCCGCACGGCTCGCACACTGAGTCGACCAACTGTCCACCGCACTTGGGGCAGGGGTCCGCGACCAGCTCGGTCTCATGAGGTTGAGAACCTTGACCGTTCGTGGGCGACCGTGCTGCAGATGGCCTACTCTCATTACGTGAATCACTCCCTTCCCTACTGTAACTACTTAGTCCCCGCTCACGACCGGTCTTGGGTTCTTGACCGTCCTTAGACGACCGGTCTTCTTGGTTGCTTGCCCCTCCGCCAGCGACCGGTCTCGGAGTCGCCACAGGGTGCGACAGCGTGTACACGCTTGGAGACTGCTTCCGACGCCGCCACCTAATCCAGCCGGCCGTCCTCAAGCGTCGCCGGGACCGTCCGACGGCACTGTCGCCACGACCCACGGCGCGGGAGATGTCCTCGATGCGCAGCTTCGGTCCATGGGCCTCGATAACGGCGTACACCGCGATGTCCACAGACCTTGTAGCGTCAGGCAGTCTGGCGTCGGTGAAGAGGGCTACGGGCACCGTAACGGTAGCCGGGGTGGCGGCCTCGAATGTGTCGAGCTCGTGACCCGCCGCCAAGTGGTCTTCGGCATCCTTCCCCGTCACCGGCTCCACGACCTCTACGGACGCCGCGACGCCTTCCAGCGCACCGGCCACCTCCCACGCGTGCCGGACACCGGCTTCGTCACGATCCGCAACGACCACGACACGGGCGCCGCGAAGCGTCTCCGAGTATTCCGTCCGCCATTTCCCGGCGCCGCCTGGGGCTGTCGTCGCCACCCCGCCGGCAGCCTCGATCGCATGAACGTCACGTTCGCCCTCGACGACGTGTACGGTGATACCGGCCGCCACAGCCGCGAGTACCTCAGGGAGTCGATAGGGCACCCGGCGCGCGTCCTCGAGCCGCCACGTCCAGCCGCCCGAGCCGTCCGGCCGGCGCTGCCGAAATCTCTTAGGCTTGTATCGGACGACCTCGTACAGCAGTTCGCCAGCTTCGTCGGTGTAAGGGTATGCTTCGACTATCTCACTCTTGGGGGGCGTGCCGGCGTCGATTCCGTACAATTCAGCGAGGCGATTCCCTGCTTCAGGGAGATCAACCCCCCACACCTCGGCGGCCACCTGGACCGGCGAGCCCGCAAGCCCACAGCCGTGACATGTCAGGACTGTCCGGTCGCCTTCCCGCCCGATGGCGACGGACGGTTTGGTGTCCTCGTGGTTGTGGTGGCCCACGCGCGGACACATCCACTCCTTCCCTTTAGGCCGCGCACCAATCGCCTGCGCCAGTTGGTCGGGGGTCACCTCCCGGGCCAGCCGATCAAAGTCAGCCATGGCCGTCGCCCTCCTCGGGTGCCTCGTCGGCGTCCGCTCGACACCGCCCGATTCTGTGTCGGACTCTCTCGGCGCCCCCAACGTTCATGTCAGCGGCTACCTCACGGGCGAACCGCGTGACGATCTCCTGGTTGTCTACAACCGCGACCGTTCGAGCGCAGTTCGGCGACGTGCCACGCATGAGAACCGCGTACAACTTCTCCGACATCTCCCCCTCCCATCGTGTAGAGGTGCCCCGCCCTTCTGGGGCTTCTACTTGTTTCTACACGTGGAGACAGGGGTCTCGGCAGTCGTTGCGAAACAACGACTTACGGGTCCGGCGGGGCGAGGGAGGACCGAATGAAACCCGCTCCGCGGGGGAGGCAGGCGGCCAGGATCTCCCGGACGTCTTCCCACACGTCGGGGTCGTGGTCCGCGACCCACGCTACAGCGGCCTCCCACAGGCGTCCTGCGGTGCGAGGCGAGCCGATGTGCGGTAGCCGGACAACGACATCGGAGAGCGGCAACAAATCGGGTGTTTCCCCGCTCGCGAGCAACTCCAGCCGGCACGAGAACACATCCGCTTCGTCGTGCAGTCCATCGGCTCGCATGTCTGGTGCGACCGCCGCCAGCTCCTTGACCGCTTGCGACAGATCGAGCGCCCGTACCTCCGAGACTGCGCGATCAGATAGAGACGCCATCTCAGCGTATCGTCCCCGCGCGGTCTCCCGGGAACGGATCTTGTCCCTCCACGACTCCGCGCCCGCTGTGTCGTCCTTCTGATCAGCCCTTGCGGCGAACCGCTCCAGCACGGCGGGTGTGATGTTGTCGATCCACGCCCGGTGCCGTCGGAGCAGGTGCCGCGTAAGCGAGAAACGCCGCTCTAAACCAGCGTTAGAGCCCACCTTCGGTCCCGATATACCGTGCCCCGTTCGCGCACGACGGATGACCTTCTGGTCGGTCCGATCGAGGTCCGAGTGTTCGAGCGCCACGGCGTTCCTTTCGGCGCGGGAAACCTTCTCAAACAGGCGCCCCTTTGCGAGCTCGCGGGCAGCGGCTCCGGCTTCGGATGGAGAGATTCGCCCGGTCGGATCCTGTTGGGCAGGTGTGTCGCCTTCCATCTTCGCTCACCTTCTTCCTTGTGGTAGCCCCGGCCGAGCGAAGGTCCCGAGGGCGGGGCTCCATCGAGCCCGCGCCCGTGTTCCGGCCTTCACGAGGTCTCAGCGAGGAGACCCAAGTGTACACCCGGCTTGGGGGTTTCGGTTTTCTTTCGGGCACGTGCGCGGCCCCCGCTTATGTGGATGGGGCTCCAGGCCGACCTGGAACTCCCCAGACGGGCGGGCGGATCTGCGGTGCGGTTCGTGCCGGGGGACGGAACGTGTTGCGGCATCTGTTCGGGCGCTGCGGTCACTGCGACTAGGGTGGCCACAGTGACGGTTCGGCCTGCAGCCACGGCCCCTGAGGGAGACGAGGAACCTCCATGGGGCTACCGGCGCTAGAGTCCCCCTCCGAGCGTGCTCGTGGCGTACGGCGATCGCGCTTCGAAGCGGCTGCGCGATAGCGCGCTCGAGGGGCACTACGTGGAACTTTCTGAGAAAAATGGTCCAGAAATTTCTGAGGCCGAAACCGTACAGGAAACCGGGTAAGCGCATTTAAGGTAAGGATATGAGACTCTTTGGTCCCGGGACTCCGCCCCCCCCCGGGGGCACCCCCGGCCCCCTCCCCCCCCCTCGCTGCGCGCGCTCCCCTCTCCCCACACCACGCCCACCCACACCCTCAGCTCCTCAGCTCCTCAACTCTCGACCGGGCACCCACCACGCCACCCCACCCACCTGGGGAGCTCAGGAGCTCACGCCCCCCCCCCACCCTGTGCCGGCCCCCACTGAGCGTCGCGGCCTCCCCTATCCGTTGTGGCCCGCGGTGAGCGCGTCGAGCCGCTCGCTGAGCGCCTTCACCTGGGCTGACAAAGCCTCCACCTCGTCGGTGGGTTCCTCAGGCTCGTCTCGGGACCTGAGCCGCCGCAGTGCCTCCTCCACCTCACCGTTCACGAGGTGAGTGTACACCTCGGTCGTCTGGACGCTGGCGTGCCCGAGCGCCGCCTGGACGAGCCGGAGATCCCGCGTCTCACGGTAGAGATCGGTCGCGAACGTGTGCCGCAGCGTGTGGGGGCTCACTTTGTCGGCCTCGGCAATCTCCGCTCGTCTTGCAAGTCGGCTGACGACCGCGCGGAGGTACCGGGTCGAGAGCTGGCTGCCGTGCCGGGAGGAGAGGAGGTACGAGCTCTCCGGCCGTCGCTCGAGCCAGCGGGTCAGCGCGTCCCGGACTTCATCGGAGAACCATAGGAACCGGTCCCGCGCGCCTTTCCCCTCGCGGACGATGAGTCGGCACGTGTCAAGGTCCAGGTGTTCAGGGCGCAGCGCCACGACTTCGCCGGCGCGGAGCCCGGTCGCGAGCATGAGCTCGAGCATCACGAGGTTCCGATGCGGCGATTCGTACCTCGGGTTGAGCTGGGCGAGGAGCGTTTCCTGTTCGGCGGGCGTGAGCACCTTCGGCAGTCGTTTCGGGCGTGCCATGGCGTCGCCTCCTGTGTATCGCATCCTACCGCAAATGCTCATTCTCGGTATCTATACACAGAAAATGGGCCGAATTGGTACGATGTCAATAAGAACGGTATCAGTTCACGGTCTCGCCGTCCCAGCCCGGCCCTCGCAAGTGCCCTCTCCTCTCCGGTGCTACAAGTGGAGAACAGGGCCGGATACGTGTACGCGCGTCACCGCCTTGTACAGATTCGGAAGTCGCCCGGCCCTCGGCCCCTGCATCCGGATCGTTCGAATCCGACGCTTCGAGCGCCCGGCCAGTGCGGCACGGGAATGCTAGGCTCGTGGGGCACCTCGAGCGGCTAGGGATCGGCCGACAGGACGCAGTCGCGGACGACAACGGGGGCTCGCTGTCGCCTGCTTGTGTCGTGTTCTGGCGCCCTCGTCGCCCCGGTGACGCCTTGGTGTCGTGCGCTGTCGTGTCCGGTTGTCGTGTCGGCCCGCTGTCGCGCTGGCCGCCAAGGGCCGGTCTCTGGACACTGCCTCACAGCCCCTACGGACCGCTGGGTATGGCCTACCGTCCCACCGCTAGAACCTCATCGCCCCGCATCCCAGCGATGGCCCCGGCGGTCTCGATACCTTCATGCCGTCGGACATCCCCACCCGGTGCCCCGTCCGACCGGAAACAGACCGGAAGTTCGTCCTCTGTTGCCGGTCCAGTGTCCGGTTTCGGGGCGTCTTTGCCGGTCCGGTGTCCCCGGTTCGCCCCGGACGGCGGGACAGCCACGTCCGATCCCGGGGTCCCTGGCCGGGTCTCTCTCCATCGCGACGCGCTGGATCACCTCAGGCCGGACGGCGACCCATTAGATACAATCATGAGCCATCGCCCCGCCTCGAAATCCATCGTCCGAGCGCCACCACGCCAGCCGGTATCCACAACAACCCGAGTGCCCTACCCATTAGTCCGGGTAGCGTCGTGTGGAGCAACGCAATGCTCTCGCGGGAAAGTCCGGTGTCAAGGGTGATCACAGTCGCTTACCCGCCTCCGCCAGCCGTCTGGATCTATTGAGCGCGTGAGGGAATCGGTCGATGAGGCTGACCTAGCGGCACCCTGGGTGTGGGGACCTTCCTGCGGCCCCCAGGGCAGGACCGCTCGTGTCTAGGCAGTTGGGGTCCTAGCGCCCGCGCCCCCCGTTTCGACGCCGAGCCGAGGTCGCTACTAGCGGTTCTCGATGACCAAGCTATTCGCGATGAGCCGAAAGAGCAGGTCGAAGCGGCGGAAGCGGGCGAGGAGCGCGTCGCCGGCGCCTACCTCGCTACCAACCGATCCTGAGAGCCCCAGCAGATTCCCGCCGACAACCGTTACGTACGAGACGATAATCTGATCTAGTGATCCGACCGGCGACTCCATCACCCCACGCGCGTAGACCACCCGAGCCGGAGACTAGTGCTCGTCGTCCGGTCGAACCGCTGAAGTCGAAGTACTTCCCGGGCTCAACAGCCCTACTACCGGAACCCCGTCAGGGATCCTGCCTTCGGCGCACGGAGGAGAGGAAGCGAAGAATCTCTGTCGTTGGATATGTTTCGGAGGGTCCGCCAACGTACAAGACAAACATGCCCCCCTGACCGACGTAGAACTCCATCTCGTAGGTCACCCACCGAGGGGCACCGTCGTCGTCGACCAACTGCTTGTACGCCCGCATGCTGCGCACCCGACCAAGCGTCGTTTCTTGGGAGTAGAACCCCGGGTTCGTGAGGCCGTTGGCCGCCGCATACAACTCCAGTTGTTCGGTGATAGCCGCGTCGTTATCGAGGCCGGAGAGCAACTCCGGTGGCACCGGTAAGAACTCCGCGCGTTGCATCTCACCGCGGTGCACCAGCACCGCTTCCACCCCGGCGGAAATTGAGCCTGCCAGCGGGACGCTGGTTTGGCGGATGGAAGGAGTGTCGCCGAAGTCCACAGAGAACTGTGAACCCTCCGGCTGAAAGATGAACATCTCAAGAGCAACGGCGGGCCCGGCACTCTGGTCCTCACCAGAAGACGGCTGCGGAGCCTCAGCGGCATCCGCGACGTCCTCTACTCTCATGAGTGCGCGGGCGCGCTCGTACATCTCGCGCTCTGAACCAGAAGACGGCTGCGGAGCCTCCGCGGCATCCGCGACGTCCTCTACTCTCATGAGTGCGCGGGCGCGCTCGTACATCTCGCGCTCTGAGGAGGAGGGTGGGTCAGGCTCTCGCGGGTGAGCGGGCTCACCGGCCCGGGCCGCCTCATACAGGTAGTCGCCTACCAGGATCGTCAAGACAGCGGCGACCACAAGCGCGGCAACACGCTGAGCAGGTCCGCGACCTCGTGGCGCTGAGCCTCGAGCCCGAGCCCGCTGCGACCCCCGCCTCGAAATCCATCGTCCGAGCGCCCTCGAAATCCATCGTCCGAGCGCCACCACGCCAGCCGGTATCCACAACAAGCCGAGTGCCCTACCCATTAGTCCGGGTAGCGTCGTGTGGAGCAACGCAAGGCTCTCGCGAGAAAGTCCGACGACGAGGTCGGCTAGTAGTCCGGCAACGTAGACCGCTATGCCTGCTAGGAAGATCCACGCGCCCAGCCCGGCCACGTTCTTCGTCTGCCGTCTCCCGCGACCTGCGTACACACCGACCAGTATCATGGCGATGAGAACGAGAATACCTAAATTACCCTCAGCTTCGACGCTCATCCGTGCCCTCTTCCGTTCTTATGTAGGGGCTCACCAGTTCCAGTTACCGTTGCTGTTCCAGCGGCTTCGTTTCGCCGACAGCGGTCCGAATCCGGACCAAGAGGAGACCTGAGGCCTTTCGCCGAACTCGTGTCCCCATCCGGACTCTCGGAGTTCGCGTTTCCCACCAAGGAGAGGTCGGCAGCCTCACGCCGATGTGCCCTCAGGCCCGCGACCAGATCATGTGGATCAGCTTTCGCTTTGGTTTCATCGTCAAGAGCGTCGAAGGTGGAGGCCAGACTATCGAAGAGGTCGAGACCGATACGCTCCTCGACTCGGCCTTCGACCTCCTCCCAACCACCCGCTCGCCCAGGGACCGGGACATTCGGCAGAATGCCCCAATGGCTCACGGCGCTTGCAACTAGATTCGGAAGGAGGGTCACATCCTTGCTTACGTAGCCGGGGAGGTGCTCCCGAAATGCTTTCTTAGCCGGCGTTCCGACGAGCTCTGACAGCTTTTCCCAGTTGAACAGCCGCTGCATCACCTCATACGGATCCCCGGTCAGTACGAAAGGGTGACCAGCTCGGAACATCTGCGTCATCCGATTCAACCCGCGCTCCGCAACCTGACGCACACACTCTTCCAAGAGGTTTGCACTGATGCTCCTCGCGAAGTTATCCGCGACGTCAGCAGCATCATACGGGTCTTGGATGACGTCGACGCAGTCGCACGCCAGAGCGCATCGCACGGCCGGATCCTTTACTTGCTCTATCAGACTGTTCGCAAACGAGATCAAGAAGTCATCGTCAAGTGTCCCCGACAGCCGAGCCAGACGCCCCCACACCCTCTGGCTCGTATCTTCCGCGATGTCTGGGACGCGATCACCGAGCTTCATCTGGAACGACACTAGTTTCTTCTCTCCGAAGCCCTCCACGACGTCGCGAAGAGCCTTGTGCGGCCATCTGTCCTCGTCCGATACTGGCTCTTGGAGTGACGCCATGATCCCCTCCACAAGAAGATCACTGGCCTCCCTGCTCGGCTCATCAGAGAAGAAGTACCAGTCGAAACGATCGGATGAGCAGATCCGGTTTTGCCGTCGGTCGTCTCGGCCTTGGCGTGCGGAAATGCCGCCTAGCCGCACATTGGGGAACATCGCAGACAGAGTCTGGGTCCTGAGAGGATCGCTGGGCTCCTCCGTCCCATGAGTGATCTGCGTACGCATGGCGTCGTGCCATTCCTTCCTCTTGCTTTCGTCCATCGCAAGCTCATACATGGCGTTGTCCACCAGGAAGTCACGGGCGTTCTGTATCCGCCTGTACATCTGTGGCCAAAGGACGCTCGTAATCGCAACGAGACAGGCGTCGTCGAGATTGAGTTTCGTCTCACGGGCCGATCCAGTGAGTAGCATGCGCAGAGCACTCGCTATGCGGTTGCGCTCCCGAAGTGTCGTTACGTGCTTCTCGGTCAAGCGTTCCAGGAAGCCGTACGCCCCGGGCATCAGTAGGATCTTGGCTGGCGACACATCATACCCCGCCGAATCCGCCACCTCGGCGAGGCCCTCGCGCAATAGCCCAGCACGACCGACGGGCGCGACCTGAGGCACCCGAACCTCTACCTGTACGAACTTCTGTAGGAAATGGTCTTGGTGGCCCAATTGCTGCAACTGTTCTCGAACGACCACATCGTCCATCGCGAGGACGTAGCTGATATTGGGTAGGGCCACGACATGTCGGACGAGCTTTAGCAAGACCAGAATCTCACTCGCAGTGAGCCGATCGACGTCGTCCACCAGATAGACGACCCGAGTTTTGTGCGTTTCCCACAGGCGATTCAGATGGGAGGCCACCTCGTTACGAAGCCTAGCGACTGAGGTCGCCGATGCTTGGAGGGCCCCGGCGGCCTTCCTCAGTCCTCCGCCCGCAAGGGCTCCACCTATGTGATACTCGAGCGGTGCCACCGACGATGCGGCAGCAACGTAGCTTCCCAGCTTGTCGATCGTTTTCGCCACTTTACGCTTCTTGAGCCAACTTCCGATGCGAAAGTCCTCACCAATCGTCGTCCGCAGCTGTTGGAAGAACGCGAGCGTCAAGGCCGACTGGTTGGCGTGCAACCATGGGTCGAGTTCAACGACGATGACTTGCGTGTCTCGCTCGAGCCGTCTGCGGAGCAGGTTGAGGATTGAAGACTTGCCCGAACCCCACTGGCCATAGACGCCAATGACAAAGCTGTCTCGCGGAGGCCACCGAGCTCCGGCTTCGTGGATGCGCTGCACCAGCTCGGTCACACCGAGCCGATCCTCGTCTTCATGTTCGATGGGCTTGTCAACCAGGTAGCGCTCAAGGCTCATCAGACGCGCCTCTCATCAGAGCTAAGGGGGCAGAGCCGGTCGTTTCTTCGATCACCTGCCACCCTAGCCAATCTTCGCGCAGTAGAAATCCGGCCTTGGGAACCCTATCTCCGGCCACCGCTCTTGATCAACGACTCGAGCGCTGGCGGTCGAAGAATATCTACCACTATCACCTCATCAAGCATTGGAGTGAGCAGGTCTCCCGGGAATCCGGCCTCGATCGTGGGGACGATCATCTTCCCCATGGCCAGCGCTGCCTCCCTTGCCTCTGAGTAGGTGACTACCGACTTCAGCGCCGCAGCGCCCAGAATCAGAAACGCCGGATTGGCATCGAAGCGGGGATTCAGGAAAAAGTAGTTTGACAGGGCAGTCTCGAGATCCTCGCTACTGACCAACCTGAGATCACAAAGGGAGATGCAACCGATACTTCGGAAGTACGCATCGTACTCACAGGGCTCCGGTGGATTCGCTAGTATCGCTCCTCCGTCTCGTATCGATTCAAACTTCGGGCCCGTCGTTACATGGAACACCCGCCCTCGAAGTGCCGGCAGGAGATGTACGCGAAGCTCGTCATGATTGATTGACCGATGCCTCAGAGTGATCGGAGTCGTGACGTGCTCCCGTTCAAAGTGGATGCGACTTTCGTCTAACGCCTGGGCCACCGGGCGACGCCCGCCGCAGGCGGGTGTTCGCGGAGGCGGCGCAGCGGACGGAGCCGCCAGTGGAACTGTTATACGATGGCCACGTCGATCAGCCCACCGGGGGCCGCTCCCAGTCGATTTCGCCGAACCACTGGTCGACAAGTCGGAAACGACGGGTGCGCTGCACCAGTTCGTTCCGGGCAAACTCACTAAGGCCTAGCTCTCTTAGCAAGAGGTCATCGATTACGAGGAGGAGCGACTCGGTCAGCCCAACCAGTTGTTTGCCCTCGGCGATGCGCGCTCTTCTGGAGCGAGTGAAATGCGTGTAGAAGTTCCGCGTGTCTTTGACCCAACGCTCCCAGTCGGAAGCGCACGCCAATAGGCTCTCAAGCCTCGGACACACCAAGCCGCGGAGGTCCTGTATGCGGCGAAGGAGACTCAGTTCGTTGGACCAAGCCAGCCTGTCCTTCGTCCATGAGCGATGCTCAGGCGGAATCGCGTCCTCGATGATGCGGATCAGTTCGCGGTGAGCCTCCTTGCTCCGTTCAGTTCCCCCGATGCGACGCCGATGGTAGGTCTCGATCGCATGTGCGGCGTACAGAAAACGTTGGTCAGCAAACATCCCGCTGCGGTAGCTCGGTCCGGTAACGAGCGTGCGGACCTCGTGAATCTGATCATCCAGGTGGAACCACAAATCGAGACTGTCGGACAGGGAACTCAGCAAGTCCGATAGCGAGAACAACATCTCGCCGGAAAACCGAACCTCGTCGCTAGGAGGAGCGTCTGCCCACCGGGGGAACGTCACGCTCACCCAATCATGTGGGTTGCTGGGATTCTCTCCTCGCCCGACCGATCGCATAGGCGTCACTCGCAGAGGGTGAACGTCCTGTGGCTCACCCGTCGCTATGGTGATGAGATCTTGGAGCGGGCGGACGTAGAGGGCGAAGACCTCTCCCAGCGTGACGGCTTCCTGCGGCACAACTCGAACCCCAGCCACAGTGCCGAACTCAGCTGACTGAGGACCAGCCTGAAACGTGGAGCCGGAGTAAAACGTGAGGGTCCCTCGCGTTGTCTCGGCAACCGCTTGGAAGGGTGCACGAGTTGCTGCGGAATAGACTACGTGGTCTTCCTTGAAGTCCGAGTGCACGTTGAAGCCACGCTGCGAAATCCAGTCGGCCAAACTTGAGAGGCCAAACTCGACCAACGAAAATCGCTCATCGGCTTCGACGTGAGCCCCGCGCATGTAGAAGCGGCATCCGTAGGTCGCCCTCGACGTCGAGTCGAGAACCGAGTCGCGATGGAGCTGGTCGCAGTTGAGCAGCGTCACGCTCGTCCCGTCCACGAGATCACCGTGGACTACCGGGTGGCTGGGCATTTCGAGGGGCCCCGCGTCAACGAAGTGAGCGTCAACGTCGAGTTTAATGCTGCGCGCCGCAGGATCGGCCACGACGGTTCCCGCGACCTGCCGCTCTTCGCCGGGTAACGAGAAACGCCCTCGATCCTGTCGTACCACCTTTACCTACTCCCTCCCGCAGCCTCGGCGCCGAACTCCCTGGGCTTTGGCCATTCCCGAAGAATTGATGCGGATATGATGCGGCGGGGTTGTGCATTGCCGCCATTGGTGGGGAGTGAGGTTGGGGCCGGTTGGATACGAAACCGCATCGGGAACCGCATCATGTCTCCAAGAATCCACACCACTCAGGGCCTGCTGTCTGATCCGTCAGCCGAAGGCCAGTCATTTCGGCTGGTCCAGCTTGCTGGGCGACGACTCTTTCGCCAAAGATCCGAGTCGCGCGGTCCCCGCCTGGTGGAAGCGGAGCCACGGGAGAGACTGGGATCCCTCGATCCCATTCGAGCAACTCCGTCTGCAACACAGGTGCTAACAGGGGCGGTTGCGACCGCGTAAACACCGCTTGGATCTCGCGCTTTGGCGGACGGCCAGGCTACGATCCCCGCAGTGGACCGCAAGCACGCTAGCCCGCCATAACATCGAGGAGCCCCTTCTTGCAATGGATCGCGAGCCCCGAGAAGGACACCGCCACAGTCACGCTCGAAAAGCGCCTCTGGGACGCGGCCGACCAGTTCCGCGCCAACTCGGGGCTCAAGGCCCAGGAGTACTCCGGCCCTATCCTGGGGCTCATCTTCTTGCTCTTCGCCGAGGTGCGCTTCACCACCCAGCGGGCCAAGCTGAAGAAGGCCGGCACCTCGGCCCGTCGCGGCAGCCGGGTGGACGAGCCCGCCGCCTACCACGCCGAGAGCGTCCTCTACCTCGCACCCGAGGCGCGCTTCGACTACCTGCTGACCTTGCCCGAGGGCGAGGATATCGGCGCCAAGGTCAACGCGGCGATGCGCGCAGTCGAGAAGCACAATCCGCGGCTCGACGGTGTGCTGCCCAAGACCTACAACCTCTTCACCGGCACGCTGCTCAAGGAGCTACTCAAGAAGGTCTCCGAGATCCCGGCCAGCGCGGACTACGACGCCTTTGGCCGCATCTACGAGTACTTCCTCGGCGAGTTCGCCCGCACCGAGGGGTCGAAGGGCGGCGAGTTCTACACGCCGGCGAGCATCGTCAAGTTGCTCACCGAGGTCATCGAGCCCTTCCACGGACGCATCCTCGATCCCGCCTGCGGCTCCGGCGGCATGTTCGTTCAGTCGGCGCGCTTCGTCGCCGAGCACCAGAAGAACCCCGCCGCCGAGCTGGCCATCTGCGGCGTCGAGAAGACGGACGAGACCGGCCGCCTGTGCCGCCTCAACCTCGCCGTGCATGGCCTGGAGGGCGACATCCGCCACGGCGGCCACGTCAACAGCTACTACGACGACCCGCACGCAGCGACCGGCAAGTTCGACTTCGTCCTGGCCAATCCGCCCTTCAACGTCAACGCGGTGGACAAGGAGCGGCTCAAGGACATGGTCGGCCGCGGCCGGCGCTTCCCCTTCGGCCTGCCCAAGCCCGACAACGCCAACTACCTCTGGATCCAGCTCTTCCACTCCGCGCTGAACGCCACGGGTCGCGCCGGCTTCGTCATGGCCAACTCGGCCTCCGACGCCCGCAGCTCCGAGCAGGAGATCCGCCAGCGGCTCGTCGAGGACAGGGCCGTGGACGTAATGGTCGCCGTCGGCCCCAACATGTTCTACACAGTCGCATTGCCCTGCACGCTGTGGTTCCTCGAGCGGGGCAAGGCGGAGACGCCGCGCGCCGACACCGTGCTCTTTGTCGACGCCCGCCACATCTACCGGCAGGTGGACCGGGCCCACCGCGACTGGACGCCCGCGCAGATAGGCTTCATCGCAAATCTCGTGCGGCTCTACCGCGGCGAGGATCTCGACCTCACCCACGGCGGTAGCGACGCGGAGACTAAGCTCCAAGAGGTCTTCGGCGAGAGCCCGGCCTACGTCGACATGCCCGGCCTGTGCAAGGCCGCAACGCTGGATGAGATCGAGGCGCAGGGCTGGTCGCTCAATCCCGGCCGCTACGTGGGCGTCGCGCCTGGCGAGGAGGTCAGCGACGAGGACTTCAAGGAGCAGTTCGAAACGCTGAGCGAGGAACTCGAGACCCTGAACGCCCAGGCCCGCGAGCTGGAAGAGACAATCGCCCGCAACGTGGCCGAGATTCTGGAGGCGTGACGGTGGGAGAGTTCAGTACCGTACGCATCGCGGACGTCGCCGATGTGAAAGGGGGCAAACGCCTTCCGCGTGGAGCAAATCTCGTAGCCACACCGACTTCGCACCCATACATCCGCGGACGAGACATACGTGATGGCAAAATCTCCCTCGACGATCCAAAGTATGTCCTTGACGAGGATTTCGAAAAAATAAGACGCTATACGGTTGATAGCGGTGACGTGTGTATCACTATTGTTGGAAATATTGGCGATGTTGGTATCACACCACCTCATCTACACGGGGCGAGTCTTACCGAGAACGCTGTCAAGCTGGTCAATTTGCGCGAGGGCCTTGATGCGCGCTACTTGATGTATGCACTGCTGACTCCAGATTCTCAGAGCCAGATGAAACTCTCGGCTGCTGGTGCTGCGCAGCCGAAGCTCGGGATATACAAGGTCAATGAGATCAAGTTCCCGGCGGCACCTACCTCGGTCCAGAAGCGTATCGCAGGCATCCTGTCGGCCTACGACGAGCTGATCGAGAACAGCCAGCGGCGCATCCGGATTCTGGAGGCGATGGCCCGCGCCCTCTACCGCGAGTGGTTCGTCCACTTCCGCCCCCCGGGCCACGAAAACCACCCCCGCGTCCCCTCGCCGTTCGGGGAGATTCCGGAGGGGTGGGAGGCGAAGAAGCTCGACGCATTGATCGCGGGCCACATTGGCGGCGGCTGGGGTAAGGATCCAGCTGACGCCAAGCATACTGAGCCTGCGTGGGTCATTCGTGGCACAGACATTCCCGATGCGAGGAGTTGCCAAGTGTCCGGCGTTCCCCATCGATATCACACGCCATCCAATCTCCGGTCACGACGGCTAGGGTCCGGTGACATCCTGTTCGAGGTGTCTGGAGGCAGCAAAGGACAACCTCTAGGACGTACGCTCCTCATCACGCCGGAGCTATTGTCGGCGATCGACGGCGACGTGATTTGTGCCAGCTTCTGCAAGCGAGTCCAACCCGATGCTGAAGGCTACGGGTCGGAGTTGCTCTACCTGTCGTTTCTTGAAGGCTACGAGTCCGGTGAGATTGAGCAGTTCCAAGTCCAGTCCACCGGGATCTCCAACTTCAAGTGGAAGGATTACCTCGCGCAGACGCACCGTGTCGTACCGCCAGACCACCTCCGCTCGCGTTTTCGCGAACACGTCAGGCCACTACTCACTCAGGTCGGAACACTCGGTCTGAAGGTCGAGAGCCTCCGTCGCACTAGAGACCTGCTGTTGCCGCGTCTGCTCTCGGGCCAGCTGGAGCTGGAGGTCGCCTGAACCATGACTCCGCACGCCTACACCGAAGACCAGCTCGTCGAGCAGCCCGCAATCGGACTGTTCGCGGACCTCGGTTGGCAGACGGTGTCGGCGATGGAGGAGACCCTCGGCCCCGGCGGCACGCTCGGACGCGAAACGAAGGGCGAGGTGGTGCTGCCCGACCGCCTGCGCGCCGCGCTGGTCAAGTTCAACCCCACGCTGCCGCCCGAGGCGATCGACAACGCCGCCGATGAGCTGACTCGCGACCGCTCGGCGATGAGCCCGGCGGCGGCGAACCGCGAGATCTACCTCCTGATGAAGGACGGCATCCCGGTCTCGGTGCCTGATCGCGAGCAAGGCGGCCAGAAGACCGAGCGCCTGCGGGTGGTCGACTGGGAGAAGTCCGAAGAGAACGACTTCCTGCTGGTGAGCCAGTTCAGCGTCGTGGGGCAGCTCTACACCTGTCGGCCCGACCTCGTTGGCTTCGTTAACGGGCTGCCGTGGGTCGTGGTCGAGCTGAAGAAGCCCGGCGTGCCAGCGCGCAGGGCCTTCGACGGGAACCTCAGCCACTACAAGCATGAGATCCCGCAGCTCTTTTCGTATAACGCGCTGCTCATCGCCAGCAACGGCACCGACAGCCGCGTCGGCTCGCTCACCGCAGAGTGGGATCGCTTCTTCGAGTGGAAGCGCATCGAGCGCGAGGACGAGCCGCGCCGGGTGTCGCTGGAGGTGATGCTCCGCGGCACCTGCGAGCGCACCCGGCTGCTGGACCTCGTCGAGAACTTCACCTTGTTCTCGGAGCACAAGGCGGGGCTGATCAAGGCCATCGCCCAGAACCACCAGATGCTCGGCGTGAACAACGCCATCGCCTCGATGCTCGAGGCCCGCAAGCTGGGCCACGGGCGCGGCGGTGTCTTCTGGCAGACCCAGGGCAGCGGTAAGAGCTTCTCGATGGTCTTCTTCTCGCAGAAGGTCCTGCGGAAGCTCGCCGGCAACTGGACCTTCGTGGTCGTCACCGACCGGGTCGAGCTCGACGAGCAGATCGCCAAGACCTTCAAGGCCGTGGGTGCCGTGTCGAAGACAGAGAGCGACCAGTGCCATGCCCAAAGCGGCGCCCACCTTCAGGAACTCCTGCGAGGCAACCACCGTTACGTCTTCACGCTGATCCATAAGTTCCAGACGCCAGAGGTGCTGACCGACCGCGCGGACGTCATCGTGCTCAACGACGAGGCGCACCGCAGCCAGTATGACACGCTGGCGCTCAACATGCGCTCAGCGATGCCGAACGCGACGTTCCTGGCCTTCACCGGCACGCCGCTGATCGCGGGCGAGGAGCGCACAAAGGAGGTCTTCGGCGACTACGTCTCGATTTACGATTTCCAGCAGTCGGTGGAGGACGGGGCGACCGTGCCTCTGTTCTACGAGAACCGTACGCCGGAGCTAGAGCTGGTCAACCTCGACTTCGACGACGACCTCCACGCGGTCATCGAAGACGCTGGGCTCGACGAGGCGCAGGAGGAGAAGCTCGAGAAGACGCTGGGCAAGAGGTACCACCTGATTACCCGCGATGACCGGCTGGAAACGGTCGCGCAGGACGTCGTGCAACACTTCCTGGGGCGGGGCTTCGTGGGGAAGGCGATGGTGGTCTCCATCGACAAGGCTACGGCGCTGCGCGTGCACGACAAGGTCAAGAAGTACTGGGCTGCCGAGACCGAGCGGGTACGGAGGGAGCTGGGGCGATACGTCCTGCCGCCAGCTGAGAAGGCCACGCTAACGCAGCGACTAGCGGTGCTGACAACGACTGACATGGCCGTCATCGTGTCGCCGGGGCAGAACGAGATCGAGCAGATGAGGAAGCTGGGTCTCGACATCGAGCCGCACCGCCGGCGCATGAAGGAGTCGCAGCCAGGCCTCGACGAGAGGTTCAAGGACGTGGACGACCCGCTGCGTTTGGTCTTCGTCTGCGCCATGTGGCTCACCGGCTTCGACGCGCCGAGCTGCTCGACGATCTACCTCGACAAGCCGATGCGTAACCACTCGCTGATGCAAACAATCGCCCGTGCTAACCGGGTGTTCCCCGGCAAGCACAGCGGCGTGGTCGTGGACTACGCCAACGTGTTCGCCTCGTTGGAGAAGGCGCTGGCCATCTACGGCGCGGGCAAGGGCGGCGTAAACCCGGTCAGGGACAAGGCCGAACTGGTGGCGGCACTGCGTGAGGCTGTCGTGGCGGCCACGGCGTTCTGCTCGGGCAACGGGGTGGACTTCGCCGCGATGGAGGCGCTCCCAGCCGGCGGGCTGGAGCGGTTGGAAGCCGTGGAAGACGCTATCGAAGCGCTGATCGCCCCGGAGCCGCGGCGGCGCGAGTTCTTCGGTCACGAAAGGCTGGTCGGGACGCTCTACCACGCCGTCAAGCCTGACAAGGTGGCCTTGGAATTCACCGAGCGCGTGGCTGGCATCCTGGCCTTGGCTGCCGCGGTGCGAACACGACTGAGCCCCGACCCGCCGGATATCTCGGAAGTCATGGCGGAGATTACGGGGCTCTTGGACCAGTCCATTGCAGGCCTGAAGATCCGCGAGGCCGGGCCGCCAGCCATCGACCTCTCGAAGATCAACTTTGAGGTCCTGGCAGCGCGCTTCAAGGCGTCGAAGCACAAGAACACCGAAATCGAGGCGCTGAAGGCCGCGATCCGCGCCAGGCTGGACAGGCTCGTCCGCCTGAATCGCACCCGCACCGACTTCGCGGAGAAGTTCGAGGAGTTGATCGAGAGCTACAACGCAGGCAGCCGGAACATTGAGCAGCTCTTCGAGGAGCTGCTGAAGCTCTCCAACAGCCTCGATGAGGAGCAGGAGCGACACGTGCGCGAGAACCTCGCCGAAGAAGAGCTGGTGATCTTCGATATCCTGACCCGGCCCGCGCCTGAACTCAGCGCCGACGAGCGGAATGAGGTCAAGAAGGTGGCCCGGGAGCTGCTGACCCGGTTGAAGGAGTTGCTGGTGCTCAACTGGCGGAAGAAGTCCGCGGCGCGCTCCCAGCTTCGGCTGGCGATCGAGGATGCCCTGGATGCAGGCCTGCCCAGAGCCTATGCGCCGGACCTTTACAAGCAGAAGTGCTCCGCCGTCTTCGAGCATGTCTACGAGAGCTACCCAGAGCGGGACGCCGGGGTTTATGCTGACGTGGCCTGAGGTTGAGGAGAGTCGCGGTCACAGTCGAACCTCAGCCGTGAGCCGACATCACGCGTCAGCTTCTAGCGGGTCATGAAGGGGACCGTAGCGAACACCGACCGCGGCTGGTTCGAGTATCTCCGTGCTAGGCCGGATGTCTCCGAGGTGAATTTCTGGTCCCCCTCCCCCCGGCGGACATTTCGGGGCGACTCAATGACGCCCTTCTTCTTTCGCCTGAAGGCTCCGGTGAAAGCGGTGGGGGGCTTCGCGTTCTTTGCGCGCTATGAGCGTCTGCCCGTTTGGCTCGCTTGGGACGCGTTCGGCTCCGGTAACGGGACCGACTCCTACCCGGACTTGGTCGAGAGACTCGAGAGGCTGAGAAGGCACATTCGCTTCGAACCTCCGCCGGGACCCGACTCGATCGGGTGCTGCATCCTTTTGGAGCCGGTGTTCTTCCCGGAAGACCTGTGGGTTCCGGAACCACACGACTGGAAGGGCCGAACGCAGGGGTACCGCTACTACGATCTGGACGCTGGTCCCGGCCTGGAATTGTGGGAACGGTGCCGCGAGGCGGCTCGCGAGATGGGCAGGAGGGCGTATGCAGAGTCGCCCTTAGCCGCCGAGCGAGCCGCGCGCTACGGCGCTCCACAGATCGTCTTACCCCGACTTGGCCAGGGGACTTTCAGGGTCGCGACACTCCAAGCGTATGGGCGGGCCTGCGCTGTGACCGATGAGCATTCGCTGCCGGTTCTGGAGGCCGCACACATCTTGCCCCACCACGTCGGTGGTTCGAATGACGTATCGAACGGCATTCTGATGCGTGCGGACCTTCACCGGCTATTTGATCGAGGGTACATGACGGTCACGCCCGATCTCGTTCTTCGTGTGAGCCCGCGGTTGCGGGCGGACTACGACAACGGAAGGTCGTACTATCCGCTGGACGAGCGACCGATACGTGCGCCCGCTATCCGCGCCGACTGGCCGAGTCGCGAACACTTAGAGTGGCACAGCCAGCACGTGTTCTTGGGGTGACCGTAGGCGCCCGCGGAGGACCGTCAGCACATCCCCTTCTTCGAACGCCGGCTATTCGATGCAGGGCACAGTACCGACCACCGCTGGCCCCACCCCACGCACTCCCCACGCCCCTCGGATCATTACGGAGGCCGCCGCCGTACGACCACACCGCCTCCCAATCCGCATCCCGCCGACCGACCACCCCCACCCCCCATGCCCAAATCCCCCCTCCCCCTCCTAGCCGCCCTCCTCCTCTCCGCCTGCGCCTCCGACATCAACGTCGCATATCCGACCCCTCCGTCCGCCCGCGACACCGGCTCGATCCTGGTCCGATTCACCGAGCCGATGCGCTCCGTGAGCATCCTGGTCGATGGCGTCCTCGTGGCAGAAGACGAGTTCACAGAGCGCGTCCAGATCTCAGGGGTCCCGGTGGGCACCCGCGAGGTGCGAAGCGTCGCGAGCGCTGCCGAACGAACGGAGCCAGTCGACCGCACCGAAGCCGTCGAGGTCACCCGCGGCGAGCAGGCCGTGATCCTCATCGGCACCCCTCCCCGCAGCCTGGGCTCCTGGATCGAGCGTGCAGCCAGCGCGCTCGTACTCGGCGCGATGCTCATCGCAGGAGAGGTCTGGCGGTAGCCGAGCCCCCAGCGCCCAACGCCCGCACCGCCCCCCACCCAGCTTGCGCCCCACCCCCCCGGCCGCAAGTTGACCCCCATGCACATCCCCATACTTCGCCTCACCACCATCGTGGTTCTAACCACCACGCTCTCCGCCTGCTCCGACGCCCCCGCAACCCTTGACGCAGCGCCCCGAGTCGGCACCCCGCTCCTCCGCGCGGCGCTCGTCGACAGCATCCTGGCGCGGACCGAGCGCCGGGAGGCCTGGTCTCCGCACAAACGGGAGCATTTCGGTTTCGATCCGATGGAGGCGATGCGCTCCGTGCGCGATGAGGTCGTCAACGCGGGCACGGAGGAGGATCTCTTCTACGCGCTGTCGAAGCTGAGCTACGCCCGTCGCGACCGCCATCTGGAGGTCTCGCTCGTTCCCGGTGGGCTCCAGGTGCCCGACAGCGCGGGGCTGGGAATCATCGGCTCTGCGGAGCAGGAACCCATGCGCGCGCCGGTCCGGGTGTTCCCGGACTTCTCCCGGGAGCGTGCCGCCTTCTTCGTGGGCGATCATGCTGCCTCCGACGCTGAGCTGCCGCCCATCGGGTCGGTCGTCCTGCGCGTCAACGGGATGCCAGTGGCCGAGTGGTACGAAGAGGCTACGGCCTACATGCGCCACTCCACCAAGGCGGATCTCCGCTGGGAACTCGCGAATGCGATGACGCAGGAGACCGCACTGTTCCCGCGCCGCCTTCGGGGAGACGGTACGGTGGTGTTGGACGTGCGGGATCCCGACGGCCAGGAGCGCAGCTACGAGCTGCCGGTGGAGCCCGCCGAGGCTGTCGACTGGATGGGCATCGGGGAGCCGGCGTACGACGGGTTCGAGGTCGCGCACTCGACGGTGACCTACGAGATGCTGGTGGATGAGCGGCGCCGCATCATCGTCCTGATCTGGACCGGCTTTCGCGAGACGATGGTCGAGGACGTCGACGCGCTGATCGCCTTGGCTGCGGAGCGCGGCATGCTCGACTGGACGCTCATCGTCGACGTGACGCGCAGCGGCGGGGGATCGCGGGGCGCGTACGCGGTGCAGCGGCTCCAGTCGAAGCCGTTCAAGACCACCTTCGGAAACCTGCGAATCAGCGACGTCACCGAGGCGTTCGTCGCGGAGCGGCGCTCGGCCTTCGAGGCGCGGCGGCTGGAGGACGGCGGGGTGCCCGAGACCGTCGACGACGGGAGCTGGCTCATGGACTGGTTTGCCACGGACGTAATGCCGGCCGTCGCGCGCGGAGACGCCTACACCAACAACGTGCCCTTCAAGTCAGCCCACGCGCCGCGCGATTCCGACGGGGTGCTCGAGCTGGCCCCGGTGCACTTCACGGGCCCGTTCGCCGTCATCTCCGGTCCATCCGGGGGATCGCATCTGGACCAGTTCATCCATCAGGTGGTGGACAACGACCTGGGACCCGTGGTGGGGATGCCCCCCGGCGGCTACTCGAACACGTGGGAGTGGGAGGAGGTGCTCACCTTTCCGGGCACCGACCAACCGGTGGTCCAGTTCGTGTGGAACATCGGGCACACGATCACCCCGAACGGCGAGATCGCCGAGGGCAACCCGGCCGAGATCGACGAGACCATCCACCTGACGCCGGATAACGTGCGGGGGTACTACGACCTGCTTCTCGCGGCGGCGCTTCGGCAGATTGCATTGAGGTGAGGGGGGTCGGTGTGGACCCCCGCGTGAAGCGACAGGTACGATAAGCCCCAGGTGGCGTATGCTCACGTGTGGGACTACCGGCCACTGGTGGACTAACCCGGCCGGGCCGAACGGCCCGGAGGGCGATGGCCTATCGGGAGCCGTCGACTTCGGCGCCTGCCGAGCCGAGCCGTGGAGATTGGCGCCGCTCCCTGACCACATGACGATGCAACCAAAGCAGCGAACCGCGCTGACCCGCGCGATGGCCGTGGCCGCGCCACTGCTGGTCGCGGGAGCGGTCGGCCTCTGGTGGATGGGGGGGCTGGATCCCAGCGCACCGATGCCGTCCGGCGACCCGACCCCTACCGCGCGACCCCCCGCCGCCCCCTCCCCTCCGAGCGATCAAGTCCGCCCGGCGACGCGCGACGGCGATGCAGCCCCCACGCCCTCATCCCCCACCGATGCCGCGCCCCCGCTCCCGCCGCCCACGCTCCCACCCGCCGTCCAACACGCGCCCCCCGACACACCCGCCGTCCAGGACGCACCCGTCATCGAAGGCGCGCCCCGGACCGAAGACGCACCCCTGACCGACGACGCCCCTCCGACTCCACTGGCGATCCCTGTCGCGGGGGTGACCGCCGACCAACTCATCGACACCTACGGCGCCGACCGGGCGGCGGGGCGGAGTCACCAGGGCATCGACATCGCGGCGGCGCAGGGCACGCCGGTGGTGGCGGTGGCGGACGGAACGGTGCTCAAGCTCTTTCTCAGCGATGAGGGCGGAATCACGCTCTACCAGATCGGCACGGACGACCGGACCATCTATTACTACGCCCATCTGGATCGCTACGCCGATGGGGTCGGGGAGGGGGACGAGGTCCGGGCGGGCGATGTGCTCGGCTACGTGGGCGACTCAGGAAACGCCGGTGCGGGCAACTATCATCTCCACTTCGAGGTGAACACGACCGAGGACCCGACGGTCTACTGGGGCGGGACGCCCGTGAACCCGTACCCGCTGCTCACCGGCGTCTCAGACGCCCGTTAACTCCCGGTCGACGACGCTGGAGAAGATTTCCTCGAGGTCGTCGGCCCTGTCTGCGATGCTGGAATCTCCTCGGAAGAGATTCACGAGAACGCTGGTGTCGAGGAGTCCGCTACCTGCCACCCGGATTCACCTGCTCGCAGCCTCCATCGATGGCCGCCTCCATCTCGGCGGCATCTGACTCAGACAGCGCCCCCGCGAAACGACGCAAAGAACTACCCGGAACTCCCCGCGGGATCTCATCGGAGAGCGAGCGAGCGTACGCGAGCACCCGTCTCCGGTCTGGCTCCGGAAGATGCTCAAGCTCCTTGAGGAGGGCGTCTCTGATCGAGGGTTCGCTCATCGTCATGCTCCGGTTCAGACTCACCTGCCCACGGTTACCCCTTACCTACGGTACTTGCTCCCGTCCCGGTCGGCGAGTTTCTCATAACTGCGCATCAGCGACGTCACCAGCCCCGGTGCACTTCACCGGCCCGTTCGCCGTCATTTCCGGTCCATCCGAGGGATCGCATCTGGACCAGTTCATCCATCAGGTGGTGGACAACGACCTGGGACCCGTGGTGGGGATGCCCCCCCAGCGGCTACTCGAACACGTGGGAGTGGGAGGAGGTGCTCACCTTCCCGGGCACGGACCAACCGGTGGTCCAGTTCGCGTGGAACATCGGGCACACGATCACTCCCAACGGCGAGATCGCCGAGGGCAACCCGGCCGAGATCGACGAGACCATCCCCTTGACCCCGGAGAACGTCCGGGAGTAGTACGATCTGCTCCTCGATGCGGCCCTGCGGCAGATCGCATTGAGGTGAGGCGCCCACCAACTGAGATCCTGAGGATACGACCATGCTGAACCTGGGCGGACTGGAACGGGACATCGTCGGTGCGTGGAGGACCGTCATCCGGCGCCCCGGCTTCACGCTGGCCGTCGTGCTCACCCTCGGGCTCGGCATCGGGGCCAATACGGCCGTGTTCAGCTTGGTCGACTCGGTGATCCTGAGCCCCCTGCCGTACCAGGACTCGGACGAGCTCTACAGCATCTTCGAGCAGCACACCTCGGGGAGCAGACGGCTGCCCTCGTATCCGACGGTCCTGGACTGGCGCGCGGAAGCGGAGGGACTGTCTGGGCTCGCTTTCGCGCGCGGCGGAGCCGTCTCCTATGAGGCCGACGGACAGGCTGGGGCCCTGGTGGGTTCGTTCGTGACCGACGGCTTCTTCGATCTTCTGGGTGTCCAGGCGGAGCACGGTCGCACACTGAGACCTGACGATCACCAGCCAGGAGCCGAGGCCGCCGTCGTGCTCTCGCACGGTGCTTGGGAGCGGTGGTTCGGATCGGACCCGAACATCCTGGGCACGATCCTGGTGGCCGATGACATCGGGTTCTCGGTGATTGGCGTGATGCCGGAGTCGTTCGCGTTCCCGGACTGGGGCGTCGACAACGACTTGTGGATGCCGATCTCCCAGATGCCCGCGGCGAGGTTGGCTGCCCTCAACCAACGGGGATTCCGGGCCGATAGCCGCGTCGTCGGGAGAGTCGACGGCGGCACCTCGGTCGCGCAGGTGCAGCAGAGAATGGACGCCTTGGCGGCCGCATTGGCCGCGGCCTACCCGGACGTGAGTGCGGGGTGGACGTCAACAGACTTCGTGCCCCTCAAGGACCTCGAGATCCAGCTCGTTCGGCCCCGCCTGTTCATGCTGTGGGGGGCCGTCCTTCTCGTCCTCCTGATGTGCTGCCTGAACCTCGCGAACCTCTACCTGGTTCGCGGCAGTGCGCGGCGTCAGGAATACGCGGTGCGGGCCGCGTTGGGTGCCGGCAAGGGCCGGATCTTCCGGCAGGTGATTACCGAGACGCTGATGCATGCGACCATGGGCGGCCTCCTCGGCGTTCTGCTGGCATCCCAGGGCATTGCGTGGGCGAGGGCGTCGGGGCTCGGTGACCTGCCCAGAATCACCGAACTCAGCCTCGATGGAACCGTCCTCGCGTTCGCGGCTGCGCTGTCCCTCGGGACCGCCGTGGCCTTTGCGATGATCGCTACCCGCCGGTCCGGCGGCGACTTCATCTATGGTGCGGTGCGGGCGTCCGGACACGGATCGCGATGGACCACATCGCTCCTGTCGGGCATTCAGGCGACCCAGCTCGGGATGACCTTCGTTCTGTTGCTCGGCGCGTTGCTGCTCGGCGAGACGTTCGTGAAGCTGCTCCAAGTGGAGCCGGGATACGACCCGCGAAACGTCCTCGTCGTGCCCGTGCAGCCGCCTCAAGCCGCGTACGGCGGTGAGCGCGAGTCCGTGGATCTGTACTTCCGGCTCATGGACGCGGTCCGCGACGTGCCTGGGGTCACCGCCGTGGCCCTGACCTCTCACGGGCCGGGTGGTCTCGCGGGTGCCACCACACCGGCAGCCGTCGGTCGGGTACCCGGAGATGGCGATAACGAGTTATCCGCACTCTACCGCACCATCTCGACCGGGTACTTCGCCACGATCGGCACCCAGGTGGTGGCCGGACGCGAATTTGTGGAAGCCGACATGACCGGGAGTGAAGGGCCGCTGATCGTAAACGAGACGATGGCGTCCCAGTTCGGGGGACCGAACGAGGCCATCGGTCGATTGATCGGCGTGAACGAGGCCGCGAGCTCGCGTGCCGACTTCGGCGAGCCGCTCCTCGGGACGATTGTGGGTGTCGTGGCCGATTTGGACCCCTCCGAGACGGGCGGCGCGACCGCACCGACCGTGTACGTGCCTTTCACGCAATCGCCATGGGCCCAGGTGCGCCTCTTGGTCCGAACGCTCGGCGATGCCCCGGAGCTGATCCGCGACGTCGAGAACGCCGTACGCTCGGTCGAGTCGGCGCTTCCCCTATCGGGCCCGTTCGCAAGCGTGCGTCGCCTCTCGGACATGCGCGCCTCCCAGCGCTCTCAGGAGCGCCTCAACGCCGGGCTCGTGGGAGCGTTCGCCGCCCTGGCGCTCCTTCTGGCCTGCATCGGCATGTACGGCGTGACGTCGTTCATCGTCACGCTTCGCACACGAGAGATGGGGATCCGCATGGCGCTCGGGGCCGCCCCAGTGCGCGTGGCCGCCAGCGTCGTGCGTCACGCGGCCGTGGTGGGTCTGACCGGCCTGGCCGGGGGCGCCATCACCGCCGCCGCGCTCATGTCGTTGATCACGAGTCTCCTGTTCCAGGTCAGCCCGCTCGCCATCGGGCGGTACGTGCTCGTGGCCACGCTTCTACTCGCCGTCGTGGCTGTCGCGGCCTACGTGCCGGCGCGGCGGGCAAGCCGACTCGATCCTGCGCTGGTGCTTCGGTCGGAGTGAGTGGGGGGA
>JAJCZV010000167.1 GCA_029262175.1 Gemmatimonadota bacterium
GACTTCGTCCGCCGAGCGGGCGACGCCGTCTGGCAGATTGTCAGCCGGCCAAGTGATGGCGCGGACGTCTTCCGCTCGCAGCATGTGACCGGCCGGTAGGTCGCGCGCCGCAACGAGCACGTCGAGACCGTCGGTCCGCACCACCGCCACCGGATCTGCCGCGCCCGGCTGCCGAAGAAACCGGAACGCCAAATAGGCCGCCAAAAGACCCGAAACCAGGGCCAAGGCCAAGATTACCCCAACGCGATTTCTCATCATCCGCCCTCTAGTATTTCATCTCAACCGAGCCCTGATGAGCCCGGCTGCACAATCGCCTCGGTCACTCGTTTCGCATCACCGACCGCGCCTGGAGCACGACCGTCCCATAGCCGGTACCGCACCCCACGCACATAAGGTCAAGAACCGGGCCCAACACCACAAACGTGTGTGAATAATCAACCTGCACCTCGTCGGCCTGCCCCGTGGAGCCCGGTCCGGAGCACAATCCGGGGCTGCCATTACAGGTCAGAGTGACCGTTCGAAGCTGGAGTCCGAGCCCGCTCAACTGGAGGAGACGATCGATCTCCGAGAGAACGATCGCGTCTGAGGTCGTCGAGGGAATCACGGCGAGTCTGGCGCCTTCGCGGGCGACGTTCGTAATGACCTGATACGTCCTCCAGGCGGCGGCGAACTCTACGATTCCAAAGACGATGACGAGCAAGATGGGAAGGGCCAGGACGAACTCGACCAGCGACTGGCCGCGCTCACCTTTTCGCAGACGCCGGACGGCGCAAAGTGCATGGGTTCTTTTCAATTGCGTACCTCGGCTCAAAGCAGCAGGCCGGCCAGAGTCGCCGTCAGCGACCAGGTCGGATCGGCCATATACGTGAACCACGACGCGAGCGCCCCGGCCGAGATCGCCACGCCATAGGGCACCGTGAGCACGCCCTTCGTTTCGAGGGTGATCGGCGCTTTTGAGCCGGCCCCTTTCCATCCGGTGAACATTCCGGGACCCAAACTCATGAAAATCGCTCGTAGATTGATGGCCGTCTGCCCAAAAGCTCGGTGTCGGATGATCACGCCTACGGCCATGACTCCGCCCACGAGCGCCATCACTAGTAACGCAAACCAGAGGTTCGCCGGGCCAAGAAAGCCGCCGACGGCCGTCAGAAGCTTTACGTCGCCGCCCCCTAGGCCCCCGACCAAAAAGAACGGGAGTGCGAGCCCGAAACTCAGCAAGGCACCCAGAAGCCCGTCTCCCAGGCTGCCGAATCCTTCGGGAGCTCTGAGCACCAGGGCCACGGCGAGCGCGCTCACTGTCAGGATGTTGGGAAGACGCCGCTCTCGCACGTCGTACCACGTAGCCGCCAGCGCAACAACGCAGAGCGCTACGCCCATCAAGACCTTCCACATCGTCGTGCCCGCCCCCACGGGTTAGGGTCTGGCTAAGTGACCAGACGATACCCAGTAACACTCGCTGAGTTCACCTCAGCGAGGCGGAAGGGTCGACGCACGGTCTGCGTCGACCCCCCGATCAGCAGACTCGGGTTAGGAGCCCGCCGTATTCAAGCTCGTTGCCGCGTTGCTGAACGCGCCGTTGATCCCGGTGGCGAGGACCGTCATCCCAGCCGTGATGGCAAGTGCGATCAAAACGACAAGAAGCACATATTCCGTCGCGTCCTGACCGGACTCATCCTGCCAAAGTCTATTCACGAACCGTTTCATCTCTTTGCTCTCCCGATGTATCAGTTACCGCTGGAGATCGCCCCCCGTGGCCACCCCGCGTGCACGGGCTCCGCAACCGTTTGCTGGAACCGCGCCGCCCGACGCTGGTGAAGGATCCGTGCCAGCAGCGCATGTTCGGCTCAGCCCGCCGGCTCTACGCCGCCTGCCCGACTAAGGTGTTGATCGGACGACTGGTTGCGCCGCCCCCGGGAAGCGCGCAACGACTTCCGGGTCATTCGACTGCTCCGCCGGGGAATCGATGCCACCTGTGGAGTTGCGTCCGCAATGTGGACCCAGTAGGACAAAAAAACATAAGCCGAACGGGCGCCTACGGATAGGTTCGCGCCACCTCGAAATCGCCCGCTTCCGGCACCGGAGGTGTGGCGGTTCGTCACGGGACGCATAGCCCCGCTCCGTCGACGGGAGAGGAGGGGATTTCGGTGCGAGCGAGCCGCCCGAGCTGGGGCCAGCCGACGCGAACGAACACGCCAGCAAAGGCATCCTCGTACACCTGCTCCCACTCAGGATCCAGCGCTGTCAGATTGTACGCAGGGTATCCGATCGGGAAAATCACCATGTTCGTCTCATCACGCTCGAGCACGGCCCGCCAGTCGCCGACGCCATTCTGGAAGCGCAGATACTCCTGATAGACCGAGTCGGAGTAAACCGTCTCTCGACGCCCATCCATCGAGACTTTGATCCCGGGGGCGAGGTGCCACAGGGCATACTGCCCCCAATCGAAGAACGTGACGAGGTTCCCCTCGACGCCCGAGTCCGCGAGCCAGTCGATCGCGCGGACCGGGAACCCGATCGAGCGAGCCGGATCGATCCTGATGCAGCGAGCCTCGTTGACGCCGGTACCGACGAGCAACGCCGAAGCGACGATGGTCGTCGCGATGACCACGAATCGCTCGCCGCGCCGCGCCTCCCGTGGTGCGGTGTTGCGTCTCCAAGCCACCGCAAACGCGTCGGCAATCAGCACGGGGACACCGATCGCAAAGAGTTGGAGGTGTCGCACGGCCGTCAGGGGAAGAATGACGAGCGTGACGAGTACGGCGAGCAGCGGCGCGCTCACTCGACCCGGCGCTCGAAGGAGCGTCCAGACGGCGGTCACGGTCAGCCCGATGTAGACGATGCCCGGAACGGAGGTCACGCCGAGCGGTTGCCAGTCGACGATATCCGGTCTCGGGACGGTGGCGGTCCGGAACAGAAACTCCGGTAAGCCAACCCCATACGGGTTTGCCAGGAGCGACAGACCGCAAAGCGCACCGATCACCAGAGGGAACCGGAGATCGCGCCATGCCCCCGCGATTCCACCCGCTCGCAACGCCACCACGCTTCGCGCGATTCCCCAGACGCCGAGGACGCCTACCCCGGCCAACACGCCTCCATGGAAATTGATCCAGAGGCCCAGGACAAGCGGAAGCGACCACAGCCACTTGGGCCGCCCCGACTCGACCGCGTGCAGAACGAGCATCACCAGGGCAAAGAACAAGAATGTGAACATCTGCGGTCGAATGGTCGCGAGGCCGGGGATGAGAAGAAGCATCGTCGGAAGGAGGAGGAGCCCGCTTCGGAGCGGGTCCGATCCCCGCGCGACCAAGTGCCGATAAACGAGCGCCACGACGGCCAGCCCGACCATCGCCTTCAACGCGATGAGTCCGGGTCCGCCGGCAAGCTGGTGCGCCACGGCGAACGCGACCTCCGACAGGAGCTCGTGATTGATCCACTCGTGCGGCCCGCTCAGGTAAGAGAACGGATCATGGCGTTCCAGGCCGAGCGCGAGCGAGCGCTGTCCAAACCTCAAGTGACCCCACAGGTCCGGATCGGCGACCGTCGATAGGAGCAATCGAGCGCCTGCCGAGAGCGTGACGACCGCCGCGACGATCGACCACCAGCGTTTTGTCATGTCCAGCCCTCCAAGCCCGATGGTGTGTCCGGGTCCAAGCGCGGGGCGCAGTCTCCCCGTGCCGGCATCGAACTCGCAAGAACCTTGCAGGGACAGAGGTTGCAGCAGCAACGTCGTGCTCGAACCCCCGTCGTGAGGAGGAGGAATGCCAAACGAGGCGGTCCAGTACCTCCTGACTTCCCAACGGGACGACGGCGGGTGGGGTCCGTATCCGACGTTGCCGAGCCGCACGGAGTCGACGGCGTTGGCGGCCCTCGCGCTTCGACTGGCAGCGGACGTCGAGGTCGGCGCGCGCGCGTCGGCGACATCGGGGGCTCGATGGCTGACGGAGACTCAACTCGATTCGGGCGCGTGGGCGCTAGGCGACGGAGTTCCCGGTCCCAATTGGAGTACCACTCTAGCGACCCTGGCCTTAACCCATTTCGAGGGCGAAGACGGAGCCGCTGCTGCGGGCGGGGCCTGGGTTCTCGGAGCGCGTGGTCAAGGTCCGAACCTGTGGTCTCGGGCGCTGGGGTTGTTCCTTCGTCCCTCAGACACCGTCGAGCTGGATCCCGATCTCAAGGGCTGGCCTTGGGTTCAGGGAACGGCCAGCTGGGTCGAACCCACGTCCTACGCGCTTCTCTCGCTCAAGCGTCTGCGACTCGTCGGACCTGCTGCCGACACCCGTGCGCACATCGATGAAGCCGAGCGCATGCTCCTCGATCGCCAGTGCGATGACGGCGGATGGAACTACGGAAACTCTCGGGTCTTTGGCGACGTCCTGACCTCGTACCCCGACACGACTTCCCTCGCGCTGCTCGCGTTGGCGGACAGGCGCGGAGAGCCGGCGGTGACGGCCGCGTTGGAGGCGCTTCCGGGCTTGGCAGCGGACAACGATTCGACGCTGGCCATGGGTCTGGTCGCCGTGGCGCTCGCGACCCTCGGTGGCGATCCGGAGCCCATCCGCGCCCGGTTGCGGAACCAACTCTCGACCTGGGATGGGGGGGATATCCGGGGTCTCGCGTGGGCCGCGATCGGCCTGCTGGATGGGTCGGATCCGTTGGGTCTCCTAGATGGTTAGCCGCCGCCGTTTTCTGCAGGCGGGTGCCGGGGCCGTCGCTGCTACGTCGATGGCGTGTCGAGGCCGGCCCGACCCATGGACTCCTGAAGCCGCCAAAAAGCCCGCGAACTCCCCGGTGGCGATTCTCGGCGCACCCGATTACGACGAGACGCGCCTCGTGGAAGTCGTTCGCCAGGGCTTGGGCATATGTGGGATTTCCGCGCGCAATCTTCGTGTCGTGCTAAAGCCCAACCTGGTTGAGTTCGATCCTCAGGGTGTCATCAACACGCACCCGACTCTGGTGGCAGCGGCGATCGAAGCGTTTCGCCTGGAGGGGGCGCGAGAAGTCGTCGTCGCGGAGGGATCCGGGCATCGGCGAGATAGTCAGTATCTCCTGACGGCCTCCGGTCTGCAGGAACAATTGGACGACATGGGGGCGCACTACGTCGATTTGAACCACGATCGGGTCCGAAGGACCGTTTTGAAATCGAGCTTCACCGATCTCGGGGAACTCTATTTGCCCGAGACCGTCTTGGACGCGGATCTTTTTGTCTCGATGCCGAAGTTGAAGACCCATCACTGGGCGGGAGCCACGTTGTCGATGAAGAATCTGTTCGGAATCGTGCCCGGTGCCGTGTACGGCTGGCCGAAGAATCCGCTGCATTGGGCGGGGATCGACGGCAGCATCATCGACATCAACGCGGCGTTGTCGGGCAGGCGTTTCAACATTATCGACGGCATCGTCGGCATGGAGGGCAACGGACCGATCCAGGGCGTCGCGAAGCAGGTAGGTGTCCTGGTTTTTGGCGAAGATCCGGTTGCGGTCGATGCGACGGGCGCGAGGTTGATGAGCATCGATCCGTGGAAGCTCCGTTATCTCGAGGCGACTGATGCGTTCTTAGGTAACGTCGGGGAAGATCGGATAGAGGCGCGAGGCGAATCGCTGTCCAGCTTCCGAGCCAACTTCGACGTCGTGACCGCGTTCGAGGAGACGAAGGTCGAGCCGTCGACCGGGGGTGCCGGCGGGCCGGCTCGAATAGATAAGTGACGAAAGGGAGGCCACCTTTCGTCTAGGGAGGGGTAGACCGCTGCCAAGGTGTCAGCGGTCGCGTGCAGCCCGTTTGGAGCTGCGGATCGGAGAGTGAAGCGATGACGAATCTATACTTCGGGGACATGCTGCCTCCCCCGCGAGACGACCAAACCAAGCAAGAGCACGTATTGGTCGGAACGGCGTCGCCGGTTCAGCTCGAGGTGCGGCCGGTGGAGCACCACCTCACGCCCGAACACACGATGTGTATCGGCACGTTTCACGAGGAGCAGGTCATCGGCCGCTGTGCGATCCCGGAAGAGAGCGTCGAGGATTTTCTCGAGATGGATTTGTTCGATGAGCCCGTCGCGCTCGCGCTCAACGTTCGACTGGGCGGACCTGGTGTCGAAGGGAGTTTGTTGGCGCTCGTACCCATGGAGCAAACGGAGGAGGCGGAGGAAACTTCTGACGAGCCCTGGCGCGCCAGCGTCCCCGGAGCCGCCTTCGATTCCGGGAGCGAACGGGAGAAGGACGACGCCGCCTCGAACCAACTGGTCGGGATTTTTCTCGGCGAAATCGTGCGTTTCGACTGCGATCGAAAGAATCCGGACTCGCTGCTCCGAGAAGCGGCTGACATGTTGGCGGGTGTAATCCGAGGGCAGGTCGGCAGCGTCGTCGACCGAGTCATCGAGGATCTCACGACGTAGCTCGCCAACGAAAGAGCCGGCCTTGACCGAGAAAGCAGCCACGCGGTGCGGTTGGTCGGGCGAGGAGCCCGGCATGATCCGATATCATGACACCGAGTGGGGACTACCGGTCGACGATGACCGTCGCCATTTCGAGTTCCTCCTGCTCGATGCGTTTCAGGCCGGGTTGTCATGGGCGATCATCCTGCGTAAGCGGGCGGCGTTTCGGTCCGCATTCGGCGACTTCGATCCAGCTCGTATCGCGCGGTTTGGTCCAGCCGACGTGAAACGCCTCCAAGGCGACGCGAGCATCGTTCGCAACAAGCAGAAGATCGAAGCGACCATCTCCAATGCGGCGCACTTCCTCGAGATCCAAGCCGAGTTCGGGTCGTTCGATGCGTTTGTGTGGGAGTTCGTAGGAGGTCGCACGATCCAAAACGCCTGGCGAACGATGGGCGAAATCCCCGCGAAGACGAAAGAGTCCGAAGCGATGTCGAAGGCGCTACGCGCCCGAGGGTTCAGCTTTGTCGGGCCGACGATCTGCTACGCGTACATGCAGGCCGCCGGGATGGTGAACGACCATATCACGAGTTGTTTCCGTCGAGACGAGGTGGCCCTAGCGGCTCGCCGTTAAAGCAAACGTCCGCGCCCGGTTTGCAGCGACAGGCTCGCAGCTCCGGGACGCCGGGCACCTCACCCCCGAGTGCCGTGATCACGAGATCCGCTAAGACCTCGATGAACATCGACGCCTCGTGGTCGATCGGTACCCGGTGAAACGCGAGCCCTAGTTCGCGCGCTTCCGCCGCCAGATCTACGTCGAGTTCGACGAGTGTCTCGGACTGCTCGTGCATAAAACTGATCGGGTCGACCACGATCGCGCGCGTCTCGGTCAACGAACGAAGCGCTTCTTCGATCGATGGTGCGGTCCACTCGATGCGTCGATTCGAGTGATTCTGGTAGCCGAGGGCCCAGCGACGGACTCCGAGGGCTTCGGACTGCAGATGACACCACTCCTCGACATACTCCACGTAGCGGCTGCCGTCACGGACATACCGAAGCGGCGTGCCGTGCGCGCTAAACACGAGTCGGACGTCCGAGTCATTCAGGTCGAGGCCGGCGTCTTCGGCCGTTCGGCGTGTGGCGTCCGCGCGGTGGCGCACATAGCCGGGATGTCGATGCCAGCCTGTGATCTCGACGGTGCGCGGGTCCCAACCCGACTGTCGCAGGCTGGCGCGTACGCTGGTCAGCGCCGCTACGGTCGTGCTCGGACCACAGAGAGGATAGACGGGGACAAGGACCAACGTATCCGGATCGTTTGCGCGCAGCTGTTCGAGTGCCTCATCGATCGACGGCTTCGTGAACTGCATCCCCACGGCCACGGCCATCGTTTCGCCGCGGGCCTCGAGCGCAGTCTGCAGGGCAGCCGCCTGATCCGCGGCCTGCGCGTTTAGCGGGGAGCCCCCGATGGATTCGTAGGCCTCGACCAGCCCGGGCGCGCGGCGCCGTGCCAGCTCTCGGCTTCGGAGGGCGACGTCTTCGACGGTCTCCTGCGGCTCGAGACGCGCGTTGGCGGTAAAGATGGCCTCCAGAAACGGCACGACCTCGTCGAGCGCCGGGGTTGCGGGCTCTCCGAAGTTGAGTAACAGCGCGGCGGCAGTTTCCGCGGATCCGGATCTGATCATCGGGCCTCTCGAAGGTTCGAACGCGCATACACTAGAGCGCCGACCCCCGCGCGCCTATGCCGAGTCTCGGGTTGCCACACGGCGGTCCGATGTGGAGCTTGCCGCGCCAAGCGAAGGGGGGGGCATTGCGCGTCGGAATCGTAGGGGGCGGAATCACTGGGCTCGCGTTGACGCACGCGCTGGCGCGGCGCGGCATCGAGTCCGTGCTCTTCGAGGCATCCGAGCATCCTGGCGGAATCATCCGCACGCTTCGCGACGGCGAACGCGTGCTCGAGCTTGGCCCGCAGCGTACCCGGCTCGTCCCCGGGGTGCGGAAGCTCGTGGAGGAGCTTGGTCTGGGGGACCGCGTCTTGGAAGCGGCGGCGGGAGCGGGATTGTATGTGTGGACCCGCGGCGAGCTCCGCCGAGTTCCGTCGAGACCCACCGGCCTCCTCATGGGCGACCTGCTTTCGATGTCCGGGCGACTCCGCGCCGCCCTCGAGCCCCTGACGGCTGGCCTTCGGAAGGGAGAATCCGTCGCCGGGTATTTTCGCCGCAAAGCGGGAGACGAAGCCTACCGCACCCTGTTTGGACCTTTGATCTCGGCCACGTTCGCGTCGGATCCCGACAAGATGCCTGCCGCGCGAGCACTCCCGATGATCCTGCAGCCGCTCGGGGTACGCCGCAGCCTGTTGGCGGCGGCCGCGCGCTGGTCGAGTGACGGGTCGGCTCGAGCGTGCACGTTTCGCGGTGGGATGTCGGAGCTACCCCTGGCGTTGGCCGAGCGACATGCCGATCGCATTCGACTCGGCACGAGGGTGCTGAGCATCGAAACCGATGGCTCAGCGCTGCGCGTGGACGTTCGTGGGCCTGTGTCGAGCGAGTCGATGCGGCTCGGCGAAGTCGTCCTCACCGTTCCGCCAACGGAAGCGGCCCGTTTGCTACACTCCGTCGCGCCGGACGCTTCGGCCCGGCTCGGGAAGCTCCGAATGAACGAGGTCAGCGTCGTCCCCTTGCAGGTCGAGTCGGCCCCGGCGGGGTTCGGATTTCAGGTCGCGTTCGGCGAGCGCTGGCGTACGCGAGGCGTGACGTGGAACGCCTCGTTGTTTGGAAGAGAAGGCATCAGTACCGCCTATTTGGGTGGGGGGCTCGACCCAGAAGTCGCAGGTTGGTCCGATGGCCGGGTGGGTAAGCTCGCGGCGCGGGAGTACACCTCGATCCACGGGGTCGAAGCGTGGCCCTTGGCCGTGGCCAGGCCGCGCTTGCCCGCCTACGACGATTCCTGGTCAGCGCTGGATGATCTCGTCTTGCCCGCGGGGATCCGTCTGGCGGCGAACTACATGGGGCGGCTCGGCATCTCCGCTCGGATCGCCCAAGCCGAGGCCGTCGCGGCTGCGCTGGCGGACTAGGACGCGGCTGAGAGACCCGAGTTCCGAACCGCTGCGATCACAGCGGAGATGACGTCCGGATCGGAATCTGGGTGGAGGCCGTGCCCGAGATTGAAGATGTGCCCCGGTCGTCCACCGGCTCGATCGAGCACGACGCGGGCACCACGGACGGCGGCCTCCTCGCCAGCCAGGATCGCGGCTGGGTCGAGGTTGCCCTGGATCGCCCGGTCGAATCCAATCGCCTCCCACGCCACGTCGAGCGGCGTGCGCCAGTCCACCCCGACGCCGTCGCCACCTGCTTTCGCGATCAGCGGTAAGAGATCCTGGTATGCCGACCCGAAGTGGATCGTCGGAACCCCCGCATGCGCGAGTTGGGTGAGCAGCGCCGTCGAGTAGGGAAGCACGCGTTCGCTGTACAACTCCGGATCGAGAACGCCGGACCAAGAATCGAAGATTTGGATGGCGCCCGCACCGGCTTCGTACTGTGCGATCGCGAAATCGGCGAGGTGGTCGACCCAAAAACTCGCCAGTCGGTCCCACGCCTCCGGCCGTCGAATCATGAACGCCCGTAGCTGGGCGAGCCGGCTCTCCCGGGGACCGTCGCACAGATACGAGCAGAGCGTGAAGGGCGCCCCGACGAAGCCGATGACGGGCAGTTCATGTCGTTGGCGAAGTAGCCGGATGGCTTCCAAGACAAAATCCAAACGCTGTCTCGGGTCGAACGCTTCCAGCCGAGCCGCGTCTTCGAGCCCCGACCACGGAGGAAGAACGACGGGTCCGACGCCCGGGCGAAGCTCGACGTCCAGTCCAGCTGCTTCGAACGGGGTCGACAGATCTTGAAACAGGACGAGAGCGTCAACGGGGAAGTACTCGAGCGGGAGCGCCGTGATGCGCGCGGCGGACTCGGGGTTCCGGACGAGGTCGAGGAACCCGTGTTCCTTCCGTTCCTCGCGGTAGGCTGGAAGACAACGTCCAGCTTGGCGCATGAACCACACGGGAGTTCGTTCGACGGGCTGGCGCGCGAGCGCGCGAAGAAAAAGATCATTCATAGGGCGGCATCTACCCCCGAGTCTCCCGAGAAGCAAACGGGGCCGGCGTCCTGGACACCGGAAGGCTCGCGCGTAGCTTCCGAGCAGGTCTCGAAGGCACGTCGTCCCGAACCCGTCTCCAAGGAGTCACCATGTCGCGAACCGGTCGCTATCTGGCCGTTGCGCTCTTCGGCCTCGGTCTGACCCCAGGGCTCCGGGCCCAAGTGCCGGCCCTCGCCGACCACACCCTGACGAGCGGGCAGATCGGGGCGGCGATCGCAGAGGGTCGGCCGTTCTTGGACTCGCTGCGTCACGCGGCCGGACTACCGGGCATCCAGGTGGCGGTCTCCGTGGGAGGTCACACCGTGTGGAGCGAGGGGATCGGATACGCCAATGTCGAATCCATGACGCCGGTCACGCCGGTCAGTCGCTTCCGAGTGGGGAGTGTGGCCAAGCCACTAACGGCGGTAGCGATCGCCCAACTCGTCGCAGCGGGCAAGCTCGATCTGGACCTGCCCGTCCAGACGTACGTGCCGAGTTTTCCGGAGAAGAACTGGCCCGTGACCACCCGGCAACTGGCCGGGCACCTGTCGGGAATTCGTCACTACAATTGCACGAAACCGACGCTTCGACCCTGTGAGGCATCCTTGACCACCGTGTTCCAGCGGATCGCAGCGGGGGACGAGAACTTGAGTGCGGTCAGGTACAACACGGTCGCCGATGGCCTCGAGATTTTTCGAGACGACCCGCTGCTTTTCGAGCCGGGGAGTGCCTATTCCTATTCCAGCTACGCGTGGAATCTCATCGGGGCCGTGATCGAGGGCGCCTCCGCCCGACCCTTCCTCGAGTACGTGGAAGAGAACGTTTTCGACGAGCTCAACCTGTCGCATACCGCGGCGGACTGGACCGATCATTTGGTTCCGTTCCGGACGAACTACTACGAATTCACGCCCGACGGGGAGCTTCGCAACGCCCCTTATGTCGACAACAGCTACAAGTGGGCGGGCGGGGGATTCCTCTCGACGGCAGAAGATCTCGTGCGGTTCGCGGACGCCCATTCTCGTCCCGGCTTCTTGGCCCAGGAGAGCCTCGATCTACTTCACACATCACAGAGGCTATCTTCCGGTGAGGAAACGGGTTATGGCGTCGGGTGGAGCACCTATCACGATGAGCTCGGGCGCCGAATCGTCGGGCATGGCGGCGGGTCGATCGGAGGGTCGACGATGCTGATTCTGTATCCAAACGAACGCGTCTCGGTGGCGCTCATTTCAAACGTGTCCGATTGGCCCGGTGACCGAAGCGCATTTGCCCAACGAGTGGCGCAACCCTTCCTCGAAGCTCTGCAGGTTTATCCATGAAGCGCGTAGCGAGTCTCGCCCTGGCAACCGCTCTTCTCGGGGCCTTCGGCGTATCCGGCGGCCGGGCACAGACGCCGGAGCGTTTCGATACGCTTCTACGCGGTGGACGCGTCCTCGACGGCACGGGCAATCCCTGGTTTCGCGCCGACGTCGGGATCACGGATGGACGCATTGTGGCGCTCGGAGACCTTCGGACGGCGACCGCGGACCGGGTTCTCGAACTCGACGGTCGCTACGTCGTGCCCGGCTTTATCGACATCCATTCGCATGCCGACGAAGGGCTCGATGCCGCGGGTGCGCCGGGAAGCGAGGGCGCTCGTCGTCGCGCGGCGCCGAACATGGTGAGCCAGGGCGTCACCACCGTCGTCGTGAACCAGGACGGACGCAGTCCGTGGCCGATCGCGGATCAGCGCGCGCGTTTGGAGGAGCTAGGGCACGGACCCAACGCGGCTCTCATGGTCGGGCACAACACGATTCGCGCCCTGGCCCTGGGGGACGACTTCCAACGTGTGTCTACGCCGGCGGAGGTCGAGCGCATGACCGAAATGGTCGACCAGGGCATGGCCGAGGGCGCGTTCGGGCTCAGTGCGGGACTCGAATATGTCCCCGGCCGTTGGAGCGAGACGTCCGAGCTGTTTCCGCTGGTCTCCGCTGCGGGACGCGGGGGTGGCGTCTTCGTCGTCCACGAGCGCAGCTCCGGGCTGACCCCGATGTGGTTCTGGCCCAGCCAGGACGATGCCGGCCCCCCCACCATGATCCAGACGATCATCGAGGATATCGAAATCGCTGAGCGCACGGGGGTGACCACCGTCGCCACGCACATCAAAGCGCGCGGGGCCGATTTCTGGGGTGCCGGTCGCGCGCTGATCGACCTGATCGAGCGGGCGCGGGCCAGGGGGGTCCCCATTTGGGCCGATCAATACCCCTACAACACGACCGGAAGCGACGGAAACACCGTGCTCATTCCGCGTTGGTTGTTCGAGACGGCGGCGGATGAAAACGGCCGCCCCGACTTTGCCGCCGCTCTCGAGCGTGCGCTGGCCGATTCGGGTCTCGGCGAACAGGTGCGACAGGACATCGAACACGAGATCAGTCGTCGCGGAGGTCCCGAGAACCTCGTCGTGATGGAGCACGAGGATCCGGATCTCGTGGGGCTGACCGTAGCGGAGCTCTCGGCCTTGTGGGATGCGTTTCCCGTCGACGTGGCCATTCGTTTGCAAATCGAGGGGAACCGGAACCGCCCGGGGGGCGCCCGAGTGCGCGGGTTTTCACTCTCCGAGATCGATATCGAACAGTTCTCCCCGATGCCGTGGCTCCTCACGGCTTCCGACGCGGGTATCGCCCTCCCCAGCGACGGACCCGTTCACGCTCGGTACTACGGGACGTTTCCGAGAAAGATCAAACGCTACGCGCTGGACGCAGGAGTGCTTTCGCTCGAGAGTGCGGTGCGCTCGGCGACCAGTCTTCCGGCACAGGTGCTCGGCCTCCAGGATCGGGGGATGATCCGTGAGGGGTTTGTGGCAGACGTCGCGGTACTCGATCTAGAACACCTTCAAGACAACGCGACGTTCTTCGATCCGCACCAATACGCATCTGGGATCGACTACGTGATGGTCAACGGTGCGTTGGTCGTCGACCAGGGCGAGCTCACTTATGCGTTGCCAGGTATCATTTTGACGCCTGGCGCGGCCAGAAGTCAGGCAGGACGCCGCGTCTCGGGTCATTGATCGACCGCTGACATTGTAAGACGGTGCCGGGGGCCGAGTTCCCGGCGCCGACGCTCCGGCGTTCTGCCAAGCAGCCCGCCGTCTGCAAAATCTTCCTAGTTCCGGGCGACTCGGCGCCCTTTTTCCTGTTCCGTAAACGCTTATTTTTTGGCCTCTTGCGTTTTCAAATGGGAAATGAGTTGCGAACGAACGTTTCTTGCACCGGGTCGCGTGGGGAAAACTCCGAACCGCAAATTGTAGAACGAGCTACGAGGTCCGATGTTCAACGGGAAGAAAAACGCGGACGTAGGAACGGGAGGAACACGGGTCACGGATCTGCTTGGCGAGCTGCGTGCGCTCGCGTCGGAGAACCCCGGCGACGCGCAACTCCGGAGCCACCTCTCACGCGGGCTGTTCAGCGCGCTCACACACGTGACGGAAGCCGGTCAGCATTCTGAGCGGGAGGGGATCGTCCAAGAACTCCGCGGCCTTGCAGCGGAGAACCCCGAGGACGACGCCGTTCGCAGAGATCTCGCACGCGCGCTCTTCAACACGTTGAATATCTCCCATCATGCTGGAGAAGAGGTAAGCCGCGATCGAGCGTTGATCGAGTTGCGTTCACTTTCATCGGAGCACCCTCGAGACGAGGTGGTGCAGGAGCATCTGGTGAAGGCGCTCTTCAACGCGATGAACTATGCGCACGCAGACGGCGATGCGGAGGGGCGTGACGCCTTGCTCGAAGAGCTCCGCGGCGTGAACGAAGGCACGGGTGAGGAAGCGTCGACGCGACTCAGACTGGCCAAGGCCGTATTCAACGCCATTAGCCACGCGGTGGAAGCGGGCGACCCGGATCGGGCCAACTCGCTGATGCGCGAGCTGCGAGAACTGGCCAATCGACACCCTGAGGATAGCGAGGTGCAAGCCCGCCTCTCGAAGGGTCTCGCTACGATGCTGCACCAAAGCTGCCGGTCGGACGATGCGTCCGGCGCGTCGGAAATCTTGGAGGAACTCCGCGCGATGGCTGGGCAGCACCCGGACCAACTCGTTCTCCGCGAGAGTCTCGCGATGGGACTGTCTGATACGCTCCAAGTCATGGGCGAAGAGGCAGACCCCGGGCGCCGAGCGGACATGTTGGAAGAGCTTCGCTCGCTCGCTTCGAGTCACCCCGAGGCCGACACCATCCGGGCCCGTCTGGCGTCAGGCATCGCCAACGAGCTCAGCATGGCGGTTCGCACGAACTGACTCAACCTCACGCATAGACGCACGAAAGGCCGCGCCGGGCTGACGCCTGGCGCGGCCGCGTCGCATCCGGTCGGGAACCTTCGTCGATGTCTCGGGCGTTGATCTATCTGTATCCACCGCCCGCTAAAACGTGCGCACGTATGGGCAGCGTGCTCCCGATCGGCCTGAAGCGACGCGGGCCATAAGTCGTTATCGCAACGCAAGTTAAGCGGATGTATCTCAAGATGCGGTAGCCGGTATACGCTTTGCGCCTGGCTCGGCCCAGTCAGCTACCCTCGAGAAGGTCCCGCGCGTTTGCGCGAGATGAAGACCCAGGGCGGATCCCACTGCCGATTTCCGGTCGAGGCCCGCAGGCACCTCGCCGGCTGGGTGTGTGGGCGCGTGGGCCTTCTCTTTTCTTTCGACTGCCCCCATCTTTTCATCATGTCATACTTGGGATTCTGCCGGTCGCCGTGCCCGATCCTCGCTCTCGCCGTGCTCGCCTCTGTCTCGGCGTGCGCCCCGACCTCCGAACGGGTGGTTGAGAAGTCACCCGATCCCGTACGTGTCGATGACGGACCGTCGGGCGCGAAGGCGGCGCCCGAACACACCTTTCAGACCCTCGATGGGGAGGATGTGACGTTCGCCGATTTCGCCGGCGAGGTCGCGGTCGTCAATCTGTGGGGAACCTGGTGTCTCCCGTGTCGCCGGGAACTGCCCGAGTTGGCGGCCCTGGCCGACGCCTACGCCGATCGGGGCGTGCGCATCATTGGCGTCGCGATCGACTCGGGTGGGCCGGAGGAGATCAAGGCTTTTCTCGAGGAGTTCGGAGTCGACTACCCCATCTGGTTGACGGGCATGGAAGCCGCGATCGGGAAGTTTGGCGCGGTCGGATTTCCGTTCACGCTGATCGTTGACCGCGAGGGCTGGATCCGGAAAGAATACCTGGGTCCCCAGACGTACGAATCTCTCAGCAGAGAGATCGACGCGCTTCTGAACTAGTTTGCTTGGACCTCGCCCCTAGCCTGCATATCTTCGGCGCCCCGAATAACCCTGAGCGCGGGCGCGCCCCCGAGGAGCCCTTCTGAACCGTAAACGCGATGCGTGGCGCACGTTCGTCGGCGTCACGGCGATCACGACCTACCTACTGATCGTTCTGGGCGGGATCGTCCGTATCACCGGAAGCGGGTTGGGGTGTGGGGACGATTGGCCGCTGTGCAACGGCCACTGGTTTCCACCGCTCGATTTCGCCACGTGGATCGAGTGGGGACATCGGCTTGCTGCCGCGCTCGTCTCCGTTCAGGTCGTGGCGCTGGCGCTGATGGCCTGGGTGAACCGTAAGCGGGACGGGTGGGCCGGTCGGTCGCGACTCGGCATGGGGGCGGTCGTGTTGCTCGTCGTCCAGGTCATGCTGGGGGCCGTGACCGTGTGGCTAGAGCTGCCGCCGACCACGATCATCCTTCATCTCGGCACTGCGATGTCGCTCCTGGCCCTCCTCATCTTGCTGTCGCTTGGCGCGGGGAGCGGCCTGGACCGAGCGTTTTCACGACGTAACGGCCCCCGGCGCGGCGCCTGGGCGCTGGCCATGTTTGCCGCCGTTGTCGTGATGCTCGGCGGCTTGGTCGCGAACCTGGGGGCGGCGCCCCTTTGTCAGGGATTTCCGCTATGCAACGGGTCGGTCCTGCCTGCCGGCGGGTGGGGAGTTCAGTTGCATTGGATCCATCGGCTCTGCGCGTATCTACTGGTGCTGGTTGTGATCGCGCTTCCGCTCACGACTCGCGGGCGGGCTACGAAGACAGCGCTTCTCGCCGCCATACTGGCCGTGGCTCAATTGCTCGTTGCGGCCGTGATGGTGCTCGAACTGCTTCCTCAGTCGTGGCGCATCGCGCACGTGGCGCTGGGGACCGCCGTGTTCGGGGCCCTGGTCGCATACGCCTACTTGTCAGGGGGCCTCGAGCAGCGCGACGTGGCCTAGCCCACCAGCAGCACACACGCTCACGATCGCGAGCGTACCCGCCGGCTGTTCCGCCAACTCCAGCACGGTCTGAGACAGGATCCGCGCGCCGGTCGCCCCAAACGGGTGACCGAGCGACACGCTGCCACCGTTGGGGTTGATCCGCTGTCGCGGGAACGCCCCGAGTTCCGCGTCGATGGAGGCGCGTGAAGCCAGCCACTCGGGTTCCTCCAGGGCGGCCAGCGTCGAGAGGACTTGAGCCGCAAACGCCTCGTGGAACTCCCACAGCCCGACGTCCTCCAGCCCGAGGCCGCGCCTGGCCAGGATCTGCGCGATCGCGATCGCAGGCGCGATCAAGAGCCCGTCGCTGCTGGGGTCGATGGCGGCCTGCTGCCAATCCAGAAGACGCGCATGGGGCAGATCGTCCGGCAACAGCTTCAGCCCTTTCTCCGACGAGACCCAGCAGGCGGCGGCGCCATCGGTCAAGGGCGAAGAATTACCGGCGGTCAACGTCCCCGCCTTCTTGTCGAAGGCGGGCGGGAGTGACGCGAGTTTTTCAAGCGACGTCGTCGAGCGCGGCATCATGTCGTGGTCGACCGGAAACGTGCCGGTGGTCACGAGCAAGGGTCGAAAGAAGGCGGCTTCGTTTTGCGTCGCGCGCTCGTGGCTCGCCAGCGAAAAGCGGTCTTGGGCCTCGCGCGGAATCCCCCACTCCTTGGCCATCTCTTCGGTGTGCTGCCCCATCGTCTTCCCCGTCGTCCGTTCTTCGACGCCCGGGACGGAGATCCGGAGATCGCTGGGTCGGATCTGACCGAGCGTTTTGACCATGCGCCCGACCGTCCCCGCGGTGCCGGTCCGTCGGATCGTCTTACTCAGCCCGCGCGACAAGCCGATCTGCGTGTGGCTCATGGACTCGACGCCCCCGCACAGCGCCAAGTCGCTCCGGCCCGCCGCGACTTGGCCGGCGGCGTGGGTCGCCGCGGCCAGCGACGTCGCGCAGGCCTGGACGATTCCTTGGGCGGGGACGCGCGCGTCCAGCCCGGAGTCGAACCACACCTCGCGACCCCAATTGCTGACGGCGAGCGTCGGGATGACCGCCCCCCAAAGCACGAGGTCGATGTCGCGCGCGTTGTCTCGGCCGGGCCCTCGATCGCCGGCGACCGTCTGCTGGATCACCGGAACCGAAAGCGCCAACGCGTCGAGTCCCTCGAGTTCGCGATCGATCTTTGTGAAGGGGCTGCGCAACCCCGGTAGTATGAAAGCGGACGAAGAGCTCATGCGTCGGTCCATGCGATACGGAAGCGGCGACGCGAGGCGGGTCCTCGCGCAGACTTGGCATCCTATCCGGGCTCCGCGCAAGATGGAACGGGCCGTACCCTGCGGTCGAGACCCAAATCACCAATTTCCGAGGATCATCCAATGACCGTCCGGGTGCGTTTCGCGCCGAGCCCCACCGGTTTCCTCCATGTCGGAGGCGCACGAACCGCGCTTTTCAACTGGCTCTATGCCCGTCACGAAGAGGGCGTCTTTCTCCTCCGGATCGAAGACACCGACCGAGCCCGCTCGAGCCCCGAGTTGACGCAAGCCATTTTGGAGGGACTGGATTGGCTCGGGATGTCGGTCGACGAAGGGCCCGTCTTTCAGGCAGATGGCGTGGAGCGCCACCGCCGACATGCGCTGGAATTGCTCGATCGAGGCGCCGCCTACCGTTGCTTTTGCTCCACCGAGGAACTCAAGGCGCGGCGGGAAGAGGCTCAGCGCGTCGGTTCGGGGTTTGGCTATGACGGTCGTTGCGGTCGGCTCGCGGCGGAGGACGCGCTCAGGCGAGCGGAAGACGGAGAGCCCTTCGCGCTACGCGTGCGGATCCCTCAGGAAGACATCGGGTGGGATGATCTGGTACACGGCCCAACGTCGTTCCCCGTCGGGTCCGTGGATGACTTCGTCGTCCTGCGGTCCGACGGCACGCCCGTCTACAACCTCGCCGTCGTCTCCGATGACGTCGAAGCTCGAATCACTCACGTGATCCGCGGCGACGATCACATCTCGAACACACCCAAACAGATCGTCATCTACCGCGCGCTCGGTTTCGAACTCCCAACCTTTGGCCACGTGCCGCTGATCTTGGGATCCGACGGCAAACGACTCTCCAAACGACACGGCGCCATGTCGGTACTCGCGTATCGAGAAGAAGGGTACCTACCAAGCGGCATGAGAAATTTTCTCGCGCTGCTGGGGTGGTCGCCCGGAGATGATCGAGAGGTCTTCGACGATCCCGATCTCATCGAGGCCTTCAGGATCGAGCGCGTCTTGAAGAAGAGTGCCGTGTTCGATCTGGAGAAGCTCGCGTGGCTCAATGGTCAGCATATCGCGGCAGCGTCCGCGGCGGATTTGCGGGTCCTTGTTCTAGATTCCCTGCAGGCCACCGCGGCCTCGGAGGGGCACGCGCTGGCCGACTCCCATCCCACGATCGCTTCGGAATCGGAGCGACTGCTCGCGGTTATCGACTTGGTGAAGACCCGCCCCCGCACGATCCCCCTCCTCGTGGCCCAGGTGTCGCCGTTCTTTGCGCACGAGGTCGACTACGAGCAGGCGGCCGTCGACCGCTTTTGGAAAGACGCGTCGGACGCGGCACAGATTCTCCGCGCCGTCCTGGTCGACTTGAACGGGCTGGGCGATTGGGATGAAGCGTCGATCGAATCCGTCATCCGCGGTCTGGCGGCTCGGATGGAGATCGGGGCGGGGCGGGTCATCAATCCGCTTCGACTCGCGCTCATGGGGCAGGGCGTCAGCCCGGGCATCTTCGAAGTGGTCGAGCTGATGGAGCGCGATCGCGTGGCGGCCCGAATCGATTCCGCTCTGGGCTTTCTCGATGCGAAGGCCTCCGTCGAGTGAGCGCCGAAGACCCGCGCGACGGCGAGGCGGGGGATCATGCGGCTCACATGGAACGCGCCTTAGACTTGGCGCGCTCGGCCGCCGAGCGCGGCGAAGTGCCGGTGGGCGCCATCGTCGTCGATGCCGCGGGGGCCGTGGTCGGGGCTGGCCGCAATCGCATCCGTGAGCTGAACGACCCGACGGCGCACGCCGAGATGTTGGCACTTCGAGAGGCGGCTGCGCGGCTAGGACACTGGCATCTATTGGGATGCACGCTCTACGCGACGCTCGAGCCTTGCGCGATGTGTGCCGGGGCCGCGGTTCTGGCGCGCGTCGAAACGATCGTCATCGGCGCGCCCGATCCCAAGACGGGCATGTGCGGCTCGCTCGAGAACCTCGTGCAAGACGTCCGACTCAACCATCACATCGAGATCATCGAGGGCGTGCGCGCCGATGAATGCGGCCGCGTACTCGTAGAGTTTTTTCGCGCGAAACGAACGTAGTCGAACGTGGTCGCGGGATCGTAGCCTCTCCGCCTCGGGGCCGGGCTCCGACCCTCTCGACTCTACGTCTGACCGGCCTGTGGAACCGGTTTCCCGACGAAACGGAGGGCCGTGATCAGAACCGCGATCGAGCCTATGTACGCGATCCATAGCGGTAGACCAAAGGACGTCCCGAGGTGCCCCAGAACCATCGACGCCCCGGCCACGAGGAGCGCGTACGGTAGCTGGGTACGCACGTGATCCACGTGGTCACAGCCCGAAGCCATCGAACTCAGCACGGTCGTATCGGAGATGGGTGAGCAGTGGTCGCCAAAGATCGAGCCCGCCAGCACGGCGCTCACGGTACCCACCAGCAGGGTCCCACCAAAGCCAGACTCGATGCCGGTCGCTCCGCCGAGCGCGACGACGAGCGGCACCACGAGCGGAACAAGAATGGTCATCGTCGCCCATGAAGTTCCGGTACAGAAGCTGACGACCGCCGCCGTCAAAAACGTCAGAAGGGGAAGAATCTCGGGCCCGACGTTTCCTTCGAGGAGCAATGTCAGATAGCGCGCGGTAGAGAGTTGGTTCGTCACCTCACCCAAGGACCAAGCGAGGATGAGGATGACAAAACCCATGGTCATGGCACGTACCCCCGCGAGCCACCCGTTCAACGCTTCTTTTAGCGTGAGGATCCGCTGCGCCAGCGGCAGTGCAATGGCGACCATACATCCGGCGAGCGATCCCCACAGAATCGCTTTGAAGGGATCTGCGGCACCAAACGTGTTCCAAATCGAATCGGGGCCGCTGAGCGCACTTCGTCCATCGAAGTACAGACCCAACAGGACGACGAGAACGACCGAAATGACCGGTAGCGCTGCGTTGTACCAGCGCAGCGGAATATCGGCTTTCGCACTGAGCCCGGTCTCTTCCGTGTCGACCATCAACTGGGCCCCAGGGCGAAACACGCCCCCTCCGCTTCGCGCGCGGGTCTCCGCCGCCAACATCGGTCCAAAATCGCGTCCGGACACGATCACGAACCCGACCATGAGGATGGCAAGAATGGGATAGAACAAGTACGGGATCGTGCTCAAGAAGACCGTAAACGGGCTGGCAGATTCCAACGCCGCCGATAGGATCGGATCCGTCGTCTGCTCGGCCGCGATGCGGAGCCCGTCTCCGATGAGCGTGATCTCGAATCCGACCCACGTAGATACGAAAGCGATGGTGACCACGGGAGCCGCCGTCGAGTCGACCAAGTACGCCAGTTTTTCGCGCGATACCTTGAGCTTATCGGTGATCGGCCGAAAGGTATTTCCGACGATGAGCGTGTTCGCATAGTCGTCGAAGAAGATGGCGAGACCGGCGAAGTACGTAGCGAGCTGGGCGCGCCGGGGGGTCGTGGCAAATGGACGCACGGCTTCCACGATGCCGCGGGTGCCACCCGATACGGAGATGACGCCGACCATCGCGCTCAAGAGCGCGGAAAAGATGAGGATCGAGGCGTGGTCCGGGTGGGCCAGCGAAGGGACGACGAACGTATCCACCGCGCGCCAGAGACCGCTCAACGGATTCAACCCCGCGACAAAGCAAGCGCCCAGCCAGATCCCGAAGAACAGAGAAACGACGACCTCGCGGAAGATCAACGCGAGCGCGATCGCGATCAGCGGGGGCAGCAAGCTGATCCAACCTGGAAAGCGGTGTGGGTCGAGGGTGATTTCGGAAGAACCCGAAGCGGAGTCCATCGAGACCGTAAGCGGGAGGTCTCCTTCGACGACTTCAAGCCCGACGGTCACGTCGTCGCGGATGGGGAGATCCCCGGAAGCCAGGGTGCGTCCTCCGGCAGACACGACGCGATACGACGCCTGCTCGCCGTCTTCTGTCCGGATGGTGATGTCGAAGGGGACTCCGGTGAGGACGACCGACGGCGCCGAGGCCGACAGCGTGGGGTCGTCCTGGGCCGAGGTCGCCGGGGCCAACACGAGGCACGCAAGGATGGCGACCCACAGCGGACGCGGGCGCCATCGTCTGGTACGAACGTTTTGTGGTTGCATGCCAAAACGTACCGGACGAGCCAAGAAGCGGTCAACGCAAGCGCGACGTTGATCGCCGAGGTGTGCCGTCCTATACTCTCGTTCGACCGTGGCCGTCCACTGGCCGACCGCCCCTTTTTCGAGGTCTGCAGCCCCGCCCGCGTGCCCACCGATCCGATGCAGATCCAGACCTTGTTCGACTCGGCCGCCACTCAGCAGCTGATCGTCGAACTGTCCGAGCAAATCGATCGAGCGGTCGAACCCGGGGCCCACCTCGTCCTCATTGGCATCCACCGGCGGGGCGATTCGATCGCCGCAGCGATCGCCGCAGCGCTCGAGCCTACTCGTGGCACGTTGGCCTCGGGCTCACTCGATATATCGCTCTATCGGGACGATTTCGGTCAGATCGGCTCGCTCCCGCAGGTCGGGTCGACGACGATCCCCGAGGCGATCGATGATGCGCACGTCGTGATCATCGATGACGTGCTGTTTACGGGTCGGACGATTCGGGCCGCGCTCAACGAGTTGGCCGATTTCGGGCGGGCAGGGAAGATCGAGCTGTGCGTGTTGGTCGACCGCGGGGGACGACAGCTCCCGATCCAGCCCGACTATGCCGGGCACCGATTCCAAGCACAGCCGGGTCAAGAGGTTTCCGTGCGCGTGGAGGATCTGGACGGCGCCTGGGGCGTTGATCTCGTGGGGACTGGCGGTGCCGCCGGAGCTGAAGCCGAATGACGGCAATGGGGAAAGATCTCGAGCTGGGTAAGGATCTCATCGGGCTCGAGGATTTGAGTCGTGAGCAGATCCTGGGGATTCTGGACACGGCCGAGCCGTTCAAGGAAATCAGCGAACGAAAGATCAAGAAGGTCCCGGTGCTCCGCGGACAGACGATCGTGAATCTGTTCTTCGAGCCGTCGACCAGAACTCGGATCAGCTTCGAGTTCGCCGAAAAGCGGCTCTCGGCCGACACCGTCAACATCTCGTCGTCCGGATCTTCGGTGCAAAAGGGCGAGACGCTCGTCGATACCGCACGGAATCTCGAGGCCATGCGGATCCACATGGTCGTCGTGCGTCACGGCTCCTCCGGGGCGGCTCGATTTCTAGCCGACCGGATCCCGTCCAACGTCATCAACGCCGGGGACGGACAGCACGCGCACCCCACACAGGCGTTACTCGATCTCCTGACGATTCGGGATCGGTTTGGCGCGATCGAGGGCAGACGTGTCTGTATCGTCGGAGACATCAAGCATTCCCGCGTGGCGCGTTCGAACGTGACGGGTTTTCTGAAGTGCGGCGCGGAGGTGGCGGTCTGCGGTCCGCGCACCCTGATTCCGGCCGGGATCGAGGATCTGGGCGTCCAGGTTTTCGGGCGCGTGGAAGAGGCGATCGAGTGGTGTGACGTCCTTTATGTGCTTCGACTCCAGCTGGAGCGGATGCAGGGTGGTTATGTCCCGTCGCTCCGGGAATACAATCGCGTATTCGGCGTTACGTCGCGGCGCCTGGAGTCGGCCGCCGACGACATGATCGTGCTCCACCCCGGGCCGATGAACCGCGGGGTCGAGATCGATTCGGACGTGGCGGATGGCCCCCGATCGGTGATCCTGCCCCAGGTTACGAACGGGGTCGCCGTCCGGATGGCCGTGTTGTACTTGCTCGCGGGAGGCCGACCGGAACTCGCGGAGTCCGCAAAGGGGAGGATGCCGTGAGTCGACCCCTTCTGATTCATGGCGGCCGCATCGTCGACCCGTCCACGAACCTGGACGAAATCGCCGATGTGCTCGTCGTCGGAGGCCGCATCGAGGCGGTCCAACCCGGGTTGGCGGGCCCCGAAGATGCCCAACGAATCGACGCCCGTGGCCTCGTGGTCTCGCCCGGCTTGATCGACGTTCACGTGCATTTCCGTGAACCAGGCGGGGAGCACAAAGAGACGATCCGGACCGGGGCGCAATCGGCGGCGGCGGGTGGCTTCACGACCGTATGGGCGATGCCCAACACCGATCCGCCGCTGGATGATCCTGCCGCGGTCGGGTTTGTTCGCCAGGAAGCGCGGCGTTGGGCACGGCGCGGCGAGGGGGGCGCGCGCGTAAGCCCCGTGGGGGCGGCGTCGAAGGGGCTGGCCGGCGTGCAGATGACGGAGATCGGCGGGCTCGTCGAGGCGGGAGCGGTCGCGGTCACCGATGACGGTCATCCGATCGCAGATCCCGTCCTCATGCGTCGGCTGCTCGAGTACACGCAGGCCTTCGACATCCCCGTGCTGCAACACGCCGAGGACATGGCGCTCAGCGCTCGCGGCGTCATGAACGAGGGGTCCGTGGCCACCGCGCTCGGTCTCCGAGGGATCCCAAACGCGTCCGAAGCCGTGATCGTTGCCCGGGACATTTTGTTGGCCGAACTCACGGGCGGTCACCTCCACATCCAACATTTGTCCGCGCGCGAGTCCGTCGAGTTCGTGAGGATGGCCCGCGACCGCGGGGTACGCGTCACGACGGAACTGACGCCCCATCACCTCACGCTTACGGAAGAGGCCGTCCAGGGGTATCGCACCGAGGCCAAGATGAATCCTCCGTTGCGGCGAGAGGAGGACCGGCAGGTGCTGCGCCAAGCCCTGATCGACGGCGTAATCGAGATGATCGCCACCGATCATGCGCCTCACCACTACGAGGAGAAGGAGCGCGAATTCGACGACGCGCCCTTTGGAATCGTGGGCCTCGAGACGGCGCTGCCCATCTGCCTGCACGATCTCGTCGTGAGCGGGGACATGACGCTGTCCTCACTCATCGATCGCATGTCGTGTGCGCCCGCGCGGGCCATGGGGATCGAGGGGGGCACGTTGCGCCCCGGAAGCCCGGCAGACATCGTCGTATTTGACCCTGAGGCAAGTTGGCTGGTCGATGCCGATCAGTTCCGGTCCAAGAGTCGAAATACACCCTTCTCGGGTTGGCGCGTCACCGGCCGCATTCGACGAACGATCGTAGCTGGCGAGACCCGATTCGAGGACTCAGGCTCGACGACGTGACCCGCGCGTGGGGGGGCTCGGGTCTTGCAGGATTCCGCCGCAGGCGAAACCGGGAACGCCGACCTTCGGTAGCCGGACGCACAGCTTTGACGGACGAGAACACATGGCCGACAAGAAGAAACACGACAGCGCGGTGATCCCCTCCGAGGTCCGCGAACTCATCCAAGAGTCGCAAAAGATTCATGGTTGGGTGGAACGTTTGGCCGAGCACTCCGGCGAGGCGCGTCCAGAGGTCTTTGACAAAGTCCGCGCGGATTACGACACCCGTCTGCAGGCGGTCAACGGCCAACTCTCTCAGCACCGCGTCCAGCTAGCCGAGTCGCTGGCCACCAGGCGGGCCGAGGTGGAGACGCTGCGCCACGATCGAGATGAACACCAGGCGGAACTCGAGGAAGCCAAGCTGCGACATGCCGTTGGCGAATATGGCGACGCCGAATGGAAGAAGCAGCAAGAGACCATTAGCGAATCTCTCGACGCGCTCGATGAGCTCCTGAAGGGCGAGCAAGCGACCGTCAACGAGCTCGACGACATCATCGGCAGCATCGGCACGGCGGGACCCCGTCTCGTGGTTGACGAGCCCGCGTCTGACGCGACCGATCTCGACGTGGACGAGGCCGAGGCGTCGTCCGAGGCGTCGTCCGAGGCGATTCTGGAAGACGCGGAGTCGGCGAAAGACGCGGACGAGTCGATCCCCGAGAAGTTGGAGTCCGGAAAGGCGCCCACGGCAGACCCGCGGGCTGAAGCCTCCGCACAGCCGACGGCTGCGAGCCCGTCGGAGTCGACCGAAGAAGAGTCAGACGACGGCGAGTATCTGGACGAACTCGAGTTTCTGGAATCGCTGTCGTTGGGAGATGCCGACCGGTTCGACGCGGTGTCGGCGATGCTCGATGAGGACGACGGAGGGAAGGGGTCCGACTAGGTCGGAAGTCGGGCCCGCCAAAAGGGGGCCCGTGCTTGTTACCCTAGGCTGTGCACGTGCCGCGCGGCCCTCGCCTTTTGGCGTGCGGCGGCATTCGGCTCCATGAGCCGGCGCTGCGCGGCTCGATCGAGCACGCGATAGAGATCAGCCAACGCGGTGTCCGCGTCTGCCTTGGAATCCATGGCCAGCAACTGCTTGGTCCGCGTGCGGATTTCCGACCGCTCCTGCCGATTCTTGGCACGGCGCACCAAGGACTGGCGGAGGCGCTTCTTTTGACTGGCGTTGTTCGGCACTGGTTCTCTCCTCAGAATTCCTAAGCCTCCGCGGCGACCGACGCCGGGGAGAACAAGCCCAAAAAGGTAGAGCCTCGCGGTGCGGGACTCAAGCGCGGCCCCGAAGTCGGCCTCCGGAGGCTTTGCGGCCGTCCCGGCGCGGCGAAGCCGGGCTTACCCCGCGCGGCAAGCCGCCCCTACGGCGGGCGGCGAAGCCGCCCCTACCACGGGCGGCGAAGCCGCCCCTACCATGCTACATTCGGAATCTTCATTCACGGTGGGCGGACCGCCCAGCGAAGCGTACGTCAACGCGTCCGCGGACCGCCTCGGGGCGGACAGCGGCCAGTGGGGAGGGGAGGATCGTTGCCGGCAGTTCCCAACCGACTGCCTAGTCAGTCGCGGTCCGAGCCGTTTCTCGTCGAACTCGACAGGTTTCGGGGTCCTCTAGACCTCCTGCTCCATCTCATTCGCTCCCAGGATATCGATATCTTCGATATCCCGATCTCTCAGATTACCCACCAGTTTCAATCCGCCTTGAAGTCGAATCTCGAGCGGCTGGAGCTGGACCGCGCCGGCGAATTTCTCGAGTTGGCCGCGACCTTGGTCCGGATCAAGGCCCAAGTGTTGTTGCCGCGGCACGGGGACGCCGACTGGGACGAGGACCCCCGCGCCGAACTCGTCCGGCGTCTGCTCGAATACGAAATGTTCCAAGAAGTCGCGCGGGCGCTGGACAGCGCGGAATCTCAACGTCGCCGACATTTCGGGAAGGGGTATCTGCCGCCTCGTCCGCCCCCCGCGGCCGTTCGGGGCGTTCTTACGACGACGTTGGAAGAACTCCTCGAGGTGGCCTTCGACGTTCCGGATCCCGATCCGATCACGACCCACGTTGCCCCGATTCGAGTCGTCACGGTCGAGGAGAAGATCGAAGTGATCCAGCGCCAGCTACGCGCGAGCGATCGCATGCCGTTTAGCCGGCTGTTTAGCTCGTGGCGCGAACGACAGCACGTCGTCGCGGCCCTGCTTGCCTGCCTCGAGTTGGCGAAACAGCAGTTTCTCCGTCTCGAGCAAGTCAGCGGGTTCGGTTCGATTTGGATATTTCGCAGTTTGGCAGCGAAAGACGAGACATCGGCAGAGGCGCCCTCGAACGACGTCGCCTCAGCCGCAATCGACGACGCGTCTAGCGTCACGCCCCGAGACCTCCCCGAGCCTATCGCCTTAGAGACTCCATGAACCCAGAACAGATTGTCGAAGCCACGCTGTTTGCCAGCCAGACTCCGTTGACACCGAAAGAGCTATCGCGGGCGGATGAATCGCTCGATGTGGTACGTGTCCGAGAGGCGCTCGATCACCTGCGCGCGCGATACGAAAGCGATGATCGGGCTTTTCAGGTCTATCAACTCGGAGATGGGTTTCAGATTCTCACGAGGCCGGAATTTGCCCCGTACCTGGAGCGGTTCGATTCCGTCCCGCGGCCTCCGACGCTGTCTCGCGCCGCGCTCGAGACGCTCTCGATCGTCGCCTATCGACAGCCCATCGGGCGCATCGAACTGGAAGAAATCCGCGGCGTTGCGTCGGCCTCCGTTCTCAAGACGCTCCAGGATTGGGAGTTGATTGCCGTGGTGGGTCGCGGGGAAGGGTTGGGCCGTCCCCTCTTGTATGGAACGGCCTCTCAGTTCCTCGATCACTTCGGGCTGCAATCGCTGGCCGAGCTGCCCCGACCGGAAGATCTCCCGATCTCACTGGTTCGGACCGATTCAGACCCCGTGGTGCACGAGCCGGTCGAAGAACCCAGCGAGGACGGGCCGGAGCTGGAGGCGGTGGCGGAAGTCGAGGAGTCGCTCACCGAGGCGCATCCGGATGAAGTGACGCCAACGGAGGAGATCGTCCAGGTGGAGGCGCGGCTCGATGGACTCCAACAAGAAGAAGACATGACGGATCAAGAGGATCTGACAAACGTCGCGGAGACCAACGGTCGTACCAACGGCGCGACGCCCCACCCTCAGGTTTCGTAGACCAAACCGCGTTGCGCCTCCAGAAATTCCTCGCCCGAGCGGGCGTCGCGTCGCGTCGGAAGTGCGAGGACTTCATCGCGGCGGGACGCGTGCGCGTCGACGGGGAACTGGTCACCGAGCCTGGCACCAAGGTCGATCCCGAACGACAGCGCGTGGAAGTCGATGGTGTCGTCGTCGAACTCCTCGCCACGGACTGGCTCGCGCTACACAAGCCGCCGGGGTTCGCGTGTAGCAGAGATGAATCTCGCGGCATGTCGACCGTGTATGAACTCATCCCGCCGGAGTCCCAGCACCTCTTTCATGTGGGACGACTCGACCTTCTGAGCGAAGGTCTTCTGTTGTTCTCCAACGATGGCGATCTGGCTCACGCGCTTCTCCATCCGAGTTCTGAGGTCCGTCGCCGATATGAAGTCACACTGGTGTCCCCCGCACCCATGGATTTACCGCAACGTTTGATCGCCGGAGTCGAACTCGACGCTGGGAGGGCGCACGCGAAGAGCGCGCGATGGTTGCTGGCGCCCCCGTCACGTTCGCCGATCTTGGAGGTCGAAATCGCCGAAGGTCGCAATCGGGAGGTGCGGCGAATGATCGCGCTCTTCGAACTCAAGATTCAGAAACTTTGTCGCGTTGCGTTCGGACCTATCGAGCTTGGCGATCTTTCGGCTGGCACTACGCGGGTTCTTTCGGAATCCGAACGCGAAGCCCTGCGGGGAGTCCACGGGTTGCTCCCCGGGCGTCAGGTCGTAAACATCGAAGCCCCGCATACGCCAAAACGAGAGGGCGAATGAACGCTGAAACCGCGACCGCCGCACGGATCTCGGAGCAGGATCTCGAGAGCCAAGCCGAAGCCATCCAAGAAGCGGGCAGGTTTGTGCCCGAGGTCCGAAAGGCCCTTGCTCGACGCATCGTTGGGCAGCACAAACTGATCGACCGTGTTTTGATGAGCCTGCTGACCGGTGGGCACATCCTTCTCGAAGGCGTGCCGGGTCTCGCGAAGACCTTGACGGTGCGCACTCTGGCCGAGGCGATCCACACGACGTTCCGCCGGATTCAGTTTACCCCCGACCTTCTTCCGTCCGACGTGATCGGAACGCTCGTGTGGGAAGAGAAGACCGGGACGTTCACAGCGAAGCCCGGTCCGATCTTCGCGAACATCGTCCTCGCCGACGAGATCAACCGCGCCCCGGCCAAGGTGCAGTCGGCGCTTCTCGAGGCCATGCAAGAGCATCAGGTCACGATCGGCGAAGAGAGCCATCCGCTCCCGGTGCCGTTTTTGGTCATGGCGACGCAAAACCCGATTGAACATGAGGGGACGTACCCGCTCCCCGAGGCACAGGTCGATCGATTCATGTTCAAGACCCGGGTCGATTATCCCGGGCGCGAAGATGAGCGCCAGATCATGCGGCTCATGTCCGGAGAGGATCCGCCCGCGGTCGAGGCGGTGGTGGATCCAAAGGAGATTCTCGCCGCACGTGAACTCCTGGCGGGTATCTACATCGACGAACGACTCGAGGATTACATCCTCTCTCTCGTCCTGGCGACGAGAGATCCGGTCGCCCACGGCGTCCCGGAGCTTGCCGGCTGGGTGGAGTTCGGCGCCTCGCCTCGCGCAACGATTTTTCTGGCGAGAGCGGCGAGAGCACATGCGTTCCTCGAGGGACGGTCCTTCGCGACGCCCGACGACGTCAAGGCGATCGCGCGCGATGTCTTGCGCCACCGTCTCGTCATGACGTTCCAGGCCGAGGCCGAACAGATCGATTCGGAGCAGGTCCTCGATCGACTCTTGGAGACCGTGCCGGTGCCGTGAGCCTGATGGATTTTCTGTGGCGTGGGCCGTCTCGGTCGGCGCCTGACCCGGCTTCGATCGTCAGGGACGTTCGTAAGCTCGAGGTGACGAGTCGCCGGTTTATGGATAGCCCCGCGCTTGGCCCTTATCCATCGTTGTACCGCGGTCACGGGATCGAGTTTTCGGAAGTGCGCCTCTATCAGCCCGGCGATCCCGTCCAAGCCATCGATTGGAAGGTCACCGCGCGGATGCGCGCACCGTACGTAAAGCGCTTCGTCGAGGAGCGAGAGCTCGCGGTCCTGCTGGTCGTCGACGTGTCCGCGTCCAACAATTTCGGGACGCGCGGCGGGCTCAAGCGGGATCTTGCAGCGGAGGTCGCGAGTACACTCACCCTGGCGGCTATGCGGACCTCAGATCCGATCGGACTTTTGCTGTTCAGCGATCGGATCGAGAAGTACGTGCGGCCGGCCCGGGGACGAAACCGTAACCTGCGGCTCCTACACGACTTGGTCTCGGTCGAGCCCAAGGGCAAAGGGACCGACCTCGAACTCGCGCTCGTGACGGCAGTGCGGATGCTGTCGGCTCGTTCGCTCGTGTTCGTGATTTCGGACTTTGTCGGAAGGGGAGATCTGACCCGGCCACTGCTAGCCTTAGCCGCTCGGCACGATGTCGTCGCGATCGACATCCAGGACAAGGGCGAGAGTTCGCTTCCCGAAAGCGGCTGGATCGAGGTCGAGGATCCAGAGACCGGTCAGCGCGCAGTCGTTGATCTCGCGGACGCGGGAGTGCGCGCACAATTCGAAGGCAGGGCGGCAGCGCGAGATGAAGAATTGGAAGGAATCCTGGGTCGATGCCATATCGATCTGGTGCGACTACGGACCGATCAACCGTATCAGGCGGGACTCGCGAGTTTCTTTCGAGCTCGGGGCCGGAGGCGGCTGAGGTGAAGACCCGCACCCGGGGCGTCGCGGCGCTCGCATGCTGGCTCGTCTCCATTGCGATGGTCGGAAACGCCTACGCTCAAGATGCGGCAGCGACGGCATCGTACGTCGAGCCCGATTCTGTTCGGATCGGTGAGAGCTTCACGATCGGCTTCACCGTGACACGTTCGCTACCGGGCGATGTTCAGTTTCCCGCCCTGATCGAGCTACCCGATGCGCTCGAGCAGCGCGGCGCGGTTCAGATCAGAACGGATTCCGACGGATTGGAGTGGCGAGCGGACTATCCCGTGGTCGCCTGGCGTCCGGATACGCTCCGAATCGCGCCCCACCCGGTGGTCGTCGGTGGCAGCCAGTCGCCCCCTCTTGCGATCGACGTCCCGGTGATCGTGGTTCGCTCCATCCTCCCCTCTGACTCCGCCGAGCTGGCTCTCAGAGACCCGAAGCCGTTTCTCCGCGTGCGCTCGTTCCCGTGGTGGATCATTGCGCTGTTGGTTCTGGCGGCAGGGTTGTTCTGGTGGTTCCGGCGCGATCGAGCCGAGGCGCCGACCCCCGTCGTGCCTCTCGGCCCCGGCGGGCGAGCGCTTCAGGACTTCGACGCCCTCCGTCAGGCTTGGCTGGCGGGCGGACTTCCCGGTGACCGGTTCTACGACGACTACGAAGCGACGCTCCGTCGCTACGCGCGAGATACGCGCGGTTGGTCGCCGGCCAAGGGGCTGCGGGCGTTGGGCGAACGCGATGAACCGCTGCTCGTGGCCCTGGGCCGCTCGCTCAAGGCTCGGTTCGCGCGCGTTTGGGGAGCGACCGATGGACCCATCTCGGACCTCGATGCCGGTGCCGCGTTCGTGCGATCCGAGATGCCGCCCGAGCCGAGCCACGACGAATGACTCGCTTCGCGCTGACGGGCTGGCCGTTCTTGCTGCTGCTTCTGCTTATTCCATTGGGCTGGCGCTTGATGCGAACCAATCGCGTCCGGTTGCCGTTTCCGGATATCGAGCGTCTCGTCGGTCGCCGCCGTCGATTTTCGTTTTGGTGGTCCGCGCCGGTCGTGCTTCGATCCGCCGCGCTCACGCTGGTCGCGATCACGCTGGTGAACCCCGTCCGCGTGTGGGAGCGGATCGAGTCGGAACGCGAAGGCGTCGCCATCATTCTCGCCGTCGACATTTCGAGTTCGATGCTGGCGGAGGACTTTCGACCCGACAACCGAATCGAAGTCGCCAAACGCGAGGTCATTCGATTTATCGAGGGCCGCGAATCGGATTGGGTCGGGCTGGTCGCGTTCGCCGGGGAGGCATTGACGATGGTGCCCGGTACGCTCGATCACGCGGTTGTCGAAACCGCCGTGGAGCGTCTTGAGGCAGGTCAGTTGCGCGATGGCACCGCAATTGGCGTCGCGCTGGCGACGGCGGCCAATCGTCTGCGAGACCTGGAGCCCGAGTCGCGGATCGTGGTCTTGCTTACGGATGGAGACAACAACAGCGGTGGCGTATCTCCAGAGGAGGCGACGGCCGCGGCGGCCTCGCTGGGGATTCGGGTGTATACGATCGGGGTCGGACGGGACGGCGTCGCACCCGTGCCCGTCGCACGGACCGCATTCGGGTATCAATACGCGAATATCCGCGTGCACGTAAACGATGAGCTGCTCGAGCAAATGGCGACACAGACCGGAGGCCTCTATTTCCGCGCCACCGACCCTGAAGGACTCACGCGCATCTACGAGCGTATCAATGAGCTCGAGACGACGCCGCTAAAAGAAGTTCGAACCGAGGAGCGAGTGGGTCTACGGCGCGAACTGTTACTCGCCGCCTTGGGCCTCTTGTTGCTCGAACTGCTTGCCGGGGCCACGCGTGCCCGCCGCGTTTGGGTCTGAGATGTCCTCGGCCCTCTTAGTCGCGTTGGCTCTGGCCGCACTGGCGGTCGCCCTACGTGTGATCGCGATGCGTCGGTCGGACGCGGATCGTTCTCGTATGGCCGAGCCGACCCTCCTCGAACGATACGTCCGATTGCCCGCCGGGGCCGTGCCCTGGGTTCGGATGCTGCTGCTTGGAACCGGTGTCGCCGCGATCGCTCTCGCCAGCCGGTCCGACGGCGCCGAAACGAGACGAACGGATCCGGAGGGGGTCGAGACGATCCTGCTTCTCGATGCTTCCAATTCGATGCTGGCCACGGATATGGAACCCAGTCGTCTTCATGCCCAGCGGGAGCTCGCCGGACGCCTCGCTACCCGGCTGAGCGGCCGGCTCGGCGTCGTCTATTTTGCGGGCCGCGCCTACGTGCTTTCGCCACTCACGACCGATGTGAGTGCCGTGGAGATGTTGGTCGAAGGGGTCCGACCCGCGGCCGTCGGTCTCGGCGGTTCGTCGATCGCCTCGGGACTTACGCAAGCGATCGACCTTCTGTCGGGCGGCGAAGACGCAGCGCGCAAGACCATCATCTTGTTCTCCGATGGCGAGGAGACCGCCGGGCAGTCTCTCGGCGACGCGTTGGAGCGAGCGCGCGACGCTGGCATTACCATACATGCGGTTGGCTTTGGCACAGAGGCCGGGGGGCAGATTCCCCTGACCCGGGACGCCTCCCTCGACCCCTCCACGGCCGCGCGTCGACGAGGGGGCAATGCGGTGCTTCAGGGACCGGACGGGCAACCGGTCGTGACCCGACTCGAGGAGCGCGCGTTGCGGGAGGTGGCGGACGCGACGGGAGGACGGTACGTGAGGGCTTCGGAAGGGGCTGGCGTGATCGAACGCGAATTGACGAATCAGTCGAGCGACCCCATCGCTTCGACGGGAGACGTGATGGTCGGCGCCTTGCTCCTGCTCGCCTTCGTGAGTCTTTGGGGTGAAGGGTTCTTGCTTCCGCGTGGCTAGGCGCAACGTGTGGATCCGTCGCCTCGCGGGGGCCTGTTGCGCCGCGGTCTACTACGCGGTCATCACCGCCGCCGTGCAACAAGATTCGACCGCCGCCGCAGGTCCCGAGTCTCCGACGGTCGCCCGCTACCGGAGTGCCGCCGAGGGGTCCGATCGCCCGATCGACCAATACAACTATGGCACGGCCCTGCTCCAGGATGGCCAGCTCGCCGAGGCACAGTTGCCCCTTCAAGAGTCATTGCGCAGCGAGCGCGAGACGGTCCGCGCGAGCGGCTACTACAACTACGGTGTCGGTACCGCGCTCGACGGTCGCTTCGCGCAAAACGATGCCACCGCGCGTCGTACGGCCCTTGGTGCGGCGCGGGAAGCCTTTCGGCAGGTCCTGCGCAGCGATGCGAACGATGAGGATGCGCGCTGGAACTTGGAGCTCGTCGAACGCTGGCTCGAGGAAGAAGAAGAGTCGGGCGGCTCCGGATCTGAAGGCGGGCAGGGCGAATCTCCTCAGGGCAACGGCGGTGGGGGCGCGCCTTCGGGCGGCAGCGGACAGGATCAAATGCTCTCGCCTGAGCAGGCAGCCGCGCTGCTGGACCAGGCCGGCGATGCCGAGGCCGCCATTCGAGATCGGGTTATGGGACGCAATCGCTTCCGCGAGCCCGTTGTCGAAAAGAACTGGTGAGTGAGAATCGTCGCGATGGTCACGACACGAACGTAGCTTCGCGGCATGAACACACCGTCGTCCGAGGCCGCGCGCCTCACCCAATATTCTCACGGAGCTGGCTGAGCGTGTAAGCTCGGCCCAGAGGATCTGGGCCGCATCTTGGAACACGTTCCCCTGCTGCAAAACGACCGGCTCGTCGTAGGTCTCGACGGACCGGATGATGCCGCTGTGTACCTACTCGACAGCGGGGACGCGATCGTAGCCAGCGTCGACTTCTTTACGCCGCTGGTGGATGATCCCGCCGACTTTGGCGCGATCGCCGCGGCCAACGCGATCAGCGATCTATACGCGATGAACGCGCGACCGATCTTCGCGCTCAACATTCTGGCGATTCCAGCCGGCGTTTTGGCGCCTGAGGTCGTGGGAGCGATTCTGACGGGCGCGGGAGAGGTCTGCGCCGAGGCCGGGATCCCCATCGCGGGCGGTCATTCCATCGACGATGCCGAACCGAAATTTGGTCTGGTTGCCATCGGCACCGCGGATGTCGACGCGCTGTGGCGAAAGGGGGGCGCACGGCCAGGCGACGCCCTGGTGCTCGGAAAAGCCCTCGGTACCGGCATCCTCACGACGGGCGTCAAGCGAGAGATCACCGATCCCGTCGATCTCTTGGTCGCCGTGCATTCGATGCGTCAACTCAATCGAGGCGCCGCGAACGTGCTCCAGGACTTCGACGTCCACGCGTGCACCGACGTGACCGGATTCGGCTTGCTCGGACACTTGCTCGAGATGTGCCGGGCTTCCCGGACGAGCGCGCGCATCGTCGCTTCGGCTCCGCGAGTGCTGCCCGGCGCCCTGCGCTTGGCGGAGGCGGGGTGCGTCCCCGGGGGCACCGATCGGAATCGGGCCGGTGTCGAGCCGCACATGCATTGGGACCCGGCGGTGTCCGCAAACCGTCGACTTGTTTTGCTCGACCCTCAAACCTCAGGCGGATTGCTCGCGGCGGTCCCAGGCGATGAGGCGGCAGACCTCGTGCGAGCTCTGAACGCAGCTGGATACGCCGCCGCCCGGATCGGAGAGATGGTGGAGGCGACCCGCGGTGCCGTCCAAATCAGCGTCACGCCGTGAACAAAGGCCCACGTCGAGCACCGCTTTCGGCAAACGACGGAGCGACCGAATGACCGCGATGCGTCACCCCGAGTTTCCCAACCTGATCATCTACGATCACCCGCTGCTGGCCCATAAGATCACGCTGCTTCGCAGTGTCGACACGCCGAAGAAGGTCTTCAAGGAACTCGTCGATGAGATCGCGATGCTGATGACGTATGAAGTCACGGCTGATCTTCCCTACGAGGTGTGCCAGGTGGAGACCCCCCTGGAGGTGGCCGAGGGCGTGCGTGTCGCGGGCGATCAAATGACGTTGATTCCCATCTTGCGCGCCGGTCTCGGGATGGTGGAGGGCGTGATGCGTATGCTCCCAACGATGCGTGTCGGGCATATCGGTCTCGAACGAGAACACGAGAGCCTCGAGCCATCGGACTACTACTACAAGATCCCCCCGAATCCGGAAGGCCGAACGTTCATCGTCACCGACCCGATGTTGGCCACGGGCGGGTCGGCCAGTGCCGCGATCGGTTTTCTCAAGCGCTCCGGCGCCCAATCGATTCGACTGATGTGCATCGTCGCCGCCCCCGAGGGCGTAGCTCGCTTGGCGAAGGATCACCCCGAGGTGGCCGTGTACGCCGCGGTTCTTGATCGCGAACTGAACGAAAACGGATACATCCTGCCCGGTCTGGGGGATGCAGGCGACCGACTATTCGGCACGCTTTAGTCCTTGCGGCACGATCGGTACGATCGATCCCGGGAACCCGTGGGTGTTACACACCCGAGAGGGTCAATCTTCTAACACCATAAGGCGAGAACGACGTGGATCCGAAAGTCACGGTGTACGGTGCGTATTGGTGCCCCGACTGCCATCGCAGCAAGAACTTCTTGGGCGAGCATCAGATCCAGTACGGTTGGGTCGACATCGAGGAGGATGCCGAGGGGGAGCGCTTCGTCATCGAGACGAACGAGGGCAAGCGTCGAATTCCGACGCTCGTTTTTGACGACGGCGATGTCCTAACGAACCCGAGTAACGCAGAGCTCGCCGCGAAGCTCGGGCTGAAGACCACGGCCGAACGTCACCACTACGATCTGATCGTCATCGGGGGAGGACCAGCCGGTCTCACGGCCGCGCTCTACGCCGCCCGCGAAGGGATCGACACCCTGGTGATCGAGCGGGCGGCCTTTGGCGGTCAAGCGGCCGCAACGGTTCACCTCGACAACGTGCCCGGATTCGTCGATGGGATCTCGGGACAAGAGTTGGCGGGTCGCTTTCGCGCCCAAGCCGAACGGTTCGGAGTCGAGCTGCT
>JAJCZV010000168.1 GCA_029262175.1 Gemmatimonadota bacterium
GCTCCCAGCATTGGGCTTGGCCCGCCGGCAATCAGCAGCTGAAACTGCGGTCCTCGGTCAAAGCCGGGCGCGCGATCCGAGTGCAGACGGTCCACGAGATGTGCCGAGAAGATTCCGACGGCCGCCCCCGCCACCGTGTCGGTGAGCCAGTGTCGGCCATCGAGCATGCGACTCGTCGCCACCCAAACGGCGAGCGGATAGACGATGTACGGCACGTAGGGGGCGTCGTGCCGGAGTTCGTTCGACAGGGCGGTCGCCCATGCGAACGCCGTCGACGTGTGCCCAGACGGGAACGACCAGTTGGCGGCGTTAAAAGAAAACGGCGCGAAGCTGTCCTCTTCATAGCCCGTATCCGGGCGGGCGCGCCCGAACATGATCTTGAGCGACGAGGTCAAGACGGAGTTTACCAAAAGGGTCTCGATCGTCCGAACGCCTACACGAGATGTCTTTTCGCTGTCGAAGATCTCACCGACAAGAAAAAGGCCGACCGACGCTCCGGCGGCGACTTCGGCCCGTCCGAGGTTTCTGGGGATACGTCGATCGATCGCGTTGCGGCGCATGAGCGAAGGCTTGATCGCCACATCGAGTTGATCGAGCCCATCGATTTGGATCGTGGCCGCGCTGCTAAAGACGACCAGTCCGAGGTAAGCTTGGCGGCCCCCGAAAACGCTCCGCGACGCTCCGGTGCTGTCTTGACCCAACTCTGAGATCTGCGCCACGGCAGGACTGGCCAGTCCTGCGCACGCGACGAGGGTGATCCCCGTCTTGAACCCCCGCGATGGACGGTTCAACCGCGACTCACGCCAGATTCATCGCTGTCCGAGTCGTCATGGTCGTCGTCATCGTCGTCATCATCGTCGCCATCAACGTCGTCGTCTTCGCTGATCGAGAGAATCTCACCCGTTTCAGGGTGGACGCGCACTTCAACCTCGACCCCGTCGCGAAGAATATCGATCGAGTAGGCGGCGATCCCGTGCTCTGTTTCGAACTCCCCTTCTGCGAACGCTCCGGGGACTTGATCGAGGGCGATTTGGGTCGCTTGCTCCAGCGTCAGTTCGACGGGAGATACGCTCGCCACTGCGCCATCCGAATCCGAACCGCGCTGATCCGATGCGCTGCACGCTCCGACAAGACAGATCGAAACGACGAGTGACGTGCGCTGCATCCAGCCTCCCTTTTGCACGGTCTAGCGTCTGCTGCACGACATTCTACGAGGTTCGAGAGTAGATCGACCCCCCTGACGCTACGGTTACGTGCCGCCAAGCCCAGAGGGAGCAGTAACCGCGCCAGCGGGGGTTGTAACCCGCGCTGACGGGGGTTGGAACCGCGCCATGCGTCCTCACGTGCGACCGAATGCGGGGAACGAAGTCTCCACCAACGTCCCGCCATTCTCGGCATCGCCGATCGTTACGACCCCTCCATGCGCCTCGACGATTCGGCGCACGAGCGACAAGCCCAGACCCACACCTCCAGGGCCGGACGGCTCGGGATCGGCTCGATAGAACGGCTCGAAGACTTGCGATTGGAGTTGGGGGGGGATGCCTGGGCCGTGGTCTCGCACGGCCAGTCGAACGCGCTCTTCCGTTCCGGCGGCGGTCACCTCGATCTCGCTTCCGGCGGGAGAGAACTTGATGGAGTTCTCCAGAAGTGCACCAAGTAGATGACGCATCAGCAACGGGTCTCCCGCCATCGTGCTCGGCCCGTTTGCCGCCACATGGATTCGAATGTCCTTCGCGCGGGCCAGCGCTTGGGCGGCTGGAAGCGCATCGAACATGATGTCATCGAGATCTATTGGCTCCGTCCGCACTGCGGCCTGATCCGAGTCGGCCCGAGCAAGGAATAGGAGTCGGTCGACGACATCGCCCAGTCGTTTGCTTTCCTCCGCGATCTCCTGCAAGACGATCGGCTGGTTCTCGGCCGCCGCCTTTTGAGAGACGGCTGCCTCGGCTCTGAGCCGAATGGTCGCGAGGGGGGTCCGGAGTTCGTGCGCCGCCTCGGCAGCGAAGCGGCGGGAGTTTTCGAGCGCGAGCGCGACAGGTCGCGAGGCTCGTACTGCGAGCCCGGCGCCGCCCACCGCCGCCCCGACAAGCGCAACCACGGCGGCGATCGAAAACGCGAGGATCAGTGATGCGTACTGATCGTCGAGTTCGACTGCACTGGCGACCGCAACTCCGAAATAGCGTTCGCCCGATTCGACCGTGAAGGCCTCGACGTAGATGCGCCAATCTTCTTCGCCGTCGGGGATTCCCTCGTAGCCGGCCTCTTCGAGGTCGAGGTGGATCCACTCCGCGTCCGCTGGAAGGTTCGCCGCGAGCGCCTCCCCGATCCAAGCGGGCGGATCTGCCGGGTCAACGGCCATGGCCTGCGGATCGAAGAGAAGGAGTCGACGATCGGGAATTCTGATTCGATCGGTAATGCTTCCCACGCCCAGCGTCGCATCGTCGGCGGCTTCGACGGCCCCGATCAACACGTCGACGGCCGCCGCGAGAGATTCATCGAGACGAATCGAGGCCTGCTTCCCGACGATCCAGTAGATCGCGCCCCCGAAAACGATCATGATGGCTGCGAGCGCCGCGACATACCATGCGGTCAGGCGCAGCCGGAGACTCCGAAGCTCTCGCTTCAAACGAGTCCTGTCGACGCCCGCGCGCCGGGTCGAGCGTCTCTTGCGGTCATGCGCAGGCCAAATCGATATCCAGCACCGCGAACCGTGTGGATCAGTTTTGTCTCGAAGTCGTCGTCGAGCTTGGCGCGGAGTCGTCGGACGAGGACCTCGAGCGCGTTGCTAAACGGGTCATGGTTTTCATCCCAAACGTAGGAAGTAATCTGGGCGCGACCGACCACGGCGCCCGCGTGTCGTATAAAGAATTCGAAGAGGTCCCACTCTTTGTTCGTGAGGCGAATCATTTGCTCGCCGCGAGCGAGGTTTCGGCTTCTCAGATCCGCGACGAGATCGCCGACGCGCACTCTTTCCGGCAAAAGACCGGGAACTCGACGAGACAGTGCGCGGATTCGAGCAAGCAGTTCGGCGAACGCAAAGGGTTTGACCAGGTAGTCGTCGGCTCCCGCGTCGAGCCCAGCCACCCGATCGTCCACCGAATCTCTCGCCGTAAGCATGAGGATCGGAGTCGAGTCTCCGGCCGCCCGAAGCTGCCGGCAAAGATCGAAGCCGTCCCCATCGGGCAGCATGACGTCCAAGACGAGAACGTCGTATTGATTGAGCGCGGCAGTCCGCCGGCCCTCGGCGACGTCGGCCGCGGCCGTGACGTCCACGCTGTGCGGCGACAATCCTTCTTCGATCGCGTCGGCGAGGCGCCTATCGTCCTCCACCAGCAGGACTCGCAATGGACCCTCCTTCTTTGAATCGAACCACTCGCCCCGAACCGTTCAGCACCCCGGATCGCGACCACAATATGGCTCGATAAGATCGGAGTCCGATGCTTACGACTTCATTACAGTGGCCCTCGGATGAGCCGATTTCCAGCTAACCCCGTGTGCTTAGACGGCATAGCACATTGCTAGGTGTAACAGTCTTCGGCTGCAAGTTGACCGAGTGGCGGAGTCGTTCCAATTTCCAGGCTGCCAGGGCCCCCCGGGGTCATGTTTCAAACCGTAAAATCGGGCTGCTGCCCATCGGCGAAAACGTCTCAGGCTGATCACTTCGGCCACTCCTGACCCCACGAGAGGTAACGTATGACGAGGAAGTTCAGGCCACGGATCCACGCGCCGCTGACGCTGGCGCTTCTTTTCTTTGGGGCGTGCTCTCAGCCCGACGAAGGACCGCTCTTCGACCCCACTAGCACGAGCGCCGTGCCGACGGTCGCAGATCGGTATATCGTCGTTCTGAACCGCGCACCCGACGGGCAGATCGCCACCGCCAGCACGCTCGCCGCGACCGAAGGCGTGACCGTCGACCTCCACTACAGTCACGCGATTTCCGGTTTTGCGGCGGAGCTCACGCCGAGTCAGGTGGCGTCGCTAGAGGCGAACGCGCAGGTCGCCTTTGTCGAACGCGACCAGATCATGACCAAGACGACGACGCAGTCTCCGACGCCGTCGTGGGGTTTGGATCGAATCGATCAACAGAATCTTCCGCTTGATAACAGCTACTCCTTCCCCAACGGGGCGGGCGCTGGTGTTCACTTCTACGGGCTCGATACGGGGATTCTCGGTTCGCACAACGACTTTACCGGTCGCATGGGCAACGGCATCAGCTTCATTCCGGGAAGTCCGAGCACCGTGGACTGCGAGGGTCACGGGACTCATACCGCGAGCACCGCAGTCGGGTCGACGTACGGCGTAGCCAAGGGTGCTACGGTTCACCCGGTTCGCGTTCTCGGTTGCACCGGCTCTGGATCGACGTCCGGTGTCATCGCCGGTGTCGATTGGGTGCGCCAGAACGCTCAATCACCCGCTGTGGCAAACATGAGTCTCGGTGGCGGCGCGAGCTCCGCGCTCGACCAAGCGGTCGCCGCCGCGGTCAACTCCGGCGTGGTCTTCACGGTTTCGGCCGGAAACTCGAATACCAACTCGTGCAACCAATCCCCTGCGCGAGCCCCTCTGGCAATTACCGTCGGCTCGACGACGATTTCGGATGCACGATCGGGATTCTCGAACTTTGGTACATGCAACGACCTGTTTGCGCCTGGGTCCGCGATTCGTGCCGCTTACCTCGGCGGGTCGAATGCCTCGGCCACGTTGAGCGGCACGTCGATGGCTGCCCCGCACGTCGCCGGGGTGGCGGTCCTGCACCGCGCCGCCAATCCGGGCGACTCACCGAGCCAGGTGGCCGCGGCCATCAACGCCAACGCCACGAGTGGGATCGTGAGCAACCCGGGTTCGGGAAGCCCCAACCGGCTTCTCAACATGTCTTACCTGAATGGTGGGCCTCCGCCGCCCCCACCAGGCAACGAGACGCTCATGATCGACTCCGAGGACGCCAATTCGGCGACGCTGGAAGTCGTCTTCTCGGGATCGCCGGTCGTGATTGGTGCGCGGCGTGGTCCGGACGACTCGTTCGGTCCCGTTTGTCCGCCCTTCCGGACTCCGGCCAATCCCGCATCGTCACCGGCGCAAAGCGTCTGCACCAAGGGTGCGGCGGCCTACGACGTTTGGGCAGTGATCGAGGAAGGTGGGGTCATTCGCGCGCTCGGCCCGGTAACCGTCGCCGCCGCTGGTGGACCGCCACCGCCGCCACCGCCGCCGCCGCCACCGCCGCCGCCGCCGCCACCACCGCCGCCACCTGGTGGGGAGAGCCTGTCCGTCTTTGGTGAGGATGCGACGACGATGACGCTCGAAGTCGTGTTCAACGGGTCACCGATCGTGATCGGGGCGCGAGCCGGGGCCGGTGGTTCATTCAAGCCCGTGTGCCCGCCGTTCAGGCATGGGGGCAACCCGGCTCCGTCGCCTGCGCAGTCCGTGTGTACGAAGAAAGCGAGTTCATTCGATGTTTGGGCGGTGATCGAAGAGGGCGGTGTGATCCGTACCCTCGGTCCGATTACGGTCCCGGCCCTGGGCACTCAATGATTTGAGGGACCGCGGGCCGGCCGGGGTTTCCCTGGCCGGCCCGTTCTGGGTTCAGGTCTGAATCGGGGCTGCGTCTACGCGGTCGGCGTTCTACCATGAAGGACCGACTCGCCACACTTGACCCCGAGGCCTCCATGAAACGGTTTTCGACGTCACTCCACCCACGCCTTCGAACTACGCTAGGTGTGTTTGCGTGCGCGCTTATCGCATCACTCGGCGCTCCATCGCTGGCGCTCGCGCAGTACGTCCCAGAGCGTGGCGATTGGGAGACGAGGACGCCAGCGGAGGTCGGCATGAACCCGGCGGGCGTCGACGCGGCCGTCGCGTTTGCTCTCGAACACGAGGTCGGGGTCGAGCGCGATCAAGAGTTGTCTCAGAGTCAGAGCTTTGGTCGGGAACCCAACGGAGACGGAATCGGCCCGTTCAAGGTGCGAGCCGGGCCCGCCGGCGTGATCGTTCGAAACGGCTACATCGTGGCGGAGTGGGGCGACACGCGGCGGGTGGACATGACGCACAGCGTCACGAAGTCGTTTCTCTCGACCGTCGTCGGCCTGGCGGTGGAAGACGGCCTCATCGGTTCGCTCGATCACACGGTCCGAGAATACATGGCCCCGATCGACGTGCCCGCGGGCGACGGCGAGCCGGGTGTGGATCGGGTCGGCTTCGGCGGGCCCGACCCGACCACGATGTTCGAGTCCGATCACAACCGGCGCATTACGTGGGACGACCTGTTGCGACAGAGCTCCGACTGGGAAGGCACGCTGTGGGGCAAGCCCGACTGGGCGGATCGGCCCGATCGAGATGCATCGACTTGGCTTACCCGGGCGCGCAACGAACCGGGAACGGTGTTCGAATACAATGACACGCGCGTGAACATCCTCGCGCTTGCGGCCACCAGTGTGTGGCGAAGGGCCTTGCCGGAGGTGCTTCAAGAGCGCGTGATGGGGCCCATCGGTGCCTCGCCGACCTGGCGGTGGCACGGGTATGAGAACTCTTGGATCACACTGGACGGGCGCCGGGTGCAGGCGGTCAGCGGGGGCGGACATTGGGGCGGCGGGATGTTCATCAACGCGAGGGACCAAGCGCGCTTCGGGCTGTTCACGCTGAGACGAGGCAACTGGGGCGGCGAGCAGCTCCTGATGGACGCGTGGTTCGATCCCTCTACGACGCCTGGCCCGGCCAACGGCACGTACGGGTTCATGAACTACTTCCTGAACGTTCCCGACGGAGAAGGCAACAAGAGATATCCGAGCGCGCCGGAAGCTGCCTGGGCGCACCTCGGCAACGGGACGAACATGGTGTATTGCGATCCCGTAAATGACCTGGTCGTAGTTGCGCGCTGGATCTCAGGAGGAGACATCGACGCGCTATTGAGTCTGATCATCGACTCGATCGAGGAAGTGGCCGACGCCGGCTGACGCTCACATCGCCGATCCGGGTCTCCTAAAGAACGCGTGAACGACGACCGATCCTAGACAGCGTTGCAGTTCGTCACCTCCTGAGGGGTCGGTACCGCTGTGGAATCAGTCAACCATACGGATCAGCGCGTGCGTCGCGTCCTCTTCGTCGAGGACGAACGTCAGATTCTCGCGAGACTCTGCCAGGAGTTGCCCGCTCGTCGTCCCGCGTGGGACATCTCGTTTCTAACCGGCGCCGGCAACGCGCTGCGGACCTGCGAGACTTCAGAGCCGGACGTGGTCGTGCTCGACCTCGGTGGGCTCGGTGTGTTCGGTTTGCAGCTACTCCGCGATCTCCGGGCGTCTCATCCAGGCGCCGCCTGCATCGTTCTGGCTGGTCGTTCGGGGCCGGAGCTGCTGCTGCCGGCCGTGCCGCTCGCACGGCACTGCATCACGAAGCCGTTCGACCTCGACGACATCGAACATACCGTTGCGCGAACGATCGCCACCAAGAAACGTCTCGACCAGCCCGCGATACTGGAGTTGTTGGGGCACGGTTCGCGACTGCCTGGGACACCGCTGTTTACCTCGTTGACCGAGACGATTCAGACGGACGGTGCGGCCGCCGGCGATTTGGCGAGCGTGGTTGCGGAGGACCCCGCCATCGTCGACCGGATTCTCAATCTGGTAAACTCGTCGTTCTTCGGACTCACGACTCCGGTAAGAGACCATCGCGACGCGATCGCGATACTCGGTCCGACCACGCTACAAGCGCTCGTGCTAAACCTTGAACTGTTCCGGGCGGCTAGCGCATCGGACTGCGGTGGTCTGGATTCAGAAGAGCTACGTGCGCATTCCTTCGCCGCAGCGGAACTCGCCTCGCGGTTCGTCATTGGGACTAACGCATGGAACCATGCGCGCGTGGCCGCGCTTCTCCACGACATGGGCCGCGTGGTGTTCGGCGTTGCGGCGCCCGAAGAGTACGCTCGAGTGCTCACGCTCGTGCGGAACACGCGGCAGCCGTTGGCTGAAGTCGAGGTTCGCACGTTCGGTTTTACCCATGCGGACTTGGGAGCGTGCGCGGCGAGTCTTTGGGGTCTTCCGTGGACGCTGGTCGAGCCCATCGCGGTTCATCACGACGCGTCACCGGGCTGGTTGGACGACGCATTCGATGCGCGACACGCGGTGTATACGGCCGAGTTGGTGCTAGATGAACGCTCGTCATCGGTCCAAGCGCGGGCCGACGAACTGGAAGTGGCGATCGCACGACACGGCCTCGAGGTCGAGTTGGCCACGTGGTGCCAGGAGCAGCTACAAGCGCGACCGGAAAACGATCTCCTACGCGATGTAGGGTAGCGAACGCGATCTCCTCGGGACGGGCCGCCCGGAAGAGATCGCTCGCTCTAGCCGTGCGCTGCCGTACTACTGCGAGATGCTGTCACGGAGCGTTCGGACGGTCGTAAGCGCTGACGCGAACTGATCCCGGTCGGCCGCCTCCAGCGCAGAAAAGAAAAGCGCTTCCGCGGCACCCGCTTCGCGATACACGTTGTCGAACGCGACGTCGCTCGCGTGACCCGTCGGATCCGCGACCCATCGAATGTCCGACAAAAGACGCGCCGCGTTGGTCGTGATGAAATCGTACCGCGCCAGCGTGCGCTCCATCCGAGCGAGAGCTCTCTCATCGTCGTGTCCTGCTTCCAGCCGATCAGAGACCTCTTCGATTTCATCGAGCAGTTCGGCCGCGAGCACCTGCTGCTCGCGGAACTTCTCGATCCGTTCAGAGACGGAAGCGAGCGGGTCATCGAGACGCCTGGCGCTGGCGAGTTCATCGCCGCCGCCCGAGGCCGCGGCGATGTTCGTGATACCGCCGATCACGGCCAAACCGGCTCCGATGCCAGCGAGCGCGTCGGACGTGCCGTTGGACGCCATGGGATCATCGCTCCGAGTCAAGCTCGAAAAGCTGTTGCTCAGGGGACCAAGCGAGCCAAGCAGAGCGCCGAAGACGCTACCACCGCCACCGCCGGCTGGACGCAATGCGAGGCGCGTGTCAATCGGGGCTGGGTCGCTAAAGCGTACTGGCAGCACTCCGCGTGCGAGTGCCGTCGCCTGTCGGTCGAGAGTTGCGAGCAGTTCGGCGCGGACCGTCGCCGGGACCACGGGAGCGTTGAACATGGCGGCCTCGGAGAGACCTGTGTTCACGAGCTGAGCGCTCGTCTGCGCGCTAGCTGGGCTAACGGCTAGTGTGAGAGCCAGTCCAGCAACAAGGCTTGTTCGCTTCAGCATCAATCACTCCTCTTTCGGGCCTCAACGCCATCGACAGGTCGTCGATCGCCTCGAGTCGAAGCTCCGTAGGAGGAGCGATCGGTGCAAGCGCGCTATTGGGCGTGTCGCTCCGCGTGTTCGACGACCGCGCCGAGCAAAAGCGCGTGACCCCACTGCCCGAACACTCGTCCGCCTTGGGCGAACATCGAGTGCGGGAACCACGTCAGGCCGGTCGGGTGTTGTGTGGAGCCATGCATTCGGCCGAGACTCCCTCCGTGCCCCGCTTGATAGTGCACGAGGTGGGCGGGCTCGGTTCGGAACCGGAGTCGCGGGACGATGGGTGCGCGCGGTCGAGCCTTCAGGTCATGCGGGGTCACCATCAAAGCTTCATGCATATCGAACAGCGTTCGCGCCAGCGGGCCATGAAGCTCGGCCAGTTGGCTGCGAGCGACTTCTAGATGGGCCTCGACGGTCGCCGCGTCGTAACGGTCGTGTGTCGACTCCCACGAGTCGTCGCTCTGCGCGTCGGCTGGGGCAGTGGCGAAGCTCATGAGCGACAACGCCAGGGCAGCGGCGGTTCCGGCGTGATGCCCTCGGGCTCGTACGGTTGGGCGGGACGGGTGAGACATTCGGTACCTCCTCGAGACGTCTTTCGGGGCAGGTTCGCTGTTGCGACCCCCGGTTGTCATGCGGGGTGAGGAGGAGGGCGTCAAGATCGCTTACCACGCGTTCGGATCGGCGTACGGCCGGTTCCGATCTGGACTTCCCCGTAGGTCCAACGGAGCCCATACCTTACATTTTTGCGACACGAGGGCCGCGGGGCCTCCGGTCGCGAGCGTTGGTCGACGGCCAGCGCCGCCGGAACCACTACACAGCAATATTGGAGGTGCGACCATATGAGCGAGCGATCGGGCCTCCTCCGGTCCCCCTTTCTGCGTCTGACGCTCTACTACATTGCCATGGCTTTGGTCGCGTGGGGCCTGTGGCTGTTGTATCCGCCAATCGTGGACGCCGCCTCGGGCGAGCGGCTCGGGCAGCTCGCCCAACGCGGGTTTTCCGGTAGCGACGCGGTCGGAACCACAGACGCCGCGATGCGCGGTCCCGTACAGTCCCTCCTCTTTACGCTGCTCGCGATTCTCGGCGGGCTCGCGTTGTTGGTGCCGGTGGTGTGGGTCTACATGATCACCCGTCAACGACAAGGCTACGACGAGTCCGTGGTACACACGGTCGTCGTCTTGCCCGTGGCCGTGACCTCACTGGTGATCGTCGTGCAGGACAGCGTGGCCCTCGCGTTCAGTCTCGCCGGCATCGTTGCGGCCGTGCGTTTTCGTAACACGCTCAAGGACACCAAAGACGCGGTCTACATCTTTGTCGCGATCGGTACGGCGCTTGCCGCGGGCGTACAAGCGCTGGGCGTGGCCGCCGTATCGACGCTCGTCTTCAACTATCTGGTGTTGATCATGTGGCGCTTCCGGATCGGCGACATCTACGCCGACCAACTCACCGGTCGCGCACCGAGAATGGGCATTGGCGATGTGCTTGCGGGCGCGGGAACCCCCGGGGCTGGCGTCGGCAACCTCACCATCGGGAGCCCGGACGTCCTGGCGGGGCTCACGCCCGATACGATCGAAGAGATCGCAGCGCGTCGTGATCGGCTTCGACAACTGGTCGAGGGCGCCGGGAAGACGGCCAAACGATTCTCTGGGCTCCTTGTCGTCGTCACCGAAAGTCCGGACGAATGCGTCGACGTGATTACCAAGGTGGTCGAAGACTGCACGGTGAAGTCGAACCTCGCCGATGTAGCGCGTGGCGATGATGGGACGACGACGCTCGAGTACATCGTCGGAATGGACAAGGACACCGAGGGGACGGACTTGATCGCGACGCTTCGTCGTATGACGGGCAACTGCGTGCTGGCCGCTCAGTTTCGCAACTTGAAGATCGAAAAAGCCAAAGACGCGCAGTCTACCTATTGGACGCTCGAGTAACCTCCGCGCTCGCGGCCCTGGTTTGGTTCGCGGGCGCCGGCATGCATCCGCTCTCTGCGCAGACGCCACGTGACACGGGCGCGGCCGCCGACCGACAACCCGTCCTCGACCGCTATGCGTTCAACGAGCGGGCGGCGGACTGGAGGCTCTCCAACCGAGTGCGCGAAATCTCCGGGCTCGCGCACACATCCGATGGCCGTCTCTTGGCACACGACGATGAGCGGGCCGTCATCTACGAGATCGACATTACGACCGGCGATGTCATCAAAGGTTGGGCGTTTGGCGACACGCCTGCGCGAGGAGATTTCGAGGGGATCGCCGTCGTGGCCGATCGCGTGTGGTTGGTTACGAGCGACGGACGACTCTACGAGGGGGCAGAGGGCGAGGACGATGAACGCGTCCTGTTCAATACCTATGGGACGGGTGTCGGGAGGAAGTGTGAGGTCGAGGGTCTGGCCTATGAACCGATGGACGAGACACTTCTTCTCGCGTGCAAGACGCCCCGCACCCCTGAACTCGAAGGCGTGGTGGCGATCTACCGGTGGTCCATCGCATCCCGGGCGTTGATCGATCCTCCGATCCGCATTCGGAAGGAAGAGATCTTGAAGCACCTCGACCGCTCGGACTTCCACCCCTCGGGCATCGCTCGCGATCCGCAATCACACCATTACGTGATGGTCGCCGCGCGACAGGCGGCGCTCGCAGAGATCCGAGCCGATGGCAGTGTGGTTGCGGTGCGCGCACTCCAGCCGCGCGTCCACCCGCAGGCGGAAGGGATCGT
>JAJCZV010000169.1 GCA_029262175.1 Gemmatimonadota bacterium
GATCTTGAGATTTGGATGTAAGAACGAAATACAGGCCGATACCAATCGCCGGCAGCACCGCCGCGAGCAAGTTATAAACCTGATAAAGACTAACATTTCCCGGCGCCACCACGGCTAATGCCGACACGCAAAAAACCAGCCCTGCGGGAATATAGCGATCGCGACCGAGACGGCAAATCCAGCCGGCCGCCACGAAAGTGAAAGTTAGATGAAAACCAAGGACAAAAAGACTTAAAGGAAAAAACACATTCTCGGACAACCCGAAAAAATACAAAAACCCGGCTGAGGCTTGGCACAGCGATAGCGAGGGATAATGATTTATGCCGAACAATCCGTGCAGCAGGAAAGGCCAGTCGAATTGCCACATTGCCGCGCAATCGAAAACGCTCGCCAAGGCATTGGAGCTCAAGGGATCGTAATAGGTCCTACCAATATATAAAAAATCGATCGCCAGCTTGAGCAGGAAGGGCGCCGTGTAGGCGACAAACAGATAGGCCGACCGAGATTGCGCCGGTGCGTGATCCGGGGCGCGTTGGGTACCGGCGGACTCCGATGGAAACTGCATTTCATGGTCACCTTAAAAATCACCCCGCCGGATCAATGTCGATCGGAACGGCAATCCATATCCGCCTATATCCGCGATTTTACCGGATTTTTCAAAGATTCACGGAACGGCTTGGTTCGATTGATAAAGAGTCCCGCTAGTCTTGGTTTTTCGCGGTGGGCGCGGATGGCGACGGCTGAAAGGGTGGATTTGTCGCGGATGAACGCCCGCGCTTCGCCGAGTTCAAGATTCCGACGGCGATGCCGAGGCCGATCGCCCAGTACTGAAAAATCCGCATTACCAATAACACCGGGACAAACCGGAACCGCCGCCAACGCACCAGATTGAACAGCAGCGCGCCGTTCAGCATGACGTAAATTCCCAACACGGCGACCAACCCGTACTGAGCGCGGATGTCAAAAAATGCGAGCCCCCCAACTACAGGGATCAGGCCGGCGGCCACGAAACGGGCCTTGTCGGTTATCAGCGCCCGGTCCTGCGCGGTCTTGCCGTTGAGCGCCTGGCGGTAAAATTGCGCGCGTCGGAAAATCGCCTCTAGCCGGGGCCGAAGGGATTTCGGTTGATGCCGGGAAAGTAGTTCAGGCGTGTAGATAATGCTCCCGTGCTGCAAAACCCGGCCGGTGAACTCGAATTCCTCTCCGCCCGCCTTGGTGAAATCCTCGCGAAACATTCCGACCGCCAAAAAGAAACTTTTGCGGATGCAGAAATGTCCCGAATACAAGGTGCCGCATCGGCCCTTCCTGATCCACTTGGTGGTCTCACTGTGATGCCACAAGATCGCTTCGGCCTGCTGCCAAATGTCCGGATCGGGCAAAACCGTATCGGGCGTATGCGGCCCTTGGCAGATCATCATTTCAGGATCGGAAAAACGCTCTCGAACCCCGTCGAGATATCCGTCAAGCGGAACCACGTCATCGTCGAAGTACGCCAGCACCTCATGGCTGGCGCGGCGCATCCCCTCGTTCCGACAGCGGCCAACGCCCGAATTCACCTCCATCGTGTGAACCGTCGCGCCGTATCGCCGCGCCACCTCGGCGGTGTCATCGGTCGAACAATCATTGATGACCAGGATTTCGTCGCCGGGCTTGGTTTGCGCCGCCAATGCCTCAAGAATTAAGGGCAAGCGCGCCGCCCCCTGAAAACTCGGGATGACCACCGATATGGATATCGAATCGACCATTAACCCTTCAAATTCGACAGCAGCCGAGGCGCCCGGATATCCAGAAAGATATTTGTTTCCGGCTTAAAAGCAAAAAATTTAAGCGCCCATTTGGATATTAACTGTTTGGAACCAATGCATTACAGATTAGAGTCATGCGCGAGCTTGCCCCGCGTATCCACGCCTTTCTGTACGGAAATCCGCTGAAATCAAGGCGTGGGTGGCCGGGTCAAGCCCGGTCATGGCGATATTGTATAGGCTTAACACATTGATTATACAGTATTTTTTTTCAAATGGGCCCTAGCGACCTTATTCTTATAATAACGGCGATCCCTCCACGCAACGAAATTCCCCGGCGCGCAAGGCTTCGTTTAGCATTCGCCAGCGGCGCCTTCGAGCCGAAATCGCTGTCGCTCATGGGCTATTGCTCATGCCAGCAAGCACTGATAAAGGAACGATAATCTTTTGAAATTCCATAGAATTTACGATCGTTATTAGAGGCGGACCCGTGCTGAAAATCACGCCAAATCAACGACAAATAAAGCGCCGCCCGTTTCAACTGCCGGGTTTGTGCATCGCCTTTGTCGGATTGATGTTTTTTCTAATAACCGCACACGGCCTGATCAATTACGAGACCCGCCTGCAAGATTTCCGCAGCGCCATGATCTATGTTGTCGGCCCGCTGATCGTCGGCACCGCCCATTTTCTGTCGCTGAAACTGCGGCGAAACATTCTGGTCATGGTGGTGATCATCGAAATTTCCGCCCTGGCCGGCATATACGCCGCCGAAGGCTATCTCGAATTCGTCGACCCGGCCCCGAAAATACGCCGCGCCGGTCTGCCCGGCGGGGCGCAGTGGCAGTTGGTGATCGAGGAAATGCGCTCGCAAGGCGCCGAGAGATACCCCAACGTCGCCGGGTTTCGGGGCGACATCCTCGGCCGCGTCAACGCCGCGACGCGGGCCCGGCACGGTTTGCAGGAATCGAAGCTGGTGACGCTGGGCGCGATTTCCAATATCGAGACACTGCTTTGTCGCGACGAGGGGCCGGGCGCCGAGTGGCGGACCTACCGGAGCGATCGACACGGCTTCAACAATCCCGATGGGCTTTGGCGGGTCGCCGAAATGGACGTCGCCGCGATCGGCGACTCGTTCACCCAGGGAATC
>JAJCZV010000170.1 GCA_029262175.1 Gemmatimonadota bacterium
CGGGGTTTGTCACCGATTTTCAGCCGGTGAAGCCCAACGATCCGAGCCGGTCGTATTTGAATCCAGACGGACGAATTGATGTCTCGACAGAGGGACCGAGCCCTCTGAACAATGATCACAACTTCTTTGTTGTGATTCGACCGTCTTCAACGATTTTCGCATCGAGTATTGCCACGGGGATCTGGCGGTTGCACTTACGGGGTGTCACCTCCAACGACATTCAAGCCGACGCATGGTTGCTTGATCGTAGCGACCGGACGGACGCGTTGTTTCTGCCTCCTCATGTACAGAACTCGATGACCATCGGATCGCCCGGATCCGCAGCCGGGGTGATAACGGTCGGCTCATACACGACTCGTGTTAACTGGACCGACGTGGACGGCAATTCGTGGACGGGGGGGCAAACGCTTGACGCTCCATCTGGGTTCAGCAGCGAGGGACCGCTTCGCGACGGCAGCGAAAAACCGGATCTTTGCGCCCCTGGATCTCAGATCGCTGCGCCACTTTCAATGGATTCTTCGCCTGATTCTTCGATGGTGTTAACGTCGAAGATTAGGCTGATGCAGGGTACAAGTATGGCATGCCCGTTTGTTTCCGGCGTCGTCGCACTGCTGCTGCAACGCGATAACACGCATGATGCGGCTGGGGCCAAAGTCTTGCTGAGGAACGCTAGTGCGATTCCGGGGCAGCCAGCGAACTCCTACGATACAAAGTGGGGCTTTGGCTTGCTTGATTGTTCCAAGTTGTGATCATGTCGTGGGTACAATATCACCCTTGCTCCTGTAGAGCTCGGGTTTCCCGCAGGCAGGTTGTTACGATGGACACAACAAAGCTGGACGCTCCGCTTCGTGCCGCAATACGCGGCTATGGCGATTCTTGCAAGGGCAAGTTCGACATATTTCTGCATACATTTGCCCCGCCGGACCGCCAATCGCGCGAGGCTAGCTGTTTGCAAGCGTTCGGCATCGACAATGTAAACGGAAGGAGAACCGTGTTCTCAACCAGCGTTTCCCTTGAGCAGATTGAGGCTCTAAGTGAAAATCAATGGATCAAAATGCTCTCATTGTCGCAACTGCGAAGCCCAAGGGAGTAGACGCGAGTGATCTGATTCGAGCTTTCCCGCCACGCTCTTGGCTGCTTCGGACGATCTGGCGTCCGACGGGTAATCGCCTCGGGGAAGCGGTCAACTTCTTTCCGTCCTCTTACTGTTCCCGCCTGCGTTTACAGAGACTAGACGAGGAGTCGACTGTAGACATGTAATAGTGGACGCTTATCAAGACTGTATTCGGCGAGGCGAAGGAGTTTCGTACGTCGAGTGAGGCCATATGCTCGAACGAGTTTGCGGCGAAGACGACGCCCTTGGAAACGAGGTCAAGTCGCTCTTGAAGCATTAAGATGCCTGCAATAACAACACTCAGGAGCCGCCGCTCTTATTGGGAATAGAGCCTCGCCTTTCTTGGCCCTTGCCTTCGTTCGCTCGTACTGTCCGCCCGTGGCGCAAATACTCGATAGGAAACCCCCACATCCACGTCGTACTCGGGCGTCGCATGGGTTCTGCCCGACAGGTTGATCATCGAGAGGGTAAGCGTCCCATCGATCTGCCGAAGATTCTGAGCAAACCCCGCGAGTTGTTGCAGACTAACCTTCTCAAAGTAGAGCCGCGTCGTGACTTCTTTGTAGTCGGTTCCCGCAACTCTGCGCGGAAGCTGCGGAATACTGTCCCGCCAAGAGGAGCGATCAATGTCGGAGTTTCTCAAGGCATTCTCCACCTGGGCGAGGACGTCTTGGTTGGGGCGCGTTTGCATCGCGGCGGATCTGGGTTTACTTCGGAGCGTGAGGATCGCTCCGGCGTCGGCGCGCATGGTAGCCAGTTCGGTAACCTGCGTCTGGTAGGTGTCCTGCGCCGACGCGAGTGTGCGAACCTGAAGCAAGCAGAGACCGGCCATTAGCGCTACGAGTCCCGCCAAGAAGATTACGCGTTTTGATGCTTGGGATTGCTGCATTCGATTAGCTTCCATCGCTCACTCCCGCCGTGATTGAGAACTCCACGCCGCCGCTGGCAAGCCGGCTCGTTCTGGGAGGTCGCGGCGTGACACCTTCGACCGTGCCTAGGATCTCCGTAATACGTTCTGCGTCGCGATGACTGACCGTTGCGCCGCGTAATACGAACTGACCGCCTTCGAGGCGTGCCTCGTTGAGCAAGATGCGTACGTCACCGGGAAGGGCAGCGACAAACTCCCTCAAGACCGTGAGCGGCTCTTTGGGTGAGGAGGAAGTCGAATCGGCAGACTTCTCGCCGCGTGTGAGTCCCTGCCACCTAACTCTTTCCGAGGCTAGGCGAAGGGCCGCTCCGGGCGGTAGCTGTTCGGTAGCGATGACTCCCGCATAGGTTTGCAGCTGCGCCTCTTGCACCGTTGCGATGTTGGCGCGAACGGTTCGCGTTTTGAGGTGCAGCCCGGCGGAGACTACGGCGAGCAGAAGGATTGCCACTGCAAGACAATGCGTTGTCAGTTTCACGGCGCGATCCCACCGTCCACCGGCTGCCAGTTCGCCGGTGCGCAGATCATGTGAGGGATCGGAGCGGACTGCGAGTGTCGCCAGTTTAAGGATGGCGCCCTCTGCTTGGGGCTTGGCGGGTGATCTTCCGTTGCCCGCCGTCGGCGAGGGAAGTCCTCCA
>JAJCZV010000171.1 GCA_029262175.1 Gemmatimonadota bacterium
GTCCTCGCAGCGGACTCTACGGAATGCACCGGTTAGAAACCGGTGCCACACAAGAATGCACCGGTTACAAACCGGTGCCACACAAGAGGTCACCGGTTCAATGTCGGTGCCACACAGGAAACGCGCCGGCGGCGGGCCGGGCCACTCGGGGAAATGAATTCATGAGTACACGCGTTGCGGAAATTTCTACGATTCGGGTTGGGGGCGGTGCGCCGCTTGCGCTCTTGGCTGGTCCCTGTGTTATTGAGTCGCGGGAGCATACGCTTCGGTTGGCTGAGTCTATTAAGGGGGTTTGCGAGAAGGTTGGGGTGCCTTTTGTTTTTAAGGCTAGCTTTGATAAGGCGAATCGTTCTAGCATTTCTAGTTTTCGGGGGCCTGGGATTGATGCGGGGCTTGCTATATTGGGTGAGGTGCGGCAGGAGCTGAACGTTCCGGTTGTTTCTGATATTCATGAGGCGTCGCAGGCTGCGGCTGCGGGTGAGGTATTGGATTGTATTCAGATTCCGGCGTTTCTTTGCCGTCAAACCGATTTACTAGTTGCGGCGGCGAAGACGGGGCGGTGTGTGAATGTTAAGAAGGGCCAGTTCCTGTCACCGGAGGAGATGAGTAACGTTGCGGTGAAGTTGCGCGAGGCGGGGTGTACGAATTTTCTGTTTACCGAGCGGGGGACGTTTTTTGGGTATAACCGGTTGGTGGTTGATATGACGGCGATTCCTAAGATGCAGGAATATGCTCCGGTGGTGTTTGATGCGACGCATAGTTGTCAGAGGCCTGGCGGGGCTGGGACTTTGAGCGGGGGGGATCGTGAGTTTGCTCCGGTGCTTGCTGCCTCGGCGGTTGCGGCGGGGGCGGATGCGCTTTTTATGGAAGTTCATGATGATCCGGGGAATGCTAAGAGTGATCCGGCGACGGTTTTGCCGGTTGGGGAGTTGGAGGGGGTGCTGAGGCGGTTGGTTGGGGTTTTTGGGGTTCGATGAGTCATGGACCTTAGCTCTGAAGAATCCGCGGTAATCGACGAGCATTTGGTTGCCGGACACATGATCATCGCCATCCGAGAGCTTCGTAGGTTCACGGGGGCCGAACTAACTGAAGCGAAGTTGTTCGCGAACGCTCGCCTTGAGAGATTACAGACCGAGTTTCCAGATCGCTTTCCAGAAGAATCGAAGGTGCCCATACTTGATACGTCTATATTGTCTGAAATCACGCCGCTTCGAGAGAGCGATCTAGCCCCGATCCATTCTATCATTCGAGATATCGAAAAGACGTTGTTCGGCCTGAACTATTCAGTAACTCTGGATGTTAGTGGAGTACAGATCCCGTTTTCAGCGTTGCCCGTTGCGGAAGTAATGCGGACACTCTATCCGAACTCAGGCCCGCATGAGGCTACGGTCCTGCCGTCTGAACTAGATCAGACTATCGTGGAGGTGTCTAGCCGCATGATGTATGAGGGGGACCGAGGCTCTGGGCCGCAACTTTCCCCTGGCGAGCTAAAGCGATTGGAAACCAAGCAGCTCCCTGACTACTGGTACGAACTTAACGTGTTGTTGTCGTTAGGAGCTTCTGCAACCTATTCTTACGACAGTGACCTTGGCCTTCCCGGAGACTATGTTTTCTGGTTTTATGTATACTTGATCCACAATGTCGAAGCGGGGCGTTGCGTTGTGATTACTGGGATGGCGAGCGATTGAAGCTGTCAAGAAGCGAATATGGCGTCGATAGGCCGACCCACGGGAATCGGGATTGGCGGTTAGTGCTGGTTTTTTGGATTCGTTAATGAGAAAGGTCGGGTTGATGGCAGGACAAACGAAAACGTACTTGAAGGTTGGACTGGCGATTCTGAGCGTGCTCTTGAATGTTGTATTCGTTGCCGTGTTTCTTAATGGGTTTGACACGGCACGTTGTCCAGATCAGTTGGTGCCGCACGATTCCAAGACTCTCATGCTTTGCGAACCCGCCCCGGGTTCGGAGTTGGCGGAGGTTCTACCAAACGTAATCTACCTTGCTTCTGATGGTCAGATCGTTGTCGAGCTAGAATACAAAGACGTTGATCGCGGGGATCTCCGACGGCTGCAATTGTGGGATGTGCATGACAGACCGTGGATTGACGGTGAGCTTGATGAGGGATCGATGATCTACAATTTCTACGCAAATGATTCCGCAAGAGATCCATCGCACTCTCTACGAGACAAAGATGGCGATGGGATTGTGGATGTGAAAGTCGATTGGGATTCGGATGTGGGGTTTGAGCGTGTTGGGGAGATTGAATGGAAGCGGCTTGTGAAGGGTGAGAAGGTGCCGTAGCGGACTTGTTGAGTTGAGGATCCGTTCTATGGAATTCGGGATTGTGAATCGCGGTGGTGTTGCGCGATCGAGTCTTTGTTCCGTGTTGAAGATGCCGGGTCGACCACCCGACCTTAGTGAGAAGTTGTTATGGCGAAGCCGGTTAGTGATATTGCGTTTACTTCTTCTGTTAAGGCTGTTCAGGAGCGGATGGGGTCGAGGGCGGGGTATGCTGCTATGGAGGCTGGTGGGGGGGTGGAAGGATTTGATTACGGGGGAGTTGGCTTGGTTTATTGGGGAGCGGGATACTTTTTTTATTGCTACGGCGAACTTGGAGCAGCCTTATATTCAGCATCGTGGGGGGCCTGTTGGTTTTTTGAAGGTGGTGGATGAGCGGACGCTTGGGTTTGCGGATTATAGCGGGAATCGTCAGTACATTACGGTTGGGAATCTGGATGATAATGCTAAGGCGTTTATCTTCTTGATGGACTTTGCGGGGCGGCGGCGGATTAAGATCTGGGGGCGGGCGGAGGTTGTTGAGAACGATGACGCGGCGCTGTTGAAGAAGTTGCGCGATCCGGGGTATGACGGGGACGTTGAGCGGATGTTTTTGTTTCATATTGATGCTTGGGATGCGAATTGTCCTAAGCATATTAAGCCTCGGTTTACGGAGGAGGAGGTTGGGGATTCTGTGCAGGGACTTCGGGATCGGATTGCGGAGTTGGAGGAGCGGGTTCGGGGTTTTTGAGAGTAGGGTTGTGGCCGCACAGGGGAGCTTGCGAACATTGCACCGGTTACAAACCGGTGCCACACATGAAGATGACGGCGGGCGGTGCCAGCCCTATGGTCGGCATAGCGAACCCTACGGGATCACTTCAAGCTATTTTACTTTTCCTATCAGGTCGGTGATTGAGGTTAGGTTTTTTTCTATTAGGTAGCTCTCTAGGCCTTCGGTGATGTAGATTGGGGTTTTTGGGTCTACGAAGAGGGCTGTTCCTACTGCTATTGCGGTTGCTCCTGCGAGGAAGAATTCTACTGCGTCTCTGGCGTTTTCAATTCCGCCCATGCCAATGATTGGCACTTTTGCGTCCCTTGCTACTGCGTTGTAGACGGCGTTTACCATGTAGATGGCGACTGGTCTTATGGCTGGTCCTGAGAGGCCTCCTGAGCGGTTTGCTAGCATTGGTTTCCAGGTGTTTGTGTTGATGGCCATGCCTTTGAGGGTGTTTATTATTGAGAGGGCGTCTGCTCCGCTTTCGATGGCTGCTCGTGCTGTTTCGGATATGTCTGTTACGTTTGGAGAGAGTTTTACGATTAGTCTTGCTCTTTTTACTTCCTTGCGGATTGTTTTGACTAGTTTTGCGAGTCGCTTGGGGTCTGTTCCGAATTCTAGTCCGTCGGAGACGTTGGGGCAGGATACGTTAAGCTCTAGTCCGGCGATTGATTCGATTTCGTCGAGTCGACGGCAAACTGTTAGGTAGTCGTCGGCGGAGTGGCCTACTACGTTTACGATGACGGGGGTTCCCATTTTTTCGATGAAGGGGACTCGGTCGGTGATGAACTTTTCCAGGCCCATGTTGGCGAGGCCTATTGCGTTTAGCATTCCGCTGCGTGTTTCGTAGATTCTTTCTGGGGGGTTGCCTTTTCTTGGTTCTGGTGAGATTGCCTTGGTTACGAATGCGCCTAGTTTTGAAAGGTCCATGTGTTCGGCGTGTTCGGGGCCGTAGCCGCTGGTGCCGGAGGCGGTCATTACCGGGTTTTTCATTTCGATCCCGGCGAGGTTTACTGAGAGGTCGATTTTTGTTGTTTCTGGCATTTGTTTAAGGATGGTGGGGAGTGGAGGGCGTGTCAACCGGTGGGGACTCGTAAGATATGCCCAGGGAAGCGTTGGCCGTGGGTCCCGGGTTTGCTGGTGAGGATTGGGCGCTTACAATTCGGTGGGCTGTTTACGAGGGATATTTTATGGGCGGAATATGTGACAACCTGGCGATCTTTCCGGGTATGTTTGATCCGGTTACGCATGGGCATCTTGATATAATTGAGCGGGCTAGCTGTTTGTACGATCGTTTGATCGTTGCGGTTGGACATAACCCGGTGAAGGCTGAGGTTTTTACGGCGGATGAGCGGAAGGGGATGGTTGAGAGGCATACTCGTGAGCTTTTGAATGTTGAGGTTCAAACTTATGCGGGTCTGACTGTTGAGTATGCTCGGACTATTGGTGCGAAAGTTATCTTGCGGGGGATTCGGGATAACGTCGATCTTCATGATGAGCTTGAGATCGCTGCGGCGAATCGGATCATGGGGGATATGGAGACGGTGTTTTTGATGACTAGCGGGCAGCATGTGCTTACTTCTAGTACGCTGATTCGGCAGATCGTTGAGATCGGGCATTACGATCTTGATCGGGTTTCGCGATTGGTTCCGCTTGATATTGCAAAGGCGCTTGCGGATCGACTTGGGGGGAAGGGTTAGGCACTGGCGGGCAGGCCGCCACCCCGACCAGTGGCACCCGGTGATCGCGTGCATGTCGAAAAAGCCGGGTCGATGACCCGACC
>JAJCZV010000172.1 GCA_029262175.1 Gemmatimonadota bacterium
CACAAACCGCTTTGCAGAATCCTGACATCCTCTACGAGCCGATGTGGATCACACACGTTCGGGTCGATCCACGCCGCCGGTGTTCCCAGACGTAGATCCCCTGCCAGGTGCCGAGGGCCAGGTGCCCGCGCGCGATCGGAATCGAGAGCGTCGTCGAGGTCAGCGCGGCTTTGATGTGCGAGGGCATGTCGTCCGCCCCCTCGTGCGTGTGGGTAAAGTGCGGGTCGTCTTCGGGCACCAGCCGACTGAGCCAGCCCTCTAGATCGTGCCGCGCCGAGGGGTCCGCGTTTTCCTGGATGGTCAAGCTGGCCGAGGTGTGTTGGATCATCACGGTGCAGAGCCCTTCGGTGACGCGTGCTTCGGCCACCGCCGCCTGAACCTGGGGCGTGAACTCGACCAGTCCTTGTCCCGTCGTCTGGACGCCGATGGTGGTGACCATCGTCAACTGACCTCCGTACCGAAGACGATCGTCGCCAGCCCGAGAAGGATGAGAAGGACCCCCGCCACGACCCATTTCCGTTCCGGCATGGCGATCGCGCGCTCCATGCTTCGAAGGCCCTTCTCCGGCAGAGCGAGGGCGAAGACGCCCTTGGCGACCCACGCCCAGCCGCAGAGCGTCAGAACGATCGGCGGTCCGCTCCAGACGTTGTGAAGCGCTACGATGATCGACCCCATCCCCAGCGACAGGAACCCGTTGATGAAGCTTCCCGGGGCGCCCTTGGCGTGCAGCAGCGCGAAGAAGGCGCTCCACGCCTTTGGCTGGAGCGCGTGAGAGATGCCGACGGCGATGAGGTTGATTCCGGCGAAAATCTCCACCGCGCGGGTGACGGCGGGGTCCATCATGCGTCGAACGCCAGAAGCGCCTCGAGCGCGCGCTCGTTGTCTTCCAGGGTGTTGTAGAAGTGGGGAGAGAAGCGGAGCAGCGAGCCGCGGTGGTCGACGATCACCCCCCGCTCGGCCAACCCGCGGACGGCACCCGGGGCGTCGGGGTGCTCGATCAGAACCAGCGCCGAGCGGTTGGCTGCGTCGGCCGTCTGGTGGAGGGCGTAGCCCGCGTCGCTCAGACGGCCACGGATGTCCTCGGAGAGCACTCGATTTCGGGCCTCGATGGCTTCGATTCCCGCCTCGAGCACGAGCGACAGGCCCCCGGCGGCCGTGTACGCCGCCCCGGTCGCCGGCGTCCCCAATTCAAAGCGCCGGGCGTCCTTTCTCGGGGTGGCCCCGCGGATATCGAACCCGAACTGGTTTTCCACACCGAACCAGGAGAGGGTCGCGGGCTCGATCGAAACGTCCGAACTCACGTACAGGTAGGCCAGTCCGGGGCCCCCGCACAGCCACTTGAGGGCGCCGCCCAGCAGGAAGTCCACACCCAATCTACCGACATCTACGGCCAATTGTCCATTTGACTGGTATGCGTCTAGTAGAATGAACGCTCCCGCCTGATGGGCGATTCTGGCCAGTTCCGGGACGTTCTGGACGGTTCCGCTCGTAAAGAACACGTGGGATGTCGCGAGGAGGGCCGTGTGCTCGTCCACCGCCGCCGCGATGTCCTCGAGGGGCACGTGGATCCCATCGGGGCTCGGCACGATCACCACCTCCATCCCAGACGCTTGCTGAGACAGGAAAAGGTGACCCACCGTCGGGAAGTCCAGTTCGGTGAGGACGACCTTCCGGCGCTTCCCAGCCTCGGGCTGCGCAGCGATCGCCGCCGACACCGCAGCCAGGCCTCCAGACACGCTCGGCATGAGCGCGATCGTATCGGGGCCGGCCCCGATCGTCCGCCCAAACCCGGCCCGCACCTCGTCGAGCTTGGCGAGCCAGATCTCGTACCAGGCGCTCGCCCCCATCTCGTTCCACAGACGCTCGAACTCGCGGCGCTCGGCCATCGACCGGAGCGAAAGCGCGCCCAGCGAGTTGGAGTTGAGGTAGACCTTCTCGGCCAAGATCGGGAATTCATGTCGGAAAACCGATCCAGCCGGGCTGGCAGAGGCGTGGCCGTGCAGAATATCCTCCTGGACATGAGCGACGATGCGAACCAAAGCGACGATACGAACCAAAGCGACGATGCGAGCCAAGACGAACTGACTTCAGACGCCGTGGCCCGCGAATCCGGTCCGCTGCTCGACTTCGAACGCGGCGAGGAACTCGAAGCCTACGACCGCAAACATGCCGGACCCGGCGGCGAGCCTCCATGCCCCGCGTGTCAGACCCAGATGCTACGCGCGGTCGAAAAGCACCGGGCCCCGCGATCCGACGAGTCTCCGTTCCGGGTCCGGCTCACGTGCCCCTCGGCCGACTGCGGCGTTTGGACCGGGTACAACTGGTAACCGCCCACAACGGGTTACCGCCCGAAACTGGTAGCCGCCCCGACCCCGAATTCGACAGAACCTACGCAGTTCCGCACAGGGAGGAAGCCCGATGAAACCGACCCGCCTCATCCTCTGCACCCTCAGCCTCGCCGCCGTGGCCTGCTCCGACGCGCCGCCCCCAAGCGCCGATGCGGACGCCGTGTCCGCAGACCCACCGCTGTATGAGACGACCCGGATCGCCGATGGGGTGTTTCAATTCCGTTATCAGGGCCACAACGCGATGTTCGTCGTGACCGACGACGGCGTGGTGGCCTTCGACCCGATCTCGATGGACGCGGCCGCCGCGTACGCGGGTGAGATCCAGACGCATGCACCGGGCGCCGAGTTGATCGCGATCGTGTACAGCCACCGCGACGCGGACCACGCGACCGGGGCGCCGGTCCTTCGAGAAGCGCTGGGCTCGAACGCCCCGATCTACGCGCACGACAACGCGCTCGCGCCTCTGAGCGCAGCCGCGGATCCGAACCTCCCCGCGCCCGACTCCACGTTCTCCGACCGTGCCCTGCTCGCCGGGGGTGCCATCCAGCTGCACTACCTGGGTCGAAGCCACAGCGACGACATGGCCGTGGCCTTCCTGCCGGAGAGCCGGGTCGCCTTTGCCGTGGACTTCGTGTCCGCCGACCGCTTCGGTTATCAGGATCTGTCGAGCTTCTATTTCCCGGACATGCACGACGCCATCGCGGGTCTGCTCGAGATCCCGTTTGATCGAATCCTCTTTGGGCACGGTCCGGGCGGCGATCGGGCGACGATCGAGCGTCAGCAGCAGTACTACCGGGACTTGGCCGCGGCCGTGCGGGCCGCGACGGCCCAGGGGTTGAGCGAAGACGAGACCGCCGCGCAGGTCCTGCTCGAGGACTACCGCGCGTGGGATCGCTACGACGACTGGCGCGAACTCAACGTGCGCGGGATGTATCGGAAGATCTCGACCTCGGGGTGAGGGCTCGGATCACGAACGAGCCCCGCGTCTACTTCACCGTCTACGTCACGGTCTACTTCACGGCGACGCGGAATTCCTGCGCTCTGATGCGCTCGCCGGAGACTTCCTTGGACCGGTCCGAGGCGAGATAGACGAACACATCGGTGACCTCCGACGGCTCCGGGAGCGTGTCGGGATCCTCGTCCGGGTAGGCCGCCGCCCTCATCGAGGTCCGCATGCTTCCCGGGTCGACGGTGTTCACGCGGACGCGGTCATCGGCCAGCTCTCCGGCCATGATCTCGGACATCGCCTCCAGTCCGTTCTTCGACACGCAGTAGGCGCCCCAAAGCGGGCGGCCATGATCGCCGACGCCGGAGGAGACGTTGACGAGCGAGCCCTGCGTCTCCCTCAAGAACGGGACGATCGCACGAGCGCACACAAACGCGCCCGTGAGGTTGACCTCGATCACTTCGCGCCACGTGTCCACATCCGCATGCTCGATCGCGATCCGTTCGCCGAGCACGGAGGCGTTGTTGAAGAACGCGTCGATCGGACCGAGTTCGGCCCGGGTGAGCGAGATCCAGCGCTTGATGTCTTCCGGGTCGGTGACGTTCGCGACGACGCCGAGGCAGGTCCCGCCGGCCGCTCGGATCGCCTCCGTGGCGGCCTCGACCGGCTCGGCGCGACGGCCGCAAAACGAGACGGCGGCGCCCTCTTTCGCGCAGCGGTGCGCCAACGCGAGGCCGAGTCCCGCCGACCCGCCGGTGATCATTACGACCTTGGTGTCTAGCTGCATTTTCTCCTCATGGGTGGTTCCGTGGCCCCAGTTTCTTCCCTCGCCGGGAGAACAGCAACGGCAAGCCTCGGTTCCACCGCCTCTTGCGTGAGTCGGGGGGAGATTTGTAAACAGTCACAGACGCACGGACCACCAGCCCCCAGAGAGCGCATGTCAGAGGATATCCAAATCACCGTGGAAGGGACCCCAAACCCCCACGCAGCCAAGTTCGTGCTCGATCGAGACATGCCCGGGGAAGGGAGCCGCAGCTTCCGCGACGCCGAATCGGCCGAGGATGATTTCCTGGCGAGCCGCCTGTTCGAGGTGGACGGGGTTCGCGCGCTCCTGATCGTCGAGAACTTCGTCACGGTGACGAAGGAAGAGGATATGGAGTGGCCCGACCTGGTGGACGAGATCGAAGAAGCGCTCCACGAAGCGCTGGATATCCCCGACGAGGCTTAGTCGCCGCAGACAGACATCTCCGGGACTTCGACACGCGCCGCGCAAAGACGGCCTTCGGTGGTGTTCGCGGGCTCAATCCCACCACAGTCCGACCGAGCGCGTGTGCTCGAGCGACCGCCGCAACAGCACGTGACCGAAGTCGTCATCGCTGAAGTCGACCCCTTTGATGAGGGCCGCGATCTCCTCGCTCAAGGGCTGACCGCTCGCCTCCATCATCTCCACCATCACGTCCATACAGCCGAAGTTCTGATCCACCACATCCGGGCAGAACTCGTAGATCTCGGCGGCCAGGGGCGAGACGTCGGCCGGTAGGGTCTTGAAGTTCACGAGCAACAGGCTTCCCGCACCGACTTCTGCCTCGATGCCGTAGGCCGCGTCCCACCGTTCCAACGTGGCGATCATGTCTTTCGTCAGGACGCCGAGGTCGTCGAAGCGGCCCTCCCCGGTAGGTACATGCAACACGCCGCCGTCCGCCGACCCCGATGCGTGCTCGCGCAGCCACTGGACGACCTCCTCGTGCTCGTTCTGGACCGCATAATCCATCGGGGTCCAGCAGTCCTCGAGCGTCAGGTTCGCATCGGCCCCCGCCTCGATGAGGAGCTTCACGAAACCGAGCTCGCCGTTCTGCGCCGCGTTCATGAGGGGCGTCTGGTTCTCTCGACCGGGCGAGCCCTCGATCTGCGCTCCGGCCTCGATCAACGCACGGGCCATTTCGAGGCTGCCACCAATGGCATGCGTCAGAAGACAAAGGTTTTGCGGATTCACGGGAACGCCGGCTTCTAGCAGTCGCCGCACTTCGTCGAGGTCGCCGGCCAACACATGGCCCGCCAACGCCAGGATCTCCTCCCCGGCGTGGCTCGCGTCGTGGGCCTCGAGCAGTCCCTGGATGCGTTCCTGAACTTCCTTCACCACGGGGCTCTCGTCGCCCAGCATCATTCGGTTCGCCGTCCACGGCGTCCACCCGTTCCGATCTTCGAGGTTCGGATCGGCGCCGAGTCGGAGCAGCTCCTCGACCGCCTTCGGACTTCCCATGCCCCCGAGGACCGCTTCGGTCAGCGGCGTGCGCCCGTCCTCATCGATGGCGTTCAGGTCGGCGCCGGCACGGAACGCTTCCTCGATGCCGTCGGTGGAGGCGCCGCGATCGGAGAACGCGATCGTCATCATCAGATGCTGTTGGGCTTCTTGCTTGTCCATGGTTTCCAAACCCTGTGCAGGGATCCGATCGACCCGGCCCGAGACGGTTCTCGCCAAATGTGGGAAGAGTGCCTGAACGAACAACTGGTTCTGGAATCTTAGGGAGGCCAGGCGAGAGATCGAAGCGTGGACGATCGACTACGACGAGATTAGGCCGCACAGCACGCACGGGTAAGCGGCCCGCCCGCACGCGTTGGATCAAGACTACCAAGCTGACGGAGGGAGGACGAAAGACGGCTACTCCTTCGCAGCTCAATTAATCGTTAGGACGCGCTCCAACTTCGTGAGGGAGTTGGAGCTGACTTCTGTAACCGTTTCGGTTCTTTTTGGCTCAGAATCGCCTTTTCCGTAGATTCCGTTGATGAATTCGACCTTAGAGGAAATACGCGAGAAGGTGGTCGGCCTAATGCGACAGCGCGGTGTTGTGCGTGCAAGCGTGTTCGGTTCGACGGCCCGTGGAGAGGCTTCGCCCACGAGCGACGTCGACTTCCTAGTCGAGTTCGAACCGGGGCGAAGTTTGCTTGACTTGTCCGGGCTGCGCCTCGACCTGGAGGAGGCTTTGGGCTGCGAGGTGGATATCGCCACGCGTAACTCGCTCCATCCCAAACTACGTGATCGCGTTCTGGGTGAGTTGGTACCGCTTCTATGACCCGGACGGCCGAGATACTTCTTGGCGAAATCCTCGAGGCGATTCAACTGATAGATGAGTATACGCGCGGCGTTACGTTCGACGAGTTCGCTGCGAATCTTGAGAAACAAGACGCTGTTCTCGTCTCGAGATCATAGGTGAGGCCGTTAAGGGGCTGCCCAGTGAGATTCGAGACCATCATCCAGAAGTGCCGTGGAGAGACATCGCCGGCGCCCGAGACGTCGTGATCCACGAGTATTTTCGCGTTGATCTCAATCTAGTTTAGAAAATGATCGAACGTGATCTGCCCCTGCTTGCTACTCAGGTCGAGGAAATCATGAGTGAGCAAGCGTAGCTTCCTGCGCGGCGCGTCCTAACCAGCATTTGCTGCTGACGGAGGTGTGAACCACGGAGTCCTTCATGGCCGACCCCGGTAAACGCGCCGCCGCAGAAGCGCACCGCCTGCGCGATGAGAACTGGACGCTGGGGTGCATCTATCTCTGTCGTGACGACCCGCGCGTGTTCGTCCGGAATCGATGGGTCGTGGGCTGGACATGGAATTTCGGCCATCGCTTGGTTTTTCCGGCGATGTTGGCGAGTATCGGGCTGATTGTCGGGCCCGCCGTCTGGTTCTTGTCTCGGGGTGAGGGCCCGTTGGGGTTTACGGCGTTCTTTGTTGGACTGATCGCGCTGGTGTTCGTGGCGCACCGCATCGCGAGCGGGCCCGCGGGGTAAGGACCAGGCACGCGCGGTTGGCTCGCCCCGACGGTGTCGTCGGCGCGACCTTTGCGGAATAAACCGCGGCCAACCGCGGAATCGGGAGTTCGAGATGGCGTTCGGGTTTAAAAAGAAGTCGAAGGAGGAGGCTCCGGCCGACTCCGTCCGGCAAGTGACCGAGGAGTCAGAACTCCTCGAGGTCCTTGGCGAAGGAACCGCCGTCCTCTACAAACACAGCAATCGCTGCGGACTCTGTTACCGATCCATCAAAGAGGTGCAGAAGTTCTCGCGCGAGCATCCCGACGTAGACGTGCTGTTGATCGAGGTCGTGGACAGCCGGCCGCTATCGAACCTGATCGAAGAACGGCTCGGCGTGTTTCACCAGTCGCC
>JAJCZV010000173.1 GCA_029262175.1 Gemmatimonadota bacterium
GCAGACTCCCCGGCCATCGTCTCGATCGAGAGCGGAATCATGATCGTCGCATGGGCCGGGGCGGCCGCCGCGACAGCAGCGACCAGGGCCACACCGGAGAACGAAGCGCGCATCAGTACCTCAGTCTATGCCGCAGGGTGCCAGGTTGGCCAGAGTCGAAGCGGATTGACGATGCTCTTGACAGGTGCGCTGCCTTGCCGTACCTCCGATTTCGATGGCAACCAGGGCGGTAAGGACTCCGCATCTGTTGGCCATCGTGATTGCCTTCACGGCAATCCTCGCCACACGGGATGTCCGGGCGGCGAGGGTTCATGGCGCGTTCGTACTGGACGAGTCCGTGAAAGTAGAAGAAGGTCGGTATCGAAGCAGGAAGAGTTGGGACAAGACGCTCCGGTTCTTCCGGTCTGTCTACCGCAATAAGCCCGGGGTGGTGTGGCGCACTGTCGCGACGCCGGCCAAGGTCAAAGCGATCTATCTCGAGAACACCAACTTCGGACAAGGCTGGGAAGGGATCAATATCTACGAGGCGCAAGGCAAAACGTTCATCTACGTCGTCAAGTCGGATACCGGGCCGGTACCCGCGAAGAAGTCGAAGAAGAGCAAAAAGCGTCGCCGGAGGAAGAAGAAGCGGACGGGAGGCTGAATTGCCCATGTCCGGTCAGAAATAACTTTACTGGGGTATCGTCTAATCGGTAGGACACAGGACTCTGACTCCTGGCGTCGGGGTTCGAGTCCCTGTACCCCAAACATACGGCCCCATCGTCTAGCGGTCCAGGACGGCGGCCTCTCACGCCGCAGACCGGAGTTCGAGTCTCCGTGGGGTCACACAGAAAGCCCCTCGTCGTTGCAAAACGGCGAGGGGCTTTCGCTTTTAAGGTTTGGGGTTCAGGGGATCGGTCGGATCCCCGGACGCCGCTCAGGCGGTCTTCTTCTGCTCTTCGTAGGTCAGAAGCGGCGGCTCGGCCTTTTCGATCACTTCCTTGGTGATCCGGCACTCTTTGACGCCGGGCAGAAACGGCACCTCGTACATGATGTCGAGCATCGAGCCTTCGAGGATGGACCGCATCCCGCGAGCGCCGGCCTCACGTCGGATGGCCTCCTTCGCGATCGCCACGAGCGCCGGCCTGGTGAACGACAGCTTGACGTCGTCGAGGGAGAACAGCTTGCGATACTGCTTGGTCAGCGCGTTCTTCGGTTCGGTGAGGATGGTGACGAGGTCATCTTCGCTGAGATCGGACAACGTCGCCGTGATCGGCAGACGGCCGACAAACTCGGGAATCAGACCGAACTGGGTCAGATCTTCTGACTCGACCTTGGCGAGGACCTCGCCCAGACGATGGTCCTGCTTCACTTCGACCTTGGCGCCGAACCCGATGCCGCTGCGTCCGATGCGCCGATCGATCACGTCGTCCAGTCCAACGAAGGCGCCGCCTACGATAAACAGGATGTTTGTGGTGTCGACCTGCACGTACTCCTGCTGGGAGTACTTCTTGGCGCCTCGCGGCGCGACGCTCGAGTTGGTCCCTTCGAGGATCTTCAGCAGACCCTGTTGAACGCCCTCGCCGGACACGTCGCGGGTCGACGATGGGTTGTCGCCCTTGCGCGCGACCTTGTCGATCTCGTCGATGTAGACGATGCCCTTCTGGGCGCGCTCGATGTCGTTATCTGCCGACGCGAGGAGATTCTGGATGATCGACTCGACATCCTCACCGACGTAGCCCGCTTCGGTCAGCGTCGTCGCATCCGCGACGGCGAAGGGCACGTTGAGAAATCGGGCCAGAGACTGCGCCAGGAGGGTTTTGCCCGTCCCGGTCGGTCCGATCATGAGGATGTTCGATTTCTGGATCTCGACCTGGTCCGGCACCGAGCGCAGGTTGATACGCTTGTAGTGATTGTAGACCGCGACGGAGAGGATCTTCTTCGCCCGCTCCTGGCCGATGACGTACTGATCCAGGAAGGCCTTGATCTCGGTTGGCGCCGGAATCGCTTCCAGAGGGCCGTGAACGGTGTCCTTGGCCTTCTCGTCGGCGATGATGTCGTTGCACAGCCGGATGCACTCATCACAGATGTACACCGTCGGGCCGGCGATCAGCTTTTTCACCTCCCGTTGCCCCTTGCCGCAGAACGAGCAAGAGAGGTTGATGTTTCGGTTGTCTCGTCCTCTAGGCACCTGTACGAAAATTACACGGCAGGCCGGCGTGTACGTCAACGTCGTGGCCCCCTCAGGTCCGCTTGACACGACTGTTCGGCGCTGCTACCACGCGCGAGAATCCAGCGGTTCCGGGGTGTTACGCCATTTTCGGAGCCTCGTGGATCATTTTGAACCGGACCCGTCCGGAGGTCGTTGAATGTCGCAGAAACAAACCAGATCAGGGGTCGACAAGGCCGACAAGAAGGCCAAGGCCAAGACGAACGGCACTAATCGGGCGGCGACAGCCGACGAATTGCTCGAAGCGCTTGCCGCCGAAACGTACGAGCCGGCGGTCCGCCAGTCCGGACCGGGCGGCTTTATTCGGGACATCCTGATCGCCTGCGCTTTGCTGGCGGGCGGCATCTACATCTATACGCAGCACGTTCAGACCAAGGAGCAGGTCTCCAAGCTGAGCATGCGCGCCGCCGACTATCTGGAGAAGGACGACCTGCGTTCGCTGAAGAAGGCAGAAGAGACCTACCTGGAGATCGTCGCGCT
>JAJCZV010000174.1 GCA_029262175.1 Gemmatimonadota bacterium
AATCGTCGAGAAGCTCGGTGGCGGTGGCATGGGCGTCGTGTATCGCGCCGAAGACACCCATCTGGGTCGGGACGTCGCGCTCAAGTTCCTCCCGCAGGAACTCACCCGGGATGACGGGGCGCGCCAGCGATTCAAGCTCGAGGCGCGCGCCGCATCCGCGCTCGACCACGCCAACATCTGCGCGATCCACGACATCGACGAGACCGAAGACGATCGGCTCTTTATCGCGATGGCCTTCTATGGTGGCGAGACGCTGAAAGCGCGTCAGGCTCGAGGGCCGCTGGACGTCGACGAAGCGATCGAAATCGCGCGGCAGATCGCGGCCGGGCTGGAGCGGGCGCACGAAGCGGGGATCGTCCACCGGGACATCAAGCCCGCGAACCTGATGATTACCGAACACCACGAAGTAAAGATCCTCGATTTCGGCGTCGCGAAGTTGATTGGGGAGGCGGGGCTCACGCATACCGGGGAGACCCTGGGGACGCTCGCGTATATGTCTCCGGAACAGGTCGATGGAAAGGGCGTCGGGCCCGGGGCGGATCTATGGGCGCTCGGCGTCGTGTTGTACGAGATGCTGACCGGATCGCTTCCGTTCACCGGCAAGCGTCAGACCGAGACGATCGCCGCCATCCTCACGAGCCAGCCCGAGCCGCCGGTCCACCACCGAGCCGACCTTCCGGCGCCGCTGGATGCCCTGGTCCTCTCGCTCCTTCAAAAGGATGCGGCCGATCGGCCCGGCTCAGCCCGCGAGGTCGTCGCGCAGTTGGCTGCGTTCGTGCGGCCCGATGCCCCCGGTCCGTCGATTCCGCTTCTTCGACGACGCGCGACGTGGATCACCGCGGCCGCGACGGTCGCGGTCGTCGCCGCGGTCGCCATCGTCCCGGCGCGCGGTCGTGCGAGAGTCGACGGGGCGCGCGCGAGCCTCGCAGAGATCGAATCGCTCGCAGCCGAACGGCGCTACCCGGAGGCCTATGGGCTCGCGGTTGCGGCCGAACGCGTCTTGGGGGATGACACGACCGTCAGCCGCTTGTTCTCGGAGGTCTCCGATATCCTCACCGTGCGCTCGCAGCCCGCGGGCGCCGAGGTCCACGTTTGGACGTTCGAGGACGGTCCCCAGACCGCGTCCTCTTCTGCGGCCGGCGTGGTCGGAACCGCGGAGCTTCTGGGGACGACCCCGATCGTGGAGATGCGGCTTCCACGGGCCGATCACTTCGTCACTATCGGGGCGGCGGGCTACGAGACGGTAGAACGCATCGCCTCCAGCGGGCTCGCGAGACAAGATCCCGCGGTGGCTCAAGGGACGCTCGACATCAATCTCGAGGTGACGCTCTTCAGCGCCGACTCGGTTCCGCCCGAGATGACCCGGGTGCCCGCTGGTGCGTATACGCTCGTCAGCGCCGACGCGCCTGTCGGCGCCACGACCGATCTCGATGCCTTCGCCATCGATCGCTTCGAGGTCACCAACGCCGACTATCTCGAGTTCGTGCGTTCCGGCGGGTACGCGGATCGCGCGCTGTGGACGCACGAGATCGTGCAGAATGGCGGGCCCGTGGCCTGGGAGGACGCAGCCGCCTTGTTCCGCGATCGCACCGAGGTCCCCGGGCCGCGCGATTGGACCGGAGGGCAGTTCCCCGAGGGCACGGATCGCCACCCGGTGACGGCCGTCACGTGGTATGAAGCGGCCGCCTACTGTTCGTGGCGAGGTAAATCGCTCCCGACCCTGTTCGAGTGGGAGAAGGCGGCGCGCGGGGGCGCGTTCACGCACCACGAGGGCCTCGTTTTTCCGTGGGGGCTCGTCGAGCCCGGTCAGTCGACCGAAGACCGAGCCAACTTCGGCGGCGTACGGAGCGCGACCGTGGACGCCTATCCGCTCGGACTCAGCCCGTATGGTGCGTACGCGATGGCTGGGAACGTGCGGGAATGGACCGTGAACTCTGCCGGCGACGGGTTCATCGCCATGGGAGGTTCTTGGGAAGATCCCGCCCACGTATTCCCGGCGATCGCGACGAGAGAGGCGATGTTCGCCGCGCCCACGCTCGGTTTTCGATGTGTCCGACGCACGGCGACGGAGGAAGCACAGGGGTCGGGTCGTATCGCGTTGAATCGACGTTCCCCGTCTTATGAGCCCGTGGACGAGGCCGCGTATCGCGGGTTCCTCACCCACTATCGATACGACGCCACGGATCTCGCATCGGAGATCATAGAGACGGTCGAGACCGAGGACTGGACGCGTCTCAAGGTGCGATTCGACGGAATCGACGAAGATCCGGTCCTCGCCTATCTCTATCTGCCCCTCGGTGCGGCGCCGCCCTATCAGACGATGGTCTTTCTTCCTGGGGTCACCGCGTTCTTCGCCGACCCCGTGGATGAGCTGACCGAATGGCTGCTCGGCGCAAACGTGCGATCTGGGCGTGCGGTGTTCACCCCGATTTTGGAGGGGATGATCGAACGACCCTGGCCGGCCGGGCCGAGGTTCCCGGATTCCAACACCGTAGAGTTCCGCAATCTGATGGTGCGTCACTCGACCGAGCTCAGCCTCGGGCTGGACTATCTCGAGACTCGAGGGGACATCGACTTGGATAGGCTCGCCTACGTCGGCTTGAGTTGGGGCGCCGGATCTCGCGCCGTCCTCGCCGCCATCGATGATCGCTGGGATGCCGTGATCTTTGTCGGTGCCGGCATCGACGAGCGCATGCAGCCGACCGTGCCCGAAGCGCTCAACGTCAACTTCATCCCGTACATCCGCGTGCCGAAGCTGATGTTGAACGGGCGACAAGATGAAGAGCACCCGTGGCTCACCCGGGCGCTGCCATTTTGGGAGCTTCTTCGCGATCCGAAGGAACTGATCCTGGTGGAGAACGAAGGGCACGTCCCGTCGCTCGAAGTTCGGGTGCCGGCGATCAACGGGTTTCTCGAGCGGCAGTTTGGACCGGTGCGGTAGGCGAGTCGGGCGAGGGCCGGCCGGCGAGCTGGATCCGAGCGGGCCGGTGGACCCGGCGCCGACGTCGGGCCATGTTCGATCCATGCCCCTGAAACCGCGCTCGCCGGTCAAAGACCGTCGCCTCGAATACGTCCAGCAGATCGACTCTGCCGAGTTGGCCGTCGTCCCCCCGGGCGACACCGTGATCCTGGCCGCGCGCGTGCGATGTCGGGACTGCGGAGACGTGAGTTACCTACCCGCTCACGTGCGCGACGCGAAGGGCGAAGTAACGACGTATGACGTGAACACGCGGAGGTGTCCCGAGCATCGTCGGTCCTACGAGACTCCGGCCGTGACCCCGCATGTTCTCGACAGCCAACGCGCCGCGATCTATCAGTGGGAGAAATGGCTGCCGGCGGGTGACCTCGATGGATGGCACGCGGCGCAGGAGGCCGTGGTCGATGGCTCGGTCTCGATCGAGCGTCTGCTCGAAACCGGATCGAAGGGACGCTACCGCCCGCTATGGTCCGCGGATCACTCGATTTCCTTCAAGGAGTGCCAAGCCTTCGCCGAGTCGGTATGGGCGGACCTCATGCCGGCCGACCCCGAGCCGGCGCCCGTGGTCCACCTCGCGCGCCGGAGACGGGTGAGATCTTCCGCGAACGCCGACGAGATCAACCTCGCGCCGACGATGCTTCACCGAATGATCGTGCTGCATGAACTCGCACACGTTTGCCTATCCCGCGTGTTGCTGCACGGGACCTATGCCGCGCACGGGCCCGAGTTCGCGTCGCTCTATCTTTCGCTCTTGGGTCAGTGGCTCGGGATTCCGGAAGCTGTGGGCCGAGCCCTGGGGGAGGGAATCCGGCCGCGCAAAGTGAAGTTCGCCACGCATGACGTCCGAGCCACGCTCGCCAGCGTGACAGAGTCGGTTAGAGAGTCGGGGGCTCGCGCCGCCGCCTTGGGCCCGTCGAGCCACGCGGATGGACAGCTGACACTGTCGGGCGTTCTTAGATGACGTCGAGGAGCGCGCCGCCGCGATTCTGAGGCTGCAGCTCAGCCCCCCTCCGTCCAACGGTTCGATTCGATCGATCGGTTTCAGGTGGCGGGCTTGCCCCCCAAGCGCGCCTCAACTCGTCGCGCCGGAGGGCAGCCCACTCCACCACCGTGAAAGTGGGGCGGTCCATGCTCATTATAGTACAGATAGATCGTGATGCCGTAGAACTCGCACACTCTGGGCATGGTGGGTGACCGCGGGAGCTTGGGTAGAGATCGAACCGTCCGTTGGCAGGATCGCCGAGATCGTCACCGAGCCGTCACCGCGACCCCACCGTACGCACCCGCTCTGACCAGCCATTGACACCGCAGAACGACCATGCCGAGCTTGGGCGGTCACCTTCAAAGCGGGACGGGAGGAACCCCGACACTGGGGGGTGTCGGACGCATTCTCCTCCTGAGTCACCAGCTGGAGGCTGCAATGTCTGCAAAGAACACCTTTTCCATCCTCGGTGCCGTCGTCGTGATCTGGGCCATCCTCGGCTTCATGGACGTCGGCAACTTCACCTACACCGGCTACGTGACAGACTTCGACAACAACGTGGCCACGGTTACCGAAGGGGGGCCGGCCGACGCCGCTGGCATGGAAGTCGGCGATAAGATCGTCAGTTTCGACGGAATCTCTTCGGAAGATGTGCGAGCGCTCTCGAGCCAGCCGAGAACCACGGTCGGTCAGACACAGACGATCGTCGTTGACCGGGGTGGACAGCCGGCCGAACTGAGGCTGACCGTCGCGGCGCAGCCATCGTCGCAGAGCGTCAATGCGTACATCGGGATCTTGACGGGTTTGGCGTTTCTCATCATGGGGCTGTGGGCGTACTTCACGGTGCCGACCCCGGCCACGACGCTGTTGGCCGGAGTGGGCGTCCTGTTCGGCCTTCCGTTCACGGGCGGCCCCTACCTGGGCACGTCCATGGTGGGCGCGATCATCGGGGCGGTGCTCTTCATGTGCATCGTGTTGGGATTCGCAAAGCTGCTTCATTTCATGATCGTCTTCCCGAACGGCGCGGAACCAGACAAGCGCTGGGTCTACGGTCCTGCGTTGTTAGTAGGCGTGTTCCTCGCGGTGCTCACCATCTTCCAGCCTGACGCGACAAGCGGTCTGAACCGGATCGTTCAGGTGGTGTTCGCGCTCTGGATCTTGGGCTATCTGGGTCTGACGTTGGTCAACATGGTGCGGACTTGGAGCGGCGCGTCTGCGGATGAACGCAGTCGCCACGGGCTTTCGCTCCTCTTGGTTGGCTGCGGGCTGGGGATCGGTCTACTGCTCGTAGGTGCCATGTTCGGGATCTTGCTGCCCACGGTCACGCTTCCGGGTGCTCAGTGGTGGCCGATCTCTCTCATATTGGTTCCGATCAGCTGTGCGCTGGCAGCGGTGAAGAGCGGTCGGGCGGGAGGGGAAGCGGCACCGGTGGCCGCGGACGCGACCTGACGGGCTGAAGTAGAAAAGACGGCGCTGGAAGATGCCTAAGGGTTTCTTCCAGCGTTTCGTTCATCCGTGTGTGACCGGAGATCCGGGAGATGAAAGCCGGAGGTGTCCGGCGGAGTATCTGGAACCGAGCGCACGAGGGTGGACCGCGTTACTCGGTTCAGCGGGGTTGACTCGGACGCGTCACCCGAGGCAGGCGGTCCGGAGCTTGACAGACGAACGCCCACGGGTAGAAGGTCGAAGGCATCCTTCTCCAACGGGAGCGTGAGTGTGATCGATCACCGGGTCCGTAGCCGACGCACGCAGATTCTGCCCGCGATGTTGGTCGCCGTCGCGACACTCGGATTCCCCAGGGCCGCGCTCGCGCAGGATCTCGGGATCTTCGAAGTGATCGGGAAGTTCGTCGCGTCGTTCAAAGCGGCCTCAGCATTCTACGCTCCGCTGGGCGGTGTGATCTCGAGCGATGCGTTGAGGGAGGAGGGCGGCCTCACCCAAATCGGCTTCTTCATGCGCCGTCCCGATATCGACGTGGGGATCGGGCTCGACGTGACCAACGGGTTTACCGCCCGTGATGAGGCGTTGGACTTGAGGGGATCGATTCGAGCGCTCCCGACCCTGACGAAGTTCTTCGATCGACCGGTTCTCATCCATCGATCCGTCCCAACCTTCCTCAACGTGGGCGTGAGCGCCGGCGCTTCACAGCTTGCCAATGGGCGCTCGCAGATTCTGGACCCCGCCGGAGATCGAGCGATCGAAGTCAAAGGAAATGGATTTCACCTTGGACTGAGCGTTGGCTTGAGTTTCAGCGTTGGGTCGTTTGGCGGATACGTGGACGGCTCGTTCCGGTACACCGACTTCGCGAGTCTGGACTGGCGGGAGGGCTCGAAATCGATCGTGCCCCCGAGCGGTTGGCCGCTCACGATGGACATGTGGACCGGTGTTATCCGGCTCGGGATGGGGTTTGCGTTTGGAGCAGCGTCCACAAACTGAGTCGGACGCGCGATCGCGGATTCGTGAGCATTCGAAAAGGAGTGTGAAGTGAATACAGGAGCAGATCAGGCGAGACTCGAGGAGTGTGCGCGAGCGTTGTCCGCCGCGACTGCGGATTTTCCGGACGTTGCAGCGGCGTTTGAACTCATCATGGCCCCGCGCGAGGCACGCGGCGCGATGGCGTTTGCCGTCGAGTCCGGCGGGTGCGACCCCGCTTGTCCGCCCGGAAAGAAATGTGTCTTCAATCCGTTGTCACTGAAGTGGCGTTGTTTCCCTTGACGGCGAACATGAGCGTGCAGGTGCTCGATGTCTGACATGAAGAAGGTTCGATACCGACTGCCGGTCAGTCGCGTGCGGTTCTCCGGCTCAGTCACGACGGTGACCGACACGGCGCTCTCGGGCCCAGGCGAACCCGGAACCGTCACCTGCCACCGAGCGGGCGATGCGAAGCTCGTCATCGCGGGCGACGAACCCATCCATACGCTCCGCATCGAGAGCGGGCGCTTTCAGGAGATCGAAGCCGAGATCGGGCTCAGCGAACACATGCTGTTGACCGGGGTGTCTGCGCAAAGCGCTGGCCAATTGGGCGAGGCCGTCGGGACGCTGCTCGGCGTCGCCGCGACGGCAATCGGCATCGCCTCCGGCGGCGGCGCCGGTGTCGTCGCCGCCACCGCGGGAATGATGGTTCGGCCGTTCGTGCGGCCGGACATCGCGCGGGCCAAGAAGGCGCAGGGCGCGCGTACGGACGAGGACCTGTCCTACTGTGGCTTGCTCGACCTGGACCCTGACGTCCCTGCGCATCTGAAGGCGTTCTGTCGCTATGACGCCTCGGCCTGCGAGGCGCTCATCACCTACCGCACCGCGCTGGAAGGCATCTCCCTCGCTCACGCCCGTCTCGCCGCCGAAGCCGCCACCAGCGACGATTCGGCGGCTCGGCGGAGGTCGACCGTACGGCTCGAGGAACTCGAACACTCGGTCTCACGCCTTCGAAGCGGGGCGGCACGGGTACAGCGGCAACTGTCAGCCTGGATGGCTGGGCAGGTGTCGGAGAGGACCGAACATTTCCAGTTCGAACTCGACATCATCGGGCTGCCGCGATCAAAAGAGATGGAGGAAATGGATCCGGTCGCCTTCCCGTGTAGCGACGGTGATGCAACCACATCGGTTTCGGCCAACGCAGAATGGGAAGAAGTGTGGCGAACGCTCGGGATCATGGTGAGTCGGTCCGACGAGTCGGCTCCGGAGTTCGTGAGCGAGAATCAGCCGCATCCGAGCGAGAATGTCTTTCTATATCGTGAACCCGAGTCCGTGGCGCTGACCTTCTGGCGGGCCGACGGGAACGGGAGACCCCGCCGAGCAGGGACGTTGAATGCTCTCGTGACCGGAGATTTCTGTCATACCCGGTCTCTGGAGATCTCTCAGTCCAGGACGGGAAAGCGCTCGATCACGGCCGAGTTCGGCCCCACTGGCGGGCTGACGAAACTCGGCGCCAAGTCATCGGCATCGGCAAGCGATGCGGCGAACGCAGTGGCCGCCGCCCGCACTGGAGTCGGCGACGGTTTGGGTGCCGCGTCGTCCATCCTCGACAAGGTCGACAAGCTGAGTTCCGCCGAAGGCGCACGGGTCGTCGCTGCCCTCAAGCGAGAGAAAGAACGAAAGGAACTAGAGATCGCGCTCGCGGGTTCGGCCGCATCCACAGCGAGCCAAGCGGAACTCCGCGAACTGGAGAGCGAGATCGCGGTCTTGAGCAACCGCACCAAACACTCCGAAGAATCGCGGAAGCTCGCGCTCGAACGAGAACTTGCCGAAGTCCGCCTCGAGACGGAGCGACTGAAGGCTCTTACCGCGCTTCGAGCGGCTCGAGAGGAGTCGCGGTAGCCGCTGCCGCCCAGATCGCTAGCGGTCTTCGGTGCGCCGAATCTGTTCGAGGCCCTCCTCGGGCGGGGGCTCCGCTTCGGACTCGATCACTTCCAGCGGTGCCGTCCGGGCGAGGCGCTTGAGGCTCTGAAACCAACTGCTTCGGCGAACCAGGACGAGCTCGAGCGACCGCCCGCCGTCTTCGACATCTCCCACATAAACGAAGTGCACGTCGCCGAGCCGCGCCGGCCTCGCAATGCGATAGCTCTGCTCCTGCCAGTCGAAGTCGATCGTCGCTGCGGCCTCGAAATCCTTCCCGCTCCACTTCTGTTCGAGGTAGACCTCGTCCTCGACCGCGAAGCGTCCACCGCCGAGCGCGTCCCCGTGTTGATAGTACCATGGATCGAACTTGAGGCCCTGGCGGCGCTTGAACATCTCGTCCGCGGCGTAGTCGACGTCCTCGAGCGCGTCGTCGCCCGCCAGCGACTCCAGGTGATGCCGGAGCTCGTGGGTCAGCGTCTCCCAGATCTCCCCGTCCCAGTCGAAGTCCGGGTCGACGCGCGCGATCTCACGGAACGATCCCCAATACAGGGCGATCATCGAACGGGTGGTGTCGGGGCTACCGTACTCCGAGTCGTACGTCTCGGTGAGGCACTCTCCCACCGTGTATACGCCCGGGAGCGTCGGGTGCTCCGGGGCGTCGCGCCGCACGATCAGACCGTCGATCCCCTCCAGGTATTGCTCGGGGATGTCCTCGTAGGCGCGACGCGCACGATCCTCGAAGTCCTCAAAATCCACGATGGTCCGGCCGGGGTCGGGTCAGGCACCGGTTCGCTACCAGCCCGGCTGACTTAGCGATCTCCGCTGAGGATGTTGCCGAGGATGTCGCCGCCGATCCCGGCCACGCCTTTGCTCTCGCCTTTGTTGCGGCCGTAGCGCGCGGTGGCGTGGATGCGGTCGGCCAGACGCGAGAACGGAAGGCTCTGTAGATAGACGGTGCCCGGCCCGGTGAGCGTCGCCACGAACAGTCCCTCTCCACCGAACATCGCGTTCTTGAACCCGCCGATCATCTCGATGTCGTAGTCGACGGCTCGTGACATGCCGACGATGCAGCCCGTATCGACGCGGAGCTTCTCACCGGGCTGGAGGCGCTTTTCGATCACGGTGCCGCCCGCATGAGTGAACGCGAGCCCGTCTCCCGTGAGACGTTGGAGGATAAACCCTTCGCCACCGAACAGACCGGCTCCGAGCTTCTTCGTAAACGCGACTTCGATCTCGACTCCCTGCGCGGCGCAAAGAAACGAGTCCTTCTGACAGATGAACTCGCCGTTGAAGGTGCTCAGATCGATCGGGATCACCTTGCCAGGGTAGGGCGCCCCGAACGCGACATGGCCCTTACCGGAACCCTGGTAGGTGAAGTTGGTGATAAAGAAGGACTCCCCCGTCACCATCCGTTTGAACCCCTTGAACATCCCGCCGTCGGTCCCCGTCTGCATGTTGATGCCGGCCTCCATGTACATCATCGTGCCGGCTTCGGCCCGTACGCCTTCGCCGGGATCGAGCTCGATCTCCACGATTTGCATGTCGTCGCCGAAGATCTCGTAGTCGATGGTGTCGGAGGCCACGGATTCACTCCTGGTCGGGGGCGATGTTCGGGAATCGGTGCCAGTAAATAGCCGGTTCGGCGCTTCGAAGCCAACCATCGCAAGCCGGTCTTTTCTTCAGCCGGTCCATGAAGGCATCGTGGTAGCGAATGGGGTCGCCGGAGGGCCTCATTGGTTCCAACCCGAAGCGACCGGATCAGCGCGATGCAGAACCCGATGGACCCCGAACGTTGGAACGCCGTGCAGGCTGCGTTCGGGCGCGCCGTCGAACTCGATCGAGACGGACTCGAGGCCTACCTCGATGAGCTTGCCGGGAAGGACCAAGCGTTAGCCGACTTGGTGCGGCAGATGCTCGCGGAAGACGAGCGGACCGCCCGGTTCTTGGACGGCGAGGCCGGAGCGGCCGTCGGTTTGGGGCCCGGGGACGCAGGGGAGGGCCGTCGCCTCGGCGCGTACCGCCTGGTGCGTCGTCTCGGTTCCGGCGGGATGGGCACGGTGTGGTTGGCCGAGCGCGATGACGGCGCGTACAAGGGAACGGTCGCCATCAAGCTCGTTCGAATCGGGTTCGAGAGCGACGAGGCGCTGCGCCGGTTCAAAGCCGAGCGACAGATCCTTGCGGCGCTCCAGCATCCGAATGTCGCGCGACTTCTCGACGGAGGGACCGCCGAGGACGGGACGCCGTACCTCGTCATGGAACTCGTGGAAGGCACGACGCTCGACGCCTACTGCGACGAACACGAGCTCTCGATCAACGAGCGGATTCGACTGTTTCTGGAAGTGTGCGCCGCCGTGCAATACGCACACACACGTCTCATCGTCCACCGAGATCTCAAGCCCAACAACATCATGGTCTCGGGGGAGGGCACACCGAAACTCCTGGACTTCGGGATCGCAAAGCTGCTCGATGCCACGGAACTCGGACTCACCGAGGCGGCGACGCGGACCGGATCCCGTCTGCTCACGCCGCGCTACGCGAGCCCGGAGCAGATCCGCGGTCAAGCCATCACCGCGGCGACCGACGTCTATTCTCTCGGCGTCCTCCTGTATGAGCTGCTAACCGGGAGCTTGCCGTACCGGTCGAGCGGTACGACCGCCGCACAGATCGAGCGCGCGATTCTCGAGGAAGAGCCGATGCGGCCGAGCCTCGTGGTCGGCGAGGTCGATCGTAGTGGCGGGACCGGCGCCTCCGCGGCGCGTATGAAACGCGAACTCTCCGGAGATCTCGACACCATCCTCCTCACGGCGCTCAGAAAAACCGTCGACCGGCGCTACACGAGTGTCGAGGCCTTCGCCCGCGACCTCGACCGATACCTCCGCGGTCTTCCGGTCGAGGCACAGCCCGACACCTGGCAGTATCGAACCCAGAAGTTTGTCCGCCGGAATCGAACCGGGGTGGGGTTGGCGGCCGGGTTCGTCGTTCTGTTGGCGGGCTCGGCGGTCGCCCTCGGGGTACAAGCCGCGCGCATCACCCGCGAGCGCGACACGGCCGAACAAGAGCGTGCCAAGGCGGAGCAGGTCTCGGAGTTTCTCGTCGATGTGTTCGAGGCGTCCGACCCCAACGAAGCACAGGGCGTGGAGCTGACGGCCGGCGAAATCCTGTCGCGAGGGGGTGCGCGCATCCAGAGCGAACTGGGCGCCCAACCGGCGGTCCGGGCTCAGGTCATGGACGCGATCGGTCGCGTGTATCAGACGCTGGGGGAGTACGACAGCGCGGAGGTGTTTTTTCTCGCCTCGCGGGATCTCCGGATCGAAAGTTTCGGACAAAACCACGCAGACTATTTGAAGAGCCTCGTCCACCTTGGCACGCTCGAGCGGGAGCGAGGCAATTTCGACTCCGCTGTCGTCCTCCAGGGGCTGGCGCTCGAGGGTCGACGCCAACTCCATGGCGAGCGCCATCCGGACGTCGCCGAGAGTCTGTCGAACCTCGGGCTCGCCACCCGCGATGCGGGCGACGCCGCCGCGGCGGAGACGCTATACGTCCGATCTCTCGATATCCGTCGCGCGTTATCCGACGAACCGAACGAGGGGTTGGCCGTCGTGCTCAACAACCTCTCGGGCGTGCTCGACGATAGGGGGGCGCGCGACTCGGCCATCGCGATGCTCGAAGAAGTGCGCGAGATCCGGAGCGGGACCCTGGGCGAAGACCATCTCGACTACTCCATCGCCCTCAACAACCTGGCCACCGCGCACGAGAACGCGGGTCACTACGACCTCGCCGAGCCGCTGTATCGTCAGGCCCTCGAGACCCGAGAGCGGCTTCTGAGCGACGAGCACCCAAGCGTGCTCAACGTTCGAAACAATCTGGGCGTGTTGTTGATTCGGACGGGACGCCCGGCGGAGGCCGAGCCGATGCTGCGGGCAGTGATCGAGGCGAGGCGGGGTCAGCCCGACAAACGATTCGAGCTCGCCGGCGAGTTGAACAATTTTGGTGCGGTGCTGGTTCGAATCGGCCGATACGAGGAGGCGGCCGCCTCCTATACCGAAAGCTTGGAGCTGTTCGAAGAGGAGTTGGGTTCCATGCATCCGACGCTCGCCTACCCGCTGAGCGGGATCGGGCTCGCCAACTCGCGCATCGCACGAGAGGATGTGGCGGAAGATGCGTTCCGCCGCGCGCTCGAGATCCGGGAAACGGCGCTCGAACGACCGCACCCGCAGATCGCGTTCAGTCTCGATCTTCTCGGCACATACTACCTGCAGCGTCAGCTCTTCTCCGACGCGGAGCCCCTGTTGGTCGCGGCCCTGGAGATGCGGCGGGAACTCCTCGACGATGATCACCCGGAGTACGCCAAATCGCTCGAGTCGATGGGGCGGCTGTGGCTGGGTCGGGGAGATCCGGCGTCGGCCGAGCCGCTTCTACGAGACGCACTTCGCATCCGCGAGGCGAAGTTGGACGCGGCCAGCATCGACATCGCCGCGGCCCGTGGACATCTCGGTCGCGCGCTGAGCGAGCTCAGTCGGGCGGACGAAGCCGAGCCGCTTCTTACGCAGAGCTATGAGTCCTACCGGGCCGCGCTCGATCCGTCCGATGGCGCCGTGCGCACCGCCGCCGAGTTGCTGGCGACTCATTACGAGCGGATCGGAGACGAGGCGCGGGCACGAGAGTACCGTCGCGCGGCGGAGGGGTCGGCGCCATGAATGCCATGAGTTCGGACGACCCTCCGCCCGGAGACGTGACGCAACTGCTGGGTCGACTGCGCGACGGTCCCGAACGCGTCGTCGATGAGCTCTTTCCTCTCGTCTACGATGAGCTCCGCGCACTCGCCCAAGCCCGGCTGCGCGGCGAACGGCCCGACCACACGCTCAACGCGACCGCGCTCGCGCATGAGGCGTACCTCAAGCTCGTCGACCAGACCCGCGCGAACTGGCAGAACCGAGCGCACTTCTTCGCGATCGCCGCGCGGGCCATGCGCCGGATCCTGGTCGACTACGCCAAGGCGCGGAACGCGGCGAAGCGGGGCGGGGGAGCGCCGCTCGCGACGTTCGACGAAGCGTCGGGCCCGCGAACGAGCGGACCCGGAGAGCTGCTCGAACTCGACGAGGCCCTGACCAGACTCGAGGCGGTGGCGCCGCGTCAGGCGCGTGTGGTCGAGTACCGGTTCTTCGTCGGGCTGAAAGATAAGGAGATCGCGGAAGCGCTGGGGGTGTCCGTTCCGACGGTCAGGCTGGACTGGCGCACGGCGCGAGCTTGGTTGGGCGTCGCACTGGACGATTCTTCTCCGGGTCGATGACGCGAGGAGACGGACGGGCGACCGAAGGAGGGGCCGCCAGCCATGGACCTCCAGCCATGGACCCCAGCCAAAGGAGAGACCCCAAGCCAAAGAAGGGCGCCCCCTCCACTCTCGAAGGGCGCCCTCCCATTTCTGAAGGGCGCCCCTAGATCAATTCGGCAGTCGGCTAGCCAGATCGCCGATCGACGCGTTCCGAACCGAGGCTGCGTGGCCTTGGCTGCGACTAGCCCGCGGCCACCGAAGTGACCGAGTAGTAGAGGGTCACGCCGCATCGCTCCTTGCTGCCGTCCAGGACGATCGAGTTGCTCTCCGGCCCCCAGGCGCCGCCTTGAAAAAGATGATTGACGGTCTGGACCCTGTTCCGCAGTTGGGGATCGGCTCCGAGGATGCCGTCGAATTCGGTCGCCGTGAACTGGACGAAGAAATCTTCACCCCGGGAGACGTTGCGGTTGAACGTCCTGACCCCGCCGACGTCATGCACGGTTTCGCCGTACGGCTGAAACTCGGTAACAAACATGACTTCCGGAGTCGAGCCGCTGGGCGTGATGAAGAACGAAAACGAGAACTCGCCGTCACTGGAGCTCTCGAAAATGTTGTCGTGGTCGCAGCTCCCCGTGATCTCCAGCCCGGTAATCGCGATGGTGACCGCGTGGACCAGGTCGGGGGCCGGTGTTGGTGGTGGCGGCGGGGCGACGGGTCCGGTCGTGCCGCCTTCGGTGCAGGCGACCGGGGCGAGGAGCGCGAATCCGATCGCAAGAAGCGTGGTGATCCGTGAGGTGTTCATGGTGGTTCTCCGCGTTTGACCCGTCGAGGCGGGGTCGTCTCGTGAGTTTTTCGGATTC
>JAJCZV010000175.1 GCA_029262175.1 Gemmatimonadota bacterium
CCGTCCTGCCAGCGAGCAATCAGACGCGTGACCGATGGGTCCATCAGACCTCACCCCAGAGCACCCAGAGCACCTCCGGTTTTCGGAACTCGTATCCATACGGTGGACTGAACCGCTCGGGGTCGAGCCGAAAACCAGGACACCGAGCGTGCAGCGCGTCGAGTACCGCGCGCGTTTCCAGTCGGGCGAGCGAAGCTCCCAGACAGAAATGTCGACCGACGGCGAAGGCTAGGTGGTCTGCCGCGTTTTTTCTGGCGACGTCGAAACGATCGGGATCTGTGAAGTGGAGCGGATCTCGATTCGCGGCGCCCAGCATACACTGGACCGCTTCGCCTTCCGAGATGGCGACGCCGCGCAGCTCGACATCGCGAGTGGCATGTCGGGTGGCCGACTGCACCGCCGCATCCCAGCGCAGCGTCTCCTCGATCGCCAGGTCCAGCGCCCCGTCGCTCGCGCGCACGCGCTCGAACTGCTGGGGATGCGAGAGCAACGCCCACACGGCGTTTGCGATCATCGACTCGGTCGTCTCGATCCCCCCGAACAGGATGATGAGCGCGTTCGAATAGATCTCTTCGCGCGTGAGCGGGTCGGCGTGGTCGCACACCAAATCGGCCAACAGCGTTCCGTCGGGCTCTCTTTCGAGAGCCTGCAGAATGGGGTCGAGCGCATGGGCGAACGCTTCGGCAGCGCTCTTTCCGGCAGCTCGGATCGCGGGGTCGCCTCTGAAGTTTGCGAGGGCGCTTGCGAACGCGGCGTACCATTCGTTCACGCGCGCCATCTCCCCGAGGGGAAGACCCAAGACCGACATGACCGAATGGAGCGCGAGCGGTCGCGCCACCGCTGCGCCCAGCTCGCCGCGTCGCACGTCGGTTGCCACCATCGCCTCGACCAGACGCTCCGCTTCGGCTCGAAGTCTGGGGACCGAGTCGGCCGCGAGCCGGGACACATGAAACGGAGGCAGACACTTCCGTTTATAACGGATCTGCGTCGGCCCTTCCGTGGTCATCATGTGAGCACCGAACATGTCGCGGATGGTCGAGGGGGCGTCGGTCGTAAACCGTTCGGGGTCGCGGAGCACGTCGAGTACGTCGTCCCGACGCGTGACAAACCACATCCCGGTCTCCGGTACCCAGCTCACGGGCTCGCTCGTTCGCAAATCCGCTAGGATCGGATAGGGATCCACGGCGAGATCAGCCAGTCGGACGGCGGCACCGAGCGGGAACCGCTCCGCGCGAGCCGCACCGAGCGCGCGACGCTCGTTAGCGTCCATACCGACTCCGTTCCCTCCGAGGACCTACCCGGTCATCCCCGACCAAGTGAAGATCACGAATAGGCCAAACGTCGCATAGATCAGACCGAGCGCACCGACGATCTTTCGGCCTCGGCCTTCATAACGTCGGTAAAGGTATACGGTCACGGCGAACACGAAGATGATCTCGCCGATGACGGCGTAGCCGCCAAAATGACTCGGGTCCCAATACGAGACCGGACTCATGAACTTCCAGTCGCTCAACGGAAAGAAGTGTCGGTGCGCATCCTCGCGGTGCAGCGGAAGATCGGCGAACGCGTGGATGAGCATGCTGGCGAGAAACAGAACGGCGACGCGCCACCGGGAGCCCTGCTTGGTCGCACCGGCGCGACGGCGCACGAGGAAGATCGCGGCGATGCCGAAGAACAAGATCGGGATGGAGTGCGGAATGTCGAACACGGTCTGCCACGCCGGATCGAAGTAGCGCTCCGACCAAATGACCGACTCGGGCACGCCGCGCACGAGACGCTCCCACGCGTAGAAGACGATCATGGGCGCGTCCGGGGCCAAGGCCCCGACCGCTACAGGGAGCGCATCCCTCTCGGCCCGCCCGATCAAGAGCAGGCTGAGAGCGGCATGCGCCGGTGTGTTCACGCGCTCGGTTGGCGCTTGAGCCGATCGAGGTGCTGCTTTCGAAACTTGGCGACCTTCGGAGCCACGACCGCCTGGCAATACCCCTGATTCGGGTTCTGCAGAAAGTAGTCGTCGTGATAGACCTCCGCGGGATAGAGATCCCCGAGCGGGGCGACCTCGGTCACGATCGTATCGGGCCAGATTCCTTCGCGCGTGATCTGTTCGATCTTTCGTTCGGCCGCGCCTCGCTGCGCCTCACCCTCGTAAAAGATCGCCGATCGATACTGCGTTCCGACGTCGGCTCCCTGACGATTGAGGGTCGTCGGGTCATGGATGGTGAAAAAGACATCCAACAAGTCTTCAAAGGAGATGACGTTTGGGTCATAGGTCACCTGCACGACCTCCGCGTGACCGGTGGTGCCCGAACACACCTGCTCGTACGTGGGGTTCGCGCCGGGTCCACCCGCGTATCCAGACTTCACGCTCGTCACACCTTCAAGCAACTGATAGACGGCCTCCAAGCACCAGAAGCACCCGCCGGCCAGTGTCGCGGTCTCGGTTCTTTCGCTCATCTGTATTCCCTCGTTTGTGTCGTATCGTGATTCGTGCGCAAGCTAGCGGTCCTCCGGGTCGTCCCCGCGGTACGTGGCTTCTCCGTTCACCACCGTCATGGTCACCGTCAGATTGCGAAGATCTCCAGGTGACAGGAGCCGCGGATCTTCCGAGAGAACGGTGAAATCAGCGAAGCGCCCCTCGTTCAACTGTCCGAGATCGTCCTCCCTGAAGGCCGCAAAGGCGGGACTCGTGGACATGGAACGCAGGGCGGCTTCAAGGTCGATACCCTGCTCGGGAAACCAACCCTCGGGCGGGTTACCGTCCGCTCCCCTACGACTGACCAGTGCGTCGAGCGTCGCGATCGGATCGCCCGAATCCGAGGCCGTGAAGTCGGTGCCGGACGCCACGACCGCGCCCGTGGCGAGCAGGTCGCGGATCGGCATCACCCACCGCACGCGGTCGGGCCCGACCCGATCTTCGGCCCAACGCCCATACTCGCCCACGAACACGGGCTGCATGGATGCGATCACTCCCAGAGCCGCGAAGCGTGGCAAGTCCTGCGGCGCGATGGTGGAGGCGTGTTCGATTCGGAAGCGGTCCTCGGAGCTCACGCCCGCGCGCTCGAACGCATCGAGCCCCCAGCGGACCCCGAGGTCGCCGATCGCGTGCGCGTTCACCTGAAACCCTCGCTCCAGCGACTCGGCGATCAGGGCGTCGAATTCGGCTTCTCCGATCTGGCGGAGCCCGACCTCAGCCGGTGCGTCCGAATACGGATCCGCGAAGAGCGCCCCTCTCGACCCCAGTGCCCCGTCCAACATGAGCTTGAAACTCCGGACCGTAAGCCGCCCATCGCCCAGGTCGATCCCGGAGCCCGCATCCAGATAATGGCGCACGGCGGGCTCGCCCTGCGCCATCGCGTAGATGCGAACCGGCAATTCGCCCCGTTCGAGTAGCCGCGTATAGATCTCGATCGTCTCGAGCCCGACGCCGGCATCGTGGACACTCGTTAGACCCCATCGCGCGTACTGGTCGAGGGCCAATCGGATCCGGCGCTCTCGGTCTTCCTCGGAATCCGTTTCCGGCGTCACGCGACTCACCAGATTCTGCGCGTTGTCGACCAGCACACCCGTCGGACGGTTGGAAGCGTCGCGCACGATCCGCCCGCCGTCCGGGTCGATCGTGCTCTGCGTGATCCCGGCCAGTTCGAGCACGCGCGAGTTCACCCAACTCGCGTGTCCGTCGATCCGGCTCAGAACCACCGGGTGATTCGAGCTCACGCCCTCCAAGTCCGAGGCCGTAGGAGCGTCGCCGGATGCGAAGAAGCCCTCGTCCCAGCCCCCACCACGGATCCACGCATCCGCGGGCGCAGATGCGGTGGCCTCCGCGACGAGGCCCAGAATCTCGTCCTTGTCCAGACCGCGCAGGTTCAGCCCTTCGTCCAGGAGCGCGCCGAGGCTCGACAGGTGGACGTGTGCATCGCTGAAGCCAGGCACGGCCACACCCGGGATCTCGACCACCTGCGTGATTTCCCCGGCGAGCCGCGATGCCTCGGACCGCGAACCCGCGAAGACGATCCGGCCACCGCGCACGGCGAGCGCCTCTACCTCGGGGAGGGTCGAGTCGAGCGTGATGAATGTGCCCATGAAGACGGTGTCCGGCGCCGGACCGCTCGAGCCGGGTTCTGCGCAGCCCACCAGCGCCGCGACAAACAAGACCGCCAGCGACGTCGTCCGACGTTTCATGTCAGTTCTCCAAGTGATAGAGCCTCCGATTGTTCTCATGCAAGATCATCCGCGCCGCGTCGACCGCCTCGTCTTCCGTAAGGATCCCGGCGTCCACGTAGATCCCCAACGCCTGTGCCAGGAACCGGCGTCCCCACTTCGCGGCCAACCAATAGAACTCCGGAAGATGATACGCGTCGCTTCCAAACAGGATCTTCGACAGCGGCACGACCTCCAGCACTTCCAAGTACATCCGCAACAGACCATGGTGGATCAGGGGTGTCGCCAGCGACAGTTCGAAGTGGCAGTTGGGATATAGATGCGTGAGCCACGTACCTCTGCCGATCAATGGGTAGCCTGCGTGGATCAGTATGACTTGAGGCATCCGCATTACACCATCTCGCTCGAACCGGACCATCTCCTCCATTAGAAACGGATCCTGGTTCCGCATGATGCCGCGCGGCGCCTCGCCGTCGCCCGCGTGAAACTGCATCGGCATGTCGCGTTCGAGACACGCCTCCAGCGCCAGCGAGTGGAGATAGCGCAGGGTGTCCGTTTGTACGTCCCAGTGGATGTCGCGATCCTGGGTATCCGAGGCCGGGACTTCTCCACGGGCACGGAGACGCCGAAACTCATCCCAGTTTCTTCGTGCGACCGCACGGTCGAAGAGCGGCTTGATGAGCCCGATCCGGGGGAGCAGATACGACTTCATCCCGTAGGAGGGCTGACCGAGATTACCGGTGCCGTCGAGGCCCTCCTCGATCTGACGCATGAGCTCCGCCTCGATCTCCTCGATCGTGAGGTCCTCGCTGAGGAGCCCGCCCAGGATGGTATCGACCCTCAAGATCCGGCGGCCGGTCGTGGGTGCGATCGCGGTCTCGAAACGAGCGACCTGTTCGGCGTTCATTCCCTCGCGATAGCCCATGTCCAGCATCGCGTTTCCGATGTTGGCATCGGCGAACAGGTCTCGGAGGTAGCCCCCGTAGTCGGCCCCACGCGCGTTCCTCGCCTCGATCACCGCTTCGAAGGTCGGGTCGCACTCGAGGAACGCGGCCATCTCCTTGACCATGAATCGCAGGAAAACCGTAACCTCTGCCTGGTCGAGGACGGCCGCTCGAGCCCTGGCGACGTCGTGCTCCGCATCGAGCGCGGCTCTTCGGGCCGGATCGGCGTTGCGCCACTCCTGGTAGACGCCGCGTGGGAAGTACCGATCCATCGGGAAGGCCGACAACGCCAGGCGTTCGACAAACTCGTCTGTCGTGGTTTCCGCGTCGTCGAACGTCAGCGGGTGGCAGTGCGTGTCATCGGCCGCAATAGTCTTGAAGATGTCGTGGAGAGCATCGGCCGTCGGACTCGCCCCTGCACCCACGCCCGCCGGACCCAACCCGATCGAGTCCGATGGAGCACAGGCGCCCAGCAACAGGCCGCCACCTCCGACTCCCGCGAGACTCAAGAACTCTCTCCGATCGTGCATTGCGACTCCTCGTTGGGGCACCGGGCACCCTCCCTGGGCCGAGGAAAGCTGCCGGCCGTTCGGATGCGTGACCAGACGAAGCGCTGGCTCGGGTGAGGACCGAGGGCCAGATTGTCCCAACCGTGTCATCGTTCGCGCTCCTGAGCGCAAACCCGAACCCGGCCGAGTGATCCCTTAATGCAACTTCACACGAAGATCATGATCGCCCTTGTACTGGGCGTCCTCGTCGGCCTCGGAGCCAACCTCCTCGAGCTGAGTTGGCTGGTCGATTTCCTCGTGGCTATCCGGCAGTTCGGTGACGCGTGGATCGATCTCATCACGATGGTCGTCATCCCGCTCGTGGTCGCGAGCCTCATCGTGGGCACCGCGAGTCTCGGCGACATTACCAAGGTCGGCCGCATCGGCGGCAAGACCATGGTCTACTATTTGGCGACCACGGCGATCGCGGTGGTCATCGGGCTCGTGCTCTCCAATGTCCTCATCCGCGACTCCGGAATGAGCGAGGAAGCACTCGCCGGTCTCCGCGGCACCTATCTGGAACAGAGTCAGGGCCAGGTGGCGATGGCTCAGGAGGCCCCCGGTCTGGTCGAGGTGCTGCGCGGGATCATCCCGCGCAACCCGATCGCCGCGCTCGCGAACTTCGAGATGCTTCCGATCCTCTTCTTTTCGGTCATTTTCGGCGCGGCGCTGTCGGTGTTGGAATCCGCGAAGCGGGATCCCGTACTCAATTTCTTCGAGGGTGTGAACGGCGCTGCGACCGTCATGATCCACTGGATCATGAAGCTTGCGCCCTACGCGGTTTTCGCACTGATCGGGGCCGTGATCGCCGAGTTCGGGGCGGATGTCCTGGGAAGCCTGCTGATCTACAGTCTGACCGTCGTGCTGGGCTTGCTGATCCACGCGAGCCTCACGTACGGCTCGGCGCTCCGGTTCCTCGCGGGCCTAAACCCGCTGGCGTTCTTGAAGAGAATCCGAGCGGTTCAGCTCGTGGCCTTCTCTACTTCCAGCTCGAATGCGACGCTGCCGATCACCATCGAGACGGCCGAAGAGGAGATCGGCATCAGCCGCGAGGTGTCGAGTTTCGTGCTGCCGCTCGGCGCGACGATCAACATGGACGGCACCGCGCTCTACCAGGCGGTCGCGACGATGTTCATCGCGCAGGTGTTGGTCGGCGATCTGACGCTCGCCACGCAGTTCGGGATCGTTCTGACGGCTACGCTCGCTTCGATCGGCGCGGCGGGCGTCCCCTCGGCCGGGATCATCATTTTGATCGTGGTCCTGCAACAGGCGCTGCCGGCGAGCGTGGACCCGGCGGCCGGAATCGCGCTTATCCTCGGTGTGGACCGGATCCTCGATATGTGTCGTACGACGCTCAACGTCACCGGCGACCTCACGGCGGCTGCGGTGGTCGCCCGTTCTGAGGGCGAAACGCTGATTCTGTCCAGCGAACCGGGAGCCATCGAGCCAGCGGCATAATGTCGATCAAACGCCAGGGCCGCCGCGGCGCCGGCCGATTCGCCTTCGGACGGCGGTGATCCGGGGGGAAAGGTTTGCGCTTCGCTGGGGTCAGTTTGCCGTCGCGCTGACGATCTACGCCTACTTCTATCTCGCGCCTGCTCCGCTACGGGGTGGGGCGCTTCGGTTCAGCGACATCACGCTTCACGCGATCGGCAGCATGTTGCTCTTTCTTTCGTTCTGTGTCGCGAGCCGGCGGGGCATGAGGCTTTGGGTCATGGTTGCCGTGATCGTCGGCACGTCGTTTTGCTTCGAGTTCGCGCAGAGTCTTGTCCGCGTTCGCGTGTTTGACGTAGAAGATCTGGGGGGCAACGCGGTCGGAGTGGTGGCCGGCGCCGTGATCGTCGCCCTATGGTCCCGGTTCGGCCCGCGCCAAACCTGACCGCCAGCCACGCAAGCTAGTCGGCGTCGCGGTGGACCGTATCCATCGAGAATGCGGGTAGGCAGATGGCCACGTATTCGGCGCCGCCCGGCTCGGGCGTGCTGTAGCGCATCCACTCGCCAGGGTGCGTGATCACCGCCTGCCCCGCCGTCGCCTGCAGAGACCCGCCTTCGTATTCGAGGTGTAGCGTACCTTTTAGAACAACGGTGATTTCTTCGAACTCGGGACGCTGACCCGGTTCGACCCAGCCCTGGGGTGACACCATCCGGGCCACACTGACGTTCTGATGTTGGGAGCGGACGCGGCCGACGTACTCCTCGATCCGTTTTGGCTTCGTACCGGCAGCCTCGATGATCGCGGGAGCTTCTATCAGGGTCGGCATCGTGTGTCCTTCGGTAGAGTCGCACAGGTCAGAAATCCGTCCACCGAGGATGGAGCGTCGACGGCACATCGGCCAGGGAGTTGTCTTGAACAAACAGCTCGACGAGATGATCGACGAAGCGGAGCGGCAACGCGACGAAGGCTGGGCCCTGCTCGACGGTTTGGATGACGAGCGCTTCTCCCGGCGACCCGCGCCGGATCGCTGGTGCATCGGGGAACAATTGGCCCACGTCCCGCTTACGGATCGTCCCTATTTCGCACCGATCGAGGCGTCCCTGGAGAACGCCCGCGATCGAGATCTGCGATCCGACGGGCCGTTTCAGGGAAGTCTGGTCGGCAACTGGTTTACGAGGACCCTCGATGCGCCCGTCAAACGTCGCATGAAGACGCCCGCCAAGCTGAAGCCCGCTCCACACCTCGATCGCGAAACCGTGCGAGCCGATTTCGTGGCCTGTCGCGGGGAACTCATCGAGTTGATGCGTAGTTCTTACGACGTCGATCTGGACCGCGCCAAGATGCGATCGCCGTTCCTGGTTCTGATGAAATTTCCCGTCTACAACGCATATACGATCCTCCTGGCGCACGCGCGCCGGCATATCTGGCTCGCAAAACGGACTCTTCCAGAAGGGACGATTCAATGAACGAATATCTCGTGCGACGTTCTCCCATCCGATCGACCCTCGGCGTAGGTGCGGCGGTTGTGGTCAGCATCTCCGTTGCGACGCCAACCCTCACTCGACTAGACCCCGCCGGCAGCGCTGATCCCGGCCAAGCGGCGGTCATGGTCGAGACGCTCTCCCCTTCCTTGGACGGCGGGTCGGGCGGGATTTCCGTTGGCGCGGACGGTCGGATCTACGTGGCGGACTTCGGCCAGAACCTGGGCGGAGGCGGGAAGCCAGGCACCAAGATCTTCGTCGTCACGCCCGATGGTGAGGCCAGCGTTTTCGCGGAGGGATTCCGGGGGGCATCGGGCAACGAGATGGGGCCGGACGGCGTGTTCTACCAATCGAACATCGCCGGCGGATACATCAGCAAGGTCCAGCCCGATGGATCGCATGAACAATGGGTGTCCGAGGGAATCCAGTCTCCGGTCGGTCTCGTGCTCGATGCTGCGGGAGATCTCATCGTGGCTAATTGCGGCAGCGGGTCGCTGCAGCGCGTAAAGCCCGACGGCACCTCGGCCCGTTTCGTCGAGACTCCCCTGCTTCAATGTCCGAACGGGATCACGATGGACGAGGAAGGGACGTTTTACGTCGCGAATTTCTCAAACGGAAATGTGATTCGGATCACGGCGGCCGGGGAGGCTTCGCAGCTCGCCACGATCCCTGGTAACAACAACGGCCACCTGATCTATCACGACGGCGTGCTTTATGTGGTGGGTAGGAGCGCGCATCAGATCTTCAAGGTGAGTCTGTCCGGCGAGGTGGAGCTCCTTGCCGGAACCGGCGAGCAGGGTCTCGACGACGGCGCCGCAAACGAGGCGACGTTCAGCTATCCGAACGACATCGGTGTCAGCCCGGACGGTCGATATCTCTACGTGAACGATGTCGCGGACCTGAGTTCGACGGGCGGACTTCTGTCGCCGATGGTCGTTCGACGGATCGATCTGGGCGGCTAGAAACCAGCCTAGCGCCGCCGCATACGGCCCCCGCTTCTTCTAGCCGGCGACTTGGGCGGTAAAGAGCCCGAGCGAAATGTACTTCTGACACACCGCTTCAGCGTAGTCGTGTGAAAAGAACGTTCCGACCGAGATCACGTTGCCACCCCGCCGCTCTTTGATCTCACAACCGGGGAGGATCGCTTCCGCAGCCTCGAATTGCTCTTGGCTTTGGGGGACGATCAGCACTTCGTACGTCCGACGTTCCAGCGTGTCTTCTTCCACGTAATGTTCGATGAGCCCGGTCAGCTCTTCGAGAACGATCCGCTCCTCGTTCGAGACGTCGGCGTCCGCTCGGACGAACAAGTTCAACACGTCCATGAGCTGGGCCGCTTGCTCATGCGGTGGACTGAGCTCGAGATATCCGCGTACGGCGTCCCGTACTTCGAGTTCGACGCCGTCGTGATCAACCTGCCCCACCTTCAGTTTCGAGCGGTCGATATGCCAGCGGTCCGCGAACTCGTTGAGCAGGTTCATCTCGGTCTCGTGAACTTCATTGTCGAGCTTCGCGATCAATTCGAGGATGTGGATGATGTGTTCGGCCCCTTTCGGCCGCGTCATCGACTTGATGAGGTACGAAGACTCTTCGCGCTCGAGTCGAAGGGCTCGAAGCATGAGCCGGCCGATCGGCACGCCGCGGTTGGACCGCACCCAAATACCCGTACCGATGAGAATAAAGAGCACGCCGGTGAGGATCCCGACGGAGTTCTTTACGACGAGTTCCGTCTCGCCCTTCATGACGAAGTAGGCGAGGAGCGGGGCCGCAGTGGCGATCCCCAAAAGAGCGGCTGAGATCGATACGCTTTCGGCCACGTCTCTAAGGTGTTTCCGCTTCCAGAGTTTGTTGATGATCAGATAGTTCGCGAAGACGGAGATGAACACGCTGATCGTCAGCATCCACTCGACGATCGAAACGAAGGAGGGCATATCAGTCTTCGGCAGGTGACGTAGGACTTCGCGGCGCGTCCACGGCGACGATAACGTGCGGTCCAACAGTTCCCATCCAGTTTCTCCAAGCCCGAGGTTCTCGCATGCCGGCTCGCCCACACGGACGCGCGCACGACGCACTCCGACCGACCACGCTCGAATTGGGGAGCGCCCCGTTCGCGGAGGGGTCGTGCACGATTACGATGGGGATGACCCGCGTTTTATGCACGGCCTCGGTCGAAGAGGGTGTGCCGCCCTGGCGGGAGGGTCGCGGCGGGTGGGTGACGGGCGAGTACGCGATGCTTCCCCGCGCGACGAACACTCGGACTCGACGAGAACGGCGCGGAGCCGGGGGTCGGACCCAGGAGATCCAGCGGCTGATCGGGCGATCGCTCAGAGCCGCGGTCGACCTAAAGGCGCTGGGCGAGCGCACGGTCACCGTGGATTGCGACGTGCTCGTGGCCGACGGGGGGACCCGCACCGCGTCCATCACCGGCGCCTGTGTCGCGCTCGAAGCGGCCTTCCAGAAACTCGTGGCCGACGGACTGCTCGAGCGCAGCCCGCTCGCACAGTGGGTATCCGCGATCAGCGTAGGCATCGTGGACGGCGAGCCTCGGCTCGATCTCGAGTATGTCGAGGACTCGGCGGCGGACGTCGACTTCAACGTGGTGAGCCTGGAAGACGGACGGTTCGTGGAAGTCCAAGGCACCGCCGAAGGCGCTCCGTTCGATCGCGCCCAGTTGGACGAGCTGCTGGCGCTCGCGGGCTCGGGCATCACCGACCTGTTGCAGCTACAGAAGCGGGCCTAGCCGCCGTCAGGCCGGTCACACCGCAGCGATCGCCTGCACCTCGAGAGCGACACCGTGGTGTAGGTCCTTGACCGGCACCACCGCGCGAGCAGGTCGGTGCTCACCCATCACTTCGATGTAGGCTCGATTCATGGCGGACCAATGATCCATGTCGCTGACATAGATGGTCATCTGAAGCACGCTTCCGAGTCCGCTGCCCGCCGCCCGCAGGATGGCATCGATGTTTGCGAGGACGGCGCGCGTTTGCTCCTCGACGGGCGTTCCACCCAGCACGTTTCCGTTCGTCTCGATGGGCAGTTGACCAGAGACATACGCGAGCCCCGCATGCACGACGGCCTGCGAGTAGTGACCGGCCGGCGGCGGCGCTTGGTCGGTGTGGATCAGCTCCATGGCTACGGCCTCAGCGCGGCGACACCCGCGCGCGCGATTTGAGCGTCCTGCGAAGACTGGACGCCGCTCGCCCCGATGCCTCCCAGCGCTTGGCCATCCAGCGTAATCGCCACACCGCCCTCGAGCGCCATGAGGCCAGCAGAAAGAATTTCGGTCCGGCCAGCCGCGACCGCATCGGCCAGGGACTTCGTATCGCGACGCAAACGGGCGGCGGTTCGCGCCTTTGCGATCGCGATCTCGATGCTACCTCGCTGGACCGCATCTGCCCGGCGAAGAAGAACCAAGTCGCCGGCGTCGTCGACAATCGCGATGACGACGCTCCACCCGTTTGCATCCGCTTCGGCCTCGGCGGCATCCGCCATCGCCTTCGCCGCTTCGAGGGTGAGCACGTTTACTTCGCGCAGCTGCGCTTGAACCCCACCTACCGAGGTCAGGAATCCTGCAAGAACGAGCACCGACGAAAAGATTCTCTTCATGGGTCGACCCAATCTGCGGCTAGGGGTTTCTCCTCGCCCGCTCGATGCGGTCGAGGAGTGGATACTCTCGATCCAGATACAGGTTGCCGTTTCGGACGATCTCGCTCTGGTCCCCGCGACGGACGCCGCCACCTGACGCTTCACCGTAACCCGAGTAGATGGCATCGACCACCTCGATGCCTCGAAC
>JAJCZV010000176.1 GCA_029262175.1 Gemmatimonadota bacterium
GTAGTCATCCTGCGGGAGGCCGGCGGAAAGGTCGCGCCACGTCTGACCGTAGTCGGTCGTCTCGTACAGATGCGGCGTGAAGTCATCCAGACGGTGGTTGTCCACGGCGACCAGCGCGGTTCCGGCCTCCATCGGCGACGCCTCGATGTTCCCGATCCAGGTCTCGGCGGGCAGCCCAGGGACGCGATCACGAACGTTGGTCCAGGTCGCACCGTCGTCCCGTGTGACTTGGATATTTCCGTCATCGGTGCCCACCCACACGACCCCGGGCTCTATCTCGGACTCCGCGATCGTGAGAATGGTCGTGTGGAACTCGGCCGCAGTGTTGTCGTTGTAAATCTCGCCGCCCGAATCCTGTTGCTTCTCCGGATCGTTCGTCGTGAGATCGGGGCTGATCACATCCCAGCTGTGCCCGTAGTCTCGGCTTCGAAAGAGGACGTTGCCCCCCCAGTAAACCGTGCCCGGATCGTGCGGAGAGATGTAGATGGGGGCGTCCCAGTTGAACCGGTAGCGGGCTTGAGCCATCGACTGCCCCTGCGAGCCGACCATCCAGGGGTGAGGCTCGATCGATCTCGTTTGCCCGGAGTTCGTATCCGTGATGCGGAAGTACCCACCCTGTGCGTTGGAGTAAACCAGATTCGGCTGCCCGGGGACAGGAACGGTATAGAATCCGTCTCCGCCGCTCACGGTATACCACTCGCCCGGCGCGATCCCGCGCGGCTCGTTCATGCGGGACGGGCCACACCAGTTCCCGTTGTCTTGGAGCCCGCCACACACGTAGTACGGATCACGGTCATCGGTGAACACATGGTAATACTGTGCCAAACTGAAGTTGCGGAAGATGTGGAAGTTGGCGCCGCCATCGTAACTCACCTGCATTCCGCCATCGCTCCCGGAGAGCACGTGTTCGCCATCCTCCGGATCGATCCAAAACGACTGATGATCGCCGTGCACGTCCCGGGCGACTCTTTCGAACGTCCGACCGCCATCGGTGGACTTGGACATGCCACCCGACAGCGTAAAGAGCGTGTTGTGATCGCTCGGATCCACGAACACGTCGGAATAGTAGAACGGGCGGAAGTTGATCTGACCCTTGTCGTCGTTGACCATCTCCCACGTCTCGCCGTGATCTTCGGAACGGAAGAGCGTTCCCGCCGTGGGGTATTCAGTGATCAGATAGACGATATTGGGACGCGACTGCGCTACGCTCAGCCCGATCCGCGCCATGGGTTCATCGGGCGTCGTCGTGATCTTCTTCCACGTATCGCCGGCGTCGCGGGAGACGTAGAGCGCCGTCTCTTTGCCTCCATCATCGAACCGCCAAGGTCGACGCCGGAACGTCCACATCCCTGCGTAGACGTTGCGCGGATTCGACAGATCGATGTCGAGATCCGAGCAGCCGGTGTCCTGATCGAGGTAAAGGACCTTGGTCCAGGACGCGCCCCCGTCGACCGTCTTGAACACGCCACGCTCTTCGTTCGGGCCCCACGAATGTCCGAGCGCACAAACAAGAGCAACGTTCGGATCTCTCGGGTCAACTACGATCCGCTTGATCCGTTCGGTGTCGCGAAGACCGACGTTGGTCCACGTCCCGCCGCCATCGGTAGACCGCCAAACCCCGAGACCATAGGAGACGGAGTTGCGTGGATCTCCCTCGCCAGAGCCCAACCAAACGACGTTGGCATCCGAAGGGGCTACCGCGAGCGCCCCGACCGAATAGGCCTCTTCGTCCTGCCACTGACCCTTGAACGTGGTCCCACCGTTCGTGGTCTTCCAGACGCCGCCATCGGCGCCGCCGACCCAAAACGTCCTCGGATCGCCGGGGATCCCGACGATGGCCGACACGCGCCCGCCCATGTTGACAGGCCCAATGTGTCTCCATTCGAGCTCGCCGAGAGCGGTTGAAATCGCTTGACCGTCTTGGGCCACGCCGGTGGTGGGCATGAGGGCCGCGAAGAGGACGGCGGCGAGGAGGGTCGTGACGCAACGGGACATTTTGTAGCTCCGTGTGAGGTCATCGATGTACTGCCTACGAAACGCGTCTTGGACACATAGCAGGCGTCCGGGCGCGCTTATGGCATTTCTCCCGACTCGAACGGTGAGTTCTGTCCGTCGAACGATCCCACCCGTTCAACGGTGAGAGATTGCGACAGCGAAACGTCCCCAGCGGTGAGTGTCAGGGTGTAGGTCCCCGGCTCGGCGAGCGGCGGGAGCCCCGATCCGGCCGAGCTGAACATCCGCATCAAGGCCGCCATCCCCTGACCCGTGATCAGATCGGCCACCTCGCGGATCTCGCCGAAACCGCCGAACGCCGCCGCTCCGCCACCCATGGATTCGCCCGGACGCTCGCGAAACGTCTCCGGCTCGCCCGGCGGTCCGCCGCCCAGCATCGCGGCGAACATGGCGCTCGGGTTCGTGTCGCCCGTAAACAGTCCCGCCAACCGTCGGACCATGGGCTCCGCCCATCCAGCCCCGACGAGAGAATCGATCACGACGGTGGCCCGCTCCGCGTTGCGCGCGGCCTCGACGCGTTCGGACGGCGAGGGCTCCGGCGGTGCGGGCCGTTCCAGCCTCAAGTCCCAAGTGACCTTTTGAAGCCCAGCGGTCGCGGGCCCCTTCAACGTGCGGACCACCTCACCGTTCGCGTCTGCGATGGCGATCTCGATCTGCGGCCCTGGGGGAGGACCGCCAGGTCCCATCGGGCCAGGTGCGCCCTCGGCCGGCTCCAGCGGTTCGAAGTCTGCCTGTAGTTCCGCAGCCAGCTCCTCGCTCACGTGATAGCTGATTTCGCCGATCGAGCCCGGCGTGGGGCGGGCAAACCAAGCCTGCCCGTAGGACTCGCCACCGCGCTTGCTTTGCCCGAACTGAAAGGCCGGTTTGGGC
>JAJCZV010000177.1 GCA_029262175.1 Gemmatimonadota bacterium
CGGGTTTGGCATCAGCCGTGTAGATGACAAGATCTTCATCGGGCACGGCGGCGGATACCCCGGCTATACGACCCAAACGCAGATACAGCTCGACGAGAAGGTCGCGGTGATCGCACTCACCAACACGAACGACTCGAACCCGGGGCAGATCGCGCGACAACTCTACACGACGGTCGGAGAAGCAGTAGCGAAAGCAACTGCGACCGAGCCGGTGGTGATGGCGTGGAACCCGGCCTGGGAGAGGTTCGCTGGCATCTACACCAGTTTCGGCGGAGGACGACAGCAGATCGTACTGCTCGACGAGCAGCTCGTTCTCATCACGCCAACCGGTTCCAATGTCGACAACCCGCTCGAACTCGAGCCGCTGGGTGACGGAACGTTTCGGTACACCGCTCCTACGGGAGGTGGCCCGGTCGGCGAGACCGTCCGCTTCGTCCAAGACAACGGCGAGGTCGTCCGAATGTGGGTGGGCGACTATTTCTACGACCGCGTGAGGAACTGACCCTCAGCGGTCCGCCACCCGTTGGCGCGTCCAGGACGGCTGCACGAGTCGTCCTCCGTCAGCGGCCGGACGCCTGCCAGGCATCGGCGGAGATCCGCCATGTGCTCGCCTCTCGTTGCCAGCCCAGCAGATAACGACCGCTACTTGTGATCGTGTCTCCGGCTCTCAGCCACACGTCGTACCAAGTCCCCATCTCGTGCGCAGTCCCGCCGTCGATCGTTCGCCACTCGGGATAGAGGACGTGGGCCAGGTGCCCCGTTCGATTGCCGGGAGCGAAGTAGTCGCCGCTTCCGTGGGCGCCCACGACGACCTGCCCTCGAGGCGGGAGTACGAGTGCGCCGTCAGTGTAGGCCCTGCGTAGCCGCTCGGTGTCGCCGGCCACGTACGCCTCGGAGAACGCGCGGTTCGCGGCATCCAGCTCGAGGCTCGTGGTCGAGAGGTCCGCGTTGGCGCTCGGTTCGCAGGCGCTTCGCGCAAAGCACGTGGAAGCGATGGCTCGGGCCAAGGGGTCGACGGGCGCCGCGCCATCGTCGCGTCCCTTCACATTCGCCAGCACCACGATCGTCAACCCTTCGTCGACGAAGTGGTAGAGGTTGCTCGAGTAGCCGGAGATCCCACCTCCATGCGTCATCAACCGGCGTTCTTCGTAACGCGTGAGGAACCACCCCAAGCCGTAGCTCGCGTCCGAGGCCATCATGTCAAAGGAGACCGTCGTCCCGTCGGAGAGGACGGTTGGCTCCCAGGCGCGGGCTTTCTGGGCAGGGGTGAGCAGCTCGTCTGTCTGAAGGGCCACCGCGAACCTGGCGAGATCGGCGATCGACATCGAAAGCCCGCCCGATCCTAATCCACCCGTGACGTATGGGGCCTGGTGCGCGGTCGCTCCCCCGGCGTCGTAGGGGCGGGCTCGTTCGGGGTCGTCGGCGAACGACACACGGTACCGGGCCTGGCGCATCCCGAGCGGGTCGAAAATCCGCTCCTTGAAAACCTCGGCGAGAGAGCGCTGGGTGGCGGCCGCAAGGACCCATCCGAGGATCGTGTACCCCGTGTTGCTGTACTCCCAGCGCTCGCCGGGTGACGCATGTATGCTCGCCGTGTCCACCCGCGATCGATACTCCTCCGCCGACGGATCGTCGAGATTGTCTCCCCGAAGGTCGCGGTCTACGCCCGACGTATGCGTGAGCAACTGTCGCACCGTGATGTCGGAGTACCGAGTCGGCAGCCCCGGCAGGTACGCGCCGATCGTGCCCTGCAGGTCCACGAGCCCCTCGTTGGCCACTAACGCCGCGGCAGCGGACGTGAACGGCTTGGTGAGCGACGCGATGTTGAAGGGCGTTGCCGCGTTCACCGCACGGCCCGTTTCGAGATCCGCGACGCCGTAGCCGCGCTGCAGGAGGACATGACCCCCCGAAACGATGGCGACAGCGACGCCGGGCACTCCGCGATCGAGCGCCTCAGCGCGGACCAGGGAGTCGACCCAAACCAGGGTGGGGCCGTTAGGGCTCGCGCCACCCGCCGGCCGGGAAGCACGAGCGGCCACTCCGGTCGCGGCGATGACGAGAATCGCCACAATCCAGACAGGGGGGACCGGTAGGCGACGGGCTGGGTTCACAGTAGGTCTCCAAGGGCCTCGAGTTCGGTGGGTTCGACGACATACCGGACGTTGATGACCCGGGGATCTCGACGGACGTCCGGTGGAAGCATGTCCCACTGACGCGGGGCTACCAGTAGCAGTTCGTCTGGCCCGAGCGTCGCGAACGCCTCACGCGGGGGGGTCGTCGCGATGTCGATCGGCCCCGGGAAAGGCAACCGCTCGGCCAGGTCGGCAGCCATCTCTCGACCCGTGACGCCGTCGAGTTCACAGAGCTTGATTCGGACGGCTGCGACATCTCGCATCCGACGGGGAATCGACTCCACGAGCCTAGGATCGAGTCGAAGGCTGACGAATCTCATGTCGGTCTGCCGGTCGGGCCAACGCCGCCGCATTTCCGGGGCGTGGAACCGAGTGCCGATCAGAAGGCCCGGCGGCGGCGAGTCCATGCGGCCGAGCGACCACGGAGCGATCGGTACGCCCCAACGAGCCGAGATTTGACGGGCCAGATCGCGGCTCTGGCTATCATTGCACTCGACCAGCGTGGCCCGCGTGTCGGGTGGTCGGCGCTCAGCGATGCGTGAGACGAGTCCGTCCCTCGTCAGGTCGAAAAAGCCTCGAGCCTCGGCCAGAACCCCGTCGAGCCACCCCTCGAAGTCGTAGGGCGCCGCCGAAAGCGCCCGAGCGGTATCGTCGTCACCGCCAAGGACGATTGTCCCCGCCCCACGACGTGACTCGAGCATCCCGGCTTCGACCAGTGTCCGGTAGGCGTGACGCACCGTGTGGAAGTTGACGCCCCAGTCTTTCGCTGCGGTCCGCACGGGTGGCAGGCGATGACCGGGGAGAAGATCCCCTGTGCCGATCCGCCACCGGATCGCCTGAACGATCTGATGGTAGAGGGGGATCGGATCGTCCGGATCGAGAACGAGCGGCAGATCACGGCCATCGCGCAACAGGACTGGCTGTTTCATGATTGATCTATAATGCTATAACAACTCTTGAGCAAGCAGGAGCGGCGCGTCGACCCGAGTCGACCCGCGGGCCGACCGCTGAGGTCGTCTGTATGCGCGTGGGCGACTATTTTTATCATCGCGTGAGAAACTGACCCACAGCAGGGAGCCGAATTTGTCGTTGAAAATCACTGGCAGCGTCATAGAGATACTCGAGGAGCAATCGGGTACCGGGAAGAACGGAGCCTGGCGAAAGCAGGACTTCATCCTCGAAACGGAGG
>JAJCZV010000178.1 GCA_029262175.1 Gemmatimonadota bacterium
AGCGGTCAGCCAGCGCCGCTTTGAGGCCGTCGAACCCTGGAGCCATCGCAGAACCGCCTGAGTTAGGGCGTCAGCCCAGAAACTCCACACCGGTTGGAAGCTGAACATGGGGAGGGGGGGTGGCAACACGTCCACTTGCGAACGCCGCTAGACGGGGCTTTATGAGGTCGTGGCGGTTCCCCCCGAACCTACCAGCCGTTCGAAGTGCATCATCACCCGATTGAGCATCGGTTCCACTTGATCCACCTGAACGACAATAAGGTCGCCCGGCTGGACGAGCGCGAACGCTTGGTCGATGGCTTCGAGCGGATCCAGGACGGTCTCTACCCGGTCGGCAGGGAAACCGCTGTCGATCGCACCGTGCCGCACGAGATCGGAGGTCTCACCGGCGACGCGGTCGCGCGGGTCGACGTCCGCCACGATGATGTGGTCGTAGACCGACGCCAAGACGGCTCCGAGCTCCTTGATATCGGCATCCAGTCGGGTCCCCGTTCCGTGCGCCACGACGATCTTGCGTCCCTTCGTGAGCAGTGGCAGCGCCATCCCCAGCGCCTTGACCGCAGGCGCGTTGTGCGCGTAGTCGAGGAGAACCTTGAAGGTCACGAAGTCGATGATGTTCATGCGACCCGGATTCTGGGTCGGGCTGGGGTGGAACGTGCTGATGCCGGTTCGGATCTGGTCGACGGGAACGCCCAAGCCGCGCAGAGCCGCCACGGCCGCCAGGACGTTTGCCGTGTTGAAGGTCGCAACCCCTCGCATGGTAATCGGGGCATCGGCCACGGGAAGCACGTGGACCGGCGGTTCCGGCGATAAGATCACCACATCCCCACCCTGGACCACGACCGCGACCCCTCCGCCAACGAGGTGTTCACGGACGACTGGGTTCTCCTCTCGCATCGAGAAGTACACCACTTGTCCGCGAGCTCTGTCCTTGAGACCGACCACGGTCTGGTCATCGGCGTTGAGGACGGCGACCCCGGTGTCTCGCACGACCTCGAGCACCGCCGACTTGACGAGAGAGAGCTCTTCCAGGTCCTCCACGCCGTCGGTACCAATGTGATCTGCGTCGACGTTCAGGAGGATTCCCACATGGCAGTCGGCGAACCCCAGCCCCCGCCGAATGATGCCGCCGCGAGCGACCTCGAGCACCGCATGATCGATGGTGGGCTCGCTCAACACCATGTTGGCGCCATCCGGACCGCTAAAGTCTCCGGAGATCATATGGACGCCGTCGATCGCAACACCGGTCGTCCCGGCGAGGCCCACGACGTTGCCGCCATACTTGAGCGCATGAGCGATGAGCTTGGCAGTCGTCGTCTTTCCGTTCGTTCCCGTGACGGCGACGATGGGTACGTCGAAACTGTCCTCAGGGGGAAACAGCATTTCCACGAAGGGTTTGGCGACGTTACGCGCCTTCCCTTCGGTCGGGTCCAGGTGCATTCGGAATCCTGGCGCGGCGTTCACCTCGACGACACCCGCGGTTTCGGAGCGAAGCGGCTCCTCCAGACTCGGCGCCACGATGTCGATGCCGATGCAATCCAGTCCGACGAGACGGGCCACACGCTCGCACATCATCCGGACATCGGGGTGCACCTCATCGGTGACGTCGCGCGCGCTACCCCCGGTACTGATGTTGGCCGTGGACTTGAGATATAGCTTTTCCCCGGTGGGGAGCACGTCGTCCATCTCGTAGCCTCGCGTCTTCAGCAGCCGCTCGGTCATGTCATCGGCGATGATCGCGGTGAGCGCCCGTTCGTGCCCGATGCCCCGACGCGGATCTGCATTGACAACGTCGATCAACTGCCGGATCGAGGAGGCGCCATCGCCGACGACGTGCGCGGGCTCTCGAAGCGCTGCCGCGACGAACTTCCCGTTGAGCACGAGCACCCGAAAGTCGAGTCCGGTCAGGCTCTTCTCCACGATCACGTACGAGCAGTGCCGATGCGCGGACGCGAAAGCGGCCGCTAGCTCGGTCGCGTCGGAGACGCACGCCGTGATTCCCCGGCCATGGTTGCCGATCTCTGGCTTCACGGCGACGGGGTACGTGATCTCTTCTGCGGCGCGCGCGGCCTCCTCGAGTGACTCGGTCAAGGAACCCTCGGCGGTCGGGATCCCCGCTTGTTCGAGCATCGTCTTGGTCCTGAACTTCTCGTCGGCGATCTCCACGCCGAGTGCGCTGGTGCGATCGGTCATCGTCGCCTGAACGCGGCGCTGCCTGGCTCCGTAGCCGAGCTGAACAAGACTGGCTGCGTTCAGTCGCCGAGCCGGGATCCCACGGCGTGTCGCTTCCTCGTAGATGCTCAGAGTCGAGGGCCCGAGCATGTCGTTCTCTCGAAGCTCCTTGAGCCGAGCGACGACTGCGTCGACGTCGAACGAGCACTCGTTCGCTGTGGCCTCTACGAGGGCCACTGCTTCCCGGCCAGCCAGGAGTCCTACCGATTCGACTCGGTAACGGTACACCACCTTGTAGACGCCGTGTTGAGGGACGCCGAGCGTCTTGCCGAACCCGACTTCCATCCCGGCCAGACACTGCAGCTCCAGAGCGACGTGCTCTACGATGTGGCCCGCCCACGTACCGCGGTGGAGCCTTTGGATGAATCCACCGGGCACGCCCACCGAGCATTGATGCCGGTGCAAGGAAGGAAGCAGATCCACCAGACGGTCGGGGAAACCGGGGATCTTGTCCGACGGGCGCTCTTCGAAGTCACCGATATCGAGGAGCATGAAGATGGTCGGGTATCGGCTGTAGCGATTCGGACCCCTGAGAGCCCTGTGCTCGAGAATCTTGATCACAGGGTCCTACCAGTCCACACCGAACGATCCACCGTGTTGCCCCTGAGGGTCCGGTCTCGCCGTACGGTGATCTCTCGGCCGTTGACGCCCGCGAGCCTCGGCCCACCCTCGTGGACCGGATTCGAAGCGGATCCGGGTTGACTCACGAAGATCGGCATTTCGCTTAATCTAGCTTATCAGCCCCGTGTGGTACATTGGCGGCCGCGCGGTCACCGCCGCCGCGATCCGTGCCACTATCGAGAGGAAAAGCCTGACTGATGCCACGTTTCTTGATCCCCATCGGAGGCAACGAGAAGAAGACCCCCGACTCCGAGATCTTTCGGCACATGGTCGATTTGGCCGGTGGCTCCAAAGCCAGGATCGTCGTCGTGCCCACCGCGAGCGAAACGCCAGGCAAGCGGGGGCGGGACTATCAGGAGTTTTTTTCGGCGTTCAACCCGGAGAGCGTGCAGACCGTGCACATCGGGGAGCGCTCAGACGCGGGGTCTGCCGCCCTCTGTAAGGTGATCGAAGAGACCACGTTGTTCATGTTCGCGGGCGGCGATCAGCTACGGCTTTCGTCGCTGATCGGCGGTACTCCCCTCCACGAAGCGCTGGTCGAGCGGTATCGCTCGGGGGGATGTGTGGTCGCTGGGACCTCCGCGGGTGCAGCCGTCCTTCCCGAGTCGATGATCTTCCAGAACAATCGATTCCGGCCGTACCGCAAGGGTGGGATCGAGATGACCAAGGGTCTCGGCCTCATCCGGGACGCGATTTTCGATACGCACTTCGTTCAGAGGTCCCGGATTTCGCGCCTGGTCCACGCGGTCGCGACGAACCCCGCGATGCTGGGACTCGGAATCGAAGAGAACACGGGACTGCTCATCGAAGATGAGACCAAAGCCAAGGTCATTGGCACGGGTACGGTGATCGTGGTCGACGGCAGCTCGATCGAGATCAACCACATCGGCTACGCGAAGAACACAGAGCCCTTCGCGCTCACGAACGTGCGCTACTCCGTTCTGACCCCGGGTGTCGTGTACGACCTCGAGCGTCGAAAGGTCATCGACGCCGGGCCGACCGCGCCTGAAAAGAGCATCGTTCCCAAAAGAGCAGTGCGCAAAAAGAAAGATGACCCGTCTGTCTAACTACGGGTTGTGTGCTCGGATCATGATCGTCTGCTGTCCGTGCCGACCGATGTTGCTCCCCAGCTCATAGAACTCCTCGAGCCTGTCGTCGATCTTGGCGAAAATGTACGTCGGCTCGACACCCTCGGGCGGGCCGTAGAACCGCGCCTTGCCGTAGGTGAGAAACAGGCCGTACCCCACCACATAGAAACCGACCTCCCCAGCGGAACCATAGATGGATGGGTTCTCGCTGTAGTCCGGGAAGTTGTTGGTGGGCCAGAGGCCGTGATCGCGTGACATCTGCTGCAACGTCTCGTCATGGACCTGCAGGCCTTGCCCGCTCCAGAACTGATGGAACGTGATGCCCTCGTACGGCAGGATGCTGACGATGGCGGCCGTCGTCCTCGGCGCTTTCTCCCACAGGAGATCGGCGATAAAGACCTCATCGCCGATCTGAATCTCGATCTGCTCGACTTCGTGTGTTTCCTTCGGGGCAACCTCGAGTTCATCCTGGGCATGAACCGGCGTCCCCCCGAACAGCAGGAATCCAGCGACGGTCACGACCGTACCAAACGGATGCTTTGCTCTTGGCATGCTTGTTCTCCTAGTCAGTGTTCCCCGGCACCCGGTCGGTACATCGGTGGAGACGGCAACTCATCTACGATCTAGTTTGTCGAACGACCGGTCAAGCCGTTGCTTTTGCCAACCACGTTGATCTAGCCCAAGAGGACTGCTGAAATGAAGAGACCGAGTCGAGGCGTTATCGCGGGCGTGGTGCTCCTTGGGGGCTCCTTCGCGGGGCTCGCTACTCTCGATGCTGCCTCACGGGGGCAGGCACAACTGGCGGTCCGCGACGTTGCCGTCGTCGATGTCGTGACGGGGCAGATCTCGTCGAACCAGACGATTCTCATCGAGGCGGACCGAATCCTGGCGATCGGCCCTGTCGATGACACACAGATCCCCCCGGGCGCAGAGGTCATCGCTGGCGAGGGATTGTTCGCCACGCCCGGACTCGTCGACTTGCACGTCCACATGGAGGCGGACGACCTGCCGCTCTTCCTGGCCAATGGCGTGACCACGGTTCGGGAGATGAACGGATCCCCTGAGACCCTGGCACTTCGTGCCGAGGTTCAAGCGGGGAAGCGCGAAGGACCGAGCGCGTACATCGCGGGTCCTCTGCTGGCCGGCGTCGAGCAGCAGTGGAGCCATCGGCTTGTCCTCACGCCCGAGGAAGGGCGAGACGAGGTCATGCTCGAACAGGAGGCGGGCTACGACTTTGTGAAGATCTACGACGGGCTGTCCGTCGAGACGTATGAAGCCATCGTCGCGACCGCGGGCGAGCTGGGCATCCCAGTTCTGGGACACATCCCAGCGGACGTCGGTTTGGACCGCATCATTCGCGACGAGCAAATGTCTATTGAACACGTCGAACAGATCGCGAACGCGACGGTCGGGCACATGGCGGATGCGAGCGCCATCCCGGACATCGTTCGTAGAATCGCTACCGGCGAGACCGCGGTAACGCCCACCCTCGCGGCCATGGAGATCTTGAGTTCCCGGCGGTCCGCGTGGTTCGACGCGTTGTTCATGCGTCCCTCCATGCCGTACACACCGCCCGGCGTCCGTGGTTGGTGGGAGTCATTGCGCCAACCCGCGGCCGTCCGTGAGACGCTTCCCGATGGCGTCCCCGGCGGTAGCAACGACCGCATCGACTTCTACCGCGAACTCACGCGCGCCTTGTGGGACGCCGGCGTTCCGATGCTGGTCGGAACCGATACGCCTAACCCCCTGCTCGTACCCGGCTTTTCCATGCACCATGAACTCGAAGCGTTGGTGCGAGCTGGCCTCGATCCGGCGCGCATCCTCCGAGCCGCGACGCACGAGGCCGCACTACATCTCGACGCCGAAGAGGAGTTCGGTGCTCTGCGACCCAACCTGCGAGCCGACATCGTTCTGATCGGGGGAAATCCGTTCGACCGTATCTCTCACCTCAGCGATGTTCGAGGACTCGTCCTGCGAGGAGAATGGTTCTCGCCCGCGCGGCTGGAGGATTCTCTGGCTGAGGTGCAGCGTCGCCGAGTGCCATAGATATTGGGAGGTGACGACCCTACTCACCCACCAGGCCTGACCGAGCTGGATGAACGGAAGGATGCGATCGTGGAACACCTTAAGATCGAGTTGCCTGCCGGGTTTTCCGCCAAGGACGCCTCCGCGTTGAAGCAGGAGTTGGCGGCGATGACCGGCGTCGAGGCTGCCGAAGAGTCGCCCAGGGAGAAGACGCGGAGCTTGGACCCGCAGGCCGTTCAGATGGTTGTCACGACCGCGTCCGCAGCCATCGCCGGTTTGAACGGTCTTGTCCCCTTGATTCAGCAGGTGCTCGGGCTCTTCAAAAAGAAGGGGATTCCGGGCGCGAAGATCACGCTTCCAAACGGCACCGTGATCGAAGCAGATAACATGACCGCCGACGAGGTCCAGCAACTCGTCGGCGGCTTGTAGTCTGGTTAGCGCACCGTCATTCGCACGGAACTCGTCTCACATCTCTAGCTGACGATCCTCCGGATCAGGATTTCGTCCAGCCCCTCCTCCCGCAGGAGATCGTTCAAGCGAGCCAGATCTTGATCGATAATGAGCTGCAGCCGTGTCATCTCCTCCTGAAGCAAGCCGTCGAGCTGTTCGAACACCTGACGTGACTGCTCCGTGGGCGGGAAGTCCCCACGCGAGACGCCGTTCATGAGCGCGGCCAGCTTGTTGTTGATCTTGATGGGGAAGTTGAGCGGATCCTGTCGACTCTCGTTCTTTACCTGGTAAATCTCCGACTCCACGTCGCCGAGCTTGTCCTTGACCAGGTCGCCCTGTGCGTGGATCTCGGCGTTCTCGGTCTGCTCCTGCCGGTCGTCGACTTCACTCTTGATGGAGCGAATGTCGATGACCGCCTCGTTGGCCAACGTCACTTTGTTACGCACCTCGATCGCCATGTCGAGCTGGGCCTGGAGCTGAGCCACGGTCACGGGCTCGTTACGGGGATCCAGCTTGACCTCGAATGCCCTGGACTGGGTTTCGTCATTGGCGGTCAGACGAACCGTATAGCTCCCGGGCAGAACCACCGGGCCTTGGTTGCTCCCAGACCAGAAGATCATGCCCTCGAAGTCCACGAAGCCGGGGTAACGCAGATCCCACATGAAGGTGTGGGCGCCCGCCTTGCCGGAGGGCTTGGTGCGCTCGCCACCGCCGAAGCGCCGCCGTCCGGCTTGAGGTAGTGAGTCGGCCACCTCGGCGTCCCCTTCGTATGCTTCGATCAAGGCCCCGTTTGCGTCGAGAAACTTGAGCGTGATCGCGGCGTCTTCGGCCAGGTAGTAGCGCACCTGGACGCCGTTGCTCACGCCACGGTACGTGTCCACCGGTCCGTACAGATGCATGGCCGCCTGCGCGACCTCGGCGCTCATCTCGCGAAGCGGCGTAATGTCGCGCATCACCCAGAACGAACGACCGTGTGTGCCGAGCACGACGTCGTCTTCCTTCACGACCAGGTCCGCGACCTGCACCGAAGGGAGGTTCTGGGCGAGGGATTGCCAACTATCGCCATCGTCCCACGACACGTACACGGTGCTCTCGGAACCCGCGAAGAGCAGCCCCGGCGTCTGCGGGTCTTCACGTACCGCCCGTACGAAGTCATCCTCGGGAATTCCACTTACGATCTTGGTCCAGGTGCTTCCGTAGTCCTCTGTCTTCCACACGTACGGACTTCGATCGTTGTCGACGAGGTAACGGATGCCTGACACATAGGCTTTGCCAGGTGTGTTCGGCGAAGCCTCGATCGTATTGATGCGGACGAAGTCCGGCGCGTCCGCAGGGGTGACGTTGATCCAGGTCGGGTCAGCGGCGGAGGCATCGCGCGTGATATGCACCAGCCCGTCGTCCGATCCCGCCCAGATGACCTCCGGGTCGTGGGGGGACGGCGCGAGCGCAAACACCGTGGCGTAGACCTCTACCCCGGTCTGATCCTTGGTGATGGGGCCCCCGGACTCGATCATGGTCATGGGATCGGCGCGGGTGAGATCGGGGCTGATACGCGTGAAGCTCTGACCTTCGTTGACCGTCTTCCATACGTGCTGGCTCGCCGTGTAGAGCACGTCAGAGTCGTGCGGGCTGAACACGATCGGGTACGTCCACTGCACCCGCTCCACGAGCGACGCCGACGACTGTCCCATGGGGTTCTCGGGCCAGACGTTGATCGCGCGGCTTTGCCCGTTCGCCTGGTTCTTCCGCGTCAGCGTCCCGCCGTAGGACCCGGCATACATGATGTCCGGTCGATCTGGATTGGCCGCGATGTAGCCGCTCTCGCCGCCGCCCGCGGTGTAGAGGAAGCGCTCGTCGGCGTCCCCACCGTACAAGTGATCCCAGCCGCCACTGGGCACACACGCGGTGGAGTTGTCCTGTTGCGCCCCGCAAATGTGATAGGGGAAGTGATTCGTGGTCGTGACGCGGTAGAACTGCGCGGTGTTGAAGTCGAGGTCCGTCCAGGTGTCGCCGGCGTTGAACGAGACGTGGCCCCCGCCGTCGTTGGCTTCGATCATCCGGTTCGGGTCGCTCGGCGAGATCCACAGGTCGTGATTGTCGCCGTGTCCCACGGACATGCTTTCCATCGTCTCGCCCCCGTCGGTCGAACGATAGATGCCGACGTTGAGCGCGTACATCTTGTCGCGGTCTTGTGGGTCGGCGTATACCCGCGTGTAGTAGAACGCTCGCTGGCGGAGGTTTCGATCCTCGTTGATGCGTTCCCAGGTCGAGCCCGCGTCATCCGAACGGAACAGCCCGCCCTCGGCGGCCTCGATCTGCGCCCACACGCGGTTCGGATCGGCCGGTGATACCGCCACGCCGATCTTTCCGATGACCCCCTCGGGCATACCCGGTGCCCGGGTGATCTCGGTCCACGTCTCACCGCCATCCAGCGACTTGAATAGCCCACTGCCGGGACCGCCGGAGCTCATGCCCCACGACTTGCGCCAGGCTTCCCACAGCGCCGCATAGATGATGTCCGGGTTGGTCGCGTCGATGCTGATGTCCTGGGCCCCGGTGCGCGCGTCGCGCTGCAGCACGAGCCGCCACGTCTCGCCGCCGTCCGTCGTTTTATAGACGCCTCGTTCGGGGTTCTCAGCAGAATGCTGGCCCCAGGCTGCGACCCACGCGATGTCGCAGTCGTCGGGGTGGATCCGAATCCGGGCGAAGTTCTGCGATTCCTTCAGGCCGAGATGGACCCAGGTCTCGCCCGCATCCTCCGAACGGTACACACCATCGCCCTGTTGGATGTTGCCCCGAATCTCGGTCTCTCCAGTGCCGATATAGACGACGTCGGGGTTCGCTTCGCATACCTGCACCGCGCTGACCGAGGCGCTACCAATCTGATTGTCCGTGACGGGGTTCCAGGTGGTGCCGGCGTCGGCGGTCTTCCACAGGCCGCCGCCGGAGGCGCCGAAGTAGTACTGGAGAGGACGAGCATCGCTACCCGCCGCCGCAGTGCTCCGCCCGCCCCGTGCCGGGCCCACGTTCTCCCAGCGGAGATTCTCGAAAAGCTCGGTCGGGTAACTCTGCGCATCCGCGCTGGTGCCGAACGCGGCGAGGGCGGCGATGCCCAGGAGCCAGGTCCGAAGCCGTAGCAATTCCTTCATGTTGACCCCTCTGTTTGCGGCCTTCGCATAGACACACGGTCGGACGCGATCGCACCGGCCCACACCGCCGGTCCAGGGCGCATCCGACGCGGCGACACGTTCCGGTGAACGTGAACTTGACGTCGATCCCGGGTTTTCCGAGTTCATGTACCATAACCTAGGACCAGGCGCTCAAGGGAACGAGGGGCGGGAGCCATCCACGGTCTGTCCGCTGCCCAATACCCGCTCACCGTTTTCTCGCCGCGGCATAGGAGCCGCGCCGCACCGCCGCATCGCTTTGCACCATGACGAACGCCTGGGGATCGCACGCATCGATGGTGCGCAAGACCTGAGGTATTTGACGACGCCTGACGACCGTATAGAGCATCGTGACCGGCCCGGTCTTGCCTTCGCCCTTCATCTCGGTGACGGCAAAGCCCGCTTCGCGGAGGACGCCCGCGAGGAGCCCCTCGACGCTGCGCGAGATGGTGCGTACGACCCCCCAACCAAACGCCAGGCGGCCCTCGACCCAGATGCCCACGGCGGTCCCCGCAGCGAAACCACCGGCGTACCCGACGACGTGCCACGCGCTGTTGAGGTTCTGGATCGCTGCGCCGATGGCCAGAATCCAAATTAGGATCTCGAAGAACCCGATCAGAGGAGCGATCCACCGCGCACCGCGCACGAGGGCCATCACCCGGACCGTCGCCATGGAGACGTCTACAATGCGTAACCCGAAGATGAGGAGCGGACCCCAGGGACCTGCGAGAAGTTCGATCATTTAGAGCCACGATTGCGGCACCTTGGTGCCGACCTTCTAGAGGGAGTGCGTGCCGCTCGGACGTTTGGGATCGGCACGTGGACAACGATCCGCCTAGTCTCGCCCCGATCTTCGTGTTTGGAAAGCACAGACGGCGTGCACGCCGCTCGCAATCGGGGCGCTGGCGAGCGCAGAGACGGAGATCGAGGCGGGCCGGTCGCCGAAGCTCCCGGCCCGCTCGATCGGACAGCGGCGCTAGTTCTGGTTTATGCCCAGATCAGGGCGAAGCCGCAGCGTGTAGGATTCGGTCCCACGATAGGTTTGGCCGATCTCTTCGAGCCATTCGGCAAAACCGTCCTCTCCTAGCTCCCCTATCATAATGGCCGGAAACGTGGGGTCGGGTTCGGCCATATCGGCCCAACTCGTGTGCAACGAGACGAGACTCATCACAGGACCGGGACCACCGCCGGAGATCGGTGATGTCCAAAGGGAATACCCCCCGTAGTCATGCTCCTGAAGGATCGTCGTGGCCGACCTGACCAATTCGTTGAAATCTTCTTGACGGTCGGGACGAATGTGGAACACGACGACGTTGACGAACGCGAGCGGGGTCCCGGCGGGTGCAGGGATAGAGAGTGCCGGATCGGACATCGATATGGTGCTCGAGATCGATTGGACGAGCGGCGCGACCGTGGCATTCCAATGGACAAGCGCAGCTAGTCCGAACTCCGCGTCGTACGCATCGAAGTCGGCCCACGAGTGGCCGCCGGAGCGAATCCGGTACTCACCAAGGGCGTCTCCGACCTCCACGGTCGAGACTCCCCAGGTCCACGGGTCGTTGTTTTCGGCTCGCCATGAAACATGCGCCTTCAACGCGGACTCGAATTGGGAGGTCATCCCATCCATCGGCGTGACGGCATAGCTCCTCGCGAGCGTCTGTTCCTGTGCGTGCGCGGGAACGCCGGTTAGTACGACCGCAACGAGTACGATCAGTGAGAGCATCGCTGTTCTACGCATGGCCCGACTCCTGGCTGGAGGGACTTTCGAAGAATCGCTGGCGCGTCGAGGGAGTCGCTCGCCTGACTTTGCAGCTAGTGATACGGCCAGGCCGGAACGGCTGCTGTCCCCCAGTGACTCCGGTAGGAGTCGAACGCAGCGTCGCCTTTAGCCAGTAAACGGAAATGGTCGAGACACCGGGTCATGCCGACGCGGTGGCCACCGATCCGCACCACCACTCTGCAGGAGCCGAGGGCTCGAATGAGGGGCCAGGTCTGGCCTAGGAACGCGTCGCGCTTCGGTAGGCGCCCGGCGGCAAACCGTAGTGCCGCTTGAACTCGCGGGTGAGGTGACTCTGATCGGCGAATCCGGCCTGGATCGCGATCGACGACAGCGACTCAGTGGACTTCGTCAGCATGGATGCGACCCAAGCGAGCCGCAGCTGCCGCACGTGTGTTCCGATCGCCAGGCCGCGGTGCTGCTTGTAGACCCGCGCGAGCTTGGCGCGGTGTACCCCGACCTCTTGAGCGATATCCGCGACACTGACCCGCTGCCGAAACGTGTCATGAACGATCTCGTCCGCGCGGGTCAGCCATCCGGGCGCTCCGATGGCCGCTTCAAATCGGGCGGCCGTGACGATCATGTCGAGCGCGAGCGACTCGATCGCGAAATCCGACAGGTCATCCGATCGCCGCAGCTCCGAAGACATTCGGTGGGCCGCGAGCGCCACGCCTTGATGCTTGATCGTGCGAATCTCGTCGAGCGCGGCTTTGCCGGCCCGAGCAAGTTCGTGATCCGACGGGTCGGGTTGTATCGCCAGCACACGAGCCCCACGGCTGCCGACCCGATTGGCGTGCGGCTCTTCGCCGGGTTCGGTGAACAGCTCGCCGACACCGGGCTCTAATCGGCGTGTCGCAAACGTGTTGTCGAAACATCCCTCGAGCATCACGCCAAGCACGGCCCGGGCATGTCTGTGACGGGGGATCACGGTCGCCGGCGGAAACCACACCTCACTCACGAGGAATCCGCCGGCCTCGACGGACCGGAACTGAGGGCTGCACAGGGAGACGGGAACGTGCGACCCGTTCTCATCTAAAGCGTATGTCGATCGTTGTTCGGCTGACTGCATCAATGATTTCTCGCCGGAATAGACGTCACCCCACACCCCTCATAAGGGACGAGCGACGAAGGACGCCTGTGACAGGTCCTTCCAAGGTGTGCTGCGCGTTCAAGACGTCTCCCGGCGTTTGCGCCACGTTTCTCCGTCACGAACATCACCAAAGGAGACAAGCATGATCAAGCTACGTTCGATCCCTTTTGCCGCAGCGGTAGTGGTCCTGGCGGCGTGTGACGCGCCGACACCCACGGCGCTCGATACGCAGGATGCACCAGACCTCGCTCTTGCGGTGTCCAATGGTCCCGACCGGGCGACCGGAGGCGGGTTCCTCGATTTCGGCGGAGGGCTCATGGTCGGGTTCTCGCTCAGCGCGATTCAAAAGGGGCCCGGGCTCGAGGCCAAAGGTCAGTTTCGATTCTCGGTCGAGCTCGGCGGTTTTCCCATCGAGTTTCACGCGACGACGACCTGTCTGGCCGTCGATGAGTCCGAAGGCAGAGCCTGGATCGGAGGAGTCGTCACGCAGAACAACTCGACTCATCCCAACTTCACGACCCCGATTCACGCGGTCGGCAAGGACATCTGGTTCCGAGTGTTGGACTCGGGCGAGGGATCGGGTGCGGAGCCGGATCGTTCGACGTTCGTCGGCTTCGAAGGCGGAGGCGGGATCATCACGTCCGCAGAATATTGCGGGGCCCAAATCTGGCCCGATGACAACGCACGCACAGTTCCCCAGGCATCTGGGAACATCCAGGTGAAGGGGTAACACTCCGAAGTGCGGCGCGGGCTCGCCAGACGCGACGCGTCGTAGGCGATCTCGCTGCCCCAGGGTAGGCGAAGAGCCCGCAAGCCATGCGGGCTTTTCGTGCATCCAGGGCTGGTGCGCATGAAGTCCTGGAGCGAAGTCCAGGGCAGCCAGAGGCAACCGTTGCACTGCGCGTGGGGTCGTAATGGTACGAGTCGTATGATCCATGTCCGGTCGGTGTCGAGGCCCTGGCCGCCCCAGATCCCCCGGACCCAGAACTCGAGGAGAGGCCATGCAGCGACGAGCGTTTCTAGCCGGTTCGATCGGAGCCGCGGCTGCAGGTCTTGCCGGCTGTCGCCCCCGGCTTGGCGACGATCGCCGCCGCATCCTCGTCCTGGGCGGGACGAACTTCGTGGGTCCCGCGATCGTCGAACGAGCGTTGGCTCGAGGGCACTCGGTCACACTCTTTAACCGGGGGATCACGCGTCCACACCTTTTCCCCTCCATTGAAAAGCTACGCGGTGACCGAAGCCGCGGGAGCGAGGAACTGGGGAGCCTCGGGACCACGCGACGGTGGGACGCCGTCATCGACGTTTGGCCGGAGGAGTCTGGGCTCGTAGACCGAACGGCGCAGCTGCTCGCCAATCGGACGGACTACTACTTCTTCGTATCGAGCATTTCGGTGTATCGAAACTTCCGGCCCGTCGGGATCGCCGAGTCCGATGACCTTCGACTGGACATGCCGGGGACGTACGGCGGGGAGAAGGCGCTGGCGGAAGGCGTGCTCGAGGCCGCCTTGCCGGGTCGACACGGGATCGCTCGCTGTCACGCCATCGTGGGTCCGCGGGACGATGGCACCGCACTTCACTACTGGCTTCGCCGATTGGCCGAAGAAGAGAAGGTTCTCGCACCGGGCAGTGGAGCCGACGCGGTGCAATACGTGGACGTCCGTGATGCGGCGCAGTGGATCGTGGATTGTGTCGAACGCGGGCGACTCGGCGCCCACAACCTATGCGGCCCGGCGCAGGAGCTCTCGCTCCGCGGGTTCCTTCAGGAGGTGCGCGACGGAATCGGCAGTCGCGCGCAGCTATCGTGGATCGATCGCGACTTCCTGCGAGAACAGGGTATCCAGTCGTTTACCGATATGCCCTTTTGGGTGCCGGAGGACGAGGATCCCGGGTTTTATCGCATCAGCAGCAACAAGGCGGTGTCGGCCGGTATGCGCTACCGGCCGCTTCGAGAGACCGTCGAGGCCGCGTGGAACTGGTATCGCTCGCACTTCTTCAAAGACACGGCGTTTCCTTCGGGCGGGATGGGCATCTCGAGGGAACGGGAGGTGATGGTGCTCGATGCGTGGGACGCGCACAGGCCGCGTTGACGCAGGGGACGAGGGCGCAGGCGCGCGGGGAGTGACTTCTCTCCCCGCGGACCCCGCGGACCCCGCCTACGAATCCTCTGGGTTCACCCGGTCGTAGACCTCCACATTGTTTACGGACACGCCATCAGCCCGGGTACCACTGGTTGACACCGTCAGCGTGCTTCCGTCGCTGGAAACCGCCCAGGTGTTCGGGCTCAACGCGCCGACCTCGCCGTTGTTTTTCTGCGTGAGCCGCAACGTCCCGGCGTCAACTGCCGCGAAGGACGCAGTGGCCGGCGGTCTGGTGCCCGAGGCGAGAAACTCATTGAGCCCTCCGGCCGTCCAGACCTCGTGGTCTTGTCCGTCGATCTTCATGCGAACCATGGCGAAGTCTGGGATGCCTTGCCCGTTCTCGGTGATCCTGATGGAAGTCACGAACCCATCCTCCCCCTCGAAGAAGGCGCGGAGGATGCCTCGAGGGCCGGGCCCCGGCTCATAGCTCGACTTTTGCAGGTTCAGTTTCCACATTCCGAGGATCGGATGCGAGCCCGATGATTGCGCCTGAAGGGACGAGATACCGGTGCACAAGAACGCCGCGAGCGAGGCCGCAACGATGAAAGTTCTCCGCTTCATGATTGATCCCCCCTAGATCTAGAGTGCCCTGCGTGCGAGCGACGGAAGTGGATGGAAACGGTCCGGAGCCCGCCCCCTAATACGCTGAAGCCGACATGCTCAGCTCATTTCGACAGATCGTCGGTGGACTCCACGCGTATGTGCTGACTTCCCCAGAAAGCTACTGGAAGCCGAGGGGCCTTCTCTCAAGATCCGTTTGTGCGCAGGGGATGCGCTAGCGTGGCGTCTCGTTGGAGCAGACCTGAGCTCCTGCCTCGCCACCTACCAGCGGAGTTGATTGACACATCAATCACCGTTGATGTATGGTCCGACATGACTTCTTCGACGCGCTCGCTCGACGAACTAATCGTAGTGCTGAAGGCTGTGGCCGATGAAAAGCGGCTTAGCATCATTGCTTCACTCGGGGACGGTGAACGGTGCGTGTGCGAGCTACAGCAGCGCTTAGGGGCCGGACAGTCGCTCCTTTCATTTCACCTCCGGACGCTCAAGGAGGCCGGTCTGGTCTCGGATCGGCGCGAGGGCCGTTGGATCTACTACTCGCTTATCCCCGAGGCGCTCGGGGACCTGGAGGCGTTTCTCCGCGAGACGCGCGCCGGAGAAACCCGATGACACGACACCGAGAGACTCGACGGCTGTCGGTCCTCGATCGATACCTCACGTTCTGGATTCTCGGGGCGATGGCCGCGGGGGTGGTGTCTGGCTACCTGTGGCCGCGGGCGATCGCTGGCCTGAGCGAAGCGACGCAGGTGGGCACGACCTCGATCCCGATCGCGATCGGCCTCATCCTCATGATGTATCCACCGCTCGCGAAGGTGCGCTACGAGGAGCTGGGCCGCGTGTTTCGCGACTGGAAGATCCTGACCCTCTCGCTCATCCAGAACTGGGTCGTGGGACCGGTACTGATGTTCGGGCTGGCAATTCTGTTCCTTCGCGATCACCCCGATCTCATGGTCGGCCTCATGTTGATCGGTCTCGCCCGCTGCATCGCCATGGTGATCGTCTGGAACGAACTGGCGGAGGGTGACAGCGAGTACGCAGCCGGTCTCGTCGCGTTCAACTCGATCTTCCAAGTGCTGTTGTACTCGGTATACGCCTGGTTCTTCATCACCGTGCTCCCCAAGTGGCTGGGACTCGAGGGCACGGTCGTCAGTATCACAATGGGGCAGATCGCGAAGAGCGTGTTCGTCTACCTGGGGGTCCCGTTCATCGCGGGCATGCTGACCCGCTTCATACTCGTGCGTGCCAAGGGGAGAGCATGGTACGAGGAACGGTTCATCCCGAAGATCAGCCCGATCACGTTGGTGGCGCTGCTCTTCACGATCATGGTGATGTTCTCCATCCAGGGCGACGCGATCATCCAACAACCAACGAACGTACTCCGGGTAGCCGTGCCGCTGCTCCTGTATTTCGTCGCTATGTTCGTCATCACTTTCTTCATGAGTCGCAAGGCCGGTGCGGACTATCCGCAGACTGCCACGCTCTCGTTCACGGCGGCTTCCAACAACTTCGAACTCGCCATCGCAGTGGCGGTGGGCACGTTCGGCATCGCCCACGGGGCCGCCTTCGCAGCGGTCATCGGCCCCTTGGTGGAGGTGCCCGTGCTGATCGCGCTCGTGAGGGTCGCGCTTTGGTGGCGACGACGATACTTCCCGGAGAGCGAGGACGAGATCGCGGCCGTCGCGAACTGCGCAGTACCCTCGGGGGTCGGCTCGCGGCCGTGACGGGTCTCAACCGCCACTCGGACGCGACGAAGACTGGGGTGGACGGCCCCCGGCTACCGGTGACCGAACTCGGCTCGGCGTTCGCCACATCTGAAGCGGCTCACACCCGATTCTTCCCCGACGGTTCCAACCTGCTTCCGCTTTGGCTGGCCGAGCCATATCTGCCTCTATGGTCCGGGGTGGTCAAAGCGGTCCAAGCGAGGGCGGCGGAGGGTTGGTACGGGTATGAGGAGCGTCCCGCCGATTTGGCCGAGGCGTTCCGTGATTGGACGATGGAACGGTACGGCTGGAACACCGATGGGCTCGCGATGCTCGTGAGCCCGAGTATCGGCACCTCCATCGGGGTCCTCCTCGACCTCCTCACGCAACCCGGAGACGGTGTAATCCTCCAGCCTCCGGTCTTCACCGATTTCAAACCACTGGTGCGGCGAGCGTCGCGCCAGGTGATCCGCAACTCACTCGTGCTTGCCGACGGTCGGTACGAGATGGACCTCGAAGCCCTTGCGACCGTCGCGGCGGACCCAACCGTCAACGCCATGATCTTGTGCAACCCGCATAACCCCGTCGGGCGGGTCTGGTCCGTGCGGGAACTCGCCCGAGTGGCGTCCGTTTGCGCCGAACATGACGTCTTCGTCATCGCGGACGAGATCCATGCCGACTTGATGCTACCGCCGCATCGTTTCACACCGTTCGCGGCTGTCGCCGCTGGTTCCGGAGTCCGGTGGGCCGCTCTGCATGGACCGCTCAAGACGTTTGGAGTGGCGGGTTTGTGCGACACCCTGCTCATTACGGATGACGAAGAGGCCAAGGCGGGATTCCAGGCGAGAAATCGCGCGCTCCATCTGAACCGCACGAACGTGCTCGGAGTGGCAGCGTTTCGAGCCGGCTACGAATCCGGAGGGCCGTGGCTGGACGAGATGCTTCGGCGGGTGGCGAGCAATGTCGAGACCCTTCGGCGAGACCTCCCTCACCCGATCACCGTCATCGAGCCAGAGGCAACCTACCTCGCCTGGCTAGACCTGCGCGGGCTCGGCATGGAAGTCCCGCAGCTGGCGACCTGGCTCACCTCTCAGGCCGGGTTGGCCTTGAGCCCGGGGCACTGGTTCGGCCGAGAAGGCGCCGGTTTCGCGCGGATGTCGATTGCGGTCGAACCGAACGTCCTCGCGGAGGCCATCCATCGACTGGCCGCGGCGGTGGTTGGGTACGCGGGAGGGGACATATAGAGAGCTGTCCAACGTGTGTGTCGCACAGAAGCGCTGGATCGAGCTGTGAACAAAGGTTCGAACTAGGGAACCGTGCGGCTCGAACAGTTGCTAGTGCCGGCCTCGCACACGTGGTACGGCGGGACACTTCGAAAGCTGCCGCGGGGGATCGTGTCAGCATGCGCCCCGGTGTTCGCCACGGTCGCGAGTAGCGTCCCGTCGCGGTAAACGTCGATTTGTGGCGACGTGGCGCCCGACCAGGAGAGGTCGACGGCCCATCCCACACCCGACACCTCCGCTTTAGAAGCCGATAGAGGGATCTCGTGTTCTACCCGCTCGGCCTCCGGAAGACGGTACTGTGCGAAGAAGAAGTCTCCCAGCGATTCGCACTCGACCCACCCTTCGCCATTCTCACCGTCTCCCGTGAAGTCCGCCGTGTATTGGAGATAGCCCGTCACATAGAGCGTCTTTCGGTCCGGCATGAAGAGCGCGGAAGCGGCGAGATCTTTACCGGGTCCCGGTGCCGTCCAAGCGCGCTCGGGGCGCCCGTCCTCGGCGCTTAGGACCAAGACCGCCATCTCGGTGTTGAACGCATCGTCTTCGCTGCGGTGGTCGACGCGCTCTGGGACGCCATCTTCATCGAGATCCTGGATGCCGTTGTAGCTGCCGGAAATCACGAACCGCGCGCCGTCGCTCTCGAGATCCGTGGGCCGATCCATCGCATACGAACGGAGCCAGCGGACGCCTCCCTCCCGATCGTACCGGGCCACCCAGGTGCTCATCGGGCCGCCCTTGGGTTCCACGTCGGCTCTCCCATCGCCGTCGAAGTCGGCCGGCCCGTACCGTTCCTGCATCTCGCCACCGACGCCACTACCTAGGAGGACGTCGCCCCCGTCGAGGAACGCTAGGCTCCCGGGTGCCGGAGTCGCCCAGGCGCCGAGGAGGGCGCCATCTGGATCGAACCGGGCCACGAACCCGTCGCGGTCGCGAGGGGCAGGGAGGTCGATCCGCCCGTCTCCATTGAGGTCGGCCGCGCCCTCGAGCTCCCCCGTCACGAAGACCTCACCGTCGGGAGATACCTCCACTCCGATCAGGATCCGGTTGGGTGCGGGCACGGCGTGGGCCCACCGCGCGTTCCCCTCGGGGTCGTACGAGACGATGAGGCCGGCCGGCTCGTCTCCACCGCGGAACTCGGTCCCGCGCTCGTCTAGCGCGAACGATCCCTCACCCCAACCGACCACATAGGCGTTCCCCTCGGCGTCGGAGGCGACGTCCGTCGGCGCGTCTTGGCCCGGGCCACCAATCGTTCGCGCCCAGAGCACCTCCCCATCCGGACCGTAGCGAACGAGAAACCCATCATTCAGCCCACGCCCGGCGAGCGTCAAATCCGACCCGAACTTCACACTTTGCTGGAATCGGCCGATCCCGTACGCGCCGCCCCGCCGGTCGACCGCGATCCGCGCTCCCGTGTTGAATCCCGGAGACACGGGGGATCGAATCCAATCGATCTTCACGCGATCGTCCTCCGGCGTCTCGCGCATCTTGAGGAACAGGATCTCGGATCCGTCCGCATCGAGGTCGATCGTGCCGTCGTGATCGAAGTCGAGCCCGGTGTGTGCGCCGGAGATGAAGATGTTTCCGTCATCGTCGCTGACGATCTCGTTTCCGGAGTCCGCGCCCACGGGGCCGTCGAACGTCCAGAACCACTGGAATCCCTCCGCCTCCTGCGGGAGCGAATTCGGGAGCGCCGCGAAGCCCGCGGTGCCCGCTGCAAGGGCTCCGATGGCTGTGACCCCCGCCATGACGACGCCGGTGCGGTTCTTCATTTCGACCTCTCTCGATCGTCTGCGGGCAGTCGGACCAGTTCGACTCGCCGGTTTTGCTGCTTCCCTTCGGGGGTGGCGTTGTCGACCAGGGGCTGTGACTCGCCCAAGCCCGATGCCTCGAGTCGGGCACCGTCGACGCCGTACTTAGTCGTGATGAACGCTTTGACCGCCGCGGCTCGGCGGTCCGAGAGGTCCAGGTTGTAGGCCTCGTCGCCGTCCGAATCGGTGTGACCCTCGATCGCGATCCGAAGCTCGGCGTGGTCCTGGAGCATGCTGCCGATCTCGTCGAGGGTCGGCGTCGACTCCGGTCGGATACGGTCGCTATCGACGGCGAACAGGATCCCCTGTGTGGCGACGCGCCCATCGGCCTCGAGACGGTCGTACAGATCTCGACCGCCCGATGCGATCCGGATCGGGCCGATCAGACCGGGATGTTCGGGACCGACCGACGAGAAGGCGATGTAGAGCGCATCGGTTCGGGGAAAGATCGCGTTGGGCACGTTCGCGACGCGATGTTCGTTCATATAGATCTTCACGTACTCGCCGTCGGCCATGAAACGGAACGACTTGGGCATGTGGTCGTCCCGGAACGAAGCGAGGAACTCCTGCTCGTAGAGCGTCATCGACACCGGACCGACGTCCCCCACGGACTGGAGCCCCGCCTCGGTCGATCGAACGGTCGCTGCCGAGCCCTGGTACGAACGGTCGCGCCCATGGAAGGCCGGTCCCGTAGTGAGCCACATCGAGGAGTTTCCGTGCGTCGTGTTCACCGCGAACTCCACGGTGAAGCGGTCCGGAAGCGTTTCGGGAAGTGGGATCTTAACCAGCCCGGCCGAGGTGGCCCGGAGATACCGTTTGTTCCCCGCCTCGACGATCTCCCAGTTCCCCTCGATGAACTCCAGCCGACGCGGAAAGTCGCCCACCCGATCCCCGCTGAAGTCGTCATAGAAGAGGATCTGGTCGCCCGGCACGAAGTCGTAATTGGCCCACAGACCCTCGCCCGGTTGATCACCGGGAGGAACGGTGGCCCGCGCCCGCTCGGGGTCCGTGATGGGATTTCCTTCCTCGTCGACGATGATCTCGCCGTCGTCATCGACGAAAATGACCTCCTCGCCGTCTTCCTCCGCTTTGTCCACGCAGGCCTGGTCGCCCACGGCACAGCGAATCGCATCGCGCACGAGTCGATCCACCATCGACTCGGCTTCGCTTTCGACCGCTCGTTTGGCTGCGTTTCTCAGGCGTCCCAGCTGCCCGTCGGCAGGGGCGGGGAGCGCGACCGCCAACGCGGACGTCAACAAGACCGTGACAAAGGGGGTTCTATGGCGCATGAGGTTCTCCTATCGAGCAAGGCGAGCGCTTCATCTCACGAGAGAAAGCGCAAGAACACCGGCTCTCCCGCCACGGGTCGAGGGGTCCGCGACCGGTGACGACGTAGGCGGGTGATCCTGATCACGGCGGGGGATTGCGAAGGACGATGGCGCCGAGGCGGTCGGACAGGCCTGCCAGCCCATGCCGATTGCCGGTCGCGCTCGGGCTCCACCGCGAGTTCGACATGATCGAGATGACGATCCCCGCGTCACGGTAGATCTGAAGGTTGGTGCGAGAGCCGGCCCAACTTCCACCGTGCTCCGCGAGACGCCGCGCGGGCAGCGGAGCAGCCCCGCCGCTGGCGGGAAGCGCCCTCAACACCCAGGCGAGCCCCACCGTGGGGTTTCCCTCGGGACGCGGATTGGGGGTGCGCCCGGGGTTTGCGATTCCCCAGGACGCCGGCGCCATCACACCCTGCCACAGCTCCGTGTCCGGGTCACCCGCGATGTTACCGTTCAGCGTCAACCAACCGAACTGTGCGAGATCGAACGTGTTCGACTGCAGTCCTCCACCTAGGACCTTCCAGCTCGTATCGCTGTAGCCGATCTCTTGGGTTTGGCCCGCGTTCGTCCTGCTGCTGTCGTAGGGCTGCGCCATGTCGTAGCGGTCGATCCAGCTCCCGCCGGGTCCGACCGCTACGGGTATCTGGGGTGCGGCGGCCTGCAGGCTGGTAAGCGAGAACGGGAGCGTGAGTTCGTCCTGGACGATCGTCGCGATGTCTTTTCCGGTCACCTGCTCGAGCGCTGCCCCCACGTACGTGAATCCGTGCGACGAGTAGTGGTAGAACTGACCCGGCACGCAGTTCAGCGTCGTACCGTTCGGCAGGACGCGGCTGAGCATCGGGGCTTGCAACGCCTGGACCGGCTGGGTGCGCCACTGGTAGTACGCCGCGGTGGGTTCCGCGATGTCCGGATAGTGCCCGATGCACCCGTGCTTCCTCATGAGCTGTTCGAGCGTATGCGTGTGGCTGCTCGGGACGCTGACGTAGTCCGACGTTGGCCGACTGAGATCGATCAACGGCTGCCCGCTGGCGTCACGCCGCAACTGCAGACGGGCGGCGATCGTCGCGCCGAAGACCTTCGCGACCGAGGCCGTCATGTAGATCGTCCCCGAGTGGGCGTTCTTCTCCTCGGCCTCGTCCGCCCATCCGAATCCGCGCCGGTAGAGGACCTCGCCGTCTCGCATGATCACCACCGACATCCCGGGGATCGCGTGAGTCGTCAGGTAGCCATCGATCTCGGCGTCGAGGAGCGGGTTCATCGCGTAGTCGTACCGGGCGTCATTCTCCGCCCACACCCCGGCGTACCTGACCCCGTTCGGTGTGTCATACGACTCGAAGTCGACGAGCCGCATCCCGAGGTCCGAGTAGCGGTAGTGCGAGTTCAGGAACCACTTCATGCCCAAGTCGATCCGGACCTCCCAGTCCCGACCCGGAGGCATGCGCTGCCAGATCGCGGCGTACCGCTGGCCGGACGGTGTCCCGTACGACTCGAAGTCGATCACTTGAAATCCCTGCGCGCGTTCGGCGCGGTACCGCGTATCGAACGCGGCAACGTCGAGGTCGCGGACCTCCTTCCAATTCGTGTCGTCGCAGCTCGTCCACCAAATCGCCGCGTACCGGAGACCGGCAGGCGTCTCGTAGGCCTCCATGTCAATGAGGCGGTATCCATTGTTCCTATAGTTCTGGACTGCCGCGTCGTATTGCTGACCGGTCAGATCATATTCGAGCTTCCAGGCGAGCCCCTCCCGGTTCGCCTCCCAGACACCGGCGTAGAAGTTCGTCGAGCCCGTGAGTTGGCCCTCGATGTCCGTCGGTCGATATCCGCTCGTCATGGTCCTCTGGATTTCCTGGTCCAGCAGAGCCTTCGTCATCCCCGTATGACGCTTCCAAGCGGACCGCCGTGAGGGGCGCTGCTCCCAAACGTCTACGAACCCGTCTTGCAGACCGGGAAGGAGGATTCTCTCGAGATCTGCCGGGGCCCTCCCCCCGGCGCCGCTTCCCGGAAGTCCGCCGGTCAGGAAGGATCGGATCCCCATCGACTCCTCGACCGGCAGATCGCTGCCCGCCTTGTAGATGGAAAGTCCCCACTGGACGTCCGAAGCGTCGTGAGGCATAGAGGTCGAGAAGCACGCCACGGGCGCGGCCGGCGAGATGGGCGGCGTGGCCGGAGTCGACGGAAGCCCGGGCAAGTTCGAGGGGGGTGTGAGACCGCTCCCCGGGGCATTCGGGTTTGCGGGGGGGGTCCGGACTGCCCCGCGCGCAGAGGCCACCGCGGCCGGACGCACCCAGATCTGTCCGGAACCGCCCGCCAACGCCGGCGCGTTCACCTGCAAACGGTCAGGCGCGATCAGGCTCCACGTGGACGGATGGTATTTCGCGTCCGACCCGAGCGCCGCGAGCCCTCCACTCGCCCCGATCCCCTGCCAGATGCGAGAGCCCACACGCAGCACGCGGGGGGCCGTCGCGGTGAGGTACCTGACCGAAGCGGCCACGCCCTGGACCTGGATCCTGGTTCCGTCCCCGGGCGTTCCCGGCGGCGCCACGCGAACCCAGTCGCCGTCGATGTTCGGACCTGCGCGCCGCCACGTTTGATCGTCGCCCGCGGTCCGAAGCTGGATCGCGAGTTTGAGCTCGTCCGGGCCGTTGAGCGTCATGGTCGCCTGGTAGTAGTTCCCGTCACTCCCCAGCACCTGAAGCGACCCATTGGTCTGGATCCCCTGCCACAACGTCTGCCCGGTCTTCCAGTGTGGACGGGCGGGACCGGGCACCTGGGTCAGGACGCCGCCCGTTCCGCTGATCGCGATCCGCATGCGGTCATTCGGGTTGTTGTTGCTGACGACGCGAACCCAGTCACCCGTCAGGGTATGGCCTGAGACGACCTGCGCGATCAGCGGGTTGGCCGAGACCAATCCGACCAGCAGGGCGGACAGGATTCGAGTCGTCCGAACGGTTCTCATGGGCGGCGTCTCCGCGTTGGGGTCTTCTGACCTCGTCGACGGTCACGGGAGAAAGCGGAAAACACGGAAGGAAGCCGCCACCAGCATCGATGGACTACGAGTCAGTTGGCCGAGCCGTGGCGGCGTTGGCTCGCGGATTTCGCTTTAGGGGCAGGACACGGTGCGCCATCACATCTACTCGCCGGGCGCGCCACGACCGAACGAAGAGGCCGACCATGCTGAACAGCCTGACGATGACCGTAGTCGGCGCGATCGCCATGGCCCCATCCGGGGGCCAGCAAAGCGCGCAGGAGGTCTTCGAAACCATGCGCGCCCGCGAGGTCGCACGCTGGGAGACGATCGACAACTACACCGTGTTTCAGAAGATGGAGGGGATCGAGGTCCCCGGTGTGAGCGAGTCCGGTGCGCTGGAGGTTCCGACGCACTACCAGAAGCACGACATCGACGGGAGGCCCGCCTTCGGGATGGTCCCCGGCAACGAGTACATGGTCGCCGTGGGACAGGCCGGCGATAATGGCGAGTTCGTCAACGCGGACGCTTTCGCCGCGGCTGCCGACGCGAATGTGATGACGGGCGACGCCTTCGACGCCGAGATGGCGAAGTCGGGCATGCCCATGCTTCCCGGCATGGACTACCCCGGGCAGATGATGCGCGACAACGCCATGTTTCTGGACGCTAGCGCCGATGTGATCCGCGAGGCGGAGGCCGGCGACTTCGGGAGGGCAAACGCCGCAGAGACGCTGGCCACCGCCGCGGAAATGGCGAGGACGATGCGGCTTGTCGGGCGCGAGAAGGTGGATGGCCGCGAAGCCTTCCACCTGCGCGCCGAAGGCCTCGACCGCGTCGTGTCCAAGCCCGACGACGACCAGAGGTTCACGCTCCGATCGGCCAGCGTGTGGATCGATGCCGAGGAGTACGTAACGCTGCGCATGTCCATGGAGGGAGATGTGGAAGCCGACGGCGAGAAACGGAGCGTGACGATCGAGCGGCTACTCCAGGATTACAAAAGCGTCGGTCCGCTCTACGAGTCGCATCGGCAGGTGATGCGGATGTCCGGGTTGATGGGGGACATGGACCCGAAGGACCGCGAGAAACTCGAGGAAGCGGCCAAGCAGATGGAGGAACTCGAGAGCCAGTTGGATCAAATGCCCGCGGCAGCACGCGGCATGATCGAACGCCAGATCGAAAGCGCCAGATCACAGATGGCCATGCTCACGGGTGACGGAGGATTCGAACTGGTTTCACAGGTGTTGCGCATCGAAATCAACACGGGGCCGCCCCCTCCGGGCACGCTGCATCAGGGATCGACTCCCCGATAGTCGGTCAGCTCGCCTCGAGGCGGGCGATCGCGGAGTCGACTTCGGATACCGCGTCCGTCCGCCCCTGGGCCTCATACACGAGCCGAAGCTCTCTCAGCGTGCCGCGCTTGTTTCCGACGCTCAGCGAGAGCGCGTCGTCGAAACCCGCGCGGCTCTCTTCTAGAATGGCGGCGGCTTCGGCGAGCCTGCCGAGTTCGCGAAGGCACGCCCCCAAGGTGCCTCTCGTCGTGAACGAGAGGCCGTTGCCCCAACCCACCTCTGCCACCAGGAGCTCGTGCGTGCGGCGGAGCTGGGGTTCCGCTTCGTCAAAGCGACCCATGCGCATGAGGGTCCCCGCTAGGCCATATCGTGGATAGGCCTCCGCCAACCGATCGTTCGGTCGGTGCGTGGTCGAAAGCGCGATCCGACGAAGATACAACGCCTCAGACGCCACATAGTCCTCGCGGATGTCGCGGTAGTGAGCCGCCAGGTTCCCCATCACCGCGAGCGTCTGGCGGTGCGACTCGCCCAGCGTCACCTCCAGGATTCCGAGCGCCGCTTCCATCATCGAGTCGGCGCGCTCGGGCTGGGTCCTTTCGAGTGCGAGCGATAGGTCGCTGAGGCTGGCTGCCACGGCTGGGTGCTGGTCTCCGAAAAGCTCCCTCCGGATCGAGAGCGCTTCCGTCATGCGGTCGACCGTGAGGTCTAGATCTATGTTCTCCAAGCCATAGACGGACACCGCCAGCGCATCCGCCAATTGCGCGCGCGGAGGATTGGGGTCGGCCCGCAGTATGGTCACCGCGCGCTCGACGAGCGCACGCGACCGAACGGTGTCTGGCGTCGCCGTGAACACGAGCTGCCGACCCAGGGCCGTCAGCACCTCGGCCACGCGGGGATCTGAGTCGCCGAACGCGGCTTCCGATACCAGCAGCGCGCGCTCGAGAAGTGCGGCGGCGCTGTCGGCATTGATCGCCTCGTACAGCTGGCCGAGCTCGAACAGGGTTCTCGCGGTCTCAGGAGCTTCGGGACCACGGGTGTCGAGCTGGAGTGCGAGCGCCTCTTCAAGGAGTTCGCGGCTCTGTTGATCGAGCGAGAGTGCTCGATACGTCCGGCCGATGGTGTAGGCGAGCTCGGCGTGGAGCAGGGGGCGATCGGCGAAGTCCGTCGCGAGCCTTCTCGCACCCTCGTCGAGCAACTCGCGCGCGGAAGTCGAATCGCCCGCGAGGGGGTCGGGCTGACTCGGGTCGGACAACTCGAACATTCCGACCAGGTAATCGCGAATCGCCCCCGTCCGCGCGGCTTCGTCGGCCACCCGGTCGCGTTCTCGTGCAAGCGCGCTCGACTGGATGGTCGCGGTGACCGCCCAGCCTACGAGCATCAGGACACCTGCCACCGCGGCCGCGGCTCCCGCTCGGTGTCGGGCCATCCACTTCATCACCCGGTATCGCCGTGTGGCCGGTCGTGCTGCGATCGGAAGACCGGCGAGATACCGCTCGATGTCGTTCGCCAGCGCCTCGACCGACGAATATCGGTTCACCGGCTGCTTGCGGATGGCGGTGAGAACGATGGTGTCGAGGTCACCTCCGAGACGTCGAGTGAGCCGATCAAGCGTGGTCCCGAACGCCTCCGCGGTCGCCTGGTCCGCGAGTCGGCTGGGGGGCTCGGGCACCGACTCGGTGATCTTCAGCTCCGCCTGCGCGGGTGAGAGTGCGGACACGTCGTAGGGTCGGTGGCCGGACAGCAGACGACATAGGAGAATGCCGAGCTGGTACACATCGGATGCCGTCGTAATCGGTTCGCCACGCACCTGTTCCGGGCTCGCGTATTGCGGCGTGAGAAGCTGGTGGCCCGTCCGAGTCTTCGATCCCCCTTCATCGGGATCGTCGAGGAGCTTCGCGATGCCGAAATCGAGCAGCTTCGGCACGCCTTGTTTCGTCACCAGGATGTTGGACGGCTTGATATCGCGGTGGACCACGAGGTTGCCGTGCGCGTGGGCCACGGCTCGACACACTTCAACGAACAGGCGAAGCCGGGCCTCGATCGAGAGCCGCTGGTCGTCGCAATGCGCCGAGATCGGCACGCCATCCACGATCTCCATGACCAAGAACGGGAGTCCCTCCTCGGTACTCCCGCCGTCCAGCAGCCGAGCGATGTTGGGGTGCTGCAGTGACGAGAGGATCTGCCGCTCGGCAATGAACCGGCGCACGATATCCTCGGTGTCGAGGCCGCGTCGGATCACTTTTACCGCGACGAGCTGGCTCCATTGCCCGTCCACGCGCTCCGCGAGGTAGACGGTCGCCATCCCGCCCGCGCCGATTCGTTCGATGAGGCGGTACGGACCTACACGTTCGCCGCTGCGGTCGGGGATCGGATCGCGCGGCGTCTCGCTGCCTAGCTCGTCCGACTGGAGTAACGATTCCAGATCGATGCCGAGCGCGGCCTCAGCGGGGGTCTCGAGAAAAGCCTCGGAGTCCCCGGCGGCGGTGAGCAAGGATTCGACCGACCGCCGCAACACCTCGTCTTCGCCGGCCTCGCGTCGCACGAACTCGAGACGGTCCGCCGGCGGCCGGTCGAGCGCCCGCTGAAACAGCCGATCGGTTGCGAGCCATTTGGCCCCGGTCGGATCGTCGTTCACCGATGACACCTATTCACCGTCCGTCCGCCTCCTCGCCTCCGAGGGCCTGGAACAAATACGCCTTCGCTCGTGTCCAGTCGCGCTCGGCCGTGCGTTGCGAAATCCCGAGCGCCTCGGCCGTATCCGGCATGGTCATGCCGCCGAAGAACCGGCATTCGACAATCTTCTCGAGTCGCGGGTCGTGCCGCGCCAGCCGACTCAACGCCTCGTCGATGGCGAGCACCTCGACCACCGTCGGATCTTCGCCCGCGAGGTCATCGCGAAGCTGCACGTGGACCCCGCCGCCGCCCCGCTTCTCGGCGTTCCGCGCCCGCGCGTAGTCGATCAGCAACCGACGGATCACTCCCGCCGCTACAGCGAAGAAGTGGGCCCGGTCCCGCCACGTTGCGGTGGCTTGGTTGACCAGACGCACGTACGCCTCGTGCACGACGGCGGTCGTGTTCAGCGTGTGGTCGGCTCGTTCGGA
>JAJCZV010000179.1 GCA_029262175.1 Gemmatimonadota bacterium
GCTAGCGGTCACGATACTGGCGGGATCGCCGAAGTACTTGAGCTTCTGAAAGTGAGAGCGCAGGGCCCCGCGAAACGTCGGATGGTCGTTGTAGGGAATGCCGTGTTCACGCGCCACTTGCTCGACGATGGGAGCGATCGCCGGATAGTGAATGCTGCAGATCTTGGGGAACAGATGGTGCTCGATTTGAAAGTTCAAGCCTGCCACGTACCAACAAAGGAGCCGGTTGCTCCGACCGAAGTTCGCTGTGGTTTTCATCTCGTGGACCAGCCACGCATCCTCCATCACGCGGGACTCTTCCGCGGCGAAGTACTCCGGTCCTTCGATGACATGCGCCAGCTGAAACACGAGGCTGAGGATCAGACCGGCCGTCATGTGCATGGTGACAAATCCGATCACAAACTGCCACCACGTGATGTCCAGAACGACGAGCGGCAGCACGATCATATACGTGTAGTAAACGATCTTCATCCCGATCAGGCGCACGACCTCGCGGGGCGGGTGGACGATGTCCTTGTAGGGACCGAGATCCTTGCGGGCGAGGTATTGATAGTCCTTCAGAAAAACCCAAAACAGGGTCGTGAGGCTGTAGGCAAAGAGCACGTACAAATGCTGGAAGCGGTGGAACCGATGATAGTCCGAGGTTGGAGACAGCCGAAGGAGGGGGGACACCTCGAGATCCTCATCGATCCCCTGGATGTTCGTGTAGGTGTGATGGATCACGTTGTGCGTGATCTTCCACATGTAACTACTCGCCCCGTTGATTTCGAACGCCGTCCCCAACAAGCCATTCCAAAACTTGTTCGACGTGTAGGCGCCGTGAAGCGCATCGTGAGAAATGCAGAACCCGGACCCCGCCACGCCGACACCCATGATCACCGTCAGGCCAAGCATGATCCACGGGTTGAGGCTCTGAGTCATGATGAGTGCGTACGAGACAAAGAAGATGGCGGTCACAAACACCGTCTTCGCGACCATCCGAGCGTCAGCTTTCTGGGACAGATTCCGTTCCTCGAAATACGCGTTGACGCGGATCTTTAGGTCCGAAGCAAAATCCTTGGACGTATGATTCGGGAACTTGACGGTCACTGATTTCACACGGACGCCCTGTCGATGATCCGAACGACGTGGTTCAACGCGTGGTTCGAAGGTCGCCGACCACGATTTGCGCGTTCAATCACGCGAACCGTGGCGTAGGGCCTGAATCGCGTCGACCGTGAGCTTGGTCCGGAACTCAATGAGCTTGCGTCCCAGCTCCTGCGTCTTTGAAAGCGGCTCCAGGCTGATTCCGTTGATGGACGCCCGACCAGCCTTGACTCGTTGATCAAATCGGATCGAAGCCGGATCGAGCACCGACATGATCGATGCGATGGACAGCTCTTCGTGGATGCCATCAGAACCCGAACTCGCTCCGTATTCCATCTCTTCGGGAATCCCCAACTCTTCCTGGATGTAGCGACGAACCTGGTCGTGGTTGTAGAACTCCGGCACATGATGGAAACGCGTCGGACGACCGGCGTAAAGAGCGTTGAGCGCGTCCGCCGCCGCCTGCATCCCTCGACCGTTGCCGCCGCTGTCTCCCAGATAGTACACCTCGGTGAAGCCCATTCCCCGGAGACTGTCTCCCATGTCGGTCAACCAGGCGATGTACGTCTCTTGGGAAACCATGGGTCCGGTGTTGCCGAGCACGACATCGCGACTCGGATTGCCAGGCTCGAGCGTGACCAATGGTGCGAGCAGAGTCCCGCCCAGCGCATTCGCCACCGATGGACCCAGGAGCTGATTCGAGTAGTTGTGCTTGCCCGATGCGAGGTGAGGTCCGTTCGACTCGACGCCGCCCGTCAGAATCAAAGCGGTCGTATTGCCGGCCTGAATGGCGTCGCGGATCTCCATCCACGTGAGTTCCTCGATCCACACGCTCGATACGGCGTCGATCGGTCGAGGCGCCTTCATCTCCTCCGCGCGCGCGGCCTCCCGGGCAGCGCGTTGCTCGGGCGTCAGCTGCGGGCGTCCCGGCTGTTGCGCCGCCGCGGCTGTCGCGAGCAGACAAGTCGAAACCACGGCCAACAACGTCGTTCTCATGGGATTCCTCTCGAATTGAATGACTGCTTCTCAATCACGGGGTTCACCGTGCTTCCGGCAAGATCGGACTAGGAATGCTCCTCGGCCGCGCTCGTCCCGGCGATCCGACCGGTGGTCCACGCCGCCTGGAAGTTGAAGCCCCCCGTCACGCCGTCGATGTCGAGAACCTCTCCCGCGAAGTAGAGCCCCGAGACCAGTCGGCTTTCCATCCGTTTGAAGTCGATTTCATTGAGGGCCACGCCGCCGCACGTCACGAACTCCTCCTTGTTCATGCTCTTGCCGGTCACATGAAAGCGAGCCTCGGCCAACTGTTCCGACAGATCGCTGAGCTCCGCCTGCCTGAGCTGTGCCCATTGCGATTGGGGGACGATGCCCGCCGCCTCCACCAGCCGCTGCCAAATCCGCTTCGGCAACTGGAAGGGGCCGGTCGCCCCAACGGATCCGCGGCCGGCTCCACGTTTGTACTCCGTGAGGGTTTGTCGGACGGCCGCTTTCGTGAGGTCGCCGCACCAATTGACGTGCAGCTCGAATCGGTAGTCCTTTCGCGCAAACGGGCGTGCGCCCCAGGCGGACAGCTTCAGGATCGCCGGCCCGCTCAACCCCCAATGCGTAATCAGCATCGGTCCGGACTGCTCGAGACCCATCTCCTGGCAGCTCACCCGGACATCACCGACGGAAACCCCCGACAACTCGGCGAGGCGTGGGTCATCGATGTGAAACGTGAACAGCGACGGCGCCAATTCGGTGATCGAGTGGCCGAACGACTTCGCCAGCGCGAGACCGCCCGAGGGCTTGCCGCCGCCGGAGGCCACAATGAGGCGGTCCGCCTCGAACACGGCCTCGTCCCCCACCGAGAGCGCAAAGTTCCCGTTCGGCAGAGCTGATGCGGACCGAACGTCCGACTGAGTCCGCACGTCGACCCCGTGCTCCCCGGCCGCCTCGACCAGGCAGTCGATAATCGTCGAGGACGAATCGGTGATGGGGAACAAGCGCCCGTCCGCCTCGGTCTTGAGCGACACCCCGCGCGACCGAAACCACTCGATGGTGTCCTCGGGTTGCCAGGCGTAGAACGGCCCCAGCAGCTCCCGCGATCCGCGAGGGTAGTGCCCCACGAGTTCGGCGGGGTCGAAGCACGCATGGGTCACGTTGCAACGACCGCCGCCCGAAACTCGAACCTTCCGGAGAATGCCGGCCGACTTTTCGAACAAGACCACGCGGAGGTTCGGATTCGCCTCAGCACAAGCGATCGCGGAGAAAAAGCCGGCTGCCCCTCCGCCGATGACCGCTACGGTCTGTTTCTTCGGAGACAACTGCCTTGCTGAGCTCTAGCGCGCGGTCGGCACCATGAGGTGGGCCTCGCTCGTACCGGCTGCCATGATGCACGCGCCCGTCACATCTCCACACGCGGGAAAGCCCGTCGAAGCGGTCGTCCCATCCGGCACGGCGATCGTCGTGTGGGGGCGCGCGGAGGCTTGGTCTGGACCGTTCACCGCGAGCCACATCGAACCGTACTCGGCCACGGCACGTCTCCCGTTCGCGGCAGCTTCGGCCACCATCGCCTGCAACGCTGGGCGGTCGGCCGCTTCGGCGGCGAAGCGACGGTTCTGGGCGATCCGATCCAGATTGGCTGCGCTCGTGCACTGAACGGCATAGGCCGGGCGACGCCCCTCTCCCGACCGGTCATAGCAGACCCAGCCGTTCGACCCTTCCTTCAGCGTTACATAGGTGTGATCCGCATTCCACTTCACCACCATGGCGTCTTCGCTCGCACGCGCCGGGGCTCCTGCAAGCGCACGGGCAACGATCTCGGCGTCGGTTTGCGCCTGCGCTGCCATAGGGAAGAACAACATCGCGCAGAACACACAGAATCTCTTCTTCATCGGACCTCTTTTGGGCTAAGGCAACTACCACCACGGGTCACTCCGCTCCAAAAGCTGATCCGGGACTCGGTACGCGGCAAGACTCGGCGCTGCTTGATGGGCATCGGCCCAACCCCGATGTTGGGGTTCTCTGTGGCGAAGTCTCGACGCCGACGTTCCCTACTCAGCTGGGTCCAAGCTCATGTTCAAACCAGTCTCTCGTCTCGTTGGCGTCATTGCCCTGGTCGTCGCTCCGCCGCTCTTGGGTCAGGCGACGCCGACCACGGCTCAACTCGATGCGCTTCGGCCGAGAAACATCGGACCGGCTACGATGAGCGGGCGCATCGTCGACTTGGCGGTCGTGAATTCGGACCCGACCACGTTTTACGTCGCGTCGGCCACCGGCGGTGTCTTCAAGACCACCGACAACGGCATCACGCTCACCGCAGTCTTCGAAAACGAGGGCACGCACTCCGTCGGCGACGTGGCCGTGCACCAGAGAGAGACGGACATCGTGTGGGTGGGCACGGGCGAGCGGGCGAGTCGACAGAGTTCGTCTTGGGGCGACGGCGTCTACAAGAGCGTGGACGGTGGAACGACCTGGACCAACGTCGGATTGAGAGACAGCCGGCACATCGGCCGCGTCGCGCTCCACCCGGTCGATCCGAATGTCGCCTATGTGGCGGCCATGGGTCATCTCTGGGGTCCGAACGATGAAAGAGGTCTGTACAAGACCGTGGACGGCGGGGCGCAGTGGACGCGGGTGTTGGGGATCGACGAGGACACCGGCGCGGTCGACGTGGCGCTCGATCCGTCGAACCCCGACATCGTGTACGCGTCGATGTATCAACGGCGGCGGCGGCCGTGGGGCTTCCATGGGGGCGGTCCGGGTAGCGGTCTCTATAGGAGTACGGACGGCGGCGCGAGCTGGACCGAGCTCACGGCCTCAGGTCTCGGCAACGGGCTTCCCGAGGGCGAATTGGGTCGCATCGGCATCTCGATCTACCAGAGCGATCCGCGGATCGTGTACGTCAGCGTCGAGCAGGGCTTCCGCTACAACGCCTCGACCGCATACACCGAGCGGCGGGCCGGAGTCTATCGGTCCGAAGATTTTGGGGAGAGCTGGGAGTTCATGAGCGACTGGAACCCGCGCCCCATGTATGCCAGCCAAATCCTCGTCGACCCACAAGACGATCAACGCGTCTACATGCTCAACGCCTATTCGTTCTCCGATGACGGCGGCAAAACGTTCACCGCCCCGCGCAACACCTTGCACGGGGACGATCGCCTCGTTTGGGTGAACCCGACCGACTCGCGCCACGTCATGAAAGCCGACGATGGCGGCCTGGGAATCTCGTACGATCGAGGGTTGAACTGGCTCTACATCTCCGACCTGCCGGTCAGCCAGTACTACCACGTCGCCGTCGATATGGCCGAGCCATACAACGTATACGGCGGGCTCCAAGACAACGGATCCTGGATGGGCCCGAGCGAGACCTACCGCACGGCGGGGATTCTAAACGAGGATTGGGTAAGACTCGGGGGCGGAGACGGATTCTGGAACGTGCCCGACACGACCAACAACGAAATCGTCTACACCGAGTCTCAGTATCTCGGACTGTCTCGCTTGAACACTCGCACCGGCGAGCGAACCTCGATCCGTCCGGGCGATCCCACCGGGCATATCTCAGGGCGCCGCAACTGGGAGACTTGGAAGGATCTCGATGCGCCGGAGCAGCGGCTTGGCAATGCCATGGCTCCAGCCAATTGGGAGGGACCGTTTATCGTCTCTCCGCACGACGCTTCGACTCTGTACGCGGGCACGAACGTCCTCTGGAAGAGCATCGATCAAGGAAATTCGTGGGAGTCGCTTGGAGATCTTACGACGGGCGTCGACCGGCGCACGCTCGAAATCATGGGAGAGCGGCCTGTCGAGTTGACCCTCTCTCTCGACGACGGCATCCCCTATTACCCAACCCTCTCTGCGATCGCCGAGAGCCCCCTCGCGATTGGATTGCTCTACGCCGGCACCGACGACGGCCGCTTCCATGTTTCACGCGACGGGGGCGGCGGCTGGACGGATGTAACGGACGCATTCCCTGGACTCCCGGCGGGAGCCTTGGTCAACCGGATCGAAGTCTCGCGTCACGTCGAAGGACGGGTCTACGCGGTGTGGAACAACTACCGAAACGACGACTACCGAAACTACCTGTACGAGTCGGAAGACTACGGGAAGACCTGGCGTGACATCGCTGGAGATCTTCCTGCCGAACGTGTGCTGCGCAGCGTGCGGGAAGACACGCGAAACGAGCAGGTGTTATTTCTCGGAGCCGAGATCGGACTGTATTGGTCCATGGACCGGGGAGGGCACTGGACGGAGATCAGGGGCGGACTGCCCACGCTCGCGTTCAACGATCTCGTGATCCATCCACGCGACAACGATCTGGTTCTGGGCACTCATGGTCGGGGCGTCTGGATTCTCGATCAGATCAACGCGCTCCAAGAACTCACGCCCGCGGTGACAGCCACGGACGTTCACGTCTTCAGCATGGAGCCCGCGGTCCAGGTGCGCCGAAGAAACGAAGGTGCACATACCGGCGACATCTACTACCGAGGAGAGAATCCAGCCGGTGGTGCGTTGATCGACTACTGGCTGCGCGCGGAGGCCGACAGCGGTGCCGTGAAGATCGAGATCGAAGACCGGACCGGCGACGTGGTATCGACACTTTCTGGTGCGACGGATCAGGGACTGAATCGCGTAGTGTGGAATCTGCGGCACCGCCGTGGAGAGCCGTCGACTGGCGGCGGCTTCTTCGGGGGAAGCCGCGATCCACTGGTGGTACCTGGGACCTACACCGTGCGCGTGACGGTTGGAACGACGTCGTCCACCGAGACGGTCGAAGTACGGGAGGATCCGCGCATCCAGGTCTCAACCGCGGTCCGTACTGCGTGGACCGAGACACTCCTCGCCCTGGGCGAGCTGCGCGGCGCGGCACAAAGAGAGCTTGAAACCGTGCGCGATGTCCTAGGCGACATCGAGGAGGACGATTCCGATCCGCGCGCCGCAAAACTGCGTGACTTGGAGCGCGAGTGGTCCGAACTCTCCAACCGGATTCGAGGGCTCATGGGGGACGTCGAGGGCGTCGTCGCGCCCCTCACCCAGGACCAACAGTCCCGAAGGCAGTACTACACTGCGATGGTAGAGACTCTCTCCGAGGAGTCTGCCGCGTTGAGCCCGTAACTAAAGACCTGGGCGCGGGGCGGTATCGGGCGGCTAGGCTGGAGGCGGATACCCGAACAGCGCGGGCGTGCCGCCGGTGTGGATGAAGACCGCCGACCGGTCCCTGAACGCCCCCGCCTGGGCCAATTCGAGCATTCCGGCCATGGCCTTCGATGTGTAGACGGGATCGATCAGCAGACCTTCGAGTCGCGCGGCCATGACGAGCGCGCGCTCAGACTCGGGCGTCGGCTTGCCATACCCGTCTCCCAGTTGGCTGTCGGTGACGTCCACATCGCGTGCATCGACGAGTTCGCCGAGCCCGAGCAAGCGCGAAACCGCCCGTGCGCAGACAAGCACCCGCGCCCGTTGCAGCGACGCCGAGCGCCGCACGCAGATTCCATGGACGCTCACGTCATCTCGCCCACACGCATGCAGACCGACCAAAAGACCGGCGTGCGTCTGTCCGCTGCCGCTGGCCACGACCACCGATCCCACATCGATCTCGGCTTCAGCCGCTTGTGCGAGAAGTTCGGCCGCGGCCTCGACGTATCCCAGAGCTCCTAGCGGGGGGTGCTCCGGAGAGAGATGAATCGTGTACGGAACAGCGCCTTTTAACGAGAGCTCCTCCGCGAGGGCATCCAGCGCGCGATCCGCGCCCGACTCGTCTTCCCCATCCGGAACCCTACGAATCTCGGCGCCCAACAGCTCATCGAGCAGAACATTCCCCGAGACGTGGTACTGAACCGCCATGTCCTTTACGCGGTCTTCGAGTTGGATGACGCAATCGAGGCCTAGCTTCGCCGCTGCGGCCGCCGTGCACCGGACGTAGTTCGATTGGATCGCTCCGGTGATGAGGACCACCGAGGCGCCCCGGGCGATCGCGTCGCCAAAGTAGAACTCCAGTTGACGCGCCTTGTTGCCGCCCATGGCAAGGCCGGTGCAATCGTCTCGCTTCACGAACAGGCCGCCGAACCCAAGGTCGATGTGTCGCGTGAGGTTGGGAAGCGACTCCAATGAAGTCGGGAGGTGCGCCAGTTTTGCACGCGGGAAGCGGTCGAGGCCTTGCATCTTCATCGGCTCAACGTATCGATGAGGACGTACACGCCGGTGGCCGCGATAAGAACGAGGACGGCTGCTCGGAAGAGACCCTCGCTGACCCGCTTGGCAAGCACGTGACCCAAGAGTGCGCCGATCGCGGCGATGGGGACGAGGGCGGCCGCCGTGATCCAGACCCAGCGAGTCACACCCCCGGTGGCGACTTGTAGGATGAGGGCAGCGCCGAACGCGACCGTGAAGAAAGTCAGCGAAGTCGCGCGTGTGGCATCCTTCCCGGAGCCGGCGGCCGTCAGATACAGCATGAGCGGTGGCCCCGGCATGCCGAGGGCGGTGGTCAGCCCACCCGCGAGCGTC
>JAJCZV010000180.1 GCA_029262175.1 Gemmatimonadota bacterium
GATCGTCATCGAATCCGCGAAGAGGGCCGTGATCGTGTCGTTCGAGGACTCCGGCGTGCAGCCCCAGGGTACGAGCGCGAGTGTTGCGAGAAGGATCTTTCGCATATCCGATGGTGCTCCAATGCGCTGGCGAGTCGAGGGCCTGCAATGTGACTCTTCGACTAGCAAACCGGCCAGTCGTTGCGCGTTCGACCTACTCCGCTCTGACGGCGAGCATTGGATCGACTCGCGACGCTTTTCGAGCGGGGATCCAGTTCGCCAGCGCGGCGACCGAGGCGAGAATGGCACCCGCCAAGCCAAAGCTTATCGGATCAAACGCACCGACGAACAACACGCTAGAGAGAACCCGGCCACCAACGGCCGCAAGCCCGAGCCCGAGGAGGACGCCGACGCCGACAAGCGTCATGCCCTGTCGCAGGACCATGCCCACCACAACGCTCGTCTCTGCGCCGAGCGCTTTACGAATGCCGATCTCCCGCAAGCGCCGGCTTACCGAATAGCTGATAATCCCATAGAGCCCCACGGCGGCGAGGACCAACGCGAGTAGGCCGAACACGCCGATCAACCAGGCGCCGGCCCGGATCGGAAAGAGACGCACGTCCGCGAGTTGCCGGACAGTGCCCGTCGCAAGAAAGACGAGCTCCGGGTCGAGGGTCCTGAACTCCTGCTCGAACGCAGAAACCGATGCGGCTGCCGGTGTGGAGGTTCGGATGAGCAGGCCCGCGAAGCTCGCCTCGCGCGGCAACGGCAGGTGGATGTAGGGCTTGGGTGCTTCGCCGGGCGTATCCACCTTGTAGTCTTGGACGATCCCGACGATGCGATAGGGTTGCCCTTCCCAAGACGTTCGAAACTCTCGTCCGACCGCGTCCTCGCTGGGCCAATATCGATCGGCCATGGTTTGCGTCACGACGGCGACTCGTGAGTACTCCTCCCGATCCGGCTCCTCGATCCCGCGGCCCGCCACGAGGTTCAAACCGAGGGCATCGAAGTAGTCCTCGTCCACGCTGGCCCCGTCGATGGCATAGGGTCGGCTGTCGGCGGCCTCCTGGTGGCCATCGATGAATACGCTGAACCCGTTGTTGTTCAGGTCGAGCGGTAGACGACTCGCCATCCCGACCGCCTCGACCTGCGGCAGGGCCTGTAGACGGCGCTTGCCCGTCTCCAAAAGCGTGCCGGCATCCTCCACGTCGTAGCCGTTCATGTCCATCGCGAGCGACAGATACGCGGTTCGATTCGCGTCGTACCCCAGATCGACCTGACCCGCAGCGCCGAGACTCCTCGTGAGCAGCGCTCCGGCAACGAGGATGACGAGGGACACGGCGACTTGTCCAACCACAAGGACGTTGCGGAGGCTGAACCACGTCCGGCGGCCGGCGCCGGCGCTCTGCCCCTTGAGGGCAGGAACCAATTCAGGTCTAGAAGCGCGAATGGCCGGCACCAGTCCGAACGCTACGCCCGCTACGCACGCGACCAAGAGAGTGAAGAGGAGCACGCGCCAATCCGGTGCGATGTCCAACCCGATGTCGATGGGGAGCGGTGGTTGGAACCGGGCGATGACGCGGGAGAGCCAGTACGCGAGCGCCATGGCGACGGCTCCGCCGGCCAACGCCAGCATCATGCTTTCCGTCAGCATCTGCCGAATGAGTCGACCCTGCCCCGCGCCGAGTGCGTTGCGAAGCGCGAGCTCGCGCTGACGAGACGACGCGCGCGAAAGCATCATGTTGGCGAGGTTCGCGCACGCGACGAGAAGCACGAGTCCTACGGCGCCGAGAAGGACCATGCCCGCCGGCGCGACGGTGGCGTCGAAGTCGGGATTGAGCGCCACGTCGTTGGTTGCAAGGACGGCAACGCGCTCGCGTTCGTTGGTTTCCGGGTACTCGGCTTCGAGCCTCGCCGCGATGCTCGCCATCTCGGCCTGGACCTGGCCGACCGTCACGTCCGGCTTCATCCGTCCCTTGACCCAAAGAAAATGTTGGCCGCGTCGCTCCAAGCGATGGCTCCCCGGCCCGCCGCCCGAGCCTCGCTGGTTGCCGAGCGGTTCGACCTCCTCCACCATGCTGACGGGAAGCCACATCTGCGCCGACACTGCAGGGAACATCCCCCCGAATCCTTCGGGCGCGACACCGACAACCGTGTACGCCAGACCGTTCAGACGGAGTGTTCGACCAAGGACGTCTGGATCTGCGCCGAACCTGGTCTGCCAGAACGGATGACTGAGGATGGCGACCGGTGATGCACCTACGGCGGTGAACTCATCCGGCGAGAACGCGCGGCCTTTGGCCGGCTGTACTCCGAGCACGCTGAAGTAGTCACGCGAGACGAGCTCGCCGATGACGAGTTCGGAGCTCCCCGCGATGGAGAGGTTGGCAAAGAAGTTCGTATAGGCCACGAGCCCAGACAGCGTCTCCGTCTGATCCTCGTAGTCCACGAAGTTTGGAAACGAATTCGTGTCGTGCGTCGAAGACGTGGCGGTATGCCCGTAGATATCGACGAGCCGCTCGGGCTCGTCGACCGGTAGAGGGCGGAAGAGGACGGCATTGACCAGGCTGAAGATCGTGCTGTTTACCCCGATCCCGAGCGCAATCGTGATGATGGCCACCAGCGTGAACCCGGGTACGCGAACGAGCGAGCGAAAGCCGTACCGAATGTCCCGAATCAGTGCTTCCATGACC
>JAJCZV010000181.1 GCA_029262175.1 Gemmatimonadota bacterium
CCCGTGCGCTCGTCGGGCGTAGAAACCTTTGTCTTCCAAGAATCGCGGGCGGCTCTCGATGAGGACGTTCAGCGGGGCCACGGCCACCGCCTCAGGGGTGAGCTCGACGCCGATGATGACCGTCACCATGCTCTCGACGTCTACCGTCAGCGTCTGCTCGCCGTACCCGATGTGCCGAACCACGAGTTCGTGCGCGCCCGGCGCCAGGTCCATGAACGTGGCCGTGCCCGTGGAATCCGAAAGGGCCCTTCGATCGAGAGTGCGGAGCGTGAGCAGCGCCTGCGTGACGGGGCTTCCCGACTGCGCGTCGATGAGCCGGGCCACGATGCGGCCCATATTGTCCGGACCCGACGGTCCAGGAGCGACTTGCTGACCTGAAGTGTGAGAAGGGCAAACAACCAATAGGCTCGCGAACAACACCGACGACATAACCCCGGTCCCGTGCCTGTTCATCGGCGCTTACCTGGTCCAGATCGCGACCGCGCCGCAGCGGCCTGTCGTTCCCGAGAACTCCGCCGGAAGCGAGGCGCCCCCGGGGTAGGCCTCGATCGCCATGATCTCCGATGGCAAGACGAGATCATCGATCGACACCGGATCCGCCCGCCTCTCGCCAAGTGCGAGCGATCCGTTGATGTAAATGTTCGTGCGAGCGCAGCTGGCTCGGGTGGGTTTCACGACACAGTTTCGACCCTGGCAACTTACCGTCAGCCCGGGGACCTCACGGAGCAGACTGCTCGTCACAGCGGGCAGCCGGCGGGCGATCTCTTCATCGTCGATAAAGGTGCCCACCCCCGCACGTTCGCTCCAAATCCTGCGGTCATAGAAGCCGCGGTTCTCTAGCCGGCGGTCGCGTACGGCGGTCACGACGAGAGGCGCTAGTTCAATGGGATCGGCGCTGAGTTGGACGCGGAGATCGACCGTTCGATCCGCAACGATCGAAACCGCCTCGTGCATGGGCTCGAAGCCTAGGTGCGAGATCTGCACGACGTGGTCGCCCGGCAGCACGTCATCGAGCGCGAAGTATCCCTCGTTGTCGGTCTGCGTTCGCGAGCCCTCGTCAGTCACGAGGATATCCGCAGCGGCCACGGGTCTACCCGTCCGGCGGTCCATGATTCGCCCGACGATGTCTCCTGGTCCAGCCACCCGAACGGTGAGATCTCGCGTGACGAGCGGTGCGTCCACGGGGATCTCGAGCTCGGGGCCGGTTCGATCGATGGTCTCGACTTGGAGCGTCAAGGCGTAGTCCGTGGGAATGTCGCAAACTCGATACCGAGCGTCCTTGTCCGCGATCACCTCGATGCTCTCCGCCTCTCGGGACTGACCCGCGGGATACCTCACCGCGAAGACGTGGGCTCCCGGGAGCAACACTCCGGTGAACTCGTCTCGAATGGTCCCTTCCACCACCGGAAGGGACGGATCTCGAGGCTCGCAAAGCTCGACATCGCCTCCCCCCAACTCGCGGGTCCGCCCCCTCCAGCGGTTCGTCCAGATAACGATCGAGCATTCCATCCCCGGTAGAAAAGCTTCCATCGGTACGCCGAGTGCGCTTGTATAGACTTCGACCGCGCCGATCATGTACGTCGACATCATCTCGAGGGCGGTGCTGGGGCGGCCACCCAGCTTACCGTTGTCGTCAAATACGGGCTGCCCGTCCACGAGGACCAACGAGTTTGAAGCAGAGCATCTAAATCCAGGCGTCAGATCGATCAGCAGCTGTACAAATTTGGTCGCGAACGTCCAGCCGCCAGTGTTCCAACGCTCGACGAATTGCGGATCGTAGAACCACCCCGCCCCCACGGCCTGTCGGTCGTAGAACCCTTTTTCCTCCAGAAAGCGGGGTCGGTGCTCGATCAAGACCTCCAGCCCCTCGACCTCCACAGCGGTTTGCGATAGCGGAATCGCGGCTACGGCGCTCTGAATTCCTTGAACTTCGATGCCAACGGTTTGCGTCCCGTACGCGATGTGTCGGATTTCGAGTTCATACGGGCCGGGCGCCAAGTCGAAGAAGACCACGGTCCCCGTCGTGTCGGACAGCGCTCGTCGGTCCAGCCGCGCGAGCGATACAAACGCTCCATCGATGGGGGCCCCAGATTCAGCGTCAACGAGTCGGGCGACAATCCTTCCCATGAAGTCCGAGGACGTCGCCGGGGTTTGGGCGCTGGCGGGGAGAGCCGATGGTAGGATAAGGAAGGCGAACAGCCCGAGGGCGGCGTGGGCCCGGAGGCCGGAAAAGTCTGACGTGATCCGTTGGCTGTTAATCGAAGGCGACAAACGCACTACGTCTCCTGCCGTCAGTCCATCGAAAAGGTGCGACCGTGACGCCGACCCTAGGCTAATTCCCCCCAGGCCGAGCCCGCTGCATATTCCCACGACGCTTAGCACGACACCGATCATCGTCAAATCGCTAAGAACGTTAAGTAACAACAGGCTAAGTAAAATCATTGCATAGACGAGCACAATCAGCCTTTTCAACGAAACGTGGTCGAACAGAAACAGCGCAAGAATGGCGCCCGTCAGATTGCCAATTGTGAGCCAGCTGAATTGCGCGGTGACATCGGTGATTGGACGGTCAAATAAC
>JAJCZV010000182.1 GCA_029262175.1 Gemmatimonadota bacterium
ATTCGCGGGTCGCCCGGTAGTCTCGATCTCGGGCGACGGCGGCTTCGGCCAGTACATGGCCGAGCTCACGACCGCCGTGAAGTACGAGATGAACATCACGCATGTCCTGCTTCACAACAGCGAGCTCGGGAAGATTTCAAAAGAACAGAGGGCAGGGAACTGGGACGTGTGGGCGACGTCGCTCCACAACCCGGACTTCTCGAAGTACGCGGAGAATTGCGGAGCGCTCGGTATCCGAGTCACCGATCCCGCTCAGCTCGACGACGCGATCAGGCGAGGCTTGGATCACGATGGGCCGGCCCTGATCGAAATCATGGCCGACCCGCTGCTCGTGTAACCGAGAATGGCGAGAACTCCCTAGAGGGGGTTCTCCGGCGGCCAGCCTGGTCCAAGTTCCGCCCCGCAGTCGCCCGCCTCGTACGAGGCCTCGTACCCTCCGAACTCCTTTTCACTCTCCTCGAAGTCCTTTTGAAGCCCTTCTAGGACACCTTGAACAAGTTGGCTCCCGGGTCCGTACTCGATCCCCTTCCCGCTACCGGAGCCGCCCTCGAGGCCCTCGTCGAAGTGGATGCCGTTCTCCTTGATTCCTTCGATTTGGTCAAGCGTCTCCATGGCCTCGTCGAGGACAACCCCCATTTGCCACTCCACTTTGTCACAGTTGATCGGCTCCGCCACGGGGTCTGGTTCACCGCTCGGCGTCCCGGCCGGATTGGGCGGAGGGCCGGGCTCCGCGAGAGTCGGCCCCCATCCGATGAACCACAACCAGTTGTCCAAGTCGAGGAACTGGGCGGTCATGGCGTTGAAATCACCCTGCCAATCCTTCACGATGATCTCTTCCATGACCTTCGGTTCCTTGTCGCCGTCATCCTGACCTAGGAGCTCCGTGCCGCCGAAGACCATCATCATCACCGCAAGTCTGCATGTCTTGTAGCTCACTGTTGCCTCCGCTCGTTTAGGCGCAGCCGCGCCGGGTCGATTCTTCGAAGACGCGGGTGGCGGCCGCGTTGACTTCCAACCGACCCTCTATCCACCTGTCCAGCGTTCGTTGGAACTGTGCGTTTCGACGTGTGACGCGCGTCATCCGTCCACCTCTGTCTACGGCGACGAAGTACCCATTCTTGTCTATCCGCCGCATCGTACGGTTGGCGGGAACCAAGTCTCGGTTGAGCTTGATCATCGCCTGCTGAACCTGCTGACAGCTCGACCGAGGGCCGATTCGCGATAGGCTTGCGTCTGACGGCCGAGGAGTCCAGTGAAGCTGGGGCCCCAGCTGATTCCATCCCTGCTCAACAACGCCCCATCGTTCGGTGGGGATCGAGACGGCGACTTCAGAACTCCCACACCCGCTTTCGCAGACCAGAACAACGCCGTCCGCAACCGCCCCGCTGAGGTCGAGCTGGGGGCTCCCCCGACCTTGCGCGCTCGCGTGCTGGGCAAGCAAACACGCCCCTAGGCCGAGAGCCGCGGCAAGAATTGTCGACTTCATGATTGTCCTCCGATCACAGGTCGCTCAGTGTGCGGCCTCCCGCCGCTTCTACACAGTTCGCGACGTCCTCTCCGAGAGCAGGACATCCAGCATGTCTGCGACGGGGATCGGAAATCGCGAACTGACCGGAAGAACTGAATCAGTCGTACCTAGCCATGAGTCAGGAGAGGGGGCAACGCTTTCTTCTATGGGCGATGGGTTTTGGGACCGGCGTCGGCGTCGGCGAGCCCCGCGTGAACGCCACGAGGACCTGGGGCGTGAGCGATCCAGGTATACTGCCAGCGAATCCTACCTGACGGGCGCCCGTCGGATGGGGATGGTGCTCAGGCTGATCGGTTTCGCCGGTCTGGGATTCGGCGCTGCCATGAGTCGGCAATCCGATACCGTGTGGTGGGAGGGGGTGGGTCCCGCGATCCTTGGTCTGGCCTTCCTACTGCTGGGTGAGGTACTTGGCAGACAAGGACATCGCGCAGAGGAACTCGATGTCCGTTTCTTCGAGCGCGGGATGTCCTACCCGGCCAAAGGCTCCGAAGTGGCCATCCGGTGGAGTCGCGTCCGCACGTACCTGGACCCTCACTCACACCGCAGACGGGGTTGGAAGGACCTCTCATGTCGGTTCGAGGAGGCAGACGGCACCGTTCACGTTCTCAGAATCGATAGCAATCAAGTGCCGGATATCCAGCGTCTGCAATTCGAGATCGTATTGGGCTGTTCGCGAGCACATCGGGACAAAGCGCGTGCGGCATGGCAAGCTGGCGAGACGCTGGACTTCGGACCGCTCCAAGTCTCCCCCGATCTCTTGCGATCGGGAAACACGGTCATCGAGTGGGACAAAGTTGAAAGCGCGCGAGCGTCGAAAGGGCTGTTGAGGATCCGACGCAAAGGTCGTCGGCTCGATTGGGTCGTCCGCCTCGCGACGATACCGAACGTCCCCGTGCTATTGGATCTGCTTAAGGATCGGCTTACCGAACCGGCTGGGTTCTCTGACCTGACTGCCGAGTTTGGCTCAGACTTCTAGCCGGGTCCTTCGCCGTTGAGCGCCGTTTCGATCTGTCGTAGAAACGCCGGCACCGCGAGTCCGTACGCGCGATAGGCCTCGGCGGACGGGGTGGCCGTCATCGGGAGCCGCAACAGCCGCAAGCTGGGCGAGGACAAGCAGGGAATCGCGCCCGGCGCCCGTCTCGCCAGGTTGCAAATAGGCGGACACGCGCATGGCGTCCCGGTGTGCCGAAGCTCGGTCAGCAATTCTTTGTCGTCCGCGCACGCCTGGGCAAGGAATCGGTCGCGCTCCTCCGCGCAGGAGCGCCGCGGTCTCCTCGACCGTCAGCCCGGCGAAGAAGCGATGTTCGAGCGGACAACGTGTGATCCGTGCGCTCGAAGTTCAGCTGACTCTGGGCCAGGGCTCGAAGCTCGCGATAGACCAAGGGGATGAGCTCGTCCAACGCCTGGTCGTCACCTTCGCGCAGGCGCTCGAGATAGCTCGTGATCGGTCCCCGATCTGCCACGGCCCCTCCCGGCCTAGGGCATGTTCGCTTGCGCCTTCACCCATTCGGCCGCCTCGCGGTGCGTCCCGAACCACACATTGGGTTTCGATCGGATGTACTCGATCAATTCGCGCAGGATGACGATCCGCGACCGATGACCGATGTAGTGCGGGTGCATCGTGAGCAAGAACATCGTGCCCTCTTCATACGCCACATCGAATTCATCTTTGTAGACCTGGAGCACGTCGCGCGGGTTCGAATAGCTCGTGCCCTGTGGGTTCACCAACGGCGCGTCGTCGAGAATCCACTCTACCGGTAGCTCTACCATCCCCGTCGGTTCGCCATCGGCTACGATCTCATAGGGGCGGTCGTCGGCCATGAGCGATGAGTCGTACAGAAAGCCCATCTCTCTTAGAATATCGAGCGTCGCGTCGCTGAAGTTCCAAGACGGCGCGCGATAGCCGACCGGTCGTTCCCCCGTGAGTTCCGTCATGCGGTCCACCGCGAGCCGCAGGAGACGTTCTTCTTCGTCGGCCGGCAGGTTGGCGTTGCGCTCGTGGATCCAGCCGTGGATGCCGATCTCGTGTCTGCCCGACGACTGGATCAACTCGATTTGCTCCGGCGCCAGCGTAAAGCTCAGAGCGGGCCCGAAGAAGGAGGCCGGAACTCCGTACTGATCGAGCAGGTTCACGATCCGCGGCAGACCGACCCTGGCCCCGTATTGCCCCTGCGAGAGCCCCCCGACGTTGGTATCTCCGTTTCTGAGCCAAATCGTCTCATTGTCGACGTCGAAGGACAGGAGAACGGCGACCCGACCCCCATCTGGCCATTCGTCGGGGTTTAGCGAGCGCCCGGCCCGCACGCGATCCACGGCTTCAAAGACGCGGGCTTCCGACCACTGCCAGGGGGGCGTGTCCTCCTGCGCCAGGCCGGCGCCAGGCAGCATGACAGCCAAGGTCAGCCCGAAGGCGAGGATTGACCGCAGTTTGGGGCGTATCGGGCTCATCTCAGATCCTTTGGTGGTCGTCCAGCGGGCACGTTTTCGGTGGTCATCCTCGGTTCCGCGCCCTATCTTACCAGCTTGTTCGCGATCAGGGCCTGCCCCGTCCACGGCGTAGAACGGGACGAGCGGCGTGAAGGCACGAATCCATATGGCGACTTCGGAAACGGAAACCAAGACCTTGGATCTCAGCGCCCACGGAATCACGGTACCCGACGTCAAGCGAAATCCCACCCCGCAGACGCTCTACGACGACGCTCTGGGCGGTGCCGAAACCAGCACGATCAAAGCGGGCAACGGCGCTTTGGTGGCCTACTCAGGCGCGAAGACGGGCCGCTCACCCAATGACAAGCACGTGGTCGAGGGCGCGGAAACGGCCAAAGATGTTTGGTGGGGACCGGTCAACCGTCCCATCGACCCAGACGCGTTCCACCAGAACCGTGATCGTGCTCGCGCCTTCCTGAACGCGCAGGATCTGCTCTACGTCATCGATGGCTTTGCGGGCTGGGACCCCGAGCACAGGTTGAAGGTTCGGATCATTTGCTCGCGGCCGTACCACGCGCTCTTCATGCATAACATGCTGATCCGACCGACGGCCGAAGAGCTCGCCGCTTTCGGCGAGCCCGACTTCGTGGTGTACAACGCGGGGCAAGAACACGCGGATCCATCCGTCGAAGGGGTCACTTCGATCACGAGCGTCGATCTGTCCTTCGAGGATGGTGAGGCGTCGATCCTGGGGACCGAGTACGCCGGCGAGATGAAGAAGGGCGTGTTCACGATCATGAACTACTTGATGCCAAAACGCGGCGTCCTCTCGATGCATTGCTCCGCGACCGCTCACCCGACAGACGGCTCATCGTCTCTCCTGTTCGGACTTTCAGGGACCGGCAAGACGACGCTTTCGGCGGACCCGAAGCGCGCCTTGATCGGCGATGATGAACACTGTTGGACGGATACCGGCGTCTTCAACATTGAAGGCGGCTGCTACGCGAAGACCATCGATCTGTCCGAAGAGAAAGAACCGGACATCTACCGAGCGCTCAGGTTCGGTGCGGTGCTGGAGAACGTGAAGGTCCGGGACGATGGTTCGATCGATTGGGCCGACTACTCGATCACGCAAAACACTCGCGGCAGCTATCCGATCGAACACATCTCCAATGCGAAGATTCCGTGCGTGGCGGGTCACCCGACGGATGTGATCTTCTTGACGGCAGATGCCTTCGGCGTGTTACCGCCGATCAGCAAGCTGACGCCTGAACAAGCGATGTATCACTTCATCAGCGGCTATACGGCAAAAGTGGCGGGGACCGAAGTCGGGGTTACGGATCCAGAGGCTACCTTCTCGCCCTGTTTTGGCGGACCGTTCTTGGTCTGGCATCCGTCGAAATACGCGCGCATGCTCGCCGACAAGATGCTGGAACACGGAACGAACGTTTGGCTGATCAACACGGGTTGGAGTGGCGGTGGATTCGGAGTCGGTTCCAGGATCAACCTCAACTTCACGCGCGCGATGGTCGATGCGATCCATACCGGCGCCTTGGCGAATGCTCCGACCGAGATCGATCCGGTCTTTGGCATCAGCGTGGTGACGGAGGTGCCAGGCGTCCCGAGCGACATCCTCCGGCCGCGGACGGCCTGGGCCGATGGTGACGCGTACGATACAAAAGCGCGTACGCTCGCTGCGTTGTTCAACAAAAACTTCAAGATGTATGAGGACGACTGCCCGCCCGAAGTCTGTGCGGCTGGGCCGCGGGGATAACTCAGGAGGTACGATGAAGCGATCACATGTCGGAGCGTTGCTACTCATCGGTCTGGTGACGCAGGCCTGCGCCAGCGGGCAGCCGGGAGCTATGCAAACAGGCGCAGCCGGCGCCCCCTCGGCCGCCATGGCGGCGGGTGGGAATGGCGGGGGCGGAAACGGCGGCTCCGGTCACGTCGAGACACCTCTCTATAGCGAAGGCGCGCTCGCCTCGCTCGGCGGTCTCGGCCCACACGCGCGGACGATCGTGACTTCTTCGGACAAAGCTCAGGCTTACTTCGATGAGGGCATGCTGTTCATGTACGCGTTCGGCACTTCGATCGCGACGCCCTCGTTTCAGGCGGCGCAGATGGAAGATCCAGCGTGCGCCATCTGTTATTGGGGTGAGGCGTGGTCCCTGTCCCCGTACCTCAATGGCGGGATGTCTCCGGGTGACGAGCGAAAAGCACATGCCGCGATGCAGAAAGCGCTCGAATACAAGGACGGTGCGAGCGAGGTCGAGCAGGCGTTGATCGAGGCCATGGCCGTTCGCTTTGAGGCCGAGCCCGTTCGTGAACGACGCAAGATGCTCGACACGCTATATGCCCGAGAGATGAAGAAGGTCGGCGAGCGATTCCCGGGCGATCTCGACGTGCAGACCCTCTACGCAGAGTCGTGGATGTTGCTCAGGCCGCGTCGCGGAGACGTGGATCTGGACGCGCCCGATGTGAAGCACATCGTCCCGATCCTTCAAGGGATTTTGGCTCGCGACATCAGACACCCCGGCGCCTGCCACCTCTATATCCACCAGGTCGAGTCCTCGCCGGAGCCGGGACTGGCGGAGGCATGCTCCAACTACCTCGGTCAGTCGATCGCGGTCAGCCATATCCACCACATGCCGTCCCATATCTTCATGAACGTCGGTCGGTGGGGCGACGCGGTGCGGGCCAACCAGCAGGCGTGGCACGCCGACCAGCGTGCGAATTACGGCGGGCCACCAGGCGTGTATCCCGCGCACAACTTGCACATGTTGCTCAACGCCGCCGTGATGGACGGTCAGAGCGCGGTCGCGATTCAAGCCGCGAAGGATCTGGCCCGCCTCACGGGTCCCTGGGCTTTCTATATCCCCGTGACCTACGCCGCGTTCGGACGTTGGACCGAGATTCTCGAGTCCGACGTAAAACCAGCCACAGAGATGGACATCGTGGGCTGGAGCTTCGCCCGCGGCATGGCGCACCTTCGAATGGGACACACCGAAGTGGCCAGCGAATACCTCGCGAAGATCGACAAGGTCATCATGGATGCCGATCCGGAGGCACAGTTTCGATTCCACCCGATGACGGATGTGATCGCGCTCCCGCGTGCCATTCTCGCTGGTGAAATCGCGCATGCCAACGGGCGGACGTCTGAGGCGGTCGCTCTGCTCGAAGCGGGGGTCATGGTCGAGGACAACCTCCTCTATGCCGAGCCCGAGGCCTGGCACATGCCGGTCAGACACACGCTGGGCGCGATTCTGCTCGAGGCGGACAGAGGCGCCGAAGCCGAGGCCGTCTACCTAGCCGCGAACGAGGACAAACCGCACCAGGGCTGGGCCGCATTCGGGCTGTATCAGGCGCTGCTGGCCCAGGGCAAGACGGCTCAGGCGCAGGAGGCCAAGAGAGTGTTCGACGAGCTTTGGGTCCGAGCGGACATCTGGCTACAGAGTTCCCGTTACTAGCCCGCCCTCGACATGTCGGGCCTCGTGAACAGAATCGGAAGCTACGGGAGGGCCCTGGTCATGCTGACCGGGGTCCTTTTCTGTTCGCCCTTGAGCGCTCAGACGATCGACGCTCACATCTCGAACATCGAGCGAGTCCTCCGCGACGCGGAAGAAGAGGGGCTGAACGGCGTGATTCTCATTCGCGCCAACGATCGCGTTCTGCTCCACGAAGCCTACGGCGCGCTAGACCGGGAGGCCGGTCGGCCGATGACCGTAGACGCCGGTTTCGACATCGGGTCGCTCGTGAAGCCGATCACGGCGGTTGCGGTCCTTCGACTTGAAGAGCTCGGAGAGATTTCGCTCGACGACCCGCTGTCCATGTACTTCCCGCAGGCGCGGCCCGACAAAGCGAACATTACGATTTGGCAGCTTCTCACCCACACTGCGGGTCTACAAGACATCTTTGGCGATGATTACGATGTCGTCACCCGCGATTGGGTGCTGCAGCGCGCGCTTCGGAGTCGATTGATCGGTCCACCGGGCGGGGAGGCGGCGTACTCGAACGCGGGGTACAGTTTGCTGGCCATGATCATCGAAGACGTGAGCGGCCGTTCCTTCGAGACGTTTGTTCGAGACGAGGTGCTGCTGCCCGCCGACACGCCGGAACTCGGCTACGTGCTAGCCGGCTGGAGCAACGAAACCCTCGCCGTCGGATATCGTCGCGGCGAACGATGGGGCACTCCGCTCGATCACCCGTGGGCAGAAGATGGTCCTGGCTGGAACCTCCGCGGCAACGGCGGGATGCTCGGAACGGCCGAGGCGATGGGCCGCTGGTACGAGGCGTTGTTCGACGGCGCGATCCTCGGGGACCAAGCGGCGGAGCGGTACTATGGATTCGATGCGGGGCGATCGCAGTCGGTCGGGGGCGTCGCCGTGGGTCACGCGGGCGGTAACGACGTCTTCAACACCCTCCAAATCAGCTATGTCGATCCAGATGTTCACCTGACGTTCTTTACCAGCACGTCCAGGCCAAACAACGCCGAGACCGTTTGGGAAGAGATCTCCGACGATGTGGTCGCGATCGCCAGGTTGGGTGCGCCTTGATGCGTCGCACGGACGGCGGTCTCCGCTCTTGGTAGGCCACCCCGCCCCCGCTGGCCCCTACCGGGTCCCACACGACGGAAGTTTCTCCGTAGCGCAAGCGCCGACCGCGCCGCCGGAGCAGGTGAGCGACAAGAATGAGCTCAAAGAACGATTGGTCGAAGCCGTCGACGAGATCGCGGATCTGCAGGAGCGGCTGTACGCCAACGACCGCTACTCGGTCTTGCTGGTGTTCCAAGCGATGGATGCAGCCGGCAAAGACTCGACGATTCGCGCCGTGGCCACCGGCGTGAATCCGGCCGGATTTCAGGTCTTCTCGTTCAAAGCGCCCTCCAAAGAAGAGCTCGACCACGATTTCTTGTGGCGGACCTCACGACGGCTCCCGGAGCGAGGTCGGATCGGGGTCTTCAACCGCAGCTACTACGAAGAGACGTTGGTCGTCCGGGTCCATCCGGAATATCTAGGCGGGCAGCGACTTCCTCGGACCGTGCCGCTCGAGGATCTGTGGATGGAACGATACGCATCGATCCGAGATCATGAGCTGCACCTCGCTCGCAACGGAACCGTCATTCTCAAGTTCTGGCTCAATGTTTCTCGAGACGAGCAGGCCCGACGGTTCTTGCGGCGGATCGATCGTCCGGACAAGAACTGGAAGTTTCAAAGCGGGGACATCGCGGAGCGGGCGCATTGGGAAGACTATATGTCCGCGTACGACCATACTCTGAACGCCACGTCGCGGGCGTGGGCGCCCTGGTACGCGATTCCGGCGGATGACAAGCCGTTCATGCGGCTGACGGTAGCAGAAATCATTCGCGATCAACTTCGGGCGCTCGAGCTTCCGTATCCGCAGCTCCCAGTGAAGGAGCGGGCCAAGATCGGCGAGTTCAAGACGGCCCTCGAGAGCGAGCTCGAGCTACCCTAGATCGGCGGGTGTCGGACCGGGTCGCGCCCGGAGGGCCCGGAGTTGCTGCTGCGCCCAGTGACCAACGCTCGGCCCCGTCCTCTCCGCCTGGCGGTCGGCCGAGCCCCCTCACGAGGTGCCAGGAAAGGGCGCCGCGACGACGTCGCCGAGGTCCCACGGAATCGGCGGCGACGCGTTCATGAATGCGGACGGAACGTTGACACATCGTTCCGTTACGCAACCGCGCGACACGTCGAAATGAAGGTGCGGGAACGCGCTTCGACCCGAGTTTCCCGAAAGCGCGATCGTATCTCCGCGGACGACTCGATCCCCCCGCTCGACGAGAACGCCGTGAGTAGTAACGTGGATATAGCGCG
>JAJCZV010000183.1 GCA_029262175.1 Gemmatimonadota bacterium
GAAGGAGAAATCACATAAAATGAAGTAGATAGATTCAAAAAGGATGCAATCGATCAATGGCACAACGAACACAGAAAATCATTTAGGGGCGATATTGACGAGTCTGAGTACAATAAACATGGCATCGCTGTACTGGATGCAATAAGAGAGAAAAAGTTAACAATCTCAGAGCAGCTTCTAGAAACTGACCTTAGCAATGGTACTTTTTATGACTTATCCGATGCCCCCAAAATCGGATGGAGAAAAGATTGGGAAAAGTATAAAAATGACTAATTATTACAACAACATCGGAATTGGCGCTATTTCTCTGGGAGCAGTTTTAAACCAGAGCAAAGAACTCACTCTATCGAAGGTCTTTCTAATTTTTCCGCTCCTTTCCCACCAAAAACTCCTCCAGCATCTCGGAAGAAATACCACAAAATCAGAAAATATAGAAAGTTTGGTCGTTGAAAAAATTGGTTTCTTTTCGAATTTTAATAGAAGATATGAAAGCTCTTTAGTTCTAACGACAAACGCACTTCAATACCTGAACGACACGGGATATATAAGCATCAAATACGGTCTTGTCTCCTCAACCAAGCCCTTGAAATGCGAACCAGCAATGGGCTCGCGTTCCAAGAAAATATTCAATGCCGCCAAAAACGTCTCACTATTGCTTAAAGATAGCCCTGAAAAACTTTATTTAAATTTAAGAGTTGAAATATGAAATTCCATATAAACAAAATAGTGCTGTGGCTGAACAACGGAAAGACCAGGGAAATTGACTTCAAACCAAACAAAGTTAATGTCATCACCGGAGACAGTAGTACTGGAAAAACAGAAATACTCGATATAATCGACTACTGCTTTTTTTCAAGCGACTCCAAGATATCCGAGGATATCGTAAATGAAAACACAGCCTGGTATGGGTTGAATTTCAACATCAACGGGAAGGGCTATACAATTGCGAGAGAATCATTACTCGAAGGAGAGGCATCAAATAAATATTTTTTCTCATCAGAGGGAGAACTACCAAAAAAGCCAACTGTCAACACTACAGAAAAAGCAATCAAATCTGTTCTAGAGACTGAATTCAGTATTGATAGCAGCGTTGCAATACCATACGGAAGCAATTTAATAAAAGCAGGGTCAAAGATATCATTACGATATTTTCTCATGTTCAACACAATATCGGTCAATATCATTGAAAATGACACAGGGGTGTTTTTCGATAAACAGAACAAATCCAGATACAGAGACGCCCTGCCCAGAATATTCGATTTGGCTATCGGAATAGAGACGATTGAAAACATACTAAAGAAAGAAAAAAAGGCCGAACTAGAGTCACAGCTCTCCAAACTCAACAAGAAGAACAGATCAATATCCAAAAAATCAAGTGAGTTCAAAGACGAACAGGAGTCATTAATAAAACACGCAAAAGAACTCTCCCTAATTGACTCAAACCTAGATTTAAATTCTTCTATAAGTGAGTTGGAGAATGTTATTTCTGGAGTTGAGTCCAGCCTGAAAATCGCCAACAAGAGCGATCAAACTGAACGCAACATCTACTTGAAAGAAAGAAAAATCAAGAACCTTAAACGATTCACGAAAGAATACGAATCATACAAACAAAATTTATCCTCCACCCTAGACAGCTTAAAACCCATTGCTTTTCTAAAAGAAAAGGATGCTGATATTATAAAAACATCAATATTTGATGATATCATTAATTCATTCCATTCTGATCTTAAAAAGATCAAAAGCGCCTGCAAGAAAAAAACTCCAATCGACAGGCAGGTAAACGATGAAATCAAGTCACTGGAAGATGAACTAACCGAATTAAGAAACATCCGGGCTATTCGTCCACAAACAAACAAAAGCTTTGAAAGCGAAAAATCAAAGTACTTTTTCCTGGGCGAGGTTAAATCAAAAATCGACCTTTATGCATCTTCGAATGATAATTCACCTGCAGTTACAGAAGATGAAATAGAGAAAATAAAAGGGAAAATATCATCTATAATAACCGTCGACACCGAGGAGAAAAAGGAGCTCACAATAAAACTCATTGAGGAAGTCATAGCAGAGTACATTGAGACCACAGGAACCGCTCTCACGAATTACTCGAAATATCTCCCTGTTTTCAATTATCCTGACAAAGAGCTATTATTACGAAAACCGAAAACATCATTCATTGAAAATGTTGGAAGCAGCTCCAATCACATGTTCTTGCATTTATTCTTCACCCTAGCAATGCAAGAAGTTGCTTTTCTAAATAAATCTCCATTTGTTGCACCTTATATAATAATCGACCAACCAAGCAGACCCTACTATGGTAGCGGCAAAAATCGAAAGAAGAATATTGACCAGAGCGACGAATCCAAGATCACCAAAGCTTTTGAGCTTCTCGATCAATTTATAAAGACAAGGATTAGTAATTCTTCTGAATTTCAAATGATTGTTTTTGAGCATGTTCCAAGTGAAATTTTCAAAGACCTTGAACACGTTCATCTGGTTGAGGAATTCTACAACGGAAACGCGCTAATACCACTCAACATGCTAAGCGGTAATTGATATCGGATTACTTGAATACGAGATCACATCAATACCCAACTCTAAAATCACGACGCAATAGAGCCCTTTAGTAAAATGATTCATCTTCAGCAGTGCGAACTCACTGGCCTCAGAATAGTTGGGGCAATTACAGAAATTGGCCATGCCGGGCCCAAGCATCATGGAATAGTGCTAGGAACCTCTCCTCTCGACAACCAAACCTATGTCGTTGAAAAAATGACGTCAGGTGATCAGGTATCTACTGTTGAAAATTTCAGAGAGCGCTATGAAAAAAATGGCGATGTAAGAATCTTAGAGAATGATGGTCCATATTCAGACTACGAAGTTGCACAAAGAGCTTTAGATGAAGCTCTAGGCAATAAGAATAAGCAATATGATCTGATCAGTAATAATTGTGAATCCTTCTCAAACAGAGCAATGTACAACAATTCCATTAGCAACCAAGTCCTTACTACAATCGCTGGCTTGATTGTCTTTGTCGGCGGAATCTACGTATTTCAAAAAACGAAGGCCTAATGCCCTAAAGCAGAAAGACCCGGGGCCACATCTAAAAGCCACAACGTCCGCTTAGCGCCGAAAGCAGCCCTAAAACAAATCCCACACTCCAACCAACTCTATGGATACACTGAAAGTCACTCCCACGCTCGCTTCCAAAATTGGCTTTGCATCGCATCAGAATTCAGTGGCAGCACTCCAGGAGTTGAGTCTCGAGAATACGGGCGAAGAACCGCTGTGCGACCTGACGATTCGACTCTATGCGAATCCTGTCTTTTTGGAGCCAAAGATTTGGAAAGTGGATGTATTGGAAGCGAGCTCATCTCTGCGTATCCAGGATCGGAACCTGAAGCTTGAGGCAGGCTATCTTTCTAACTTAAGCGAAAGCGTGCTCGGAGAGATATCCCTGGAAATCAGCCAGGAGGATGACGGAGAAACAAAACTGCTTTTCAAAAAATCCTACCCAATTGAAATCCTCGCTAAGAACCATTGGGGCGGCACGGGATCAATGCCCGAACTGCTTCCTGCGTTTTGCATGCCCAATGATCCCGCTGTAGATAAAGTTCTCAAGGCGGCCAGCGATGTCCTTCGCAGGGCTGGAAAAGAGTCTGGGATTAATGGATACAACAACCGTTCGCGTTCTAGAACCTGGGAGCTTGCTTCAGCCATTTGGTCAGCAGTCGCAGGCCTGCAAATCAGCTACACCCTCCCCCCGGCCAGTTTTGAGATCGAAGGTCAAAAAATAAGAACACCCGGCGCGATTCTCGAAGGCCGCCTAGCCACCTGCTTGGATACGTCGATGCTATTCGCGTCCGCCCTGGAACAGGCGCAGTTGAATCCGCTGATTGTAATGACCCAGGGGCATGCGTTCGTAGGAGTTTGGCTGCAGCCGCAAGAATTTGCCCAACTGATCACTGACGAAGCGGCGGCTGTACGTAAACGCATCGAGCTACAGGAGATCCTTGTTTTCGAGACAACTTTGGCCACGCAGACGCCAGTGCCAAATTTCAGCGCTGCTGTCGCTGCCGCAACCAAACAACTGATTGATGACAGCTTTCATATGGCCATCGATATGCGGCGCGGACGAATGCGGAAAATCAAACCCCTTGGGTTCGTTACGTCTTCCCGATCCGGGATCGATGGGTCTGAGCCCGAGACGATAACTGAGGCGCTTGAAGAAGCGCCCCCGCTGCCTGGTTTCGATGTCGAGATAACGAAAGAACCTGAAGACGCGAACGACCGCGTCGCTCAATGGCAACGAAAGCTATTGGACCTAACGGCTCGCAATCGCCTTTTGAACTTGCCGGAACGCAGTAAGCACGTGCCCTTGTTCTGCCCGGATCCAGGTGTCCTCGAAGATCTCTTAGCGGCGGGGAAAGCGATTCGAATTTCATCCATTCCCGACTTCGAACAAGGAGGCAGAGACGCCCAACTCTATGAGCAACAGAATAACGAGGATCTCCGCGAACGCTACGCGAGCGAAGCAATGCACTCCAGAGAAGTGCTCTCGCCCCTGCCAAAGAAAAAGCTAGAGGCTGATCTCGTTGATCTGTATCGGAAAGCCAATACCGACATGGCCGAAGGCGGTGCCAATACGTTATTCCTCGCCCTCGGATTTCTGAAATGGAAGAAGACTGCGGAGGATCCTCGCAGTTATCGAGCGCCGCTGATTCTTCTACCCGTTAAGCTAAAGCGGAAAAGCGCTTTGTCCGGCGTGACGATGATAGCTCATGAAGATGAACCTCGCTTTAACCTTACGCTACTTGAACTGCTCAGCCAGGACTTCGACCTAAATTTGCCAGAGCTCGACGGAGAATTGCCGGAAGATCACAGTGGTATCGATGTATCAGGAATTTGGAACCACGTTCGATTGGCCGTTAAAGATATACCCGGTTTCGAAGTAACGACCGATACGGCGATCGGGACGTTCTCGTTTGCAAAATATCTGATGTGGAAAGATCTCACCGATCGCCGCGAGCAATTATCTGCAAACTCCGTCGTTAAACATCTAATGGAACGGGGTGAGGACAAATTTGAATCCCACTACGAATACCCCGATGAAAACGAATTGGACGCAAACGTCAGTCCAGCGGAACTGTTCACTCCATTACCCGCAGATTCATCGCAGCTCGCAGCGGTGATTGCGTCCGCTAACGGATGTAATTTCGTCCTGGATGGCCCTCCCGGAACAGGCAAGTCTCAAACCATTGCCAACATGATTGCCCACAATCTTTCGATTGGTAAGCGGGTTCTTTTCGTCGCGGAAAAGATGGCAGCCCTAGATGTCGTCTATCGCCGTTTGGAAGCAAAAGGCTTAGGCGTATTTTGCCTCGAAGCGCATTCAAACAAAACTTCCAAATTAAATATTCTCAATCAACTCGACGCTGCCTGGGATACGCGCGGCGATTTGACGAAAGAAGAATGGCAAAAAGAAACGGGTCGATTGAAAAGGCTTCGCGACCGCCTGAACGGAGTCTGCGAATGTCTTCACAAAATTCATCCGAATGGGATGAGCATCCATCAGGCCATCGGTCAGTCCGTAAAAGACCACAGGTCAACGATGCCACGTCTTAGCTGGGCAGGTAGTAACTACCAAGATGCCGGAACCTACGAAAGGATGCGGGAAACCGCTCATCGGCTAGATCTAAATCACGATGCATACAGCAACGCTCCAAAGGAATTTTCAATTATCGAACCCATTGAGTGGTCCAACGGCTGGCAAACCGCGATCATCGGAGCAGCCCAAGACATGTCTAAGAAAGTCAGCAAGCTAGAATCCGCTTGCGACGCTCTCAAATCGTCTTGCCAATTTGAAGCGCCCACAGAAAACACCGAGACCATTGAGCGACTGGCCGATCTCGTTGAGACAACCTTATCAGCGCACGGAAAAGATTTGAGCGTATTCTTTTTACCTGACTTCAAAACAAGATCAGAGGCAGCCAAGCAATTCCTACAGGTCCAGGAAAGCTATAAGGCTGAAGAAAAAGGGCTTTCCGCAAACTACACCGCTGAGGCTGCTCGAAATATTGACGTCGATCGACTCGAATCGACATGGAACGAGGCGAGCAGCAAATTCTGGTTTTTAGCAACCTTGGCCTGCAAAAAAGTCTCAAAAGAACTGGGGCAGCAAGGAGGAACCAATACTGTGCCAGATGTCGCCAAAGACATTCCTCATTTGCGCCGTCTTAAGGATTTGCTGGATCAAATCGATCAGCTCGCGCCAAAAATAGATCAGTTTCCTGGATACTCGGGCTTAAAGAGCAGAACCGCAGAAATATTAGAAACAATTGAAATTTCCGAGACGCTTCAGAAGCAGCTGCCCATGCTGACTTCGAACCCAGGCGAGCACGTTTCTCTAAAATCGTCTACCCGACGACTTGTGGTAGAAGCCAACGAACTTCTAGATCCCGATGGGGCGATCAGTCTTTCGCTAACGCGCCTCCAAGGTTCGATCGAAGACTACCAAAAAGCATTCAAACTCTTTTCAAAACTCTGCGCAATTTCAGAACCCCAGGCCTTGGCCTTGGTTCAGATCAGAAAGGCTGCAGAATCAATCGGCGAGAATGAAGCCAGCCTGCGCTCATGGTGCGCTTGGCAACGAGTCCGCCAAATCGCCATAACGCAGAAACTCACCCCCCTCATCGAAAGTATCGAAAACGGCAGTTTGGGAAAAGGTGAAATTGAAAAAACATTTCAAGCGGCCTACGCAAAATGGTTCGCAGCAGAGCAAATAGATAAAGAGCCAATTCTGCGCGACTTCGTTGCAGCCGAACACATTGACTGCATCGAGGAATTTAGGCGAGTAGACGACCAAGTCGCAGAGCTCTCAGTCAAATACACTCGGAGTGTCCTTAGCGGAAACCTTCCAATTAAATCGGAAGTCGGACGAAAAGATGGATACGGAATTCTAAAGCATGAACTGCAAAAGAAACGTGCTCACAAGCCCTTGAGACAACTCGCAAGCGAAATGGGGGATGCCTTTAGCAACCTGGCTCCTTGTATGCTGATGAGCCCCTTATCCATCGCCCAGTACCTACCAACCGAGCAGCAATTGTTCGACCTCGTTATCTTCGATGAAGCCTCTCAGATCGCGCCTTGGGATGCAGTGGGTTCTATTGCTCGCGGCAAACAGGTCGTCATCGCTGGCGACCCTCGCCAAATGCCGCCTACAAATTTCTTCCAGAGGGGAACTGTCGATAGTCAGTCTGACGGGGACACCGACGGCGACCTCGAAAGCATCCTCGATGAATGCATGGCAGTGGGAATCCCCCGTCATAGCTTGAGTTGGCACTACAGAAGTCGACACGAAAGCCTCATCATGTTTTCAAACCATCGTTACTACGGAGGAAACTTAATCACTTTTCCCGCGGCAATAACGCGTGAAAGCGCAGTGAGCTGGCGCCATGTAGACGGCGTCTATGCAAAGGGAAAAGGAAGGACCAATCAAAATGAGGCGAAAGCAATGGTGGCAGAAACTTTGAAGCGATTGAAAGATCCGAGTTTCTCCAAGACAGGCAAATCGATTGGAATCATCACCCTCAATGCAGATCAGCAAAAATTGATCGAAGACCTCCTGGACGAGGCTCGTCAAAAGAACCCAGAGATTGAACCCTTTTTCTCAGACGAACTTGCTGAACCAGTTTTCGTCAAAAACCTCGAAACCGTACAAGGGGATGAACGTGATATAATCCTTTTAGGGACTTGCTATGGTCCAACGTCGTCGGATTCAGAATCTATGTCTATGAACTTTGGACCATTGAATCGAGATGGCGGAGAACGACGGCTTAATGTTGCCATTTCTCGCTCCAAAGAAGAGATGATCGTATTCACATCTTTCGTACCGTCCATGATCGATCTTAACCGAACCAGCGCTCGCGCAGTACGAGATCTGAAGCATTTCCTAGAGTTTGCAGATCGTGGGCCGAGAGCTCTAGCCGAAGCAGTCCATGGCTCAGTAGGTGGATACGACTCTCCATTCGAAGAAGCAGTCGCAAACCGCCTCCAGGATAAGGGGTGGGAAATGGTTCCGCAAGTTGGCGTGTCACGATTTCGCATCGACCTGGGGATTGTCCATCCCGACCGACCCGGTGATTTTCTCGTTGGTGTTGAATGCGATGGAGCAACCTATCATAGCGCAGCCACTGCACGTGATCGCGACAAAGTTCGCGCAGCTGTTCTAGAAGGCCTAGGCTGGAACTTACTCCGAATCTGGTCAACAGACTGGTTTGTCAACCAAGAGCAAGAAGTCGAACGAGTCGTTGCTGCCCTACAAGCCCTATATGAGGATGACCTCGTTAAGAGCAAAGAAGCAGCAGCCTTAATCGTTGAAGAAGAAAACCAGTCCAACCATATAGAACGAACTCTCCCAACCGATGAAGAACCCCCTTCGAACGATCGGCCCACAGCGGGAGAAGAAGCGAGCGCGAACATCCCTGGCTCAATGTCTC
>JAJCZV010000184.1:0-2500 GCA_029262175.1 Gemmatimonadota bacterium
TGCCCGAGTTGGGTGTACCACCCCTTACGGCACTGTGAGGGGGGTGTGATCGGGCACCAAACAGCCTAGAACCAGTGAACTCCATGCTCCGATCCACAAACCCAGCCGGCTCAGGGGCCTTCGGTGGGTCCTTCGGCCATCGACACCTCTACTTCGAGCACTGTGTCCGTGGATCTCAGCTACACCCTCCAAATCCGACTCTAAAACCCAGATTTCACCCCCCTTACATTTTCTATAGCTATGCTTCACTCTGTCTGTCGCCCAGACCGAACCACTTGAGATATCAAGCTCAACCAAGAGTGGTTTGTCGATAGGATAGTTGGTGACCGACCTATTGCCGTCTCAAGCCACCCACGTCTCGGTTTCAGGACCCTGGACTCGATTTCCCATCGGGCTCATCACTCGTACGGTGTAAAACGGTGGGCTGAGCCAACGCCAACACCCACGAGAAAGAGTGACCTCCGTACTCTGATCGACAAACCCAGCCGGTTCGAGGGCCTTCAGGGCGTTCCTGAGCCATCGACGCCCCTACTTCGATGACCGTGTCCGGGAATCTCGGCTACCCCCACTAAACCCTCAGAATTACACATGATCTTACAGTAAATCTCACACTAATATGTGTTCACGCGGATTGTCGCCCTGACCGGAATACTTAAGCTTTTCAGATAAAAATTAGCTGGAATTTCCCGCAAGGTTTCTGCACGTGTGGTGGTTATCGACTCGACTTTGCATGGTCCCGCCTCCGCACGCCAGAGGCACCGATGTTCGCTGCAGCGGCGAGGGCTATACCCCCCACAGCCCACTTCTGGTCGGACAACTTCGTATCAGGCGTCCCAAAACCCGTCATGCGTTGCCAATTCTGAGTAGATAGGATGAAAGAGCGCCCTCGGATTGGCCAACGAGCTTCAGCCCATGCTCAAATTCATCCAGAATCACTCGATTCGGTGCGTTGGCGCGCGTTTTTGGCCCTGTAAATTGTGGTGCAACTCTGTCGTAAAAGGTGCGCGAACTGTCGATACGGCCGAGCGCACTCTCGGAGCCAACTTTGCTTATGATGGCCGCAAAGCTCCAACAAGTAGCTACCAGGAACTACTCGATTTATCAGAAAATTTTAATTATTGCGAAAGTTATGATCGTTCGAAGTTTGACCTCCTCAGGTGCTGATTTTAAGGTATATTTGGCGCGCATTCAAAATTCGAGCATAACCATCCACTTTCACCGAGTTCTGATAGCATTTTCGTGGACTAACAGGGGTTTTCTTGCCTATGAAACCTTAACATCGCAGAGACCGAGTTGTCGACAACGCTATTTTCGACTTCTCCCAAACCAATTTCCAGCGCGTAAGGCTCATATTTCGGTCTCGGGGCAATAATACGGTAATGCAGCTACAGAGGCCAATATTAACATTCGTCCAATAAAAATTGCACCACCGTGTTTGTACAGCGAAGGAGCACAGCCTAGTGCTCTTCAAAGTTGGCAGTGCCCGATTTGACCAATTTCGACCTCCATATTTTGCCTCTCTGGACGAATTCTCAAGGCTTCAAGGGTCGTTTGGGTTCAGGTCCGGTCTATATATAGACCTAATCTATTATTAGATACCGTTAAGCTAGCCAGCCATTTAACGGACATACTACTAACGGACTCACCGTTAATTTGAGCCGAATCGGACCAACGAGGCGCGAGTACGGTAATTTACAATCTTTATGTTTACTCAGAATCTCGTGTAGTTGCACTCTTGGGAGCTCAAGGCCAACGTTGGTCCTGGAGAGACACGTCCTTTCGTGTGTCCGTTGGCAGGGGTACGGCAATACCCTGAGGAATCCCCGGGTGGGCTTGACTTTCTGGCACAGAGACGCCGAAAATCGCCGAACAGGCGGTTTTCTGTCGACTTCAGCCAGATTTAGTAGGCGTGGCCGAGGTGGCTGGACACAGGCGCCCAACCAACTGCACCAGCGGCCTGTGCGCCCCCTGACCGCCTCCGAACAGGCTGTGTCTACCATGCAGGGCATGGATGCCGTCCTCGTGAGTGGTGAGTGCTGGTGACCGATGTCGAATGGCCGGCACCGGGGAGCAGTCGGCTTGGAGGCCACACCTCGAAGCGTGGGTGGGCGGAAGGCGACGCAGGCCGATGGTTGCTCTCCATGGTCGTGCTGTGTGCGGCTTGTGAGCTCACGGCCGAACCCTCAGCGATGGTACTCCCCGTGCGAGATACCGGTATCTTGTACAGCAACCCAAGTGCATAGAGGGGGCCTACAACAGCGGTATCTCACGTTTGGGCAGGGCCTGCGGTGATACAACCCTGGAATCCGAACCGCAGACCCCGAATTACCAGGGTACCATTGGTGTTCGGCCCTGGATCATGAGATACCGGCGAACTCATAGCTGCCCGGTACCGTAGCGGTGGCTGTAGCGTCAGCCCTATAGTGAGGCTCCAACAGCGGTATCTCACGTTTGGGCAGGGCCTGCGGTGATACAACCTTGGAATCCGAACCGCAGACCC
>JAJCZV010000185.1 GCA_029262175.1 Gemmatimonadota bacterium
GCGTCCGCCATGATCGGTTACCACGCCGGCCGCCTGCCGCATGATGGGTACCCAGTCCGGGTCGGTCGTCGAGGTGACGAGGATCGAGCCCGGCCGGAACTGCTCGATCTGATCTGCCCCAGCGAGGAGACATACCTCTCCGGCCGCGATCGCACTCCCGATCGCCTGGCCTGACACGAGGGGTTCGCCGCGTTGAGTGAGCCGGAAGTGCCTGATCGTGGACGCGGTGCCGCGGGCCTGAACGGTCTCCGGCCGCGCTTGCAGGATAAAGAGCTCTCCCGTGTCTCCGTCCCGGGCCCACTCGATATCCATCGGTCGTCCATAGTGCGTTTCGATGTCGACCGCCCACCGCGCGAGTTGCAACACCTCATCGTCGCTCAAGACTGCACTGACGCGCTCGCGTTCAGACGTGGGCACGGACGTAGTGGTTTGGCGGGAATCGTCGTGGGTCGAAGTCGCCGAGGGGTTCGCCCCGGAAACGTAGACGGCCTTGACGGCCTTCGTCTCCTTCGCTCCGATCCGGCGATCGATGATGGGTATGCGCCCATCAACGCGAAGGAGCGGTTTGTGCACAAGGTAGTGGTCTGGGTCGACTGTTCCTTGTACGACACTCTCTCCGAATCCCCATGCGGCGCTGATCTGGACGACATCGGGGAAACCTGTCTCCGTATCCAGCGTGAACATCACGCCCGCCGCGCCGCGGTCAGCGCGCACCATCGTTTGGACGCCTACGGAGAGAGCGATCTTCAAGTGAGCGAAGCCGTGGGCGTGGCGATAGCTGATGGCGCGATCGGTGAAGAGTGACGCGTAACAGCGCCGGCATGTTTCGAGCAAAGCCTCAATGCCCTGCACGCCCAAGTAGCTGTCGTGCTGCCCGGCGAAACTGGCTTCGGGTAGGTCCTCGGCCGTCGCGCTGCTCCGCACCGCCACCTCGGGATCCAAGGTCTGGGATTGCCTGCCAAGCTCCAAGTAAGCTTCGCGAACCCGCGCTTCCAAACGCGGAGGTAGCGGGGCTCCGAGAATCAGCGTGCGGATCGCCTGGCCACACGCCGAAAGCGACGCCGTGCCCTTCTCCCAGGCGTCTAGGTGCGCTGCGATCCTTGGCTCTAGGTCGTTCGTCTGTATGAACGTTCGATACGCAGCTGCGGTCGTCGCAAACCCGCCGGGTACCCGAATCCCCACCTCATCGAGGTGGCTGATCATCTCGCCGAGCGACGCGTTCTTGCCGCCCACTTGCTCGACGTCCGTGGCCCGCAAGTCGCCCAGCCACCGGACGAATGATTCGTTTCCGTTCGCACCCGACGTATCGGAAGACATCGTTAGAATCCCTGACTGGTCCACAACCACCCGTGGACTTCTGAATAATGCCGAAGACACTCGGCTTCGCGGCCCCGCACCACTCTCCAACTCGCTAGTTCACCTTCGAACTCGGTAACGATCGTGCACTGTCCCTCGTCCTCGTCGCGCTCATAAAAGATCACGATCCAGTCGCGCGTCTTACCAAGTCGATGTGCGCGCGCCGAGTTTGAGTACAGCGCCGTGAAACGCCAGCGGCCACGTCGCGTGTGAAGGATCGGAAGCCAGGCTTTTCCCGACGGATTGAAGCGCGTTGGGGCAATCATCGGCAATGCGTCCTTCGCCGCCGCGGCTCGATACTGCTCGTCGATCTCGAGAAGTGTGGAGACCGGAGGCGCGTCGATCGGTCCGGGTTCGGGTCGCGCGGCTCGCCAAGGCGTCGCGCGGTTCCTGAGCATGCTGTCGAGCACGCCGCGGATGGCTGCAACCCGCCGTGGCCCAAAGCCGGGTTGCCGTTCGAGCCGTCCGTCGTGCGCCGCCGCCTCGAGTTGCTCGAGCGTTTCTACGCCGAGTTGCTCGTGGATCTGAGTGGCCAGGGCCGGCCCGATGCCCGGGACTCGGGTGAGGATGTCTTCTGGACAGACATGGCCCTCCAACCGATCGACCAGTTCGATGCGCCTTGTGCGCAGGTATTCTTCGATCGATGCGGAGATGCTGCGACCGACTCCCGGAAGGCGCTCGAGTTGAGGCCGGCCGCCTCGATCGAGCAGTTCGGCGAGGGAGGCGGTGCTTCGACGGACCGAAGCTGCCGCGAACCGATACGCGCGGATGCGAAACAACTCGGCGTCTTGGGCTTCGAGTAAATCGGCAATGTGCTCCAGTTGCTCGGCGACCATTTCGTTGGGGCTCGGTCCCTCTCTTGGTGCCCTCACTCTGGCCCGTACCCTTTCTTCAGGACGTGCGTGACATCGCGGCTCGCGTGGAGGCGGCTTCGCATGCCACCGGGGGAGACATTGTGTCGCGTCCCTAGTCGTTTTTGGGGAACCGCTTGCCGACTGCGTCACCCAAGAGGTCCGGTAGGAGAGGGCGGGCGGTTGGACGATCAAAGACGCTTTCATATCGTACCGGTAGGCAGTGTCCGTGCCGGTGCATCTGGCACCTGCACGATGTGTAACTGACTACTCAGTAATGGGTTATGGCGCCTATAGCTCAATAGAACGTCGTCGCGCCGTGACGTTCCGTCCCAATGCACGGACTCCGCGCGAACCATGTTGTCCCGCTCGTATGCGACACGTCGAGCTAGGAATCCGGCGCCTTTTCCAAGGGGATCATCAGGATGATCGCGTCTCCTGAGAACCGAACTCTGCGGATGACTACGCGATACCCGTCGAGCTCGATCCGAATCGTGCGTCGAGCAGCCGCCACGCAAAGGTGGGGAACCCTGTCTCACGTCGATCAGATCGCGCCGGACACTTCGTCTCGCAGGTCGGTGCTCACCTAAACCTGGGGCGGCCACATCGCCCGGCCGGTGTGGGGTTCTCGCCACGAATGAGTGGCCCACCCGCTGGTACAGACGACGCATCGCTCCAGGCCTACAAGGCGTCGCACCTCTCAATGGACAGGGAAGTCGAGACCAGAGAACTCAGAGATCGAATGTTGGAGGCGGAGGAGAGATTCAAAAGCGATTCATGATTGGGAGGCACTAGTGATGAAAGCGGGCGAGTTGAGATCGATGCTTACGCTCGAGACGGCTGGGTCGATGGCGCGGACGGCCTCCTGAACGCGGTCGAGGGTCTTCTCGATTTGGCTCGTCGTCAAGTTCTCTGCCAAGTCGAGGTCGACATCCACGAGGATGTCTTCGCTACCCGAGAACACCGCGTCCAGTCGGTTGACACCCGTGACCTCGGGTAGACCGGTAATGGCCATGACCAGGGCGTCGCGGATTTGGGTCGGCACCGCACGGCCGGCGATTAGGCTCCTGGCCTCGGAGACCAGGATGCCCGAGAACGCCACCATGAGGCCCGCGAGCGCGAGCGCCCCGACGGCATCGAGCCTGACCGCATCGAACAGGAGGTAGCCGGAGATGGTGAATACACCGATGATCGCCGATGCCGTGCCCAAGAGGTCTTGGAGAAGCGCGGTCTTCACGAGTTGCAGACTGGTCGCGCGGTAAGCCAGCCGCAGCGACGGATTCTCGGCTCTCAACCGCTTGACACTGCGGCTGACTGCATACCCGTTCGTCAACGTCGAGAGCACAACGACGCCAAGGGCGAGAAGCGGCCGTTCGAGAGCGTCTGGCCGGAACAGCTGGGACAGCCCGCGCCACAGAGAGAGCCCAGCCCCGAGCACCAGCATTGTGAGGGCGGAGAGAAGGGCCCAGAAGAAGACCTCGCGAGCGTAGCCCATGGGATGCCTCGCGTCGTGTGGTCGTCGGGATCGTCGGTGTCCGACTACGAGAAGCAAAGAGCCGACGGCGTCGGCCATGCCTTGGGCCATTTCCGCGAAGACGACGGCGCTACCGGTGAGGACGACGACGATCAGGTTGGTGACCACATCCAAGATGTCGACCAACAAGGAGACCACGACGACCTGACGCGTCGTGACTGAATCGTCGCTTCTCGCGTTTGGGTGCTCGGACGCGTCAACGGCTGCGAGGCCTTGGGGCCGACTCTGGCGAAGCTTCACCCTAGGAGCTTAACACGTGAGTGACATCGAGTTTACTGCCGGGATGGCCGTCTACGCCCGCGTCGGAGCGCCGCTTCAACTGCTGCTTGCGGTCGTGACGACGGTGGGGATCGCATTGATCTGGGGAGTCTGAGCACCACCCAGCCCAGGTTTCCGGCGTGACGTTCCCCACTTGACGAGCTCGGGCACTAGGAAAACCGGGAGCGCCACGGCCGCCATGTGAAACCAATCGGTGGCTTGGAGCGGCACCGTTCCCAAGACGCGCTGCAGGGGCGGGAAGTAAACGGCGACGACCTGGAGCCCGATCGTTCCCGCCCAAGCGGTGAGCAGCCAGCGATTGGACGCGAATCCAACGTGTGACAGCGGGCCTCGCAGAGACCGAAAGTTGAAGACGTTCATCTTTTCCAAGAGGATAATCCCCGTGAACGCGACGGTCTGAGCCACGACGACGCCGCCCGGGCCGTGCGCCGTTCGATAGTGATGGAACAGCCACAGCGTCGCGATCCCGATGTACGCGCCGAGCGAAAGGAGCATGAGGAGTCCCAGACGACTCACGATCGGGTCGGCCGGAGCTCGTGGCGGGCGTCGCATGAGGCCCTTCTCCGCGGGCTCGGCACCAAGCGCCAAGGCCGTCGCTCCATCAGTAACGAGGTTCATCCAGAGGATCTGGACCGGAAGCAGGATCAGCGGTCCGCCAGCGATGAGGTTGGTCAGGATCGCCGTCACCTCTCCCACGTTTGATGAGAGAAGATACCGGACGAACTTTTGAATGTTGTCGAACTGTCGTCTCCCCTCCTCGACCGCGCTCATGATGGAGGCGAAGTTGTCGTCTGTGATGATGATATCCGACGCATCCTTTGCTACGTCGGTTCCGCGGATGCCCATGGCGATCCCGATGTCGGCCTTCTTCAGAGCCGGCGCATCGTTGACGCCATCTCCCGTCATTCCCACGACGTGGCCGCGGCTTTGGAGAAGGTCCACGATTCGCAGTTTCTGCTCCGGCATCGTCCGCGCGAACGCGGCATCTCCTTCCAAAGCTGCTATGAGCGTTTCATCATCCAACTCATCGAGTTCAGATCCAGTAATGGCGCGCTCGGCGCCGAGCCCGATCCGCCTCGCGATGGCCAGCGCCGTCGCGGGTGCATCTCCTGTGATCATGACTACGGCGATTCCGGCCTCCCGCGCCGTCGCAATCGCAGCGCGGACTTCGGGACGCGGCGGATCAAGGATCCCGACGAAACCCAGCAGCGTGAGATCGGATTCGACTTGGTCCGGCTGGAGTTCCACGTTCGCATCCAGCCTCCTTCGCGCCAGCGCCAACGTGCGCAAACCGTCGGCCGCCAGCGCCTCGTAGGCTTGAGTCACTCGTTGACGCTCGCTTTGATCTAGAGGTAGGTCGTCTTCACCATCGAAGAAGTGCGTGGCGCGCTCGAGGATGGCTTCGGGCGCACCCTTCACATGGGCCGTAAGGTCCGTATCGGACCGTGCGATCACGGTCATCCGTTTTCTTTCGGAGCTGAACGAAAATTCCGCAACGCGTTCTAGTCTCTCTTCGCCATCGAGCCACGCTTTGTAGCCGGCGACTACGAGCGCGGCCTCCGTCGGGTCTCCGATCGCGACCCACTGTTCTGCCTCCTTTGAAACTCGCGCGTCGTTGCAGATGAGCCCCGTCTTTAGCGCTGCAAGCAAGTCAGGGCGGGCCCGGTAATCGACCCGCTGACCGTCCAACTCGAAGTGGCCGGCGGGGTCGTATCCGGAGCCCGTCGTCAGCACCGATCCAGCCGGAAGCCAGATCTCGCGCACGGTCATCTGGTTCTCGGTCAGGGTCCCCGTCTTGTCCGTGCAAATCACGCTCGCTTCGCCCAGGGCCTCGGCCGCCTGGAGACGACGAAGCAGCGCGCGCCGCTTCGTCATCGAGCGAACCCCGAGCGCCAGCGTGATCGTCACCACGGCGGGCAGTCCCTCCGGCACGACGGCGACCGCCAGAGAAACACCGGTCAAAAACATCTCGAGCGCGTCGCGCCCCAGAGCTGTCCCGACGACACCAACGACGATCGCAATCGTGATCGACACGATGCCGAGTTGCCGCGCGAGGATCGCGAGTCTTCTCGCCAGGGGGGTCTGTTCGGTCGAAACGACCTGCGTGAGGTGGGCGATGCGCCCGAATTCCGTCCGCATCCCGGTCGCCACAATGAGCCCGAGCGCACGGCCCTGTGAAACCGTCGTGCCCATCCACCCGATCGGTGTGCGCTCGGCCGGTGGGGTGTCAGGCGCGACGGGTATCGTCGATTTTTGGACCGGTGCGGATTCGCCGGTCAGAGATGATTCATCGGTGCGAAAGTTGACCGCCTCGACGATTCGGACGTCGGCAGGGACCCGGTCTCCAACCTCGAGCGATACCAAGTCGCCCGGCACCAGAGACAACGACTCTACCGTTTGCCGCCGACCGGAGCGGATCACCGTGGACGTCGCTTGGAGCATGCGGCGCAGCGCGGCCAAGGCGCGTTCGGCTCGCCACTCTTGAAAGAACCCGAGCAAGCCATTGAGTAGGAGTATGGCTGCGATCGCCAGGGCGTCGACCACTTCGCCCAACGCGGCCGAAATCGCCGCCGCAAACAACAAGATGAGGATGAACGGGCTCGTGAACTGCCGAACCAACGAGGTGATCCGGCGAGTCGTCTCGACTTCCTCGATACGATTTCGGCCGATCGCGACCAGTCGTCGTTCGGCTTCCGCCTCGGTCAGCCCTTCGAGGAGATCGGTGTCGAGCGCCGTGGCGACCGCGCGTCGATCAAGGTCGTGCCACCGCCGTGACGGTGGCGAGGCAGCCATCGGCCCGGCCACGCGTCCGATCCCGTTTAGCTTCGTGCTCCGGAGCCGCCCTTTGCTCCTTTGACGAGCAGGACCGGACAGTCCGCGGCCACCGCGACCTTGTAGCTGATCGTCCAGGGACCGCGAGCCCCTGGTCCAACGACGTGTGAGTCCATGATCAAAAGATCGGAGGCGCGATCGTGGACCTGTCGCACGATCCTGGACGCGCGATCACCAAACTCCACGTGGACCTCGAAGGCGACGCCAGCCGCATCGAGCATCCGCGACAACCCGTCCATATAGGTGATCGCGCGCGCTTGGAGCCGATCGTAGAACTCGCGCAACTCCTCGAACGGGAGTTCGAGCGTTTCGATCACGTGTAGCAGCAGGACGGTTGAGTCGAAGCGGAGGGCGAGGTCGCGCGCGAGCTCGACCGCGCGCTCGTTTTTGGGAGTCAGGTCGACGGGAACAACGATCTCATCAAACACGGGCGGACCTTTCGGGCGCCAGCGCCGCCCTGAGCCAGAGGATGACCAATCCGAAAGCCGCGACCCGGAGGGCCTGTCCCATGGCAACGGGGGCCTGTACCGCGGCCGCCACGCTGGGGGCGGCGAACCAGTAGTAGAGCAGGGCAGCGAGGCCGGCGAGCATAGGGAGACCGCGCGCCGCCGTGATGAAGCGGAGTCGAGACGCGGAGAACACGACCAAGTAGCTGACGATCGACAGCGCTCCGATCCAGAGGTAGACGCTGACGGCCGTCGACAAAGGGCCATCGGGGAGAGTGAAGTAGCCGACGATGAATCCGGGCAATGCGGCAGCAAACACGCCCAGTGGCGATCGGAGCCAGTCCGCGATCGGGCCTCGAGACTTCGTCGCAAGCTGAACGCTCCGCTCGGGCGAAAGATCGATACAGCCGCGGGCACAGGCGGAGCATTTCACGCATCTCGCGCGGCCGACCCGCAACAGCGGACGCTGCCCGTAGAGCCGCTCGACAGGCAGGACAGGACACAAGGCATTACAGAACCCCGCACGCCCGTCGAACAGCACCCCAAGAACGAGGGCACCGAGGGCCACCGCGACGATCGTGATGGCTAGCGCGGTTCCGTGTTCGTTGAACAGAAAACGTCGAGCGGGAACGAGAATGGCGAAGAGGGCGAGTCCGATGAGATTCGCCCGCGTCGTCCACTTCAGACCAGCGCGTCTTCGTAGCCCCCATCGGTTGCCGGCCATATTCAACGTGGCCAGCGGGCAGACGTTCCTCCAAACAAGAGGGTTCAGGAGAAGGGAAGCCGGCACGATCGGGATCAGGATACTCCAAAGAATCAGCAACGAGATCTCAGGCGCTACCACCAGGCCCGAGATGAGTAGTACCGTCCCCAAAATACCGACAATCTGAAGGCCTCGCCAAACCCAGCTCTCGCTATGCGTTTGGCGGTGGCTAGCCATGCCGGGCCGCGCGGTTGGCGTCAGAAGTCGGCACGATCAAACTTCCTCCGTCCAATCCAGAACGCACCGCCACTCCAGGCAACGAGCGACGCCGTAGCTGCGAGCACGACACCACGCCGACCCATCGCCGCTTCCAAGGCTGATCCGACCGGCCCGACGAGCCCGGGGCCCGAGTCCAACACGGCAAGCGCTGCGAGTCGATAGGCCTCGACCGGGTTCAGGATGGCCCACGCTTCGAGCGTCCAGGCCGGAGCCCCGAACCGTACGAAGGACGTCATGACGCCTAGGCTCCCCAAAGCGACCAGCACGAACCACACCGTCAGGCCAAGCGCAGTGGCGCGCGAACGGGAGCGACTGGCCGTCGAGATCGCGAGACCGATCGACACGAACGCTGCCGCGAGAGCGAGCGTGAGACCGGCCAACGCCAACACCATGGTGGAAGGGACGCCGCGGAGCGCCGCGAACAATCCGATCGATCCCAGCGCGGTGAGCAGGGCGAGTCCGAGCGCCGTCGAGATGCCAAGCCAGCGACTTCGATAGACGGTGCGTCGATCCAACGGCTGCGCCAACAGGTAGCTCATGTTGCCGAGTTCTCGGTCCCCCGCGATCGAGCCCGTGCTCGGAAGCAGCGCCATCAGCGGGACCACGAACAAACCCAAGTGCACCAGACCGGCGAGACTGCGGGCGAACCCACGGCTCCCGAGAATCGCCGACGAGGTTCCGACGAAGAGCAGCGCGAGTCCACCGCCAACCAGGACGGCCGTGCTAACCAGAAACCAGGGACCGCGTAGTGAATCCC
>JAJCZV010000186.1 GCA_029262175.1 Gemmatimonadota bacterium
CATCAGTCCGACGACCGCCAGCACCTTCGAGACCGATCCCACGTTGTGGACAGTCCGTCCCGTCGCGGGGATGCGATTGTCCAACTCTGCGTAGCCGACCCCTTCCGAGAACACGATCTCGCCATTCACGGCGACGGCTACAGAGATTCCCGGCAAGTCGTTCTCGTTGCGGACCTGCTCCATATAGTCGAGTAACTGGTCGCGGGACACTTGGCCTTCGAGCCACGATGGGCTCGTCAGAAAAAGTACCGTCGCCAGCACCGTCGTCGCGGATCCCCTCCCGCGCCTCATGAGATCTACGACGTATTCGGCGAAAGAGGCTCGCATTGGGCCCTCCATTCTTGATGACGCGTCCGACGAATCGTCGGTGAGGATCAAGCGAACGCGTTTCCTGGCGACGGTCAAGCGCATCGACGAACGCTTGCGACCATCCGCCTGTCTCTCATATAGTTGTGACAACAAATAAATGAGGTAAGGCGCCATGGGAGAGCGGTTGCAGCGACGGCTGCGCACGACGAAGACGTTTGAGCCCGGCGAGGATGTGATGCTTGCCTTGAGTGTGGCTCTAGCCGACCTCGCTGTCTTCCCGGGGCGGGTGTTTCGGCGTCACGACCTGACTCACACTCAGTACAACGTGCTCCGTATGCTCCGAGGTGCCGGGGAAGTCGGCTTAACTCATGGGGAGATCACGGAACGACTGATCATGGGCGTACCCGATGTGACCCGCCTCGTGAATCGCTTGGAGACGCGCCGGCTCGTCAGCCGCGAGCGCGCCGCAGAGGACAGAAGGAAGGTCCTCCACCGCATCACCCCGCAGGGAGCGAGTCTGCTGGACGAGATCGCGCCCGATTTGCGGCGGTTTCATGATTGGTTGGCTTCCGAGTTCGCGGTCCGCGATCGCGAAGCTCTCGTCGGCCTATGCGAGCGCCTTATCCATCTGGCCGACCAAGCGCCTGCGCTGGACGAGATCCCGACTCATGCGTGAACGGGCGCCGCTGGGACACATCGGGTTCTTCGTCGTCTTGCTCGCATACACGTTGCTTCAAGTCGCATCGACGACAGGTTGGACTCCCGGCAGTTGGTCGATGCCTGTCATCGGAACCTCTTGGCTGAAGTTCCTCCTCGTGGCCGTTCTAGCCGCGTGGCTCCACGTTCGGGGCGAGGGTCTCGGCGATCTCGGGTTGAAGCCTCCGCCGAAAATGGGAGTGCTGCTCCGCTGGGTCGCCGTGGTCATGCTCGTCGATACGCTCGCCACTGGGCTGGCGCTGGCCGTTTTGACCCGAGTGTTCGGAGACGCGGCGGAACTCGGTCGGTTCGCCGAACTCGTGGGCAACCTCCCCCTGCTGCTGACGACCCTCCCGCTCGTGTGGTTGATCGCGGCGCTTGGAGAGGAGTTCTTTTTCCGGGGATTCCTCCTTACAGGATTTGGCCACCTCTTCGGAGGGACGCGCTGGGCGTGGATCGCGGCCGTGGTACTGCAGGCGATCGCCTTCGGCGGGATTCACGCGTACCAGGGTCCCGTCGGTATGATCTCGATCGGAGTCGGAGGCCTCGTATACGGGGCGGCCTTCCTGTTGTTCAAGCGCAATCTTTGGCCGCTAATCCTCGCTCACGGGATCAACGATACGGTGGGCTTCATGATGGTATATGCGGGGCGATTACAAACGTGATGCCTCCGCACGTTCAACCCCGGCTGGTACGAGGGTCGCGCGGGCTCTTTCCCCTCCTCGGGTTGGCGCGGGCCGCGTCGAACACGAACCTCATCCGACGAACCGCTTCTGCGCGTCCGTCGAACCCGTCGGTGTCGGTGAGCGCCCAGGCGTTTCCTACCGAACTCAAGACTGCCGCGATCATGCCAATCAGGGCACCCCGATCGACGTCCGGTTTCAGTTCGCCGCTCGCCACTCCGAGCCCCACTTGTCGCTCGAACCATTCGAGCACCCGGCCCACCATGCGCTGATCCGACTCGAACATGACGGGGTTCGCGAAGATCCGTCGAACCACGATTTCGACCAGCCTGGGGTCGCCCTCTCCCCAATCCGCGAACCGGTGCACATACTCCAAGATCGCCTCCTCGCACCCCCCAAACTCCTGTTCTTCGACCTGCTCGAGCAGCCGGCGGGTCATCTGGCCGTGGTACTCCGCGAGGAGATGGTCCTTGGTCGGGTAGTAGTTGAAGAAAGTCCCCTTCGCCACACCCGCGGCATCGGTGATCTCTTCCACCGACACCTCGTCGTAGCCACGATCGCGGAACAGTCCGATCGCGGTCTCGTAGAGGAGGATCCTCTTTTCGCGCTTTTGGATCTCGCGGAGTGAGCTCATGCGCCACCGTTGGCTGTTGGGGGACGATGCGCAGTGGGACGGTCGATCCCGAAGTTATGAATGAACCTCGCGTCCGCCATGGTCTTCAGCCCGCACCTCTTGTGTAGAGCCAGCCGTCTGCCTAATGTAACAATATGACCTTGGTCATTATAATAAGTCGCCCCCTGACGAGCTGCGTCGAGGCACCGTCGGGAGGTCAACTGGACGTAGAGTCTCGGGACACCTGGCTCGGGAGGTTGCCGTGAACTTCTGGGGGATGTGGCGCCAGCCGTGCCTAGGGGCGCAGCCCACCAATCATCGCTTGCAGCGTCTTCGTGAAGGCCGCGCCGTCGAATGCTCCTCCGAACAAGCGCGCAAACCTGACCGAGACGATCAGCGTCGCGAGCGCCGCAGCGGTCATCTTCGGATCGAGGTCGGCAATGACGTCCCCCGCAGCCTGAGCCTCTCGGACCAGCTCTTCGAGGTCGTCCGTCGTGGCGACGACCACATTCCGGATGGCCGTCTCGAGGAAGGGAATGGTGGCCGCCTCGCCATAGTCGCGGAAGTTCAGGCGGATCTGCTCTTCGGAGGCGTCGGCAAGCTGAACGAACCGAGCCGGAAGCCGTTCCAGCTGCTCAATCGCCGTCCCCTCTCCTAAAACCTGCCCGCGCAGGTCGGCCTCGTTCTGATGGATCCAGTCGACCACCGCACGGGAGAGTTCTTCTTTACTGGCGAAATATCGATACAACGCGCCGGTGCTGAGGCCGGCCTGTTTGGCCACATCGCGCATCTGCGTGGCTCTGAACCCGTGCTCCGCGAAGCACCGTGAGGCCGCCGCCACGATCTCGGTCCGACGAGCGTCGGTGTAGGCCTCGCTGACTTTGGGCATCTGAAACTTTCGTTAGCGAACGCTCGTTCATTTTGGCGAACGAACGTTTATTTTATGAATCGACGCTCGATTTCCCTAGCCGCGAGGGCGGATTCCGGCGAATCGACGTCTCAGCGCTCGGTCCGACGTAGGTCAAGATGTCGTCAAGATATCAGCGGATTGAGGACGAGGAGGAGTGAGAATGAAGATCAGGCCGTGGATGCGATGCGCGATCATCGCGAGCCTTGTGGGGATGGTGGGGTGTGAGGACGCGAGTTCGGCGGCACTGCAGGACGTCCATCCTACAAAGGCGGTCTTTGCAGACGCTGAGGCCTGGCCTGCCGCTACGCCGGGACAGTTCCCTCTCAAGAACTTCGAGCCGTTCCGGGCCGTCTACCAGAGGGCTTATCAGGATCACAACGGACAAGATCGAGACGACCGCGTGGTCATCACCGCGGAACGCGTGGCCTGGGGTCCGACGAGCGCCATCATGGTTTCACTCGTCGATACGGGTAACCTCGACTACGACGACACGTCGCCGCGGGTGCATACCCGCTTCTTCGCCGAGGAGGATCATCGGCTGCTGTTCCAAATCACTCCGGCGCCGGGCACCCCGCGCGACTATTTGCTGATCAACACGGAAGGATCAACGGCTCGCGCGACTCTGGTCGAAGATGCGACAGGGAACGCGACCGTGCAGAACCTGCCGTTCGAGACCCCGCAACTCGGCGTGCCCGCGCTCTGGGTCGTCGGTTCGATGTCGTTGTCGGAAGGTCAAACGATTCGGTTTGCTTCGGCAGATACGCCCGCGGCATCAAACATCCTCGGTGCCCGTCCGTTCCTGGTATCCGGGCGCGAGACGATTTCGGCGGGACCCACCGGTGAGCAAGATTCGTGGGCAGTGAGTTACCCGCTCGGGATGTCGAACGGACGCGTGATGAAGAACTATGTCATCGACCGACCTCCGTACCTCCTCGGCAAACGGTCGATGGATCTGGAGTCCGGCGAAGTGTCCGAGAATTGGTCGCTACGCTTGATCGAGTTCTCGAGCTTCGGAGGAAACTAGTCATGGTTCAACACGCGTATCGCGCGGCACTCGCCCTGGTGATCTGTTTGTTTTTGGCGACGCTGTCTGCGACCTCGGCCGCCGCTCAGGAGCTCGTATCCGGCAGGTGGGCGGGCACGGTCGAGCCGCCCGAGGGAGGCGTTTTCGATGTCGAGTTCGTCGTGGAAGGCGCAGAGCATCCCACGATCACCTTGGTGTTCCAGGGTGAGCGACGCCCGATGGAGGATGTGGACCTATCAGAGGGCGTGCTGCGGTTTGGCTGGCTCGACGGCGTTCGGATCGAGTGTGAGCTCACGCCCACTGAGGAGGGTGGCTTTGGCGGGATCTGCGCTGGGGACGATGGCCAGGCGGGCCATTTGACGATGACGCCGCCGTCATGAGCTGGTCATGGATGCGATGAGTTGGTCAGGGGCCCGGTGCGCCATCGTGGTCGGCGTGCTGGGGACCCTGGGGTGCCAACCTGCGAGCGCGGCGATGCCCCAGGATAAGCAGCATCGCGTCGAGACGATGTCGTTGTCGTCCCAGCTGGAGTCACTGGGCGGCATCGGTGGCGTCTCCGTCGAGCCCGACGGGCACATCATCCTCGCGAACTTTGGCAGGTATGTGTGGAGGATCTCTCCCGATGGGGACGTCCAAGTTCTGGCCGATGACTTCAGCGGCAGTTCCGGAAACACGGTGCTCGCAAACGGAGACATTCTTCAGGCCGATTTCGAGACACAGTCTATCCGGAGAATCCGTTCAGCCGATGGCGAGGTCGGAGTCTTTTCTGATGACGGCTTGGCCGGGCCGGTGGGACTGGTGGAAGACCCAGAGGGCAACGTGTACGTCGCCAACTTCACGGGTGGCTACATTGCCCGAGTACCTGCAACGGGTGGGGCGGCGGAGGTATTCGCGCGCCACGACCGTATGACGAATCCGAACTCGATCGTCCGCGCACCGTCCGGCGACTTTTACGTCGCGGATCTCAGGTCGCCGATTCTGTTCAAAGTCTCGGCCGAGGGGGATGTGACCGAATTCGTCACTCTACCGGGGCAGGCGAACGGGCATTTAGCGATTGCTGACGGAGCCATGTTCATCACCCAACTCATGGATCATCGAGTCATGCGGGTCGAGTTCGACGGCTCGTACCAAGTTGCGGCCGGCACGGGGACGCGGGGCTTCGACGACACGGCGGAGAACGGCGCGACGGTTTCGTACCCAAACGGAATCGCGGCAGACCCAGGTGGCCGTTTTCTCTACTTCAACAACCATAGGGGCACGATGAGAAGCGGGGAGCGCGGGGACATCCTTCTTCGACGTCTGACCATCGGCCGATGACGGGGCGCTTTCCTAGTCCAGGGGAGCGGCGCGTGTCGTGGGCGGGAGCGATCGTGCTCCCATTCGTTCTGACCGCTTGTGGTTCGGAAGCGATCAGTCCGGTTCCGCCGGAGCCGACAGGCCCCCGGCCACTCGTTCGCACGCTGCTGCCTTGCTCAGTCCCCGGGGTTTCCGGCGAGACCCTGTGTGGGCGCTACGAAGTCTTCGAGGATCGAAAGGCTGCGAGCGGACGCACGATCATTCTCGAGGTGCTGGTAGCTAAAGCAACGTTTCGTCCGGCGGAAGCCGATCCGGTCGTCTATTTCCACGGTGGGCCAGGGGGCTCCTCGGTGGACAACGCTTGGTGGGTGACCTCGCTGCTCGCCGGCGCGCGCCGACAACGGGACCTCGTCTTCGTCGACCAGCGAGGGACCGGGAATTCCAATCGGCTTTCGTGTGAAGGCGGGTTGCCCGGTGGTGAGGCATCGCTCTTCGGCACGCACTTCCCGAATGACCATGTCGAGAGCTGTGGGGCGCGACTCGCCGGGAATGCAGATCTCCGTTTCTACACGACCGATCTTGCGGTCGACGATGTAGCAGAGGCGCTCAGCGGTTTTGGCTACGACCAGGTCAACCTGTTCGGCGCATCCTATGGTACGCGGATGGCGCTGGTCTTTCTTCGTCGCCACGAGTCGCGTGTACGATCCATTCTGTTGAACGGCGTCGCCCCGCCGCAGCGGGGCATTCACATCGAGGGAGCCTCCAACGTCGACGCTTCTCTGGAGTGGCTTTTCAGCGATTGCGAGACTGACCCCAGCTGTGCCAGCGCCTACCCGACATTCAGAGCTGACTTCGGGAGATTGGTGTCGCGGTTCGACAACGGACCCGTCTCTATCGAGGCCGAGCTCTCCGACGGATCGATGGCAACGGTTGAATTTTCCAAAGGTGACTTCGGGGTCGCGATCCGTCGGATGCTGTATGACGAATCGGCCTATTCGATCGCGCCCTGGGTCGAGGAATCGCTCCAAACCGGCGGCTGGGCTGGGTTCCCCGCCTACTACGTCGCGCGAACTCGATGGGTCGGCAGCGATTTCGGGACGGGGATGCACTTGTCCGTCATCTGTTCAGAGGACGTGGCGTTCGTCACAGAAGCTGAGATTCAATCTGCCACGTCCGGCACGTTGTTGGGTGAGAGCTTGATCCGTCGATACAAGGACGCGTGTTCGAAGTGGCCGATGGGTTCGATACCATCGAACTATCGCGAGATCGTGTTGTCTGACAAGCCCGCTTTCATCATCTCCGGCGAACGCGATCCGGTTACGCCCGCGTTATGGGGCACGGAGACGGCGCAAGGACTCTCGAACAGTCGGCACCTCGTCCTCCCCGACTCCGGTCATTTCCCGGTGGGTGCGTGCTTGGAGGGGATCCAGAGCACGTTTCTCACGCAGGGAGACCCTGCAGCGGTGCCCATCACCTGTGCCGCTGGCAGTTCCTCGAACGCGAGATAGCCGATCCGACGTCGCTGATCTCCGCGCTACGCGACCAAGTCGCTGGACGGCCCCTGCCAGAAGCGAAGATCCCGTCTGCCTTTCGAGCCGGCGAAGGAAGCGGCGGCGCGGATGTAGAACCACGCTTGGTAGGCGATGAGCTTGCCGAGTCGCTTTGCCTGTTCAATGGCGGGCGGTGGACCCATGCTCATCGGGCGATCCGGCCAGAGCCACTGGAGCCGATGCTCGTTCGCGCG
>JAJCZV010000187.1 GCA_029262175.1 Gemmatimonadota bacterium
AGGAGCCCTAGTCATGATCATTTCATACGAGGCAGCCCAGGCTCATGCCGCAACGTTTCCCTCTAGGTCCTCAGACTACGGTGAGTTCTTCCGAGAGGTGCTCGAGGGCGGTTCGGCGATGGGCGCACAAGCCTACGCGGAGGCGATCGCCTTGAGGGACGACTACAGCAACCGTTTCCGGGCGGTGCTTGGAGCGGTGGACGCCATCGCTTGTCCATCGGGTGGGACACCTTTCGCCATCGATCCCGGCGTTCAGTTTGGCGGGTTGTCCGCGATCTTCCCTGCTTTGACCAAGGTGGCTGATCGGTTCACCGTGCCGGCGAATTTTGCAGGGACTCCGACGATCTCCGTCCAGTGCGGCCTTAGCGAGAGTGGGGTGCCCCACACGATGCAGTTCATGGGCTCCGCACTGACGGAGCCCACACTCTGTCGGTTGGCACTAGGCTTAGAGCAAGCCACGGAATGGCACACCCTGCATCCGCGGATATGAGATCGGTGGGGGAGAGAGGTCGTTGGAATGACGGACATGCGGGCTCGACCCGCTGACCTTTTCGAGATCGCGGATCTGCGGGAGGGTTATCGCAAAGAGGCTGGCTGTCAGATCGTCCGCGACTCCATTCTTCCGCGCGGACTCGCCGACCCCTATCTCGTCGTCGTGGACGGAGACATCGCGGGATACGCCGGTATTTGGAACAAGCACTTTCCCGGCAGGCTTACGGAGTGCTTCGTGTCAGCAGAGTATCGCCCGAGGGCGCTGGAGTTCCTCCGGGCGTTGGTTCGGGCCACCGGCGCCATGGAACTCGAAGTCCAGACCAACATCCTCGATGGCCGAAACCTTCTCGATCACTCCACCTCTCGGTCGTGGGTAGAGAACCTCTTGTTTGAGGAGGGGGCGGCAACGCAGCTCCGCGTGCCGGGCGTCAGCTTTCGCCTCCGGCGGGAAGGGGACGTGGGTCCTCCAGGCGAGTGGGTAGCCGAAGAGGCCGACCGGGTGGTCGGCGCGGGTGGGTGGCTAACGCACTATAACCCCCCGTACGCGGACCTCTTCATGGAGGTGGCCGAGGATTCACGGGGTCGAGGCATCGGCGGCTATCTCGTGCAGGAGCTACGGCGTGCCTGCACAAGGGCGGGGCAAAGGGCAGCCGCCCGTTGTGACCCAGCGAACGAGGCCTCACGACGCACGCTCGAGCGCGGTGGACTTGTCAGGTGTGGTGAAATACGAGCGGGGACTCTCGATCTGACCGGAGTGGAATCGTGAGCGGGTGCTCTCTAATAAGTATGACATCCGCGCCGTCCGTGTCTCCGACCGTGCCGTGCTGGAGATCTTGGCCACCGCCGATGATGAGCGTGAGGCGGAGTGGCTGTTGGGAACAACTAGTTAGGGTCATCGCGTTCTAACAAGCGTTTGCTGCGGTCACGGAAGAGCGTTAGAACGCCCTTCATCGACCTCGCCGTTTACCAGGCATAGGTATGTCCAATACAAGACTGAGCCTTCAGCAGGCCGCAGCAGCTCTCAGCGTCGTCCTCTCTCTGGTCTTTGTTGGCTACTAGATCCGCCAGAACACCCAGGTCGCCCGGGGCGCCGCAGTCCAAGCCACCATGGACCAGATCCTTCAGTGGCAGGCCGAAACCGGGTCCGATCCGGAGTGGATCCGCATCCTCGACTTCCTCCGGAACGGTGGGTCGTATTCGGAACTCGAACAGATCGACCAGACGAAGTACAACTGGATCGTCGTTTCTACCGTCCGCATCACCGAGAATCGGTTCCGTCAGATGCAGATGGGGGTGATCGACGGCGGCGACCTGGGCATCGGTGGCGGCACTTCGAACGCGGCCTGGTTCCGAAGCACCGATTTTCTCGAATGGTGGGCCAGTGTTGATCGGACTCAATCCTGGGCGCCGGACTTCCTCGAGTTCTTCGAGACCGAAATCCTCGGACTCCGGTGACCGCCCGTTCGTCGGCGGCTCCTAACAAGCAATACACATGAGAAGTTGCGCGTCCCCCAAGACTCAGGCCGCCAGATGACGGATAAGCAGGAAGAAAGACTCAGTAAAGTCCGACGTCGGGCGGCAAGTGAGTCTCATTAGGCGCAACTCTTTGGCAGTATTGCGCCGGGTCGCGTTTCGGTCTAGCGAGGCCTTGCGATTGTCGCGGCATACGCGCAACGATAAAGAGTCGCTCGCCCGCAGCTCGATACTCTTTGCGAACGGGCGGGCCGCGCAGCAGAAGGCAGAACCACCTATGCGGATTTCTCCAAGCATCTTCATAGAGATGCGCACCTCATCCGAATCACGCGAGGACGATGCCGCGCTTCGACGCGTTTGGAAGAATTATTGACGTGACTCGAGTTGGTGACCGGTGGCGAGTCTCGCTCCCAGGATCCGACGGCACTTCTCGCGATGGGCGAATAGAGATCCCAGCCGCTCTCGCCGAGTCCGAACTCGCGGACTATTTGACGGATCTATACCACGAGTCCGCCACGCCCGATGCCCCGGAGGTCACTGAGCTGGGGCCGGGAGGCAGGCTGCTGACGGACCCTACATGACCACACGCTTTCTCGCTCTCGTTGCTCTGGTCGCGCTCGGATTGCAGGCCGCCGCGCTGGCTGCCCTGCATATGCTCCCGAGCGACTTGGACCCCATGGTCCACTTCGTCAGCGAGTATGTTCTCGGCCCGACCGCCTGGATTCAGAACGTCGCGACCGCGGCGAACTTCGCGGCTGTCCTGTCGTTGTTGGGTGCACTGCGAGTGGCCGACTTGGCGCCGCGGACCTCTTGGGCTTTCGCCCTGTTGAGCTGTCATCTCCTCTCCCAAGTGGCTGGCTTCGTCTTTCCGGTCGATCCTGTCGCCGAGGCCTTCGCGAGCGGCGGACGGCCTGACTTCACCGGGGCCGGTTGGATCCACGTGCTGGCGGGCGTCGTGGCGGCGATCACGATCGTGCTGGCGATGGCGAACCTCACGATCCGTCTGCGACGGTGCGGGTGGCTTGTGAGGATGCATTCCGCTCTCGTGACCCTGAGCCTGATCGCCCCACTTCTTTACGGACTGATGCTTGCCACGCCGCCAGCGGTGTCGCCGGCTGGCCTCTACCAGCGACTCTTCATGGGGAGCACGTGGCTCTGGCTCGCGCTCGTCTCCTCCGGCTTGAGGTGGAGCCAGCTCCCCGAGTCCGATGACCCCATTGAGAGATCGGCGGCTTGATGACGGGTGTTCTCTTGTTTGTCCCGCTCGCCGCAGCCGCTGCGATGATGGCTTTGGCCTCGTGGCTTCTTCGTGCGGGCGGGGGCCGGGAGGCGAGTCGTGCCTTTGCCATCGTCTTGGTGGCTCGAGCCACGTCCCTCGCGGGACTGACGATGCTCTCGGTCTCCGGCTCCACAGCCTTGGTCTCCATGGGGGCGGCGGTCTACTCGGGGGCCGCGCTCGTAACGGTTCTAGGTGTGGCGTACTTCATCGCCGTGTATCCCACGCGTCGGGTCCGATTGCCGCAGGGCGCGATCGTCCCTGTGGGCATCCTGCTGGCGACAGTGGCCATCGGCGTAGCGATCGGTCTCTGGCCAACTCTCGTCTTGCCGGCCCATCCACCGACAGGAACTGGCCCGGCAGCTGTGGTGATTTGGTTCATGGGGGCCCCGCGTGCACCGCTGGGGCTGGGGCCTACGCTCCTCGACTCTATGATGGTGGTGCCAGCTTTCCTCCTCGTGAGGGACTTCCTGTCGGCACCGCCGGGGAGAAGACGGGACACGTTCCTGATCGTCTCGTTGGGCTTCTTCGCTCCTGCAGCCTGCAGCTGTATGATCGCGGGCCTGCTCCTCCAACTCTGCGGTGAAACCCCTCGCCCACAGGACCCGAGCATCTTCAACTACTTGGAGATGGGGCTCTTCGCCTTGTGGGCGGTCTTCCTCGTCTCGGTTCTCGGGTACCTGGCGGTGCATCTCCGAAAAAGAGGAACGAGCGACCTGCGCCAGGTCGGACTCTTCGCCGCCGTCGTCTTGGTATCGACTCTAGTGGGAGCGAGTACGGTACTCATCCAGGACTTGGACCTGAGCATCGCTGCCATCAATGCGATGCTCGGCTTCTGGTCGACTCTTGGTGCAGCGTTGGTCGCAATCGGCGTCTTGCGGTACAACCTGTTCGACCTCGACCTGCGGGTGAAGATCTCGCTACGGCGGAGTACGGTCGCGGCAGTCTTCGTCGGGGCTTACTTCCTGGTGAGCGAGATCGGTGCGGTTTGGTTCGCCGAGGTCGCTGGTTCTGAGTACTGGGGTATTGCGGGAGCCGGCGTTCTTCTGTTGGCTCTGCGCCCCATTCAACGCGTGGCGGAACGGTTTGCCGAGCGCATGATGCCCGGCGCCAAACCGCTGAGTGTGCTGGGTCCATCCGCACAAATCGACTTCTATCGCGAGCAGGTCGACCTCATGTGGATGGACGGCCGTCTCTCTCCCAAGGACCGCATCGTTCTAGTCAATCTTCGAGGTCATTTGGGGCTCGACGCCGACACGGCGGAAGCGGTGGAGTTGGAGGTCCTGGCTACGCAGCCGAAACCGGCGCCTCCATCGGTCTGACAAGGAGTCGGCATGGCGCCTTGCGAGCCCGCGGTCCAACAATCCGAATGCTACTGATGCGGGTTACCTAATGGTCCGTCGATCTCGCGAGCGGGACACATGAGCAGGAGAATACTCTGCACGATTTCCCACGCCGGTCTCTAGTGGACTCGGCGAAGGCGCACATGCAAGGCCCGCTCGCCCGCCACTCTCTCCACGCATTCGTAGGAATCTTGCAGCCGGGATAGGCCTTCAAAGAGACGC
>JAJCZV010000188.1 GCA_029262175.1 Gemmatimonadota bacterium
CCGCGAAGAACCGAGGGTTCGCCGCCTTCTCCCGCATCGCCTCGTTCGCCTTCTCTCCGTCCAAAGAGGGCGCGAGAAGCGCATCGCTGAATAGCTTTCCCGCCATGACACCTCCGCCCGACCATCTGTGCTGGTGCAGGACGTCGGCGAGCACCTTGGCGGAGATGTCACCTCGGTCGGCCCTCCGTTCCAGGACGGTGCGCGCGAGCGCCCCGGCCGCCGGCTCTGTCCCAGACACATCCCGCTTGAGAGACTCCGCAGCTTGGAGGCAGAGGAAGGTGGACTGGCGCTCCAGCACCTCCGGGTAGGGGATGGCCGGACCCGTGAACGGAGGATCTACGAAGCGGAAAGCGGTGGGATCGGTTTCGCGCCCTGCCACTACCTCGTAGTAGGGCACCGGCACGAGGTCTTCCTCGGGTGTCGGCTTCGCCCCCTGGAGTTCCTTCTCCAAGAGATGCATGCAGATCTCGGGGGGTGTTTCTCCCGCTTCCTCCAGAGCCACGCCATGTGCGGCGATCACCAGGTAGTCGCGAGCGAGCAGATGAGTAGGATGAAGCAGTCGCATCTCAGTAGCCCCTGGGGGACGGGCCTAGGTCGGGACGCCCGCGCGGCCCACAAAAGATTTGTCGCGTAAACCCCCGTTACGCTAGGGGCGGCGGCGGTTGACCCCTGACCTGGGGCGTCGCGTACGTTACTCGAACCCTGTCTGAGGAAGTTCTCCCGACGAGGTAGGCGAGTACCTTGCACGACGAAGAAGCGGTCGATCGATAAAGAACTCTCACCGCAGCTGGAGACCACTATGCAGGCAGTCGCTTCGTTCGATGTCGTGGGCTGGGATCAAACGCCGCACGCGGAGGCGGGGCCGAATCACTCCGGGGCCGTCGTCACGAAGAAGTTTCAGGGCGACCTCGAGGCCGAGAGTGTGGCCGACCTGCTGATGTATCAAGTCGAAATCACTGAGATTGCGGCGGGCGCGGGCTACGTCGCCTCGGAGCGAGTCGAGGGCCGCTTGAATGGGCGGGCTGGAGCGTTCGTCATGCAGCATTGGGGGCTGTCGCATGCGGGTTCCCAAGACACCGGAGGCCATATCGTGCCGGGCTCGGGCTCGGGCGCGTTGGTGGGACTATCGGGGTCCGTGTCGATATCGGTCGCCGAAGACGGGTCGCACACGCTGACGCTCGACTACGATTTGGACGACGATGCCTAAGGCTCGCACGCGGTAGGAGATCCGACATGCGCCACATTCGCTACTCGCCCGACCTTCGCGCCTCTCTGACTTTGCTTGCGGTCGTTACCCTCGCGTCCTGCAGCGGCCCGTCGATCACGGTCTACGACGGACGGGAGCAACTGACGCTCCAGAACATCTTCGAACGCAGCAGCGGAGCCGGGCGAGCCGTCCTGTCCTCGGACGGCCGCACGGTGGCCGTTTCGGGTTCAGGCAGTGCCGGCCCAGGCATCTACGCCGTACCCACGGCAGGGAGCGGGGAAGCCTCCGTAGAGCAAGCCGCGTTCTGGGTCCAAGGAGGCTCGCAGACCTGGTCACCGCAGGCGGATCGCCTCGCGCTCACGCGGGGGGGCTCGCTGTGGGTCGTGGCGCGCGGGCAGTCCGACGGCATCGAAGTCGCCGATAACCTCAGCGGCGTACGTGCCCCATCCTGGTCGCCCGACGGATCGTCGCTCGCTTTTTACGCCACTGACTCCGGGTATCAAGATGTCTGGATCGTCGCGGCCGACGGCGGCTCCGAGCCGCGGCAACTGACGACGGAAGCGGCCGAGATCGATGACGCTCGCTTCACTCCGATGTGGTCCCCGGACGGGCGTTGGATCGCGTTCGTATCCAACCGCGCCGACTGGTGGCATGACGACGTTTGGCTCGTCGAGGTCGCGAGCGGAGGGACGCACAAGGTCTCGAGTTCTTTGATGGCTTCTTCGAGTCCCGTTTGGTCACCTGATGGATCTAGCCTGGTCCTCATGGGGACCGCGAAAGATGAGTATTGGTACGAAGACCTCGCGTATCTCTATCGGATCGATCTCGATTTTGGCGTGGGGAGGCCGCGTCCGTCACGCGAGGCCCCCATCGAAATGCAGGTCTATGCGACCGACGCGATCATGCGATTCGATCCGTTCTGGTCCTCGGACGGCCAGCGCATCTTCTTCCCTTACCATGAGCGCGGCGCCTTCGATCTGTGGGCGGTCCCGGCCAGCGGAGGCGTGGCAACCCGCGTGACGAATATCGGCGGCTCGTGGGCTTCTCTGCACGCCGCACCCGATGCCTCGGTCGCCGTGTTCACTCGAGATGCGCCGACCGAGGGGCGAGAGACGTGGCTCGTCGATCTTGCCGGCGGTGTGCCGCGACAGCTCACCGACTTCTCGACAAAACTCGTCGGCGTCCAGAAACCGGTGGAGATCGCGTTTCAAACGTTCGACGGGCTCTATATCCAGGGATTTCTGTATCTTCCACCCGCCCTGCAGGGCATGGGCGAGGGGACTCGAGATGTCGCCGAGTACCGAGGTCCGGCCTGCCCAGCGCTGGTTCAGGTGCACGGGGGCGGGACCAATTCCTACTACCAAGGCACCAACCTGGTCGAGCAATACTTGGCCAACCAAGGGTTCGTCGTGTTGGCGATCAACTACCGCGGCGGCTCGGGGTTCGGTCGAGCGTTCCAGGACCTCTCCATCGAAGACTGGCTCAACGATCAGTCGAAGGATCCGGGGGCGGCCTCCGACTGGCTCAAGTCGCAGCCATGGATAAACGGCAAGGTCGGGATCTACGGCGGGAGCTACGGCGGCATGCAATCGATGTCGGCCATCACGCGGACGCCGGACAAGTTCGATGCGGCGGTTCCGATGCGCGGCATCTACTCAGAAGCGCTTACGCTTCCCTATGCCGATCGACTCGGAAAGATCTTTACGATTACGGGCCACGGTGGAACCCCCGAAGAGCGGCCCGAGATCTACGCGAAGTCCGAAACCTTGGACCGGATGGACAGGATCACCGCGCCCGTCCTCGTGATGCACGGTGAACTCGATGTGCGCGCTCCGTTTGAGAACTTCGAGCTCGCCGTGCAGCGTCTCGAGGCGTTGGGCAAGGAGTTCGAGTCGATGACGTACCCCGAGGGACACGGGTTTCGCGATCCGGCCAACTCCATCGACATGTACTCGCGTCTAGAGGCCTTCTTCCAGAAACATTTGGGCGCCTGCGAGGGCTGATCGTGCGCGCGGATCGGGCGCGCGGTTCGCCTCACGGTTTACGGAAGCTTTCGCGCGACCGCTATCGTGATGCGTCCCAACATGGAAGCGGGGTGCAACACCCACTTGATGTTCCTGCGATACACGTCGTGCATCCCTCTGTGTCTCGAACGTAGAAACTTAATGCGTAAGGAGATCGCCAACAGCGGATAGAGCAGGATCATCGGGAGCCAGCTGCTGCGACGTCGACGATTGGTCGTCAGATCGACCATCTCTCCCCCGAAACGTTCGACGAGGAAGAGGATTTCGGGCAGACTGATCGGGTTGATGTGATCGAGAAAATAGCTCTCCTTCTTAGGGTCCAGCGGGTAGGGCGCGCAGTCGGTAAATCCGTATAGAAAGAAGTTCCATCGCGAGGTCATGCTGAGCACATTCGGAGTCGTGAGAATCAGATGCCCGCCCGGCTTGGTTACTCGAAGGAGCTCCTTGATAAACTGCGTGTGGTTCTCGAGATGTTCGAGCACTTCGATGGAAATGACGAAGTCGAAGGAGTCGTCTGGAAGCGGGATCGAGTCGGACAAGTCGGCGCGGTGAAAGGGGACCCCATCGACCAGGAAGTTCTCCGGAAGAAAGTCGCACGCTTCGACTCGATAGCCTCGCTCGGAGAGGACCTTGCAGAGATACCCTTCGCCAGCGCCGGCATCGAGGATGCGGATATCCCGGTCCTCCGGGAGAAGCGATAGGACCTCCGGATAGATGTCCGGCTGAAAGGTCTGTCCGACCGGGTCACCTCGGACCGATTCCCGATCCGTCGATGGCGCCACTACGGAGCCACGAGGTAGCCGCGGACCCGACGTGTCATCGGGCGTTCTCGATCGCGAGGGCCGCGCGAGCGAAGGGTCTCGCCCGACCAGCGGATTCCCAAAAATCGAGCGTGCCCGGACCGAGCAGTTCTCGAGCGGCATTGGCCGCGGCTTCGAACGCGACGAGAGAGAACGCGCTGCCGATCGATACGCGGGCCACGCCGAGGTCGGCCAGCTCTGGAACCGTCGGGCCACCGGAGAGAGCAAGCACGTTGACGGGAAGGCTCACGGCGTCCAGCACCTTCGCGATGTCGGCGGGCTCGACGAGGCCGGGTGCGTAGAGGACATCGGCGCCGGCTCGTTCGTATGCAAGCAGTCGCTTGATCGTATCTCCAAGATCGGTTCTGCCGTGAAGATGATTCTCCGCTCGAGCGGTGAGCACGAAACGGACGGGGCCCCCGTGCGCCGCTTCGGCCGCGGCGGCGACCCGTTCGGTCGCGTGCGCGATCTCGTAGATCGGATCGGCGGCGTCCCGTGTGTGGTCTTCGATCGAGCACCCGGCGAGGCCGGTCTCGATCGCTGCGTCCACCGTCGCAGCTACGCCCTCCGGATCGTGGGCGAACCCGTTTTCCAGATCGGCCGTGACGGGCAGTGGGGTTGCGGCGGCGATCGCTGCGGAATGTGCGAGGGCTTCTTCGCGATCGATCCCGTAGTCCGGCCGGCCCAGAGAGAGCGCAAATCCGGAGCTCGTCGTGGCCAAGGCGGAGCACCCCAACGACGCGAAAAGCTTGGAGGTGCCGACGTCCCAGGGGTTGGGCAGGAGCAGTGGAGACCCCGGTACATGTAGCGCGAGAAAGTTCTGCGCGAGTTCCGCGTGTTCGGTCGTCGTCATCAAAACCCCTTCGTTGTCGAACGCAGTACGGCCCACCTCCGACAAGGTCGGGACAGATGTTCCGACGAGCCAGTCGTACGCCGCGGACCCAGGCTCGTTAGGTTCATCAGATCGATGTCCCTTGTCCACGCTAGAGATCGACCGGATGCCTAACGGGTATCGGGTCCAAGGAACCGCTATGGATGGCCTCGCTGGTGCCCCGATCGTACTCGCCGTGTTGGGCGTGGTACTGCTCTTAGTCCTGTCTTGGGCCGTACCCGTTGGCCTCTGGATTGCAGCCGTCGCTTCGGGCGTAAAAGTGAGCCTGCTCAGTCTGGTGGGCATGCGACTTCGAAAAGTCCGACCTCCCAGCATCATCCTGCCGCAGATCGCCGCGACGAAGGCTGGACTCCACATCGACACCAACGATCTCGAGGCCCACTATCTGGCGGGAGGTAACGTCGAGCGTGTCGTCACGGCGCTCATCTCCGCGGATAAAGCCAACATCGAACTCTCGTATCAGCAGGCGGCCGCCATCGACCTTGCCGGTCGAGACGTGCTCGACGCGGTACAAATGTCCGTCAACCCGCGGGTCATCGAGACCCCCAAGGTGGCGGCCGTAGCGAAGGACGGCATCCAGTTGATTGCCCTGGCTCGCGTCACGGTGCGCGCAAACATCAACCGTCTGGTCGGAGGCGCGGGCGAGGAGACGATTCTGGCTCGCGTAGGGGAGGGGATCGTGTCCACGATCGGGTCCTCCGCCTCGCACGCGGCGGTGCTCGAGAACCCAGAAGACATCTCCAAAACCGTCCTGGCGAAGGGTCTCGACAGTGGCACCGCATTCGAGATTCTCTCGATCGACATAGCGGACATGGATGTCGGTAAGAACATCGGGGCCGAGTTGCAGACCGATCAGGCCGAGGCGGACAAGCGCATCGCGCAGGCCAAGGCCGAAGAACGCCGGGCGATGGCCGTGGCCGTGGGTCAGGAGAATCACGCGCAGGTCGAGGCGGCGCGCGCGGAAGTCGTGAAAGCGGAAGCGCTCGTACCGCTGGCGATCGCAGAGGCGTTCCGGAAGGGCAACTTCAGCCTGGAAGCTTTGGGTCGCGCTTCGGTGCCCAAGCAGCTTCCGTCGGGCGGAGCGGTTGATCCATAGGCGGCGCATTGGGCCGCTCGTTTCTTTGGTCGGGTTGATGCACGGCGCATCGTTCGGGTTCTTGACGATCGGCATGCTGTGGATTTCAGGGTGCGTTCCGGCGACCCCCGAGTTTGCCGCCGAACAACGAGCAGCCGTGGCGGACAGCGTCCATGCGGCGCTTCAATCTTTTTCTGAAGCTCAGGTGGCCGGCGATTGGGGCCGTGTCGCAGCGATGTACGCGGACAGTCCCGACTTTCTATGGATGGAAGACGGAAAGGTCATGTATGAGTCCGCCGCCGACGTGCGTGCGGCGCTGGAGGCGCTTACCTCGAGCATGTCGGCCGCCTCGATTACGTGGATCCAACCGTCCGTGATCGCGTTGTCGCCGGGGCGCGCCGAGGTCTCGACGCTGTACGAACAGTCGTTCACGATGGCGGAAGGCGGCGGCTTCTCCTACGCCGGTGCGATTAGCGCCGTGATGATCAACGGCGCGGACGGTTGGCAATTCCTACGCGGGCATTCCTCGTCGGGTGGGGAAGCGCCGGGCCGATAGGCGACGCGTGAAAGCCGCGCTAGACAAGCACCCGATCCTTGCGTTCGTTCTCCTGTGTTTGCTTCCGGTGCACGTCATTCTCTGGTCGGCGCTCGCGCTGGGGGCGACACCCATTTCTCTCCGTCCGCTCAAACTCCCCTTCGCCCTCTTACCGTCCGCATCGGCTTTCCTGTTGGCCTGGAAACTGGGCGGAGAGGATGGTGTTGCGCGGCTTGCGGCCCGAACGATGGTGCGCGGCGTGCCATATCCAATCTATGCACTGGCGATCGGCAGCCCGATCCTCGCCGGGGCTGGCGCTCTGCTTCTTCGCTCGCTGTGGGACGGACATGTTCCGACGGCGGACCAATGGCCGGCTCTAGGTCAATCGCTACTGATTGCGCCGTTTCTGTTTGCGTTTCCTGGAGTCGCGGAGGAGTACGGGTGGCGTGGGTATATGCAGGAGCGCCTAAACGTGGCGATGCCGACGATCGTGGCCTCGCTCTTCGTCGGACTCACCTGGGGCACCTGGCACATGATGGATTTTCTGATGGGCAATTGGCCCTCGAGTATTTCGATGGTCTCCCTCTTCTATGCGTACATCATGGGCAGTGCTGTGCTGATTGGCGGCATCTACACGCGGTCTGGCGGAAGCATCTTGATCGCTATGTTCGCCCACTTCGGCGTAAACGCCGCAAGTGACTTCATGCCGCTGTGGACGTCCCAAGCCGGGTGGCGAACGCCCCTGCTATTTATTGTGCTGATCTGGCTGGTGGGGCTGGGCGTGGCCAGGACGCGGAGGCCGCCGCCGCCCGAGGACATGAACGGCACCAAGTCTTTTCGCCCTCCGATTCACACAGGACGCGACAATTAGCGCGGAGGCGAAATCAGTCGCCACGGGTCTGCCGATCCGGCACCTATCCGGCCAGTGAACTCAGGACGGGTTCTGCCTCCGGGACCGACTCCCGAATCGATTCGTATGGCTGCCGGCACAGCCGTGCGGCTCGGAACCGCTCCTGATAGGAAGTCACCGGATCGAAGCCGGCCTCGGTGTTCACGAGGTTCTCCACCGCCGCATCCATTCGCGACTCGTCATGGACAAGCAGTCCTTCGATGAATTGGGCCCAAAAAGCCGGCGAGTAAGCGGGAAGATGGGGCCACTCGATCGGCAACCCGCAGTACGCGAGCGTCTCGTAGAGCGGGGCCAGCAGCAGGTCATCGGACAGCTCCCCCATACGGTTGTGGATCCAGCCGATCGGATCCGGACGCAAGCTGGTCGCCGAGGAGTCGAGCACTCCGCAAAAAGGAAAGAAGCGAAGGTCGCAGCTGATGCGGACGGGGTCGTATCCGTCCTCGTAGCGGTCTGTCGCCGAGGGGGCGCCGCTTCCATGCATGAGTAGGAAGTGGAACAAGACGATCTGCCCCCTTTTCGGACGATACTTCATCACTGGGCCCACGCGGTCGCTGCCTTCGAGGTCTTCGTGTCGGGGAAGCCAGCCGTTGACGAGAAGCCCGCGCCGGTGCGACCCGGGATAGAAATAGAGTGCGTCACCCTCGTAGTCGTTCAACGGGACCCAGCACACCAACGCGCTCGGCGTCGTTAGCACCCGAGCTGCGGTCAGTTCGTTGTGGATTCCGTATAGCGCTCGAACCTCTCTCCCGTCGCCAGAGTGGCCGTGCCTGACGACATCGCTTTCGGATCGCTTCTTGATCTGATAGTGAAACGTCTGGCTCGTGTGAACGATCGGCCCGATCAGGCGGACGAGTACGTCGCCGAAGACCTCGTGGCAGGTGGCCATCAATTCGGGTGTCATGAGGCCCCGCGCGAGATTCTGTCTCATCTCCGCCGTGACTTCGATGTCGTCGTGGCCCCGGCCGGCCGCCTCAATCCGTTCCGCCGTCAGGCCCGAGCAGTCCGACAACATCTGCGTCAAGGTGTCCAGGGGGCCGGGATCGACATCGGAGAGCACCACGATCCCATCTCTCTGATAGGCGTCGACGATGGCATCGAGGTTGGTGTGTTTCAAAGCAATAGCCATGAGAGTGTCCTCCGCCCGCAACGCTGGGTGGTCAGTTGAATTGTGGACTAAAATGTCCTTAATGGCTGCGTCCTGCAAAACCTTTACCGTCCGCGGCCGCATCGTCGAAGTCCTCGTCAAATCGAACGTTCCGTGCAGCCACCAGATGACCGTTCGCGCTTGGCGTTGCGTTGGCGCCTAAAACATGACTAATTTGGTCTACAATACCCTCGATTAGGAGTGGTCGCCGTGCCGTTCACCCGCGAAAGCGAATACGCGCTCTTGGGGCTGGCCATACTCGCGGATCGTGATCCCGCCGCGGTGGTTTCGCTGGGGGACGTGGCCGCCGAGGGAGACCTGCCGAAGCCGTTTCTTGCCAAAGTCTTCATGAAGCTCGCGCGACACGGACTGCTGACGGCACATAGGGGCAGGGGCCGCGGGTATTCTCTTGCTCGCCCGCCAGGCGAAGTCCTCGTTCGGGATGTGCTCGAAGCGGTGGAGGGACCCCGGCTGGATAACCGTTGCCTCTTCTGGGATGGGCATTGTCACGACACGAACCCGTGTCCGCTGCACTTCCGCCTCAAGGACCTCAACGCGGACTTTCGGCGTGCGTTGGAGTCCCTGACGCTGGCTGACTATCTAGCGGAGTCCGAGCATGAGCAGGTTCGCCCATGAGTTGGGATCGTCCGAAAGCCGGCCCCCGTCCATGGCAGCGCGGCCCGGATGTACTCTGCATCGCGGGAGATTCAGGAGCGGGCAAGACCACGTTGATCGAGGGCCTCATGTGCCAGCCGGCGCTTTTCGGACGACGCATCGGGCTCATCAAGCACACACACCACCGGCTCGACTGGCACCCCCCGGCGAAGGACAGCACTCGATTCTGGGAGACCCGCGCGGAGGGTGTGGTCGTTGTAGACCCCACCCAGTCGGCTTGCTTTCGCCGCCCCCGACGATCCGAGCGTGTCCCTCAGGAACCCGACCCGGGGCCCTACCCGGAATGGGACCGAGGCGCGCGGAAGATCGAGAGTGACACTCGTGCTTTGGCGAACGCCTGTCGGCTACTCGAGTCGGACGTCGACCTGATCTTGGCGGAGGGTTTTTCGAGTGCCGCGGCTCCCCGATTGTGGGTTACGATTGTGCCACCCGACGGACAATCACCACGTGTGCCATCGGGCGCGGTCGTTACCACTCGGGGCTTGATGATGGCCTGGGCGCAGGCGCACCCCCGTCTCGAGATCTTCGATCGAAATGATCACGCAGGGGTCGCCGCCGCGGCACTTCGGTGGGCCTCCGATCTCCGAGATCTCGCACTGAACTGAACTCACTTGACGGACCCCGAAGAACCTGCGATTCTATATTGTGGACAAAAAAGATCTCTTTAATCTTAATGGTACCTCAATGGACGCCGGTGACGCTGTCGTACGAGCTGGCTCTTCCACATTGACGCCTTCGTCTCGACCCCGCGTAGGACCCATCCTGCCGGCCGTCTCCTTGGCGCTCGCGTGTGGTTTGCTCGGGCCTGTCGGGCTGGCGGCACAACAGGATGATGGCCGTCAGCACTTCGAAACGCTCTGTGTGGTTTGCCACACGGTCGGCGGAGGCACGCTGATCGGCCCAGATCTGCGTGGCGTGGAGGATCGGCGCAGCGAGGACTGGATTATCCGCTTTGTCCAAAGCTCCCAGCAAATGGTGTCGGCCGGTGACTCCACCGCGGTGGCGCTCTTCGAGGAGTACGGAAGCATTCTGATGCCCGATGCGCCGCTCACCGATGCGGAGATCCGATCGGTCATCGCCTACACGTCCCAGGGTGAAGCCCTCGCCGCCGCGCCTGCGCCGGATGCGACGGCGGAGCAGGTCGTTCACGGCCAAGATCTCTTTCAGGGAACGGCCCGATTCAGCAATGGCGGGCCGACCTGCGGCTCCTGTCACGACGTGGCGAACGACGCGGTGATTGGCGGCGGAGTCCTGGCAGCCGAGCTAACGACCGTCTTCTCGCGTCTAGGCGGACCCGGCGTGAGGGCCATCCTCGGGAGCCCGCCGTTTCCCGTGATGCAACAGGCGTACATGCACCGGCCCCTCACGGACGACGAAGTGGTCTCGCTGGTCGGCTTCCTACAAAAGGCGGACGAAGAGCAGGCCCTTCACCAGCCCAGGGCCTACGGGATCGCGCTGTTCGGCTCCGGCGTCGTGGGTGCGGCTCTTCTCATGGGTCTCTTTTCGCTGACCTGGCGGGGGCGCAAGAGAGGTTCGGTGAATCAGGAGATCTTCGACAGGCAAATCAGGTCCTCGTGAAAGACTTGAACGACGGGCTTCCATCTAGCTGAACCACGACCAACCGAATCGGAAGACGACCATGGGTTGGATCAAAGACATCGTTTCGCCGCAGACGAGGCAGTGGGAAGAGTTCTACCGGAACCGCTTCCAACACGACAAAGTCGTGCGCAGTACGCACGGCGTGAACTGCACCGGCGGTTGCTCCTGGCAGATCCATGTGAAGGACGGGATCGTAACCTGGGAGACCCAGCAGTTGGACTACCCGGTGTTGGAGAACTCGCTACCTCCCTATGAGCCGCGTGGCTGTCAGAGGGGCATCTCTTACTCGTGGTACCTCTATAGCCCGCTACGGATCAAGTACCCACTCATCCGAAGCGCCCTGCTCGACGCCTACCGGGAGAAGAAGCGGGAGACGGGCGATCCGATGGAAGCTTGGAAGGCCCTTCAAGCGGACGACGTCGCCCGCAAGAACTACCAAGAGGCGCGCGGGAAAGGCGGTTTCCGAAGGGCGAGCTGGGACGAGGTCCTCGAGATCCAGGGGGTCGCCAACATCTATACGGCCGAGAAGTACGGACCCGATCGCGTCATCGGGTTCAGTCCGATCCCGGCCATGTCGATGTTGAGCTATGCGGCCGGAGCGCGATTCCTCCAGCTCTTCGGAGGCGTCAACCTGAGTTTCTACGACTGGTACTGCGATCTCCCGACGGCGTTTCCCGAGATTTGGGGGGAGCAGACCGACGTTTGCGAAAGCGCGGACTGGTACAACTCGAAGATGATCGCGGACATGGGTGCGTGTCTGAACATGACGCGCACCCCCGATTGTCACTTCTTCGCCGAGTCCCGTCACAACGGCACCAAAGCCGTCGTCTTCTCGCCCGACTTCAGTCAGGTGTGCAAGTACGCCGATCAGTGGGTGCCTCTTCACGCGGGTAGCGATGGCGCGTTTTGGATGGCCACCACCCATGTGATCCTCAAGGAGTTCCATCACGAGAAGAAGACGCCGTACTTCATTGACTATGTCAAGAAATTCACGGACAGCCCCTTTCTCGTGAAGCTCGAAAAGGACGGATCCAACTACAAGCCGGGACGGTTGCTCCGCGCCTCCGAGCTCCCGCAGTACCGAGACGTTTCCAACGGGGAATGGAAGTTCGTCAACATCGATTCGGCGAGCGGCGAGTTCGTTGTACCCAAGGGAAGTTCCGGATCCCGCTGGGACGAAAAGCAGGGCAACTGGAACATCAAGGCCGAAAACGTCGTCGGCGACCAACCCTACGATCCAGTCCTCACCTTATTGGAGCGGTCCGATAAAGTCGTCCAGACGGCGTTCACCGAGTTCGGGCTCGATCAAACGGTGTACCGCGGCGTCCCGGCCATGGAAGTGCAAACGACCGATGGCCCCGTGATCGTCACGACCGTCTACGATTTGACGATGGCCCAGTTCGGCGTGAGTCGAGGGCTCGCCGGCGACTACCCCCAGGACTACGACGACAAAGATGCGGCGTACACCCCCGCATGGCAGGAGATCTTCACCGGCGTGACGTCCGATACGGTGATTCAGTTCGCCCGGGAATGGGCGAGCACCGCGGAGGCGACCGGCGGCAAGTGCATGATCATCATCGGGGCCGGTATCAACCACTGGTATCACGCCAACCTGATGTACCGGGCGGGCGCCATGGCTCTGATGCTCACCGGCTGCATCGGGAAGAACGGCGGCGGTCTCAACCACTACGTAGGTCAGGAGAAGCTGGCTCCGATGGACTCGTGGGGCAGCATCGCCTTCGGTAAGGACTGGCAGGGCGGGGTGCGCCTCCAGCAGGCGCCGATCTGGCACTACATGAACACGTGCCAATACCGCTACGACGGGCAGTTCTCCAAGTACAACACGGTTCCGGACAACGAACTGACACGCCAGCACACCGCCGACCAGATCTTCAAGTCCGTGCGCATGGGTTGGATGCCGTTCTATCCGCAGTTCAAGCAGAACACCTTGGAACTCTGCGCTGAGGCCGCGGAGAACGGCGCGGACGATGACGAGGGCCTCAAGCAGTACGTCTTGAACAAGCTCAAGAGCAAGGAACTGGAGTATTCCGTTAGCGATCCGGAAGCCGCGGAAAACCATCCCCGCGTGTGGTACATCTGGCGGGGCAACGCGATCATGGGGAGCATGAAAGGGCACGAGTACGCCCTCAAGCACTACCTCGGCACACACGAGAACACGATTGCCAAGGACGCCGAGGAACACACGACCGAAGTGAAGTGGCACGACGTCGCGCCCATCGGGAAAATGGACCTGATCGTCGACCTCAACTTCCGCATGGACTCGTCGGCGTTGTACTCCGACATCGTTCTCCCGGCGGCCTCCTGGTACGAAAAGGCCGACCTGAACAGCACCGATCTTCACTCGTTCATCCACCCCCTCTCGGCCGCAATCGCGCCGGTGTGGGAGTCGAAAACGGACTGGGAGATCTTCCGCGAGTTGGCCAAGGTGACCAGCGAGACCGCGGCCAAGTACTTCCCCGAGCCTCAGAAGGACATCATCGCGGTGCCGATCGCCCACGATTCCGCAGGCGAGATCTCTCAACCGGAGATCAAGGACTGGTATCACGGAGAATGCGAGGCCATACCCGGGAAGACGATGCACAACCTCGCGGTCGTGGACCGCGACTATACCAAGCTCTATGACAAGTTCATCAGCTTGGGCGAGGGTCTTCGGAACAACGGACTGGGAGCGCACGGCAATCACTACCATTGCGATGACGCGTACGATGAGATGGTTTCCTCCAACCACTTTCCGGTGGAGCGCCAGAACGGGAGCGTCTACCCGTCACTGAAAGAGGATGAGTCGGCCGCCAACGCGGTGCTCCATCTCTCATCGCTGACCAACGGCGTTCTGAACATGCGGGCGTACCGGGACGCCGAGAAGCGAACGGGCATGGAGCTCGTCGACCTCGGAGCCGGGAACGAAGAAGTGCGGATCAACTACGCCGATCTGCAGGCTCAGCCACGCCGGTATAACACCTCGCCCCTGTGGTCGGGCGTCATGACCGGCGGACGGGCCTATGCCGCGTTCACCTACAACGTCGAGAAGCTGATCCCGTGGCGGACGCTCACGGGGCGCCAGCATTTCTACCTCGATCACGAGATGTACCTGGCGTACGGCGAGAATCTCCCGACCTACAAGCCGTCGCCTAAGCCGGATGCGTATGGGGATCTCAAGCAGACGCTCGAGAACGGAGACGCCAGGATCCTCAACCTCCTGACGCCCCACGGGAAGTGGCACATCCACTCCACGTACATGGAAAACCACCGGATGCTGACGCTTTCCCGAGGATGCGAGCCGGTGTGGCTGAGCGAGGTGGACGCGAGGGAGCTCGACATCCAGGACAACGACTGGGTGGAGGTCCATAACGACCACGGCGTTTATGCCGCCCGGGCATGTGTGAGTGCCCGGATCCCCAAGGGCGTGACGATCGTGTACCACGTTCCCGAACGCACGGTCGGGATTCCGCGGTCGCAGGTCCGCAATCGCAAGCGCGCGGGGGGGCACAACAGCCTCACGCGGATCCATCTCAAGCCCAACTTTCTTGCGGGCGGCTACGGACAATTCACTTACCACTTCAATTACTGGGGGCCCATCGCCCCCAACCGGGACACCCACGTCGTCGTCAAGAAGATGGACAAGGTGGAGTGGTGATGACCGGCGGACCGAGACACGGACGGGGGATCTGAGATGGATGTTCGTTCACAGATTTCGATGGTGTTCCACCTGGACAAGTGCATTGGGTGTCACACGTGCTCGATCGCGTGCAAGAACATTTGGACGGACCGCAAGGGTGCCGAGTACATGTGGTGGAATAATGTGGAGACGAAGCCCGGCACCGGCTATCCAGGCAAGTGGGAAGATCAGGATATCTACAAAGGTGGATGGGAAAAGGACGGGGACTCCATCAAGCTGAAGGGAGCCGGAAAGCCGAAGAGCCTCACCAACATCTTCCACAACCCGCACATGCCGGTGATCGACGACTACTACGAGCCGTTCACCTACAAGTATCTCGACCTGATCGAGTCAGCCGCGGGTGACGTCCAACCCACGGCCCGCCCGATCTCGATGATCACGGGCGAACCGATGGACATCAAGATGGGCCCGAACTGGGACGACGATCTCAGCGGGTCCCCCGACTACGCGCGTAACGACCCCAACCTGAAGAAGCTCTCGCCGGCGGAGCAGGAAGCCATGTTCGAGATGGAGCGTATGGCCTTCTTCTACCTCCCTCGGATCTGCAACCACTGCCTCAACCCGGCATGTGTGGCCGCATGTCCGTCGGGCGCGATCTATAAGCGCGGCGAGGACGGCGTCGTTCTGATCAACCAAGACGTCTGCCGAGGGTGGCGCATGTGCGTCACCGCCTGCCCCTACAAGAAGACCTACTACAACTGGTCCACCGGGAAGTCCGAGAAGTGCATCCTTTGCTACCCGCGGATCGAGACGGGCCAGGCGCCGGCCTGCATGCATTCCTGCGTCGGACGGATCCGCTACCTCGGCGTGATGCTCTACGATGCCGATCAGATCGAAGCCGTGGCATCGGCCGACGAGGTCGATGTTGTCAGGCGGCAGATGGAAATGATCCTCGATCCCTTCGACCCTGACGTCATTGCGGCGGCCAAGGCCAATGGGGTCGCCGACTCCACGATCGATTCAGCTCAGAAGTCGCCCACCTACAAATTCGTCAAGGAGTGGAACCTCGCTCTTCCGCTGCATCCAGAATTCCGAACGCTTCCCATGCTCTTCTACGTGCCACCGCTTTTGCCGGTGATGGCTTCGGTCACGGATGTCGATCACACAGAGCAGTCGCGAAAGATCAACCCTGTCGGAAAACACTGGCCCGACAGCTGGCTCTACGACACCACGACCGAAGAGCTTTTCGGCACGATCGATGACTCGCGGTTCCCGCTCGAGTACATGGCCAGCCTGTTCAGCGCGGGAGACACGACCGCCGTCGCCGATCGCATCAAGAAGCTGATGGCGGTCCGCCTGCACCGCCGGCAGGAGACGGTAGGGGACGTCAAAGAGAACACTGTGGCAGAGGCCCTGGCCGACACCCACCTGACCCCCGAGGTCGCCGATGCCATCTACTACCTGACCTCCCTGGCGACGTTCGACGATCGATTCGTCATCCCGGCCGCGCATCGCGAGCAGGCCATCGAGATGATCGAGTTCACCGGGGATACGAAGGGTGCCACCGGCTTCGGCTTCATGGCCGGGTCGGCACAGAGAGGAGCCTGACCATGCATCCCCTGACGCATTACGAGCATCTAGCCAAGCTCTTCGACTATCCTCGGCGCGACTATCCGCAGTGGGTACAGAGCGTGTACGACCTGCTCGCGGGACGGTACGTCATTGCGGCGGCGGAGATCGACATCTTTGCCAAGTCCCTTCCCACCGACGGCGAGCCCTTCACGCCCGAGGCGCTGGACGAAGTCCAGGAGGTCTTCACGCGCTCCTTCGACGTCCAGTCGATCACCACTCTCGGTGTGGGTTACGTCATGTTCGGCGACGACTACAAGCGGGGCGAGGTGCTCGTAAACCTGAACCGCGAGCTTCGCGAAGCCGGAATCGATGCCGGGAACGAACTCTCCGATCACCTCCCCAACGTGCTTCGCCTTATCGCCCGCTGGGAGAACCGCGACCTTGCCGAGGAGTTCGTCACAGAGATCCTCCATCCCGCCATCGAACGGATGATCGAAGAGTTCGGTGTGCACAGGATGGAAGCGAAGAACAAACTCTACCGGAAGCACTTCAAGACGCTGATCACTACTTCAGCGGAGCGAGGCACCATGTTCCTGGCTCCCCTGGAAGCTCTCGCTGCGGTCCTGAGGCAAGACTTCGACTTGGCGGAATGGAAGCCGCCCGAGAGGAGCAACGACTTCTTGGGGTCCGTAGGTCGCGAGCTCGAGATCGAGGCCAACGAGGGGCTCCCGAGCCCCACGGGCGGCATGCTATGAACGCGCTCAACGTGTTTCTCTTCGTCGCGTTCCCGTACGTCGCGGTGGTCGTCTTCGTCGTTGGTGTGACCTATCGGTATCGAAAGAAGGGGTTCACGGTCACGTCGCTTTCCTCGCAGTTCCTCGAGGGGAAACAGCTCTTCTGGGGCACGATCCCCTTCCACTTCGGGATTCTCGTCGTCTTCTTCGGGCACTTGGTCGCGTTCATGTTCCCTCGGGCCACACTGGCGTGGAACAGCGTTCCAATCCGGCTGATCATCCTCGAGGTCACCGCGTTCATTTTCGGCGTCCTACTTCTCATCGGTCTCGTGGGTCTGCTGATTCGTCGCCTGAGTCACGGACGGATCCGTGCGGTGACGACCAAGACCGACATCGCGATCGAGCTGCTGTTGCTCGCTCAGGTGGTGCTGGGGTGTTGGATCGCGGTCGGTTATCGATGGGGCTCGTCGTGGTTCGCGGCTGACCTCACACCGTATCTCTGGTCGTTAGGGACCTTTACCCCAGAAACGGCCGCGGTCTACGCGCTGCCGTGGCCCATCAAGCTCCACATCGTCGGCGCATTCGCGATTCTCCTGCTCGTTCCCTTCACGCGTCTGGTGCACTTCATCGTCGCGCCGTTTCACTACGTCGTACGGCCGTACCAGCAAGTCATTTGGAACTGGAATCGCCGCTCGATTCGGGACCCGGGAACCCCATGGACCGAGGTCCGGCCGAAGAGCAGCTGATTCATCACGCTGTCCACGAACCGACGAGCATCTGACAGGCACGAGGTGGGTCTGTGGCCTTGGAAAGCGAACCCCACGAGTTAGGACACGGTCGGGCGCATCTTACGTTGACGATGAACACGCTGGCGTTCACGGTGTGCTTCGCCGCGTGGATGCTCAACGGCGTGCTGGTGACGTTCCTGGTCACGAACCAGATCTTCGACTGGTCCGCGAGCCAGATGGGCTGGCTCATCGGGATTCCTGTGCTCACGGGCTCGATCGTTCGGCTGCCGCTCGGGATGGCGACGGACAAGTTCGGGGGGCGTCCGGTCTATACGCTCCTCATGTTGGTAGCAGCCGTACCGATGTTTCTGCTTGGCCGCGCAGATTCCTACGCTGACTTCATGTGGTTCAGCTTAGGCTTTGGTTTGACCGGCGGTTCGTTCGCCGTGGGGATCGCGTTCACGTCCGTCTGGTATCCGTCCGAGCGGCAGGGGACCGCGCTGGGGATCTTCGGCGCCGGCAACGCCGGAGCGGCCGTCACCACGCTCGGGGCGCCCACGCTACTTCGCACGCTCACCGACGGGGGCGCCAACGCCGAGGGCTGGCGTACGCTCCCCGTCATCTACGCGGCGGCGCTGGTCTTGATGGCCATCCTGTTCTTCCTGTTGACCAAGAACAGGAAGGCCCCTGGCGCCGCGACCAAGACGATCCGGGGGCAACTCGTCCCACTCCGACACCTACGCGTGTGGCGCTTCGGGCTCTACTACTTCCTCGTCTTCGGAGGCTTCGTTGCCTTGGCGCAGTGGTTGGTGCCGTACTACGTCAACGTGTATTCGATGACGATCGTCACGGCGGGTCTGATGACGTCGATCTTCTCGCTCCCGTCCGGCCTCATCCGCGCCCTTGGGGGGTGGTTTTCGGACTTGTTCGGCGCTCGTCGAGTGTTGTACTGCGTGCTGGCCGTGATCGGTGTCAGCTGTTTCCTCCTGATCTTCCCGAAGATGGACATCGAGAGCCCCGGTCGCGGAATCATGGCTCAGACTGGGGGGCGCGTGACCGGCGTGACGGGCGACGGGATCGAAGTGGAGGACCGGTCATACGCTCTGCTCGCGAGACCAGATCGAGCAGGCGACCCCGAACGGGATTTCCTACCGTGGCCCGTCACAGAGACGTGGCACGAACCGATCGTCGCAGAGGGTGACCGGGTCGAACGACGGCAGCTTCTCGCACGGGGTGTGACGCACGTCTACTTCCAAGCCAACGTCTGGATCTTCACGGTCGTCGTGTTCGTTATCGGCATCGCCATGGGGATCGGGAAGGCCGCGGTGTACCGCTACATCCCAGACTACTTCCCGGAAGACGTCGGCGTTGTGGGCGGACTCGTCGGCGTTCTCGGCGGGCTCGGCGGCTTCGTTTGTCCGATCATCTTCGGGACTCTTCTCGATTCCATCGGGCTGTGGACCACGACCTGGATCTTCCTCTTCTCGGTGAGTGTGGCCTGTCTGGTCTGGCTAAGCCTCGTCGTCCGCAGAATGTCATCGAAACAGATCTAAGGGAGGGACTCAAGACATGACGGGCCCAGGCAACGGGATCCGCGACCAGTCCAGAAGCTCAAAGCTCGATCTCTGGGACGTCGAGGACCAGGAGTTCTGGCATCGGCAGGGGCGCCGGGTCGCCTTCCGAAACCTGGTCATCTCGATCCCCTGCCTGCTCCTCGCCTTCGCCGTTTGGCTCTTCTGGTCGATCATCATCGTGCAGATGGAGACCCTGAGGTTCCCCTACACCACGACTCAGCTCTACACGTTGCCGGCGGTGGCAGGCCTCGCGGGAGCCACCCTCCGCATCCCGAACTCCTTCATGATCGCGATCGGCGGCGGTCGCAACTTGATCGCGATCACGACCGCGCTGCTCATCTTGCCAACTGCCGGCGTCGGATACGCCCTCCAGGATCCCCAGACGACGTATGCGACGTTCGTCGCGCTCGCTGTGCTCAGCGGTGTCGGCGGCGGCGCGTTCGCCTCGTCGATGTCGAACATCAGCTTCTTCTTTCCGAAGCGGATGCAGGGTCTTTCGCTGGGACTCAACGCGGGCTTGGGCAACGTGGGCGTCAGCATCATGCAGGTCCTGATCCCGGCCGTGATGGGAGTTGCGTTGTTCGGCGCACTCGGCGGCGATCCGGTGAATCTTCCGCAGGAATTGGGGGGCGGGCCGGTATGGATCCAGAACGCGGGTCTCGTGTGGGTGCCGATCTTGGTCGTCCTCACGTTTCTCGCCTTCACGATGATGGACAACCTGCCGGCGCACGACGTAGGCAGCACGCCGGTGGCGATGGGCAAGATCCTGTGGTTGGAGCTCATGGGGTTTGCCGGCGCCGCCCTGGGAGTCGTGCTTCTCTTGGGCGTGGATCTGGGTCTGCCCGACCTGCTCCAGGTGTTTTTCGTGCTCGTCATCACCGTGTGCGTCACGCTGTTGCTCATGCGCTACGTGACGGTGCGGCCGGTGCGCGAGAACCTCGCAGATCAATTCGCGATCTTCCGGGAGAAGCACAACTGGGTGATGACCTGGCTCTACGTCATGACGTTCGGGTCGTTCATCGGTTACTCGGCCGCGTTCCCAAAGCTCATCCAAGATGTGTTCGGCAGTCTGCCGGATGGGTTGCCCAACCCGAATGCGCCGAATCCGCTCCAGTACGCTTGGCTCGGTCCGCTGGTCGGGTCCCTCGTGCGACCTGTCGGGGGGTGGATCTCGGATAAGTGGGGTGGGGCGCGCGTCACTCACTGGGACACGATCGTGATGATCGGATCCGCTCTCGGGGTCGCATACTACGTCCGGGCTGCCGGGCTGTCGGCCACTCCCGAGACGTATTGGTGGCCGTTCTTCTGGCTGTTCATGCTGCTGTTCATCACGACCGGCGTCGGGAACGGATCCACCTTCCGAATGGTGCCCATCATCTTCAAACCCGCGATGGCCGGTCCGGTGCTGGGCTGGATCTCGGCCATCGCAGCCTACGGCGCCTTCCTCATCCCGAGGATCTTCGGCGGTCAAATCCAGGCGGGGACGCCCGAATACGGGCTATACGGCTTCGCCGGATACTACGTGACGTGCTTGGCCGTCAACTGGTGGTTCTACGCACGCAAGAACGCGGAAATCAAATGCTGAGGATGCTATGAAGATCCCGCGTGTGGTGAGAGAAGGAGTTACGGCGGGTTTGATCGGGGCGGGGTCGGTCGCCGCGTGGTTTCTGATGGTCGACGTGATCGCGGGGCGGCCCTTGTACACCCCCGCCGTGCTCGGCTCCGCAGCCTTCCAAGGCCTTCGCGACCCAGCAACCGTGGTCATCGAGTTCGATTCGGTCGGCGCTTATACGGCGACACACATCTTCTTGTTCATCCTGGTGGGGCTGATCGCGGCCGCGATGGCGAGCGAAGCGAAGAAGTCGCCGGACGTCCTGTGGCTGCTCGCCGAGTTCTTCATCGTCTTCGAGATCGGATTCTATGCTGTAGTCGGAGTCGTATTCGCTCCGCTGCTAGCTGCTCTAGCGTGGGTCAACGTGGCGGCCGGCAATCTCCTGGCGGCGTTAGCGATGGGCACCTACCTGTGGCGCGCACACCCCGAGTTGAGAGCGCATCTGAAGTCGTTGGATCGAGACACAGCTGCGCCCGGAGCAGACGCATGAGCGCGCAGCCTCGATGGTTCCAGCTCGTGCCAGCCGTGCTGGTCGGTCTGGTTTTCGCGGATCTGCCGATGGCCGCACAAGCGCCCAGCGGCGAGGGGGGCGTAGGTGCAACCGTGGGCGGGCAGCTTCGGCTGCGGAGCGAGACGTGGTCCAACTTCGGCTTCGCTGAGCCAAATGACGACACGTTCATACTGGCAAGGCTTCTTCTTACTGCGGACGTGCGAGCCGGCACGTACCTGAGGGGGTTCGTTCGGGTCCGCTCTGCGCTCAGTACGGACCGGAGTCTCCCCGGCGGGCGCAGGGGCCTCGATGCCGATGATCTCGATCTTCAGGACGCCTTCCTCGACCTCATCGTCCCAGTCTCTTCGAACGCGACCCTCACTGCGCGTGCGGGTCGGCAGGGACTGCTGTTCGGCAAGCAACGTCTGATCAGTCCGCTGGCGTGGGCCAACACGGAACGAACATTCGACGGCGCGTCCGCGATTCTGACGACCGGCGATTGGGTACTGCACGGCTTTTGGGCGCAGCCGGTTCCGATTCGAAAGACGGAGTTCAACAAGAGCGACACGGGCCGGGACATCTTCGGTCTCTATGTGACGGACAGTCTCCCCGACGCCCCTCTCGGGATCGACCTTTACTGGTTGGGCGTCGTCCGTGACGGGACCCAGATCAACGGCACGGCTGGTCGCGAGGAACGCCACACGGTGGGTGCGCGGCTCGGAGGCGCGATCGCTGGCTCTGGCTTCTCCTACGATGTCGAGGCCGCCTACCAATTCGGTGATGTTGGAGATGAGAGTATCTCGGCATTCATGGTGGCGACCCAACTCGCATATGCCTTGGACCTGGCGGGTGCGCCTCGTCTCCGGGCGGGTCTCGACTTCGCTAGCGGTGACGACGCCGACGGGGGGTCGGTCGGTACGTTCAACCAGCTCTTCCCGCTCGGCCACGCCTACCTCGGCTTTGCAGATGTCGTGGGTCGCCAGAATATCGTGGCGGCTTCCGGCGGTCTCGACCTTAGGCCCGCCGACCGCCTCGATGTGAAGCTCACGGCGCACCATTTCCGACGCGCGGACGCCGGCGACGGTCTATACAACGCGGGCGGCGGCCTCTCACGTGCCCCATCGCCGGGCGCCTCTATAGCGGTTGGAAACGAGTTAGACCTGACCGTCGGATACCGTTTCGATCAACACGTCTCGGCGCTTCTCGGCTGGAGTCGATTCTTCGCCGGAGGGTTCATCGAAGACACCGGTCCCGCCGAGGACGCCAACTTCCTCTATACGTCGGTATCGCTCTCCCCATAGCTGCACGGCGTCGAGGGTGTCAGGAGATCCGATCGCGAACGGCCCGGAGCGAGGCGTCGAACTCGCGAAACCTCTCGTTGGCCTGAGACGCGTCGGCACCGCCGGATACCTGGGCAGACAGTCGTACGAGTCGTTCCTCGAGCCATCTGCAGCTCATGGCGGACGCGAACAACAGACGCCCGCCGCGCGTGTCCCCCTCCCCCAATCCCACCTGGGCCTCGTTGGTCTGCGGCCCCGCCAGCTCGTGTGCGGAGGCGAAGGCCTTTTCGGCCTCCGCCGAGTCGCCAGCAGCCCAGGCGGTGTAGCCGAGCAGGTAGTTCGCCGCCAGGCTTCGTGGGTTGGATCCGAGCACGTCCTGAAAGCGGTCGCGCGCGGAGGGCGGGTCATTGCGGAACAGTGCGACGAGCCCCAGCCAAAGTGGCGTGCCGGTCTGCTCACGGTTGATGGCCCATGCACGTTCGAAGAAGACGGTCGCCCGAGGAAGATCGAGCGGCGCGCCTTCGTCCGGGCATGCGTGAAGTACGCCGAGTTGTGAGTGTGCCCGAGCGCTTTCGGGGTCGAGCTCGACTAGGTGCCGGAGCACCGTCGCTGAGGCCTCGTACTGGCCCAGCGTTAGATGCACGCTGCCCAGGTAGTACAGGGCGTCAGCGTGCCCGGGGTTGAGTTCGAGCGCCTCGCGATAGCTGCCAGCCGCGCCCTCGAGCTCGCCCGCCATACGCAATCGTGTGGCCTCGCGGTACACTTCCCAAAAGCGGAGCACGTCCGCGCGCCCGGAGGCTGCAGCGGACGCGCTCGCGTCTGCGGTCCCGCGGCTCAACCCGGCCAAACGATCCGCCGCCCACAGTTCCTCCCAACCTCCCGCACCCTCGACGATACGGACCGCTCGACCGGACGGAATATCCGTCCACACTTCGCCTTCGCCCGAAGGCCACAGGACATCGAGCGTGTCTACCCGGGTCGACACGCCGAGGCCGAAGTGTTGGACTGGGCTGTTGTGAGATAGGTAGGAGGTCTGTGATCCCACGGAGCGGACCTGAGCCACGCCGTTCGCGACCACCCGCACACGGGCTCCGATCGCTGATCGATTACTCCGTCGCCCCTCGAGGAGGACCCCGAGCCATCCGCCGCTCGTACCTCCATCGTTTCGCAGTAGCGCCGGACGATCGCTGTGGTTGAGTACCAACACGTCCACGTCGCCATCGCGGTCATAGTCGCCGAACGCCGCGCCGCGTCCCCCGAGTTCGCGCACGAAGTGCTCGCCGGACACGTCGGACACGTCGTAGAAGCCCTCCTTCTTGCCTCGATTCCAGAACAAGAGGTCGCGCATCCCGATCAGCAACTCAGGCGCATCCTCCTGCTGGAACGTGCTGCCGTTCGCCACGAAGAGATCGAGCGCCCCATCGTTGTCGTAGTCGAAGAAGGAGGTTCCCCAGCCGACGTAGTCGAGCGCGATCTGTCCGAGCCCGACCCGGTCGGCTTCGTCGGAGAACTGGAGCGGACGGGACGCGCCGTCGTCGGACGCAAGGTCGGCGTGTCGGTTGCTGAACAGTGCGTTCTCCTGCGCGATCCAATGGGTGATGAAGAGATCGAAATCCTCGTCCCCATCCCAGTCCCCGATCGCCAGCCCCATGGCCCCGCGGTAGTCCGCGACCAGGGCGGCATGGCTCACGTTTTCGAACGTGCCATCGCCCCGGTTTCGGTACAGAGCGTTGTCGGAGACATCATTCGCGACGTACAGATCGGGCCAGCCGTCCTCGTCGAAGTCGGCCCAAGCTGCGCCTAGGCCGCGCCCCTCGTCGTCGACTACACCGGCCTCTTCGGCAACCTCCCGGAACGTGCCGTCGCCGCGGTTGTGCCAGAGTAGATTGCGGTGGGGACGAGATGCGGACGGGTTGAGCGTCGCGGGAACCTCGACCTCGTACTGACGCTGCGAGACGCCGACGTTCGCGCCAATGGAGTAGCGTACGTAGCCCGCCACGTAGAGATCCAAGTGCCCGTCCAGGTCGTAGTCCGCCCACGCCGCAGCAGTCCAGAAGCCCAATTCGCCCCCCATGCCGGCATCTCGAGTGACGTCGCGAAACGTGCCGTCTCCCTGGTTTCGATACAGCGTGTTCTCCCCGAACGCCGACACGAAAAGGTCGGTCCATCCGTCGTTGTCGTAGTCTGCCCACGTGGCCGCCATCCCGATCGCGGCGTGAGCGATCCCTGCCTCGTCGGTGACGTCGCGAAACGTGCCGTCTCCCAGGTTGCGATAGAGCACCGAGCGCCCCGGCGATCCCGCAGCCGCCACCCCGGGCCCGTCCGCCACTCCCGGCCCGTCCGCCACTCCAGGAAGCGCCTCCGCGATGTCCACCAGAAACAGGTCAAGCCAGCCATCGTTGTCGTAGTCACCCCAGGCCGCTCCGGAGCCGACGTCCTCGGGAATCTGATGGGTTCGCCGAGCGGGGAAGTGACGGAAGTCGATGCCCGCTTCCGCGGTGACATCGGTGAAGGTCACGGGGGGATAGTCTGCCGGAAGACCTCGGGCTAGTTCCGTCGTCAGGCCCTCGAGGTCCTCACCAGGCGTGTACGCGCGATCGCCTCCCGTGAGGGCCCGGGTCAGGAATACGACCACGAGCACGAATAGCGCAAAGAAGCCCGAAGTGATCGCGATCCGCCGGTGCCGGCGGGAGAGGTGGAAGTGCATTTCTTCGACTACTGCGCCCCACCCACGGTGATCGTCATCTGATCCTCCGACATCACGGTAACGGGTGAGCTCACACCGGAGTCCTCGCCGAACAGGAAGTTGAGCAAGAACTGATCGGCCTTTCGGTAGAGCAGCCTGGCGGTCACGCGAAGCTCGGTGACGTCGCTCGAAGGGCTCAACTCGTATGCCTCGCTCGAACTCTCGTCTGTCGGGGCTTGGATTGCGCCTTCCGCGTTGTCGCCGCCGAAGAGCTCGGTGCCTGGACATACGAACGAGAATTCGGCGACATCAGAAAAACCCGGGAACATCGAACGCCGGTACCGAACTCCCACCATCTCCCAGAGATTGTGTCGGTCGATGAGGTTACCGTATTGGTCGACCGGCTCGGCCTTGAAGATGAACGACCCCGGCTCGATGAAATTGCGTTCGTCTCGGCGGCCCGTCTCGAAGACGACGTTGCCGACCTGATCCGTGACGGTGAGCTCGATCCAGGCCTGGATGATGTCTAGGGGGCCGGTCGGGAAATCGTGCCCGACCTTGTTGTTGGTGATCGCGACCTGAAGTTCGACTGCTTCTCCTCGGGACACACGTTCAGGCGCCACGATCTCGATGGGTACCGCCGCACCTGCCTGCCATTTGTCGGAAATCTCGGGGATCTCGATTTCGCCACGAAGCCATTTCTCTGTCAACTCCGCCTGCTCCTCCCCGCCTTCGAGCCCGAGCGCGATCGGCATGAACTGATTGGCCCCGAGGAATCGGTGGCTGCGGTGTTTGCCATCGGCGGCGGACCGGTTGTAGTCGGCGTCGTCCCCGCGGGCTGGGTCGCTCGAGTCCGTGAGGGGCATGTGGCACTCGCGGCACTCGACCGTCTTTGTCGGGTCGTCCGGGTGGTTCCAGCGGCTCTTTCGCCAGTTGTCGTACTGGTTCTGGAGCTGGACCCAGCCCACCTGATTGATCTCCTCATCGATGAACTGTTTGTGACAAGCGGCGCAAAACTCGGGACTCTTGAACAGGGTGTGGCTGAGCGTCTCTGTGTGATGTCGTGGATAGGCCCGGATCAGGAAGTCGCTAACCCCCTTGGCGAGAGCGCCGTCCCGGAGCTCGAACAGGTATCGATCGGGGCGATCCATGACGTAGTTGGCGTTGCCTTGCACATCGGTCTCGCTGATCGCGTGGCACGAGAGGCAAGAGATCCCCTCATCGTAGCCGACATGGCTGGTGAGGTCTTCCACGAAGACGTTCTTGGTACCGGCGAACAACGAGATCGGGTCGTGGCAGCCAGCGCAGTAGCGAGTCGACTCCGCGCCGTTCTGCTCCGCCATCGCGTTCTGCACCTCGACGAACGCGGCGTCCATCGCCGACCACCGGTGTGCGCTCACCTCCCACTCGCGGGCGATCTCCTCGTGACAGCCCGAGCTTCCGCACGATGCCGAACCACTGAGGACGCGCTCGTCGTAGGGGCCGCCGGTCGCCGTGTTGGCGAGGCTCGGCGCAAAGGGTCGCTCGGGTCCGTACAAATAGCTGTAGTCCTCGGGGAGTTGGTCCTCGAGCGTGACGGGTCTGACGGCGATCGCCCCGATCAATACGACGGCGCCCAGCGCGACGGTGGCCGCCACCGATCTCCGCGCGAAGGACTTCTGAGCCACCCTCAGCGACAGGATCCGCTGGTTGGCCGTCGGTCGGAACGCACGGATGACAAGGACCAGTATGTGAGGCGCCACGGCCGCGATCAGCGTGAAGGTCGCGATAATATGAACCAGGTCCCAACCGTAGCTGATGCGAGTAGCGAAGATCGCCTGCAGGGTGAGCACCACGCCCGATAGCAGCGCGACCACGGTCGACAGCAGGGCGAGGTAGCCCGTAAGCTTGACGTGAGTCATCGGCCCGCGCCGATAGCGGCCCCAATGTCGAACCTGGTAGCGGGCGAAGGGCACGAGCATGATGCTGCCGGCCAGGGTGTGGATCAGGACCGCCGCTTGGTTCGAAACGCTAAATGGGAGGAGCAAGATCGAAAGACCGGTCAAAGTCTCGAACAGAAGTAGAGCGAGGACCCAGATGGCGAGTTGCCGCGTCCACTCTGCCTCGGGCAGGCTCCGCGTGCCGGCAATCGTCATGATCGGCTCCCGTCTGACGTGCCCGAGCGCGGTCGATGCGGGCGGTGGATGGCGTTTCGCCCCGGGACAAGGGACGCCACGAACGGAAATAAAGATAAATCAGTCTGGAATTCGGCGCTAGCGTGCTATACTCCAACCCATGCGAGTACGCGATCCGCGCCATGACAGATCTGGCGCAACGGCCCGCCGAGACCTGGGTCTCCGTCGCCGACATCGTGGACACGACGGATCTTCCCAAGGCCTATCTGGGCAAGATTCTCAAGGAACTCGTGCGAGCGGATCTATTGCGTTCGATCCGCGGTCCGGGTGGCGGCTACCGGTTGGCACGCGATGCTGCAGAGATCAGCCTATTGGATGTGAAGCACGCCATCGACGGTGAGCGAGATTTGACGCGCTGCGCGGTTGGCCTCGACCCGTGTTCCGACGAGACGCCCTGCCCGCTTCACGAGGAGTTCAAAGCACTACGTGAGACGATTCGTGCTTACCTCGACTCGACCACGCTGGATGCTGTGGCCCGCGGCGCTCGCAGCAAGGAAGCGTTGCTCGAGCGCTGAGCCCGATCGCACCGACGCCTCCACCTGTGAGCGATTCAACGACGGAGAAAAGATGAGAGCCCCCCGCACCCTGTTAGATCCCTCGCGCTTACTCGACCGGCCGGTGAGATCGTGCGCCCAGCGTCTCGCGAACGCGCTGGCGAGCGCGCTCGTATTCGTCGCTCTTCCGCTCGGAGCCGCGGCGCAAGCGCGCACCGCCATTGTCGGAGCCACGCTGATCGACGGCAACGGCGGCCCGCCCCTCGCAAACGCGACGGTCATCGTCGACGGGGGGCGGATTGCCGCGGTTGGGCCGAGCGCGAGTATCACGGTTCCCGATGGAGCTCGGGTCATCGACGCGACCGGTCAGTTCATGACGCCTGGTTTCGTCGATACGAACGTCCACACGAGTCTGTACGGCGCCGGGTTCGGGAAACACCGCAAAGAGAATGCGGTCTTCTATTTCGAGCGTGGGACCGAGATCGCTCTCGAAGCAGCGCAGATGCATCTCAAGCATGGCGTCACCCACATCCGAGACAGCTACGGACAACTCCCGCAGCTCGTCGAGGTGCGAGACGCGATTGCACGGGGCGCCGAGGTGGGGCCTCGCATGCAGGTGGCCGGCAACATCGTCGGGTGGGGCGGCGCGTTCTCGATCACATTCGCGCTGATCCCCGAAGCCAACCTTTCGTTGTGGGAGGAGCAGTTCTCTGACCACCTCGCGCAGGGGGCCGGTGAGGACTTGCTGGACATGTATCCGGAAGAGCTTCGCGTCGCGATCAACGCGTATCTCGACAAGGGTGTCGATTTTCTCAAGTACGGCGGGACGAGCCACTGGGCTTTTCCGACCCTGATTTCGTTCTCGCCGGAAGCGCAGTCCGTGATCGTTGAAGAAGTGCACCGGCGCGGGCTCGTTGTCGAGACGCACTCGACCAACCCCGAGGGTCTGCGTCTGAGCGTGGAAGCCGGGATTGATCTCATTCAACACCCGGAGGTGCTGGCCGATCGCGAGATATCAGACGAGCTCGTGACGCAGATTCGCGAGCGCGGGGTGATTTGTTCGATGCTCGCCAATACGCTCACCGGCGAGGCCTGGCAAAAGCACCTGACGGATCGGGACGCGGCGCAGCGTCGGCTCGCCGCGGCCGATGAGAACTCGGATTGGGGTCGCTTGAGGCGGCCCGTGGAACGAGTGAGGACGTCGTTCGAGCAGCGACGCGACCGAAACGCGATCGGATACGGGACCGAGATGCGTCGCCGCAACGCGCAAAAACTCATCGAGGGCGGCTGCACCGTGACGGTGGGAACGGACAACTTTCCGGCCGCCGCTTCACAGTTCAACCGCACGCCCAAACCCATCTGGCAGGAACCGGGGATCGGCACGCTGATCGCGATCGAAGGCCTGGTCGAGCTCGGCATGACGCCATCGGAGGCGATCGTCGCGGGTACGCGCAACGGCGCGTTGGCCGCGCGAGGCCTGGAGGATTTCGGGACGATCGAGGTGGGCAAGTACGCGGATCTTCTTCTTCTCGAGGCGAATCCTCTCGAGGCGATCAGCAACATCCATCGTCAAACGATGGTGATGAGCGAGGGAGCGGTCATCGACGTGAAGTCGCTGCCATCGAACCCGGTGATGTTTATCCGCTAGAGGACGGTGGCCGGGACCCCCGCCAAACCGCGTCATGCGGTGGTCACCCCCACGCTGAATGAGGGGCCGTAGATTGGCAGATGCACGGGTCGCTAGATTGCGGTTCGCGCTCCTCCAACGCTGACCGTCGGACACGGGTTCTTCGATGCCGATCCTCCACACCCTTTCAGGGCTCGTTCTCCTCCTATCTGGCCTCATGACGGCCCCCGCGCCCATCAGATACGAAGTCTCGTTCCCAAACGTCGTACATCACGAAGCCCGGATATCGGTGTCGCTGTCGGATCTTCCGCCCGGCCCTGTTCAATTCCAGATGTCGCGCTCATCTCCTGGACGCTACGCGCTTCACGAGTTTGGAAAGAACGTCTATGACGTCGGAGCCGTCGACGGATCCGGGCGAGAGCTGTCCGTTACGCGCCCCGATCCGTACCGATGGGATGTCGTCGGGCATGACGGATCGGTGACGCTCACGTACACACTGTTTGCCGACCGTGCCGGTGGCACCTACTCGCAGTTCGACGAAACACATGCGCACATGAACATGCCAGCGACGTTCATGTGGGCGAGCGGTCATGAACAGCGACGGATCGAGGTGGGGTTCGACATTCCCGACAGGTCCGGATGGAAGGTCGCCACGCAACTGTTCGAGACCGAAAACCCCGCGCGCTTCGAGGCGCCGCATCTGCAGTATTTTCTCGACAGTCCGACCGAGCTGAGCGACTTCTCGCTGCGCGAGTGGCAAGCCGCTGGGACGGACGGTCCCGTGACGTTTCGCCTCGCGATCCACCACCTGGGCACCGAGGCGGAAGTGGATGCGTACGCGGAGTGGGTCGAGGCGATCGTGGCGGAGGAGATCGCCGTCTACGGTGAGCCACCGGTCTTCGACGGCGGTACCTACACCTTTATCGCCGACTATCTTCCGTGGGCCTCGCGAGACGGAATGGAACACCGCAACTCGACGATCCTGGCTTCGTCACAATCGCTGGCTGAGAACGCCGCCGGGGTCATAAGCACCGTCTCCCATGAGTTTTTTCACGCTTGGAACGTCGAACGCATCCGTCCGCGCGGCCTCGAGCCTTTCGACTTTACTCGCGCGAATATGTCACGCGAACTCTGGTTCGCCGAAGGCTTCACCAGCTACTACACGCCCCTATTCCTCCGACGCGCCGGGATCATCGATGTGGAGGGCTACGCGCGCGGCCTCTCTGGCGGTCTCGACGCGGTAGTGAACTCGCCGGCGAGGTCCTTCTTCGGTCCGGCAGAGATGAGTATGCAGGCGCCGTTCGTCGATGCGGCGACGGCGATCGATCCGAACAATCGTACGAACACGTTTATCTCTTACTACACCTATGGCGCGGTGATCGGGCTCGGCCTGGATCTCACGCTTCGCTCCCGGTTTGCGCAGAACCTGGACGACTTCATGCGCCACGTGTGGATCGCTCACGGTAAGCTCGAGATTCCCTATACCGTCGAGGATCTGGAGCGAGAACTGGGGATCTTTACCGGAGACGAAGCCTTCGCCTCGGATTTCTTCGAAAGATTCGTGCGTGGGAGTGATCTCCCCGACTATGCCACGCTTCTCTCTCACGCGGGGTTTCTGTTGCGAAATCGGGCAGCGGGCGCCTCGTTTCTCGGGAGCGTCCAGGTTGGATCGACGGCGCAGGGGCTAGAGGTGCGATCCGGGACGCGCATCGGCTCTCCGCTTTACGATGCCGGGGTCGATCGAGGAGACGTACTCGTGTCCATCGACGGTCGCGTCCTCCGGACCGAGGCGGACTGGAGAGCGGCGCACGAGGCGCACGCTCCCGGAGAGACGGCCGAACTCATCTACGAGACGCGGGGAACTCGAGAGACGGTTCAAGTCAGGTTCGCCGCCGACCCACGACTCGAGGTGCTGACCTACGAGAGCGCGGGCGAGACGCTCACCGACGCGATGCAGGCCTTTCGCGCGGCTTGGACCGGGAGTCGTAGGTAGACGCGGCGCCACCATGAGACACGTCGTCTTTGTGACGGGTGGGATCGTGAGCGTGAGAAACGTCCACCTCGGGCTCGCACGACGCCTGGCGGACCGAGGATTTCGCGTCACCTACACGAGCCCCATCGACATGCGGGAGGCGGTCGAGAGTCAAGGATTTCCTTTTGTGCACCTCGCGGCGGGTGCGCGCGAGGAACCTCGCCGTTCTCTCTTCGCTCGTCTCGCGAGAATGCCTCGGTTGCGCTCTAGACGTCTCGCGGAGATCGAAGGCCTCGGCGTCGCGCAGGGCATGTCACAAATCGAGGCTCTGGCTCCGGACGTGATTCTCGTCGACCTGGAGTTACATGCGTATGTGATCGGCGCGACGGCACTACGCGTTCCGATGGCGATCGTCAGTGTTTGGCTGGCGCTATCCAAGCACCCGGGTCTCGCTCCACTCCATCGATTTCTCCCGCCCGCGCCTGGTCTGCGTCGATTCGTCGCCATCGAGTTTGCCTGGCTGCGTTACCGGCTTTGGAAGCTGGCTCGGCGCAAGCTCGATTGGTTGCGGAGGAAGGGTGCCGATCGCGTAAGCGTCCTCCGCGTGTGGGCTGACCAAAACGGATTCCCGTTTAGAGACGAGACCGAATTGTGGCAGTGGCCACACCCGTTCTCCTACGGCCGCCTGCCGCTCCTTCTTTGCAACGCCAGCGAGTTCGACCTCCCACACACGCCGCCACGAAACGTCCGCTACGTCGGTTCGATGATGGTGGAGCCAGTGCCGGGCCCACCCACCGATGAGATCGAGCGGATCCTCGCGCGTCGAGCGCTCGACCCGGTCCGCCGGCCCCTCGTCTACGCCGCGTTCGGTTCGTTCTTCAAAGGGGATGACACGGGCTTTATCGGCCGGTTCCTCGCGGCGATCAGAGAACGGCCGGATTGGGAGATCGTGGTCGCTCTCGGTGGCCGGCTGAGTCCGGATGTGTTCGGATCTCAGCCTTCACACATCAGCATTTTGGGCTGGGTGCCACAGACACGTGCGATCTCGCAGGCCGACGCAGCGGTACTCCACGGCGGGATCACCTCGATCAATGAGAGCCTGTGGTTTGGAGTCCCGATGCTGGTCTATCCCCTCAAAACCAATGACCAGCTCGGTACCGCGGTCCGCGTCGAACACCACGGGGTGGGAATCGTCGGAGACCGAGACGTCGATACGGTGGACGACATCCATCAAAAGCTCGACGATATCCTGACCGACTCACAGTATCGACGACAAGCGAAAGAGATGAGCGAACGCGTCAAAGCCTATGATCGGCGAGGGGTGGCGGTGGCCGCGATCGAGGAAGTCGTAGGGTCTTGGTCAGGTGGCGCCCCTCATCCCATCAACGACTTGACCACCCCCGACACGCTCTGAACGTTCGGCTCTCGCAACAGCGCCAGGTGATCGCCAGATACCAAGTGGGTGTCGACGGTCGCGCCGGTAAGTATCCGTAAGGATTCGGGTTGCCAATCCTTGTCGCGGTTGTCGGCTTTGTCTTCGCTGCGGATCAGGGTGATCGTGCCGTCGAACGGTCTCGGGTCATACCGATGCCAAGCTCTTGCGAGCGCCGAGCGCATGCGGTGATCGCGATCGGAGTTCAAGAGGTCGCGGGCCTGTTCCCACTGCTCGCGAAGCACCCGTTTTCCACGCCGCAGAAGCTGTGAAAGCCTGTGTTCGGCCAAATCGACGTGTTGCAGAGACACCAGCGCCTGTCGGCCATCGAAGACACTATCGAGAAACACGATGTGCGTCTTCTCGCCGATCTCGTGAAGTCGTACTGCGAGATCCAGCGCGACGGCAACGCCAAAACACATGGCGGCGATCGTATAGGGGCCTTCCGGCTGAACTCGCCGGATCTCGCGAAGATGCGCCTGCGCGATTCGATCTACCCGCTGCATCGGGCGAGCACTTCCATCGAGGCCCGGGGCCTGTAATCCGTATACGGGATGTTCCGGTCCCATGCTCTGGGCCAGCTCGTTGTAAAAGAACGTGTGCCCCTCGAACGAGTGCACGACGAACATCGGCCGCCCGGAGCCCGAAGCCTGCATCTCCACCAGCGGGCCGGTGGGCGGAACCCAGCCGTCGTCCTGCAGCGCGCGAGCCAGCGAACGAACGGTCGTGACTTCGAAGAACGTCGCCAGAGGCAACTCGCGGCCGAGCTCTCGCTCGATCTCATCTAGGAGACGCACTGCGAGAAGCGAGTGTCCGCCGAGGGCGAAGAAGTCATCGTCGAGATGTATGGGCCATGTCCCGAGCACACGCTCCCAAATCAGGGTGAGTCGGACCTCGAGTGAGTCGAAGGTCGGGGTCATGTGGCCGCTCGTCGACGCAGGGATCGCCACCGGGGCATCGCCCTTATCCGCCAGCTCGGTCGTGCGACGGGTCGGGTCTTGGGCCGCTTCGATCACCAGGAGCGAGAGCCGATCCAGGAATCGCTCGGCTGCGTCGCCGCTCAGTGCGTCAGACTTGAAGGACAACGAAGCGTCCAGACCCTCCGTGCTCCGACCGACGTAGAGGGCGATGTCGAAATTCGCGGTACCGTTCTCCACCGGGAGGCGCGTGGTTTCGAGCCCATCGAGCTCGAGCGTGCGCGCCGGCTCGCCTTGATAGGCGAACATCGCGCGCGTCAGAGGCACTCTCGCCAAGTGCGGAAACTCGGCCACCTCTTGGAAGGGGAGGTCCTGATGACGAAACGCACCGAGAGAGGCTTCTCGCACCGCGTGAACGAGTTCGACGAACGTCGGAGCGCTTCCGGTCGCGACACGAAGCACGACGACGTTGTTCAGATACCCGACCACACCCTGAAGTTCGTGTCTTTCACGACACGCCGCGGGAACACAGATGAGGATGTCATCCTGTCCGGTTCGCTCTCGCAGTAACCACGCATACGCCGCTAACCACACCATGAACGGGCTCGCGTTTGCCACCGCGCTGAGACGGTCGACGGCATCGCGCGTCTCGAGCGATAGGCGAACCCGGGTTTGCTCCCCCTCGTAGCCTCGACCTCTCGAGGCCGACCGCGGCAGCGCCAGCGCCTCCAGGGGCGGCGCGAGGACCTCCCGCCAATACTCACGAGCGACCTCGGCGGCGGGTCCGTCGGTCCATTCGCTCAGCCACATGGCGACATCGACCCAGCGGATCGGTACGGGCGGCAATGAGGAGGGGAGTCCGGTGCGGGCCGCCGCATACAGCGCCGCGAGTTCGTCGTAGACGACCTCGAAGGACCACCCATCTGAAATCATGTGGTGCATCGTGATCGAGATTACATGGTCGGTGTCGCTCAGCCGGACGAGATGAAAGCGTGCAAGCGGGCCGTCGGTGAGGTCAAAAGGCGTGCGGGACAGCTCGCGAACCGATGCGGTCGCCGCATCCAAAGGGGCCTCCGCCTCGGACACGTCGAGTCGATCCCACTGCGCGCACTCCGCCGGCAGCGCTCGCAGCGTCGTCACCGCGTCATCCACCACCTCCGTGCGAAGGTTCTCATGTCGTCTCGCCAACTCCAGGAGCGCCGCATCTAGAGCCGACGTGTCGAGCGGGCCCACCACACGGAACGCCTCGCTCAGATGATACGTCATGGCTTGCGGATCGCGCCGCGCCAAACGCCAGATCCGCTCCTGCCCGGGGGAGAGCTTCGCCCTCGCGTCCGACTCGGTGCGGGGGATTGGCGACACGAGCTCGTTGTCCCTCGACAAGATCTCGAGCAGTTCATCCTTGCGCGACGCGATTTCATCGCGCAGGTCCGAGGTGAGGACGCCCTCGGGCGCTCGCGCCTGCACTCGACCTGAGCGGACCGACAGTTCGACACCGAGTTCGTCGAGGCGCCGCAGAAGCGCTCGGGCAGTCAAAACTCGAACTCTTCCATCGCCAGCTCGTCCGCCGGTCGCCGAGCTTCGGCTTCGGCGACCAACGCGTCGATGCGAGCAGCCGACGCAGCGATGGTCGGAAGGGAGAAGAACTCGTCGAACGGAAAATCGACGCCGAACGCCCCTCGTATCTCGCCGAGGAGTCGGATCGCGAGCAGCGAATGTCCTCCGCATTCAAAGAAGTGGTCGTCGATTCCCACCTCGTCGCGCCCCAAGACGTCCCTCCAAACGGAAGCGAGCGCCTCTTCCGTGGCGGTGAGTGTCGCGCCTGCCGTGCCCAGGCCGGCAGCCGGCTCGGGGACAAGAAGTCTGTGCCGGTCCAGTTTCCCGTTTCGGCCACGCGGCAATTCCTCGAGCCAAACGAATCGACTCGGGATCATGTGGGATGGCAGCTCTGTCAGCAGCTCCGTCCGAAGCTCTTGTGTCGACCGTTCGGTCGGCGACGTCGCGACCACGAACGCGACGAGTTCCTCTTGGGCGGTGAGCGCCACCTCCCGGATCGCCGGATGAGCGAGGAGGACAGCTTCCACCTCGCCAAGCTCGATTCGGCGTCCGCGCACCTTCACCTGTTCGTCGCGTCGCCCGAGGAATAGCAACTCGCCATCAGGAGACCAACGTCCAATGTCGCCGGTCCGATACATTCGCCTTTCCGCGTAGGGGACATGAGGGTCGGGAAGAAACTTCGTCGCCGTGACCTCTGGAACGTTGACGTATCCGTGCGCCACCCCGGGTCCCGAGACGCAGATCTCACCTTTCGCACCGTCCGGAGAAAGCCGGCCGTCGGCATCGAGGAGGTATACGCGCGTCCCGGGGATCGGACGACCGATCGGGACCGCCGCTGTCTCGACCGACGCCGTCATCCGATAGGCTGTGGCCCACACCGTGCTTTCGGTGGGGCCGTACTCGTTATACAGGTCCGTCTTCGGAAGGCGGGCGAAATGATGACGGACCAAGTCCGTCGGGCAGGCCTCTCCCGCCACGATGACGGTTTCGAGAGAACCGAGATCGCGGCCCCCGGCCTGTTCGAGTATCAAACTCCACAGAGCGGGTACACAGAGCGTGTGGGTGACGCGATGCGTCTCGATGAGGTCGGCCAATATCGTCGGCTCGCGTTCCTGTCCCTCACGGGGAAGGACGACGGTGCCGCCGGTGCTCAGCGTCCAAAATACGCCGACGATCGAACTGTCGAACGTGAGCGGCGAAAGCAGCAAGAACGCCGCCGGACTCTTGTCATAGACGAGGTCGCGAGCGGCGGTCGAGTACGCGAGATTGTCTCGCGACACGGCCACGCCTTTTGGGCGCCCCGTCGATCCCGAAGTGAAGAGGATGTACGCCAGGTCCCCCGGCCCCCCGAAGTCTACCTGCTCGTGAGTCGAGCTCTCGGCGATCGTCGGGGCGTCCAAATCGAGGACTCTCACGCCATCCGGCACGCTCTCTAGCTCGTCTTGCCCACGTCGGAGAACGAAATCCGCGCGGGAATCGTCGAGCAGAAAGCGGCGGCGCTTGGCGGGCTCGGCCAAGGCCACAGGGACGTACGTGGCTCCCACGTCGAGCACCGCGAGGATCGCTTCGAGCGCGGCGAACGAGCGATCCAACAAGATGGCGATCCGGGTACCGACGGTCGCGCCCTCCGCTCGAAGCCGGTTCGCCGTAGCCTCCACGCGTCGAGCAAGGTCGGCATAGGTGCGCGACTCGTCGTCCCTCGCCATGGCGATGGCGTTGGGCTGCGCCTCGACGCGGGCGCGGAAACGTCGAAGGACATCCTGCGCGGGTGGTGGCTCGTCCCCTTGTCCGCCGGCACGGGCAAGCAAACGGTCGCGTTCCTCCGCGCTCGGCGGTTTCAGATCGCCGACCGAAGTCGACGGGCGGGCCGCGAACCCGCGCAACGTGTCGGCGACCGAAGCCAACAGCCGGTCGACCAGCTCGGCCGGAAAACGCGTCGCATCGTAGACCGCGGTAAGTGTCAGCGACGGGCCCGGGAAGACGAGGAGCGCAAAGGCGTAGTCGCTCTGATCGAGGTAACGAACATCTGAGAGTTCGAGGCCTGTCCCCTCTGCGGGACTCCGGTCGCCCAAAGGCGAACTCTCGAACACCAAAACGCTTTCGAACGGGCTGTGAGATGCGCCGACGCCCGTCCACCCCGCGATCGATGCGAGCGACGTGTGCTCGTGCGGACCCATTTCGAACAGGTCTCGCTGCAACGACTGCAGCCACGGCGAAAGCTCGGGTTCCGGACTCACCCGAACGCGCACGGGGACCGAGTTGATAAAGAGGCCGATCATCGATTCCACGCCCGGCAGGGACGCCGGGCGACCCGCCACTGCGGTGGTGTAGATCACTTCGGTGTCGCCGGCGTAGGCCGACAACGTCAGCGCCCAAGCCCCATGTGCCACCGTGTTGAGGGTTAGTGAATGGGCACGCGCGTACTCCTGCACCGCCGCGGTTTCCGCCGATGCGAGCTGAACCTCGCGGCGATCGGGGGCTCCGCCGGCGGTAGACAGTCGACCGTCATCGGTGGTCGAAAGGCGAGTCGGCTGGTCGATCCCGGCCAGCCGGCGCTCCCAAAACGCCCTCGAAACCTCCATGTCACGCGCGCCCAGCCAACGGACAAAACTGCTAAACGGTGGAGGTGTAGTCGGGGCCACTGGCGCCCCGGCATACTCACGGAAGACCTGCTCCAACAACGTCACGGCCGACCACCCATCGGCGAGGATGTGGTGAAAGGTCCATAGGAAACGCCACGTCTCGACCCCGGTTCGAATCAGCGACATGCGAGCCAGCGGGGCCAAGTCCAGCGAAAACCCGAGCGCGCGATCTTGACGGAGGAGGGCCTCGAGCCTGTCGGCTCGAATCGCCGGAGCGATCTCGGTCCAATCGGACTCCGCCCACGGAATCTCCACACGGCCGCGCACCGCTTGCAGCGGCTCCTCGAGCCCCTCCCAGACGAAAGCGGTTCGGAGCGCAGGGTGCCGCTCGAACGTGCGCTGCCAGACTTCGCGAAAGCGGACCGGGTCGAGGGCACCGTTGATCTCGCAGGTATACTGCACCACGTACACGCCCGAGCCAGGCGCCGCCAAGCTGTGGTATAGCATCCCCCCTTGGAGCGGCGTCACCGGGTACACATCCGCCAGATCGGGCGTGTGCGGTGCCTCGCGGCCGGCTTCGGGTGCACTCACTCGAGGCAGACTATTCTGCGCCACCGGGCGGAGGCCCCGAGTCATCCCGTCGGCCTCTTCGCTCGGCTCGTGCGAGCTGCTGTAGCACTTTGGTTCGAGACATCTCATCCACCTCGCTCGAGCGAAGCCCGGTCGATGACACCTTCGCCACCGGAGTCCGGCGCTCCCCGACATGCGTCGCGAGCTCCGCGATGGTTTGGTACTGAAACAGTAGGCTCGGCTCGATGTCGTATCCGGCGTCGGCGGCCTGAGCGGCGATCTGAATCACCGCGATCGAATCCCCACCGAGATCAAAGAAGCGGTCGTGGATTCCCACGGTGTCGCGACGGAGCACACGGCTCCAAGTCTCGACAAACCAGCGTTCCTTCTCGTCTCGCGGTGGAACCTGCCCGACGACGGAGGTGGCGACCGCGCGCTCGGGGCGTGGCAACGCCGCGTAATCGATCTTGCCGTTCCGCGTCATCGGTATGTGATCGATCTGAACGATGTCCGCCGGGATCATGAAAGATGGCAGACGCGCCTCGAGTCGTGAACGCATACCGGACAAATCGATGTCATCGGCCGCGACCACGTAACCGATGAGTCGCCCGGTACGACTCGCGTCGTCGCCGTCGGAAGGGGTGTATCCCAATTGGTCCAGGATCTGGTGCACGCGCGCTTCATCGATCTCATCATCGAGTTCCTCGAGCGCAGCGTCTCGTTCCTTGTGACCTAAGCGCACGTCCCAACTATAGGGTCGTGCGTAGTTGTGGTGACCCCGCTCGCGCTGGTGTACGTAGATCCCGACATCGTTGATCAGACAATTCGTCGATCTGCCCGTATCCTCGGGGCGGATCCACGCGGCGCGCTCCCGAAGGAACTCGAGAACGTCCTCCAACTCGACATCGCAGTACCGGTAGAAGTCCAGAAAGCGGACACGATCAAAGACGTCGTCGCTTTCGAACGCACGGGTGTCGAGGCGGCGCTTCACCGCATCGTCGACTCGGTGATAGGCTTTACGTGCCTCGACCACCAACGCATCGATGTCGTCCGTCTCATATCGATTGCCGAGAAAGAGCTCCTCTGTAAGGCGAGTTTCGAAGAACTGTCCGCGCGACAAGCCGGTCACGACAAAGGGGATGTTCCGCCCGAGCGCAACGTTGGTCGCGAGCGTGTAAAGCACCTTGAAGCAGCCGTTACATACGTTCGAGTGACGCTGCAGGCTGTCTACGAAGACGTCGTTCATCGACGGCGTCGAGACGAACTCGTGCGAGACGCCGAGATCTTCGACAACCCGCTGAATGTTCGCTTTGGCTCCGTCGGAAATGAAGCCGTTGTCGAGCGTTAACGCCAGAATACGAAGGCCCATATCGGCCAATCGATAGAGCGCGTAGGAACTATCCTTTCCGCCGCTAAAGAGCATGATGCAGTCGAAGTCGGCCGGTCCGTCTTCCGCGCGGAGGATCTCTTGGAGGCGGTCCATGGGTTGGAAATAGTCGAGCGCCCTCTGTCGAACCTGCTCGAACGTGCGACACACCGAACAGATGCCTGCGTCGTCATAGCTCACGTCGGGATAGTCCGAGCCGAGACCACATCGGACACAATGGTAGGCCGTCTCGCGAGGAGCATCCGCCTCGACATAGTCGACCACACAGGCGTCGACACCGGCGAGTCCCGCCAATGCAGCCTCGACCTCGCCCGGTTCCACTCGGATTCCGTGGATCTTGGCTTGTCGGTCGCTTCGGCCGAGATACTGGATGTTGCCATCCGGTAGAGCCCGTCCGAGATCCCCGGTTCGGTACGCGTGTTCTTCGGCGAAGAGCGGGTCTGCCACGAAGCGTTCACCCGACTCGTCCGGGCGGTCCAGATATCCGCGCGCCACACCGGGTCCGCCAACCACGATCTCACCGATCACGCCTGCAGGGACGGGACGCCCGCGATCGTCGAGTAGATAGATGCGTGCGGCGGCCGCGGCACGGCCGATCGGAACAGAGCCGCCGGTGACCGACGCAGGGTCATATCGGTGGATCATGCAACCGACCGTCGCCTCTGTCGGACCGTACTCGTTGTAGATCTCGATCCGTCCGTCGAACGCTTGCCACGCGGCCCGAGCGACGTCGACCCTGAGATCGGATCCGCCCACCACCAGCGTGCGGATCCGCGAACTGGAAAGATCTCGATCGCGCAGGAGCGCGAGATGCGCCGGCGTCAGCTTGACGACGTCGACCAGATTGTCGTCCAGGACGCGTAGCAACGATGTATCGACCGCAGAGCTCTCGGCTGGGTACACCCTGACGCATCCGCCCACTAGGAGCGGAGTGATCAGCGATGTGATGGTGAGGTCGAACGTGAGGGGTGTAAAAAGCGGAGCCGAAAGACGCTCTCCCTTCCAGTACGTTCGAGCGGCCCAATCCGCGTAGGTGGCGAGCGCTCCGTGCGTGATCTGCACGCCCTTGGGACGACCGGTCGACCCCGACGTGTACAGGATGTAGGCGAGATCTCGGGCGCCGGGCCCTGGGAGCGTCACCCCGCGGTCGGTCGTCTCCGCACCAGCCAGGATCGCATCGAGCGAAACGGGCGCGATCCCGACGTCGGGGAACGTCGTAGCATCCGCCTCTCGAGCGAGGATGACGGTAGGTTTTGTCTCACCAACCATGAATCGCAGGCGGTCCCTGGGGTGCGTCGGATCCAGCGGGACGTAGGCGGCGCCTGCCTTGAGCGTCCCGAGGATGCCGGCCACGGTTTCCGCCTGCCTCGTGGCGACGATCCCGACCGTTCCGCCCCCGGCGCCCCGGGCGACGAGCTGCCGGGCAATCCGGTCGGCCTTGTCGGCGAGCGTTTTGTAGGACCACTCCAGGTTGCCGCAGACGATCGCGGTTTGATCCGGCGTCCGCGCAGCGCTGGCTTCGAACCGGGCGACCACCGTGTCGTGGGACGCCGGCTCGGCCATCGCCGCTTGTCGCTCCAGGAGCCGCCGCTGCTCTTCGGGTTCGATGATAGGGGGCGCCCCGAGAGGCTGGTCCGGCTCGACGAGGAGCCCGTCCAGTAGCGTCACGAAGTGGCGCGTCACCGCGGCTCGTTCGCTGGCGTCAAACCGTTCCGTACTCAAGTCGAAGTGCAGGACGAACTCGCCGGTCTCGTCAAAATCGTGCACTTGAAGGCGGAGGTCGTGCGCTCGATCTGCGTGGCCCGGGTGGATCCACTCCGAGTGCATTGGATGCCCGTCGAAGTCGGGAAATGACGCGGGGATGTAGTTGAGGACGACGTTGCAGGCTCGATTCACATCGGCTGGGCTCGCCCCGGGAAGCGCGTGTCGAACGAATCCAGCTCCGGCTTTTGCCGCCCGACCGAGCAGGTCTGCGAACGTATCTTCGGCCTCGATGTCCACCTTCAATGGAAAAACCTCGATAAAGACTCCGAGGGTGTTCTTGGCGGTCTCGTTTCGCCGGTTGTGCGCGGGAGCGGCCAATGCGAGTCGATGCTCACCGCTAACGCGATGGAGGAACGCGAACAGAGCGGCCGCAAACACGTTGAACTGGGAGAGATGGTTCGTGAGCCCCGCGGCTTCGGGCCGCTGCGCCAGCGCTCGAATGGCGGCCGACCGGGTCGGTCCCAACGGAACGGTCACCCGCTCGCTTCCCGTCCCCGCACGTTCGCCGCGCTTGCCGTAGAGCGCGACTGGATTCAGGTCCAGGAGCTGCGATTCCCAGTGGCCTCGGGCCTTGACCAAAGCGCGAGAGCCGGACAGAGAGCGTTCGACTTCGACGTGCTCGGCGTACAGGGGGAGCGGCGCGGCGTTCGAAGGGGTCGAGGACTCGGACCGACGATACGCTTGTTCGATCTCCCGGTAGAGCAGAGCAGTCGACCAACCGTCGGTGATCAGGTGATGTTGGTTGAGAAACCACACGGTCCGCTCCGCGCCGAGCTTGATGAGGGCGATATCGAACGGCGGCTTAGACAGATCGAAACGGCGCCCGACCCGCTGGGCGATCCACGATTGGAGTGCAGCCCTCGAGTCCGGTTCGGCGGACAAGTCGACCGTGTCCAGGCTCCATTGGGATCCGTCTTCGACGTGACGGCGTGGGTTCCCGTCGGTCGTGATGAACACGGTACGAAGCGCGTCCCCCCGCTCGATAACGGACCGGACCGCGCGCTCGAAGCGTCGCGCGTCGATCGGCCCCTGCAGCTCGAAGGCGAGCGCCATGTTGTAGAGTGGAACGTCCGAGTCCAACTGCTGTCCCGCCCACAAGAGACGTTGGATGCGCGTGAGGTCTGTCATGCCTGCCCACGGAGCCGGTCCAGATACCGCTCGATGGCAAGAATCGAAATGAAGTTCTCGAGCGTGACATCTTCGGCGGGCACATCGAGACCCGTTTCGTCTTCAACGAAATTCACCAACGAGATGATCCCCAGGGAATCGATCAAACCGCTCGACAGAAGGTCTTCGTCGTCGGCTAGATCGAGGTCCGGACGGTTGAGTACTTCTTCCACAATGAACTTGCGAAGTTGATCTTTCATGACGTCACCTTGGCCAACGCCATGGCTTCGTCACGCAGCTTCACCCGATCCACCTTACCCGTCGTGGTGCGCGGCAGCTCCGCGCGGAGTTCCAACAGTGTGGGCACCGCGTAGGCCGGCAGTGTCTTGCGTAAATTGTCCAGCAGCACGTCCGCGGTGAGTTCGCTAGCTGGTGCGACGACCGCGCTGGCGGCAATCGCCTGGCTGCCTTGTTCGTCGGGTACGGCGTAGACGGCGCCGTGTAACACGTCGTCCTGGTGGAGCAAGGCCGCTTCGACCTCGTCGAGCTCGACGCGGTATCCTCGCGTCTTGATCTGGCGATCCCCCCGTCCGAGAAAATCGAGTACTCCGTCGTCGGTCTGTCGGACAAGGTCGCCCGTGCGGAAGAACACGTCGTCGAGGTCAGCCCCGACTTTGCGGACCTCGAACACCGTCTCATCCAGATCGGGTCGACCCCAATATCCCCGCATCATGGTGGGACTGCGGATTAGAAGCTCGCCCGGCTCCCCGGGGCTCACCGGTGCGCCCGTGTCGTCCACTACCACGGACTCGACGTTTTCATAGAGCCGTCCGATCGGAATCGGCGTCTCCGAGCCCTCCGCGATCGGCGGGACGATCCAATACGTGACGCCGTTGACCTCCGTAGGGCCGTACACGTTGGAGAACGTCGCGTTCGGTAGCCGATCCATCAGCGTCTTCAAGTACTTCGGAGGGAATGGTTCTCCCCCGAAGAGCACCCATCGAATCGAACTCAAATCTCGTTTGTCGAGGGCTCCGTGAAGCAGTAGTTGAATGAGTGCGAACGGAACGGCGTATACGACGGTGGCGCGTTCCTCTTCGAGTAAAGTCGAAAAGCTGGCCGGAAACTTCGTGTACGCGTCCGGCACGATGACGGTCGTCGCGCCAGCAACTGCCGCGGAGAAGTAATCCATCGTGGAGAGATCGAACTGCAGCGGAGCGTGATTCGTAAGGCGGTCGTCCCGCGTAAATCCGTAGGTCGCGGCCGCGACTTCGGCGAATGCGAGCGCACTCCGGTGGGTGTGAGCCACCCCTTTCGGGCGCCCGGTCGAACCTGACGTGTACAGAATGTACGCGAGATCGCGTTCCACGAGGCCGGCCGCCGGGAGGTCCGCCGCCGCTTCGTCGACCGACGCCCAAGCTCTCGTGTCGAGCCCCTCGACCTCAGACACGCCGACCGCGGCGACCAACTCGGTCAACGACGCCAGGGCGATCAACCGATCCCGATGCGCCAGCTCCGTGACGACCACTCGGATGCCCCCGTCCTTCACGATCTGCTCATTGCGAGCGATGGGCGCGCCCGGATCGAGCGGGACGTAGGCCGCCCCGGCCTTCATGGCGCCGTAGATCCCGACGCCGGCGCACAACCCTTTGCTCGCGAAAATCCCGACCCGGTCACCCTTTCGGACACCGAGTTCACGTAGGACGTGGGCGAGCTGATTCGAACGTTTCGCGAGATCGCCGTAGCTCAGAGTTTCTGGGCCAAACGTCAACGCGGGCCAGTCCGGGTCACGGACCGCCGCGCGGTCGACCGCCTGATGCAGAAGATACAGCACCGGTCTAGAGGCCCAGCAGACGGGACACGATGTTGCGCTGAATATCCGACGTTCCGGCGTATAGCACGCCGCCGATCGCGTCCCGTAGATCTCGCTCGACGCCCGCTTCGCTCAAGTAGCCGCGACCCCCGTGCACCCGGATCGCATCCAGGCCGGACTCCACGAAACTCTCGCTTAGATAGAGTTTGAGAAGCGCAGCTTCGAGCATCGCCGGCCGTCCCTCGACTTTGAGCCAAGCGACTTTGTACATCATCAAGCGCGCCGTCTCGAGTCGCAGCTTCATGTCGGCAATACGGTTTGAAATCGATTGGAACTTACCGATCGGCTGTCCGAACTGTTGGCGTGTCCTCGCCTCGTCGATCGCCCGCGCCAGTTGCCGCTCCATCGCACCCAGTTGACTGGCCAAGATGCAGCAGCGTTCGATCTCGAGAGATTCGGTCGACATGCTGACGCCGGCGCCTTCTGGCCCGAGTCGCTGGCCTTCCGACACCACGCAGTCCTCGAAAAAGAGCTGTCCGAAGGGGGCGGTCCGTAGTCCCATTTTGTCGTCCGGCGCTCCCACCCGGAATCCAGGTGTGTCTTTCTCGATCAAGAACGCGGAGATGCCCCACTTACCCGCCGATGGGTTGGTGCTCGCAAACACCAACGCGAGGTCGGCTAGGGGCCCGAGCGTGACGAACCGCTTGACGCCGTTCAGTCGATATCCCTCGTCATCGCGTTCTGCTGTCATCTCTAGACTGAACGCGTCTGAGCCGGAGTTCGTCTCGGTAAGTGCGTGGCAGCCGATCCAGTTCCCGCTACTCAGTCGAGGGAGATAGCGCGTCTTTTGCTCGTCCGTGCCAAAACGAACGATGGGAAGTTGAACGGTCCACAACTGGGTGTTGAGAGCGAACGTTAGGCCGTTGTCCTCGCAGCCATACCCGATGCCCTCCATGACGAGCATCGAAGTAAGGAGATCGGTCTCGGTACCGCCGAACTCCTCGGGAACCGACAGGCCGAGGATCCCCGCTTCCGCGAACTTGTCCCACCCCTCGCGGAGGAACGTTCCTTCGCGGTCCCTTGCAGCCAAGTCATCGCCTCGCATGATGTTTTCTGCGAGCGCGACGGCTTCCGTACGTCTGGCGAGTTGGTCCTCGCTCCAGTCGAAGTCCACCTAGCCCAGGCCCAGGAGCTGCTTGGCGATAGGTACGAGCGGCACGTTGAAGTCCAGCGCCCGTTCCAAGAACCACAACATTGCGACTGCGATAAGGCCGAGTGATCCCCACCGAAGAATATGCTTGTATACACCGCGCCGGCGTAGGACAAAAAGAATCGGAAAGATGGCGCAGATGATCGCCAGCTGCCCGAGTTCGACGCCGATATTGAATCCCAGCAGCGAAAGGGTCAGGTATTCTCGATCCAGCCCGATATCTCCGAGTACGTACGCGAATCCGAAGCCATGGAACAGGCCGAACGCGAACGCGATCGCAGGTTCGCGGATGCGGATGCGGGGCAGCAAATTCACGAGAGCTGCAGCGGCGATCGAGAGAGCGATCACCGATTCGACCGGACGCGCCGGAAGGCGCACGACGTCCAACGTTGCCAGACTCAACGTGATGGTGTGAGCGATCGTAAAGAACGTGACGATCTTAATGATGTTTATCATCGCGCGACGGAAGTTTTCAGCGGGCTGCCAACGTCCTTCCTTGCGGACGAGCACAGAGGGGAGCGAGAGCGCGACCAAGAAGAGCACATGGTCAATGCCGGCCCAGATGTGTTCGACACCGAGTCGGATGAAGGCTAAGAAGCCTCTCAGCACCGAGGACTCCGTCAGGTCGAGCGTCTGCTCCGGATTCGAGGGACCGAAGATCAAGGCGACGGCTTCGCTCTGGAAGGTGCCTGTGCGCCAGTTGTGTTCGACGAGCACCAAGTTGCGGTGGTCGCCGTCGAACGCGAGGTAGAGAGGGAAGGAGATCGTGAGCTCCTCGACGTCGCGGTCAAACGGTTCTAGCACGTAGGTCAACAGCACATAGTCGGCGACCTCGAGAAAAAAGACCTCGAAATCGCGGAACCTGGGTTGTAGGGACCCCGCGACCGAGGAGATCGCAAACCCGCCCTCCACGTACCGGCGAATCCCGTCCAGTTGAGCGGCGACTTGTTCGCGGGTGACCCCTGACTCCAAATCCCAGCCGAAGCCCAGGACCCGTTCCAAGTCGGCGGTCGTGACCTCTAGACGCACGACGAGTGAATCGTCGTGAATCCCGAGGACCATGTAGCTCTGCCCCAATGTGTGGGCGGCGGCGACCGCCGCGGCCTCGAGGGCCTCGCTTCGCACTGTAGCAGCGTCGCCGGCCCGAGGGTGGAGCGCCGCGAAAGCGGACAAGAGTCCGAAAGCTATGGCGCTCGTTGTAAACCGTAGCCTGCAGGGCATATGGATCCTCATATCGGTCGCGCGTCCTGTCGTTGTTACGTCGTTTGTTCCACGAGACCCAGCCCCGCATCCAACTCCGCGCAGGAAGCTGCACGAATCGTACTCATCCACAACGATTTAGAGCGCTCCGGGCCGCCGACCGTACGTCGAGCGCCGAGGGCCCGTCCGAGGACTCACGACATAGGATTCGCTCAGAAGCGAGATTCCGATCCCTCGCCGCCCGTAGCTTAGCTCGATGTCACGCCGGGAATGTCCAACCACCGAACCGGAACACGACGGATCTCAGCGAATCTACGACCGTCGAACAAGAACGTCAGTTGGTACACGATGATCTGACGAACCACCTGTCGAGCGGCGATCAAGGGTTCCGGGGGAGATCGGGGAGAGAGGCAGGTCCGAGGGGGGGCGGCCCAGCCAAGCGCGTGTCGTTGCGAACCCCGTCGATTCCAGTTGGTCGCGATCGCTCCCAGGAATCGATCGAATTCCAATGCTTGCTGCTCATCGTAGTAGATCTCACCCATCGAGGCCTCGAGCGCGAAAACTGATGCCGGTGTCCCATCCAGGGCAGCGACGGCCCCCGCCAGCTCGCGGTCATTCGTCTTGCCATAGCGCACGAGCAGCGTGTTGTGGGCGCTCAGGAACGGGAAGTCGCGCGCGCACCAGGCCTCCCCGAGGGGTGTCGCGTCCGCGGGAAACGCCGCTCGTTCACCCCCATCGGCGATCGCCTCAAACCGATACGTGTAGACGAGTTTCGTGTCGAACCAACCCACCGCCGGCGGTTTGACCCAAAACGGTGAGGCCAGCACGAGCGCTGCGCCCCCTATGGCGAACCAACGACCGAATACGTCCGATTCGATGGTGGGTTTCCGAAAGAACAAAACCAGGAACGCGATATCGACCGCGACCCAGACTAGGAACGAAATGCCGGAGAACATCCAGATGCCAACGTGCAGAGCAGCCCACGCAAGCAGTAACCCTGGGGCAGCCCGGCGGTTCAGGAAGAAGAACACGGCGCCGAGTTCGCAGACCATCGTGAGGATCCTACCCGGCCAATCCAACGCGGCGCCCAATCTCATAAAGCGCTCTACGGACTCGGTGGGCAGGAAGGCCAGCCATCCGTTGGCGTAACTGGCAAAGCCACCCAGGTAGAGCTGACCGTATGAGAACCAGTCTCGCGTCAACTTTATATACCCCGGATACCAGTAGAACGACGCCAACAGAGCGCAGCCCACGAACACGAACCACCTGATGTGCAGTCGGCGCAAAAAGATGCGGATCAACACGAAGGCCGAGAACAGCAGAAGCAGGTCCTCCAGAATCCCACGCGCGAAGATCTGTCGCCCGAGAGGATGGTCGAACTGATGTTCGAACGCGATGAACAAGAAGACGTGAGGGATGACGAAGGCGGGTCGCCAGAACGTAAGCGCCGCGAGTCCGACGAGAATTGCTCGATCGACGTTATAGCTTTGATCGTAGAACAGGTTGTGATCCAACGTGACAGTAGCCCACGTAGCCCACACCACCAGGAACAAGATCAGGTAGCGAGTCCGCTGATCTCCCTCGTCGTGCGACCACGGTGCGCGGAGCTCGTCTCGGCGAATGACTCCGAGCGCGAGGAGAGGAACTAAGGCGACGAGCCCTCTCGGCGACCACACCAACGCTCGGAGGACTTCGAACGCCAGCACCGGTGATCGATACGCGTCCTCTGGCAGCCTCAGCGTGCCGACGGCCCAGCGTCGCATGATCGCGAACAGGGCGACGAGCGAGAGGACCGTGATCACTTCGGACAGACCGTTTGGAACGGTCGGACGGCTCGAGGCGCTCGCATCGCCCCGCGACAGGTCCGTCGTCACATCAGGAGTTGCGTCGACGATTCGGCCCTATTCACGCAGGAGCGGGCGCGTCATACAGGTGGGTCCGCCTTCGCACGGGATGCAGAGGGCGTCCCCGTCGAACAACGACACGTCGCAACCCGCTTCTCTCATGAGCCGGGTCGTCTCCGGAAAGCCGCCCAACGCGATGCACGCGCGTGGCGCCGTGGCCAGGACGTTCAAATTGAGTCCGCTGGACGCGGCGAACTCCGAATCCGGCGCCTCGAGGCAGGTGATGCCCCGCTCCCGGAGAAGACCGTAGAGCGCCACGGGAAAAAGTCGCGGGTAGACCAACGCCAGATCGCGATCGAGCGGGCTGACGAGTGACATCAGGTGTAGACACGCGGCCGCTCCGTCCCACATCGGTAAGTCGAACACCTCGAGGCTCACCCCTTGAGGCTCGACGATGTCCCTCAGCTGACGGATCCCCTCCTGGTTGGTACGAAATCCACGCCCGACTGCGAGCGTGCGCTCGTCGATCCAGAAACAATCCCCCCCTTCGACCGTGCCGGGTCCGGCGATGCTACCGAGTATCGGGACGCCAAGCCGTTCATAGAACTTCCGGTGCAGGCTGGCCTCCGGCTCGCGCAGCTGCTTCCCGAGGCGCAGCAGCACGGCGCCCTCTCCGGTCATGAACGACGGGTCGTACGTGAAGATCGAGTCGGCCAGTCCGTCCTCGCCGGAGTCGATCCACTCGATGTGCGCGCCCGACGCCTCCACTAGGTCCACGAACGCCTCGTACTGGACGCATAGCCGCTCTCGATCCAACGGCTGCGCGTAGTGCCAGAGCGCCGGATCTGCGTCGAACATCGCCGACCCGGGTCGGCGCATGGCGACACGTCGTAGCGGCGCCGTCATGCTTGTGACGCCGTAGTTCGAACCTCCACTGCTATTCAACGGGCTGTCCTCCACCGCGCCATCGCATGGCCACGTAGACGGGGATTCCTGCCACCAACAACATGAAGCCCCAATAGACCGCGTTCTGCCCCGCTCCCGCGATCGCCCACAGCGAGAAGCCGAAGGCCACGATGCTGATCACGGCGCGGCCGATCGCTCGGCGCGAGTCGGGCAACGTCTTGCCATCGCGAAGCGCGAAGATGAGCCCCGTCATGCTCGCGAAAACGTAGGGAACCAGCGTGGCGAGCGTGGCCAAGACGATCAGAAACGTAAACGTGGCGACGAGCTCTTTCGTGTAGTTCATGCTGATCAGTACAGTCGCGATTACGCTAGTAAACACGAGACCGAAAACGGGGGACCCTCGTGATCCCAGCCGCTTGAACCGAGCCGGAAGCAGGCCATCCATCGCCGCAGCTCGCGGCACCTGTCCGCCGACCAGGATCCACCCGTTTAGAGCGCCAAGACACGAGATGGCCGCTCCCGCCCCGATGATCCGCCGGCCCCATGGTCCCCAGATCGAGCCGGCTGCGTCCGCAAAAGGGGCCGTCGATGCGGTCAGGTCGGCGGGCGCGATGATCCCCATGACCGAGGTGGTGCAGATAATATAGATGATCGCGGCAAGCGTCGTCCCGAGCAGCGTGGCTCGCGGGATCGTCCTCGCTGGGTCCCGCACATCGCCCGCCGGAATCGTCCCGGATTCGAGCCCCAAGAACGCCCACAAGGTGAGCGTCACCGTGGTGGTCACCGCGGTGAAGGGACTGCCGCCCGTGGGATTGAAGGGTTGAAAATGCTCGACGCGGAAGGAAAGGAACCCGAAAGTCCCGATCGCCGCCAGCGGGAGTAGCTTGAGGATGGTCGTGACGAGCTGGACCTGCCCCGCCTGCCGCACCCCGTAAGCGTTGACAGCCGTTAGGGTCCACAGGGTGCCCAGACCGGCCATGGCGGCCAGCGCGGGCGAGGCTCCCAGTGCCGGCCAGAACACGGTCGAGTAGCCAACGAACGCGACCGCCAACGCGGCGTTGGTCGCCATGACCGAAATCCAATACGACCAGGCGACCCAGAATCCGACAAAATCGCCGAACCCTTCGCGCGCATACGCGTAGGGTCCCCCCACCCTCGGGATGATCGCGCCCAGCCGCGCAAAGACCAGGGCCAGACACACCGCACCTCCGGCGCTGACCAGCCAGCCGATGATGCTGATCCCCCCGAACGCCGCGAGCGAAGCCGGGAGCAGAAAGACCCCGGACCCGATCATGTTGCCCACGACCAGGGCCGTGCACATCCACAGCCCGAGTCCGGGCCGCGGACCCTGCGCTAGCCCGCTATCCGCGGCCTCGGTCTGGAGTGCGATCTAGTTTCCTCGGTAGCTGCTCACGGGTGACAGCCGAGCTCCGGTACCGCCTGGGGGCTCGGCTTCCGCGACCGCGGGGATCCGGAGCGTACCGATTCCGTCGATCGTGGCCTCGAGGATCTCACCCGGCTGTAAGAACCGTTGTTCGCCGCGCACCGACGTGCCCACGCCCGTGCCTCCCGACGTCCCGTTGTTGATGACATCGCCAGGGAAGAGCGTGACGATCGAAGAGCCGTACTCGATGAGTTCCCAAATCGAGTGGATCATGTCACCGGCGGTGGCTTCCTGCATCTGCTCATCGCCGACGCTCAAGGTCTGCCGCAGGTTCTCCATCGGATCGCCATAGAACTCTTTCGGAACGATCCACGGACCCATCGGCGCAAACGTGTCGTGCCCTTTGCCCACGAACCAATCCGACGTCATGGGGTTGCCGCCCGGAGGGCGACCGCCGCGATCGGAGACATCGATCGTAACGGTGTATCCGAAGACGTACGCCTCCGCGTCCGTGGCAGAGACGTACTTCGCGGCGCGACCGATGATGGCGCCAAGTTCGACTTCCCAATCGGTGCGGTCGCGGCCGTACGGGATCACGACCTGATCGCTGTTGCCGATCACTGCGCCGCGAGAGGGCTTCAGAAACAGATATGGCACGCCGCGTTGCTCTCGACGCTGACGTCGGGAGGCCGCTCGCTCTTCGTCGGTGCCGCTCTCGTTGACGTGGCTGTAAAAATTGACCGCGGCGTTCAGGATCTTACCCGGATACATGATCGGAGGAAGGGTGCGGACCTCTTCTAGATCGTAAACGAAGGCCGGTCGCGCGCGTTCGAGTCGGTCGCTGCCGACCAGGTCGTTGACGATTTCATAGAGTCGAAGCTTGACGCCGTATTCGTACCGACCGATCAAGTCGAGCATGTCCGTCGGCGGCGGAACGGGAGGGAAGGCCGGGTCCCGTTGGAGCGCCGTATTGGCCGCTTCGATATCTACGATAAGGGCGTCGCGGAGCACCAATGCGACGCGGGGCGTTCCCCCGATCTCGAACGTCCCGACCTTGAAGGGCTCCACTGCGTCGGCCCCCGGCCTCCCCTGCGCGGTTGCAGCTGCCACGTTCGAGAGAACTGCGAGGACGCTGAGCGTGAGGGTGCGTCGCATGGCTTTGTCCCAGTTAGGGTCAGACCGGTGAACATCGGTCAGTCGTCGTTTTGACTTCTATTCCTAGATCCTGGCGGTGTCAATGCATACCTGACAATGGGGTTGAAACCAACGCGTCGCACGGCGGTTGCCGGACCCAGCGACCTCGGACCAGTTTGAAGTGTGGCTGATTGGGCCGTTTTACCGTCGCAAGGAGTATTTCCGATGTTCGACCGGCATGCACGCAAATCGTCGAAGCGTCCATTCCTCAAGGTGAATCCCGGGGCGCACGTCCCGCCCGATGAAGTTTCCGAGCGGGATCTCGGCCGTGCATTGAAAGACGTCGTCCATCCACAGCCGAAGCAGGACAAGCGGCCCCGAAAGCAGGGGTTGTTCATGGCAGTCGGGCGCCGGCGGGCGCGGCAAGGGTCCGCGCCGGTGACGGGAGGCGCGATTCTCATCATCGCCGTCGCCGCCTTCATCATGCTCGTCCTAGCCGGTTGCGGAGGCGACTCCGCGAGCGCGTCCGCCGAATTCGCCTCCGCGCGAGTCGATTTCGGGACCCCACCACCGACAAAGACCGACGATGTCGTCGACGTGCTTCACGGGGTACGCGTGCCGGACCCCTACCGATGGCTCGAAGATCAAGAGGCGCAAGAAACCCGTGCTTGGATCGACGCGCAGAACTCCTATACCGACGGCGTATTCGAGCAGATCCCCGGTCGGGCGCGGCTTACCGCGCTCGCCACACAACTGCTTCGTGTGGACGCACAGGGGACGCCGAGGGAAAAGGGCGGCCGATACTTCTACTCAAAGCGTAGCCGCGACGACGACCTCGCGATTCAGTACTACAGCGACGGATATGGCGGCGAGGAGCATGTGCTGCTCGACCCGCACGAGATGAGCGACGATCATACGACGAGCGTTGGTGTGGTCGAGATCTCTTCCGACGGCGAAGTGCTGGTCTACTCCGTTAGAGAGGGCGGGGTGGATGAGACCGAACTCCGGGTTCGGGACGTCGACACCGGGGAGGACTTTCCGGACGCATTCCCTCCCGCACGATACGGCTCGGTTTCGCTTACGCCGGACAAGGGCGGGCTGTACTACGGAAAGTTCGGGAGCCAGGAGCCTCGACTCTACTTCCATCGCATGGGCACCGACCCCTCTCAGGACATAGAAATTTTCGGGGAAGGGTACTCTCAGGCGGATATTCCGATCGCGATTCTCTCGCCGGATGGCGAATGGATGCTGGTCACGGTGATCCACGGGTCCTCAGGCCCCACGGAGCTTTACCTCCAGCGGATGGGCTCAGACGGCCAGCCGCGCGGCGAGTGGATCGAAATCATCAACGACGACGTCTCGCGGACGTTTGGAGGGTTCGCGGGCGACAAGCTGCTTCTCACCACGGATCTCGACGCGCCGAATAGTCGTGTCATGGTCGCAGATCTTGACAATCCGAGCTATCAAAACTGGAAAGAGGTCGTGCCGGAGTCGTCGGATCGCGTGATTCAGGGGGCCAGTCCCGTCGGTGGCTACTACTTCGTCTCTTACCTCGAGACCGTCCAACCACGGATCGCCCAATACGACACGGACGGTGACCTCGTGCGCGAGATCGAGTTCGACGTGCTCGGTTCGACCTTCGGCCCCTCGGGCGAGTGGGAAAAGAACGAGGCGTACGTAACGTTCACGTCCTTTCATGTGCCGACTACGAGCTACAAACTCGATGTCGAGACGGGTGAGAAGGAGATCTGGTTCCAACAGGACATCCCAATCGACACGGGCGCGATGGACGTGAAACAGGTTTGGTACGAGTCGAAGGACGGGACGTCCATTCCGATGTTCATCGTTCACAAAAAGGGTCTGGATCTTGACGGCGCAAACCCGACGTACCTCACGGGCTACGGAGGCTTCAATCTGTCTAGGACTCCAGGATTCTCGGCGCAGGCGACGGCTTGGGTCGAGTTGGGCGGCGTCTACGCCATCCCGAGCCTACGCGGAGGTGGCGAGTTCGGTGAGGAGTGGCACCGCGCGGGCATGTTCGGAAATAAGCAAAACGTCTTCGATGATTTCATCGCTGCCGCCGAATACCTGATCGACGAAGGGTATACGAGCTCCGATCATCTGGCGATCGCGGGCGGGTCGAACGGTGGACTCTTGGTTGGAGCGGCGATGACCCAGCGGCCGGAGTTGTTCGGTGCCGTTGTTTGCAGCTACCCGCTGCTCGATATGGTGCGGTATCACCAGTTCATGGTCGCGCGGTTTTGGATCCCCGAATATGGCTCTTCGGACGACCCCGAACAGTTCGAGTACATCCACGCCTATTCGCCCTACCACAACGTGGAAATGGGAACGACCTACCCCGCGACGCTCTTCCTGTCCGGAGATGGGGATACTCGAGTAGCGCCACTGCATGCCCGGAAGATGGCCGGACTCGTTCAGGCCGCGAGCGATGGCGAGAACCCCATCTTGCTTCGATATCACACGAAGGCTGGACACAGCGGTGGCCAGCCGGTGTCGGAACAGATCGAGCAGATGGTCGACACGATGAGTTTCCTTCTCTGGCAGGTCGGAAAACCCTAAGGATCGCCTCGCGCTACCAGACCGGAGGCGCGTCAAAACCGCCCGCGCTTCCGCGCGTCTTAGGCGACGCCGCGGGGGCTCAGGGCACGAGACCGTCGAGCTCCTGGATCGTCGCCGTGGACGGGCCGCGCTCCATCTGCAAGCGCCGAGCGGTGGCCTCCACCGCCCGCATGGCTCGGAGCATGTTGCCGGCCGCTAGCTGACGCAGCTCCGACTCCGACCAGCCGCGGCGCGACAACTCGGCGAACAGCGCCGGATACGTAGACACGTCTTCGAGTCCGAC
>JAJCZV010000189.1 GCA_029262175.1 Gemmatimonadota bacterium
TCGCGCGAGCGAATTCGCTTCGAGTCCCGGAAGTACCGCGAACACGATGATCCCGGCGATATAGATCAGATAGAAGAGGCCCGCGGCGAGGAGGATCGGCTCTTGTGCGAGGAATTGATCCAGGTGCCGGCGATAGAAGGGCCGCGCCACCTTCGCGAGCCAAATGAAGTCTACCGCGAAGAAGACGACGGTTGCGATCCCGTAGAGTTTGAGTGCGTTCAACCACGCCTCCGTTGGTTCCAAATGTCCTGTGGGGCTCCCGTGAATCACACCCTACGCGTATTCGTCGCCCATGGGTACTTCGACCTCGTGACGCCTTACCACGCGGGTGCGTTTGCCGTCAGCGACATGGCCCCCGAACCATCCCCACGACGCAAGCCCATCCAAGTCCGCCACACCGCCACGCACCCACTCCGCCGAAAACCTATCTCGAGTCTGGAAGAGCGGGTGGGGCTGGGGCAGCGATCGAAAAAGTGACGGTACCGCTGTTGTTCGACGGATCCCTGTCGCCGACGAGGGCGAGTGGATCGAGCTCGACGATCCAAGAGTACGTACCAGCCGGAAGCGCCGCCTCGTCGGTTATGACTGCGATACGAAGCGTTTGACCGGGATCGATACGAAGGTAGGAAGTATTGGAGTATGTCACTTCTGGCTGGACGGGAGGCCCCGGGAATGTGGTTGTGCATCGAAAACGATTATCACAGGAGCGCGTTGGTCCAGGAGGGTCGTCGACCGACGCCTGTCCCGCAAAGAGTCGGAACACGGTGGCACCAGGTGTGAACCGTGCGGCGGCCCGTCCTACGTTGCGGATCTCCACCTCCACTCTGCTTGCTCCAGGAGTGGGGGCCCTCGTCACTCGTCTCACGGAGAGGTCGGGCGTGGAAACATATAATTTTGCAGGTGTGCTAACCCAGGTTCCGTTTGGCCCCGAGACCTCGACAACGAGAGGTACGTTGACCATGGCTAGGGGCCACAGGCCTGTCTGAGCGTCGACAACGAGGCTTCGCTGGCCTGGACCCGACGGCGCTTCGAGCTCCGCGCTCAGGCCTCCGGGAACGCCGCGTCCCCTGACGATCCGTGCGTCCCGAAGTTGATCGAGGTTCGCTCCCCGGAGCACAATGGTCTGGGTCGAGCCGGGCTCGAGGTCCACGCTAGCGGGGTAGGCACTCGTGACAGCTGGGCGGGTCGACACGACGCTGGCCGATTGCACCACGACCGCGATCTGAGTCGGTGCGATCACGGTGCCGCTCGGGCGGAGCGAGAACTGCAACCGAAGTCCCTGCGTGTCGAGTGCACCCGCAGAGGCCGACAGCGTCACCTCACGACTGGTCCCGCGGGGCCCCGCTTGACCGAGCGTCACTGTCACCGGGCTCGACACCCTTCCCTGCCCGATGGCCGCGACCGCTCCGGCGGAAATTTGACCGAGGCCCTGGCCGCGGAGGGTGAGCGTCTTCCGCTCGCCTGCGTCGAGCTCGATCGGATTCTTACACGGACTGCCGTTGCAGAGGACTCGGTCGATCGTGGTCTGCTGAAGTGCCCCTGACACATCGCTCGCCCCAAGAGAGAGCAGGGTCAGGGTTACCCCAACTGCCGTTCGGGCTGTCCTCGAGCGTATCTCGGTTTTCATAAGATCACCTCCTCAACCGTCGTTCGGTTCGTCATCTGTATCTGGCTTCCGTTTCGTGACCCGCGTCGGTCGCGTAGTCGTCCAGCACCAGTGATCGACGGGCGTAGTCGCGGCGTTGTGTCCGCCTTCCCCTCATCACGCCGCAAAACTGGGAGATCGGGCTCAACACCGATGAATGGCGTCGGCGACAAAGGCCGTGAACCGGTTGGCCTGCCCGGGCTTATTCGAAGTGGGGGAACAGAGCGTAGGTGAGCATGGAAGTCGGACCCCGTTGCCAACGGGGCCCGCTGCTTAGTCAGTGCTCGCTGGGGTGCACGGTCCAAGTGAACGTAACTTCGTTGCTCCTCGGACTTGGGTCCGCATCATCCTCATAGTCGATGCGGAACCTGCACGTGTGCGTGCCTGCGATCCGGTACGGCGGGAGAGGCTCCAACCAGACGAAGACAGCCCTCCCGGGGTTGAGCCGCTGACGCAATTGCACATCTCCACCCATGCAAGCGCGGGCCGAGACCGTGATCGGACTGGACTCGGATGCCACTAAAGTCCCCGGGCCGTCGTTTGTGATCGCAACTCTTACGACGTAGGAGCCGTTACTCAACAACCAATCCGACCCTGAGCCGTCTGGGGAAGATGCACTAGATGAAGTGCCGGGCTCACGAGCATTATCCTGGCGGTCAAGAACAACCGTGGCGATACGCGGATTCGCAGGTGCCATCGAACCACCGACTGACCACGAGTAGTCGACCGGGCCCTGTAGAGTGCTTTCGCCCGTGTAGTGAGTGCCAAAGGTGCAGGTATGGTCTCCGGGGAGGCCGAACTCGCCCTGCGGGTCAAAGCGAAAATCTCCTACGTCGCCGACGGCCGGAAGCACGTAGGTCACCGGCATTGGGGCGACGCACTGCGCACCACCATCAGCGCGACCGTCCAGCTGAATAGGCTTAGGACTCTGACTGGCGCGGTCGGTGCGCAGTCGAACGACGAGCTCATAGGGGCCAGTAGGTTCGGGCGGGTCGGTCGCGATCGAGATGATGCTGAGTCCAGTATTCAGGTTCAGCAGGCCGGGTCCGATTGCGACGCCGGCGCTATTGTTTGATGTTTGGCTTTCCTTGACGAGCGAAAAGGGGTCGAGTCTCACAGTCCAAAGTTGATTGTCAGCAGTCGGCCCTTCGGGCACCCCTACCCACGTTTGTTCGTAGGAGTTTGGTTTGATACGTAGCTGAGACGCACTCGCGTATGGTAGAGCGGCGAGTGGGCCGCGATCCACGCGAAAAAGAACAACCCCGGCGGGCACCACTGCGTCCGCGAGGCCAACGTTCCCCACCTTTACCTCAATCCTCCTGTTGACGTTGTCATCGTCGACTTCAACACTTTCGACGACGAGATCCGGAAGGACGAGTCGGACCTGGACCGGCGAAGGCAGTGCGCCTGCGACCTGTCCATAGACCTCCAGTTCGAGGGGTTGGTTCCAAGGCGGTGTGGGTTCGGACGGCGCGGTCAGCGTCACGCTCCGCTGCGACGATTCCGACGATGGCAGGAGCGTCGCGGTCAGGTTCCCGACCTGCCTCCCGGCAAGGGTCAAGCGGGCGCCCTGAAGCGCGTCCAGGTTGACGCCTTGAAGCTCCACGGTCTTTGACGAGCCGGGCTCGAGATCGATGATGGCCGAGCTCGCTCCGGTGACGCTCGGCGGGGCCGAGGGGGCGCCAGGCCTGGACGCTGGACCGGGCGGACTCGTGCCTGCTGTTTGCCCCGGTAGCCTGGACTGCTGCGCCCCGACGGAGACTTGCCTGGGTGCAGTAACCGTCCCCGTCTCGAGCGAGAACTGGAGTTCCAGGCCCTGTATCGGGTTCGAACTCCCAGTCGCCGTCAGGGTCGCGTTCCGACGAGCCCCACGATTCGTCGCTCTCGCGAGGGTGATCGTAACAGCCTGGTTGGGAGAGCCTCGCAGGATGGCCGAGCCACTCCTTATCTGACCCAACCTCTGACCCCGCAGGTTGACCGTCAGAGGCTGATCGGAGGCGAGCTCGATCGGGTTCGGGCAGGGCCTCGCGCCACACATGACCTGGTCGATGCGTGTCTGCTGCAGGGCCGACAGAGCCGTCGGCAGCAGGCCGATCGCGCTCGCTGTGGCGAGCGTCACGAGTGGCGTCGCGCTCCTGAAGCGGGCGTTCGCTCCCGCGGCGCATCTCTTCACGATTGTCATGGTGTCCAGCCTTTCGTGGTGAGCTAGGGGGTGGTTCTGTTCCAGGAGCCGACCCGCCACGGGGTAGTAGCGAGGATGGCTCCGTCTCGGTCGCTGGCGATCACGCGCCAGCGTATGCCTCCGCCACCGGCCCGGTCGCGAAGCCAGTCGGGGGCCGCGTACGAGTGCAGAGGTGCGACGAGGATCGCCGAGACGGCTTCCTCACCCGCGGGAGAGGTCACCTCGAGGTGGTAGAAGGCAGCGTCGGGGTGCGGATTCCAGACGAAATCGATGATTCCCGTTGCATCGAGCCGTGCATCTGCGGCGGGCTGCTGGAGCGTGAACCCGTCACTCCGGCCGTAAACGGCGCCGGGGTCGCCGACCCAGTAACGGAGCGGTGGAATTGGGAAACCCGCGACCCCACCGCTAATGACGGTGCCCACCCCAACGCCCGCCGACTCGAGATTCGAATCGGCTTCCTTGTCAGCGGTCGCCTCTATACGAAGAAGAATCTGATATTGGCCGGTCGCCCCAGTCGGGATCTTGGACACGTCCGGACCTTCAAGGATGAGCTCGCCTGTAGGAGGCAGGAACACGTAGAAGCGGTCTAGCTCCGTATAGCGGCGCTGCTTGCCACGTTCCTCGAGAGAGAGCGCCGCCTCGCTGATCAAGTCGCGCGTCGCGGGCGGTTCCTCGCCGGGAAACACGATCTCCCAGCGACCGCTGAGTCGGCCGGAGCCTGTGTACACGATCCTCGCCTCGACCTCGGGAAGCGCGTCACCCGACGAGATCGAGTAGACCGCTTCGTCGCCCGCGAAGGCGAGTCGAACGTCGGTGAGCGAGAGTGGCGTACGTGCGCCCCCACCGGTCATGCGACAGGTAACGGTGACGAATTGGTCCGCTCGCGCTTGGCCCGTCGCGTCGGTGAACCGTCGCACGTAGAAGAAGCGCGAGTCTTGACCCTCTTCGGCCGCTTGGTACGCGCGTCGACTCACCGACGGCGGGATCGACATGATGTCGGTCATCCCGTTCGGTCCGCTCGCCTGCGCGAGGTCGTAGCGGATCGGTAGGGCGCCGAGCACGGTTCCGGCCACGCACCGATCGCCGATGTCAGGCGCGGCCGATTCGATCTCCCCGCACCAGATCGCTTCCACGGGTACGTACCCATCCAAGTTGCCGAACGAGATAAACGCAGACGTCGCGCCCTGAGCGTTGACGTTGAGCCCGGTGGGGTGCCGGCTGATCTGCGCGACCGCGGCGGGTGCACCGAAGGTCAACAGCGAAGCCGCCGCCAGAAGAGAGAGATGGAGTCGCATGGCTATTGCCTCCCTGCGCTCAGGCTGAGCCCGAACTGGAGTGTCCAAAACATTTGGTCGGAATCGAACTCGCGGAGAAAATCTTGATTGCGGCTCGTTTGATAGTTGAAACGGAGGAAGTACTGACCGCCGAGCCGTTCAACGAAGGGCACGAATGAATTCCAGCCGGCGGAGAACGCGCGGTCACCGCGCTCGAGGGTGGCCACATCGTTGTCTTGGAACGTGTCGGAATAGGTAAGGCTCAGCGACGACGTTCGTAGCACCCGCCAAGAAACTGAAGCGCCCCACCGGCGCGTGCTCGCGACCTCTGTCGCCCCCTGGTCGTCACGACGCTCGAGGGCCAGGTCCAGTCCGAGGTCGAGCGCTCCCGTCGGCGTAACCCCGAGCTGGATGGCGCTACGCCGCGTGAGGAAGTCTGCGTTTTCTCGGCCAGGCTGTCGGTTGTCTTGATCCGAGACGTTGAGTTGAAGCCCGAGACGCACACGACTGAGTTGCCAGTTGGCTGAGGCGGTGTGGTTCACGTTCAACTGGTCCGGCACGTGGCTCTCGTCGAATCCACCACCCACCGGGATGCCGAGCCCCTCTTGATGGGTCCGGTCCAATCGATAGTTGAGCGATGGCAGCCACGTGGTTTCCCGCTGCAGGGGTAGCGCGGCCGTGAAGCCGGTGCGATCGGTACGCGTGGTGAGGATCGAGGGGATGTTATCGAGGTTGTCTTCGCCACGACCGAAGCTGCCGGAGATCGTGAGCCAGGAGATGTCGGCGCGAATGTCGAAGCGGTTGTCGAGCACATCGGAGCGGACGTAGGTCCCAACGGTTCGATACAGCGGATCGACGCGCTCATGACGATAGCCGACGGACAGCCGCGCCTTCTCGGCGCCCCACAGAGAGACGCCTTTGAGGAGTTCGACGTCTGCATCCAGATAGCGGGCGTTTCTTCGAGTCTCGCGAACCTCAACGAGGTCCTGCCCCTGTGACAGAAGCTCGTCCTCGGGGTTTGTGAACTGACTTTTGGCGTACCCGGCATCGACTCGAACTCGACCCTGAAATACATCAGACCGGACCCTGAAGCTGACGCCGTCGCTCTTCTCGAAGTCCGAAAGCGCGCCCTGGTTGAAACCATTGGACGGACGCACCCGGCCGTTCATCCACGAGGCTTCTACTCGCAGGCCGCCGGGCGTCGCCAATGCGTCGAGGCCGAGGTTGGCGGAGACGAGTCGATTGTCCGACTCGCCGAAGCCCAGGAGGTTGTCCCAACCGACGATCTGCGTAGCGCTCGAACTGACAAAACTCCCGTCCAGTCGGCCTCTCCTCAGATCGACCCGGGCTCCGCGCGCGGCGAGCCCGTTCGCCAAATGTCTCTGCTCGCCGAACCGCAGCGTGCCCAGCGTGAGCGCCAGCGGCTCGGTCTCAATGCGCGCGCTGTAGGACGAGAGATCGAGCTTCGGCGCGTCCTCTCCATCCTGGAAGAAACGCAGCGCCTCGTTCTGATACGAGGTTCCTACCAAGCGCACGTCTACGCCGCCGGACCCACCGGAGTGCGTCTGCTCTACTCCGAGGCGTAGTTCACCATCGACCTGTCCGTACGTCGCGCGGTCGGGTCCGAGATCGACTGGGTCGTGTCCTTCGGCCGGTTGCGATTTGAGCCCCAGATCGATGCCAGGCGTAAAGCGCCGTCCCTCAAACCCGAGCGCGCCGCGCACTCGAATTGGAAAGCTGGCCAGTTCGCTCCACCCTCCCCCGGCGTCCACGAGGTAGACCGTCAGGTGATTCTCGCCGGTGGGGAGCGAGAACTCGTTCGGCCGATAGGTGAGGGTGGGCCCGTCCCGCGTAAGCAAGGCCGTGACGTCTTGGTTCGCGACGAGGACCGCGACCGACGCACCGTCGGTCGGCATCTCGCTGACCGTTATACGGATGGGGGTCTGACGGTCGATGAATCCATCTAGCGGAAGATCCGTTTGGACCGGCGCGCTCTGGGCCGCCACGGACGCGGCCACCGCGAAGTGGAGCATCGCTGTCACGCGAATAACGTGCGATCCGACGTTCCCCAGCCAGCTGACGGAGTCTCGGGCCGTTTCAAAGATTTGTGTCATCGTCATTTCTGGTTCCAGCGGAGGGGCCGACGCAACCATGCCTCGAGCCTGTGGTCTGCCTTCTCCCTATCACGCAGCAAAGCGATGAGATCGGGCTCACGCGGTGGGTCGTCGATCCGTTGCTAGAGCGCGGTTCGTATGGCTCCGCGTGCGCCAACGACTCATGTTTGTCGGGTGGCGGAGGCCGCGAGGACGATGGATAGGGCGGATAGACCCGAAGAGTTCGGACGACCCGAGGTATGGAAGATCAACCAGGCCATGTAACGGTACTTCTGGAGGCGCTCAGTAGCGGCGACCGGGAAGTGCTCGATGAACTATTGCCTGAGGTGTACGACGAACTCCACCGACTCGCCCACCGCGAGCTCCGGCGGGAGCGCGACGGGCACACGCTCAGTACGACCGCGCTCGTTCACGAAGCCTACGTCAAGCTCGCCGATGTCCGACGTCTCACGTGGCGAGACCAGGCACACTTCTTCGCCGTCTGTGCACAAGCCATGCGCCGAGTCTTGATCAACTATGCGGCCATGAAGGGCGCACAAAAGCGGGGAGGCAATGCCCCGCACCTTCCCATCGATGACGTCGTCGCGGTAGCGAGCACCAGACCCGACGACTTGCTATGGGTCAACGAGGCCCTCAACCGCCTCGAGCAGATCAACCCTCGCCAGACCCGCGTGGTGGAGTGTCGGGTGTTCGGAGGCATGGGCGTGCGTGAGACCGCAGAGGCGATCTCGATCTCGCCTGCTACGGTGAAGCGCGACTGGACGCTCGCGCGGGCGTGGCTTACGCGCGAGATCAGCGAGGCCCGTTGAACTCTGAGCGTTGGGACGAGGTCGAGCGCATCTTCGCCGCGGCGCTCGAGCGTCCAGAGGCCGAACGAGACGCGTTTGTTCGCGCGTCGGCGGCAGATCCGAAGCTCGTCGAAGAGGTGCTCTCGCTTCTTGCCGCGGACGGAGAAGTGGGCGTGTTCGATGGTCTGACGGCGCAGCAAGACCGCGACGATCCTATCGTGGATCCAGCGCTCGACAGCCTTATGGCCGCGCTCGCCGACCGCTACGAGATAGAGAGCAAGCTCGGCGAGGGCGGGATGGCGACTGTGTACCTGGCACGGGACCTGAAGCATGACCGCAAAGTCGCGATCAAGGTCCTCAAGCCGGAGTTGGCAGCTGTGATCGGTGCGGGCCGCTTCCTGACCGAGATCCAGATCACCGCCAGCCTCCAGCACCCCCACATCCTCCCCCTCCACGACTCGGGAGAGAGTGACGGCATCCTCTACTACGTCATGCCGCGCGTGGAGGGCGAGAGCCTCAAGGACAAGCTCGACCGCGAGCGGCAGCTTCCGCTGGAGGATGCGCTTCGAATCGCCTCTGGGATTGCGAGCGCTCTCGATTATGCACACCGCCGCGGCGTGATCCACCGAGACATCAAACCGGCCAACATCCTGCTTCAAGATGGACAGCCGCTCGTTGCGGACTTCGGGATCGCTCTGGCCGCAGAAGCCGTCGGCACCGAGCGACTCACCGCGACAGGACTCGCGATCGGAACGCCTCAATACATGAGCCCCGAGCGGGCGGCCGGCGACGGGACGGCGGGCCGAGGCGCGGACGTTTACGCGCTGGGCTGCGTGCTCTACGAGATGCTTACCGGTGAGCCGCCGTACAATGCTGCGACCATGCCGATGACGCTCGCTAAGATCCTCGAGGGCTCGCCGGTGTCGCCCGTGTCGATACGAAAGTCGATCCCAGCCAACGTGGACGCCGTGGTCCGAAAGGCCCTCGAGAGACTGCCCGCGGATCGGTTCACGTCAGGGGGAGCGTTCGCCAGCGCGCTCGAAGATCGTGCATTCCGGTACGGCGCGGACAAACACGTGGCGGCTCGGAGTCTATGGAATCCGCTCAGCATTGCCGCGACGGCGGCTGCCGTGGTGCTGCTGGCCGGCGTCTCTGCCTTCGCGCTGAGCCGACCGGCTGCAACGCCGCCCAACCGATATGTGATGGGTCTCGGTGAAAGCAACGTCATGACCGGGGACATCGGTCGGAACCACGTGGCCTTGTCACCAGACGGCTCGCGGTTGGCTTATGTCGGTCTTTCACCTGATGGGTCACGGGTACTTTGGCTCAAAGAACGGCACGAGCTTCGCGCGCGGGCCCTTCCACTCGTTCACGCTTCACAACCGTTTTTCTCACCAGATGGCGAGCGCGTTGCCGTCACCGGTGTTGGTGGGACGTCGGGAAACGCAAGGGGACTCGGAATCGTGTCTTTCGAGACCGGTAGCATGAGTGTGGTCGCAGATGTCGGGTTTTCGCGTGGGGGCGGCGATTGGAGCGACGACGGCTGGCTCTATATCGAAGAGCAGGACCACACGCTGCTGAGGTTCTCCGAGATCACCGGGGAACTCGAACGTGTGGCCGATCTAGAACAGGGAGAATTCGCGCACTCCTTCCCAAATGCTCTTCCGGGCGGTCGAGGAGTTATCTATACGATCGAAGGAAGCAGGGGTGGCGGCGGACTTGATGGGACCTTCCAGATCGCCGTCTTAGACTTGGAGACACGCCAGCGCCGGGTTCTAACGGACGGAGGAATGGGACTGTATGCGTCTAGCGGTCACGTGGTGGTCGTACGCGCAGATGGCTCGGTGGTCGCGGCGCCCTTCGACCTGGCAGCGTTGGATGTGACCGGCCCATTCGTCCTCTTGTTCGACAATGTTGCCGTGCGCACAGCAAGCGGGTCCGACTTCGCACTCTCCGAAAACGGAGACCTCGTCTATACCGACGCATCGACCCGCGATGTTCTGCGAGAGCTGGTTTGGGTGGAGCGAGACGGCACGGCCCGAGCAGTCGAAGGCGACTGGGCGGCCGAGTTCGAGTCAGCGACCGTGTCACCCGATGGGAGCCAGATCGCAGTGGCGATCGGCACGGAAGCCGAGTCGAGCGTCTGGGTAAAGCGTCTCGATGGGACGCCGCCCACGAAGCTCACGTTCGCCCAAGGCGGCAACCACCGGGTGACCTGGATGCCTGGAGGCGACTCCATCACATTCATCAGCGACCGGACCGGACTCCGCAGCGCCCATAGCAAGCGGGCCGACGGGGCCGGGTCCGTGGACCTGGTCCTGACCCTACCGAAGGTCGTCGACCACGCCATCGTCTCGCACGACGACCGCTGGCTCGTATACCGCGACTGGCAGGGGCAGCCCATCGAGCGTGACATCTTCGCGCGCCGACGCGGTCCCGATTCGACCACAGTGACCGTCGCGGCGGGCGCAGGCGTCCAAGAATACGCCCCGGCGCTCTCACCGGACGGCCGTTTTATCGCATACGTGTCGGACGAGACCGGTGACGCGGAGGTCTGGGTCCAAACGTTCCCGGACGTCAAGGGGGGGAGGTGGCAGGTATCACTGGGCGGAGGGAGAAACCCCGTATGGGCCAGGGTTGGTTCGGAGCTCTTCTATCGAGCACTAAGCGGAAGCATCGTCGTCGTCCGATTCGAAGCAGACCCTACGTTCTCGATCGTGACAAGAGACGACCTCTTCCCAGTGGGGGAGTACCGCCTAGGAAGCACCTTCCCATCGTACGACATGGGGCCCGACGGGCGGTTTGTGATGATTCGTACCCCCACCACTCTCTCCGAACTCGTCGTGATCGAGAACTTCGGCCAGGAGCTGATCGACAAAGTCGGCCGATAGGATCGAAGGAACGGCGAGTATGTGAGGCATTCGCTGGTAGGGAGGAATCCTCGCGGATGGAGCCAACCGCCCCGCTGGCCCTACGGAAGTCCCCCTCGGACCCTTAACCTTACGCTATCCGCGAGCGCACCTCGTGGGCGTTGCGGGCGTGCCGAGAACCGTCAGAAGGGGGCAGCGATTAGCGTCCACCGATCCAAAAAGCTCGTGGGATGGAGGGAATGGGTCCGCTTTACAGACCTCCCTGTGGGCTCGATCAAGGCGAAGGTCGACACCGGTGCGCGCACTTCCGCACTGCATGCGTTCGGTCTTAAGGAAGTGGAACTCGATGGCAAGACATACGCGCGTTTCGAGATCCATCCGGAACAGGGACGCTCGTTGCCTGCGATCCCGGTCGAGGTTCCTCTCGTCGGTCGGCGCCGCGTCCGAGATTCCGGCGGCATAGTCGAGGAACGGCCGGTCATCGAGACGGGTATAGAACTTCTCGGCCAGCAGTGGCTGATCGAGATCACTTTGACGAGGCGAGACATGATGGGCTTTCGAATGCTCCTGGGCCGACAGGCAGTGCGAAAGCGTTTTGTAGTAGATCCCGGCGGTTCGTTCTACGGGGGAAAACGTCCTCCGAGTAAACTGCCCAAGTCAAAGGTGTTGCCGTGAAGCTCGCGATTCTGTCCAGAGCGCCCCGTTGCTACAGCACGCGCCGTCTCATAGAGGCCGCTGCCGCTCGAGGGCACAAAACAAAGGTTCTGGACACTCTGAAATTCTCGCTCGAGTTGGAGCACGCGACACCGAGTCTGTTCTATGGACCGAAGCCTCTGTCGTCCTATGATGCGGTGATCCCGCGAGTCGGTGCATCCATCACGTACTACGGAACCGCCGTCG
>JAJCZV010000190.1 GCA_029262175.1 Gemmatimonadota bacterium
GCGACCGCGAACGAAGTCGTCGGGACGGGAGGCCGATCTGCGGCAAGCTCGACCAACGCCAGAAACCGAGGTACATAGGCGCGGGTTTCGGCGGGCAGGTGACCGACCTCGATGAGATCCCAATAGCTCTCGGCGCCGGTCTTGGCGAGCGCGCGTCGAACCCGGCCGGGACCCGCGTTGTACGCCGCCGCCGCGAGCTCCCAGGAGCCAAACTGCTTGTGGAGGTCGCGCAGATACCTGGCGGCCGCCCCCGTCGATCGGAGCTGATCCAAGCGTTCGTCCACCTCATCGTCGATCACGAGGCCGTATCGACGCGCGGTCGCGTCCGTGAACTGCCAGAGACCGACGGCCTGCGCGGGGCTCTGTGCCTCCGGATTCATCCCGCTTTCCAAAAGGGCGAGATACAGGAACTCCGGTGGGACGCCGTGCGACGCCAGAATCGGGAGGATGTCCGCCTTCCAGAGGTCTGGCTTGGAGAGGTAGCCGTTTAGCACGCGCGGTGGCGTTTGACCCAGTCGGTCGCGCCAATAGGCGACGAACGGGGTCCCACGCGGGTCGATCCCGAGCGTACCGTGCGATTCTTCCCGGTCTGCTTTGACGGATTCGAACCTACCCAAAGAGAGGAACTCGATCGGCTGACTCCAAACTTGGGTTTCGGTCGGGTCGATCGAAGAGTTCTCCGCTTGATCGTGATCAAGGCCGAGCACGGCCATGGCGGCAACAAAGCCACAGGCCAGTCCGATCGTGGTCACGCTATGCATACGAGGGTGAAGACCCCTCGGGAACTTTTGGTCCTGCAGGTTTTCCTGCCCGTCCACATCCACCTCCCCACATCTATGCTGGCACTCGAATCATTTCGGTCCCCGTTACGGCCGCCCTTAAGCACGAACGGGGGACCCGAGCGTGCCACATCCAACGAAGTGCCGTGCGGAGAAGGGGTTAGCGGCTCAGGTCGATGCGGACGCAAGCGAGCACCTGTAGCACGTTCGCGACCCCGCGATGTGCGGCTCCGGCGCCGCACAGACTTCTTCGCCCACGGAAGTGGTTCTACCGCGAGTCTCTAGGGGTGATGCGCCGATTTGGCGTGGGTGCTAAGTCGACCTGTCGCGGAGGTGCCCCGTGAGGGTGGGGAATCGCGGTCTACTCCCCACAGTATTCTGAGGATTTTCGGAGCTATGAGAGGCCGAAGCCGGCCTATCTCGTTGTCAATAACCGCGATCGAGAAATCGCACCCCGTGCGTCATCCAGTCCGGCGCCGGTACATCCTTGAGGTGGTGATCGAGGAACTGCCACAGCCGATCGGTGAAATCTCGCTGATTCTCATATTTCGTGAGGTTGTGCCCCTCGTCGTAGTAGGAGAGAAAAATGATCGGTTTCCCCAGAAATCGTAACGCGTTGTAGAACTCCATCCCCTGCAGGTACTCGACGGAAGGGTCCAATCGACCGTGCAGATACAACATCGGAGTGTTCATCGACGCCACGTGCGTAATCGGAGATTGCTCGCGATAGAGCTCGAAGTCGTCGAACGGGTTCGTCCCGTAGCGGCCTTGGCCATAGATATCATAGGAGTGGTTGTTCTGACCGCTGCCAGAGAAAAGAATGTTGAACTCGCCGGCCAGATTGATGGGTGCGGCCCGCGCCACCACAGCGGCAAACATGTCGGTTTGCGTGGCGATGTATGCGGACCCGCCGCCGCTGAAACTGCCGCCCCCCAATACGATCCGATCGGGATCGGCGTATCCGAGTTCGATCACCTTTTGGGTCGCCGCGACCACGCAGTCGAGCATGTCAGAGTGCGTCGTCCCGGTATTGAAGTGGACGTCCGCCTGTAGGACCAAATATCCGTTGCTCACGTAAGCGGCGAACTCCGCTACAGGCCCCATGTTACCCGACGGGTAGCTCCCCTCGAACAAGGGCGCGTAGTAGGCATGTAGCTCTTGCGACTTCTTCTCGTAGAAGTTGACGATCATCGGAAGCCGCTGCCCCGTCTCGTACGCGTCCGGGATCGCTAGCGTCCCCTGGAGCCGGACCCCGTCTTTGTTCTCGTACTCGATCAGAATCCGGTCCCCCCACCGGTACTCGGACTGCTGGGGGTTCGCGTCGGTGAGCCTCTCGAGCTCCGCGAAGCGGCGATCGGTGACATAGAGATCTGGAAAATCTCGAAACGTAGAGGACGTAAAGCTATACCGATCAGCGTCTTGCGCCTTTTGGAGCTGGTCGAACCGACGATCCGCGAAGATCAGTTCCTCGAGGCGGCCGGCGGAGAGCTCGAAATAGCCGGACTTCTTCGTCCACTGTCCGTAAGCCGAGAGCAGCAGCGGGCGCTCCAGATCGATCGTTTGGACCTCTGGATCGGTGCGGACCACTCGAAATCGAACCTCTTCCGCGGTGCCGCGACCACCCGTGAGGTTGCGGGCCGTCGCTCCGTCTAGGGGCTGGAGCCACAAGTCGTAGCGTCCATTGAGGATGAGGGCGGTGCCGTCTGAGCTCCAGCCCGCGATCCCGTAGGGAGGCGCGGTTCCCGGGCGGTCGTACTCCCAGTCGACAAAGCTCACCGAAGCCGATGCCGTCAGGTTCGTGGTCCGGCCGGTCTGAAGCTCGTACGTCCATACCTGACCATCGCGCCAGTACGCGAAGTGTCTTCCGTCGGGCGACAGTCCGAGGGTCCGTCCCTGGGTTTGAAGCATGGGCGTTCGATCCCCCGTCGCCGGGTCCACACGGTAGTAGTCGGCTCGCGACTCTTTCCAGTCGGAGATGTAGGCGCGGGCGTCGCGACCTACGCCCCAGTTGCCGTCGTCGGTCAGTTGAACATCGCGCATGGTCGAATCGGCTAAAGGCACGAACCGTCCGGTCAAATCGACGGCCGACAAAAAGGTAAAGCGACGATCCGACGCCGCCTGGGCTCGCTGCACGGTCTGGATCCGAGCGTCTCTCCAATGAAAAACGTCGACGTTCGCGGCGGGGCTCGAGGGATCGGGGTGCAGGACGCGCCGCTGGGGCAGAACCCCCAGGAACACCTGCGACCGATCGTCTTTCCATGTGAGGGGGCGCTTCTCGCTCAAGACCATCCCGCTCGGGAAACCAGATTCCTGGGCTGGCTCGTAGCGCAGCCGGGGCACGGCATCGTCGGACCCGGATCGGAGGTCGGGGAACGCGAGCAGCGAGTTGGACCTCTCGACCGACTCGGGGTCGTCGAATCCCGACAGCGCGGCCAAGGCGACCCCGGATTCGTCCCAGGTGAGCCGCGTGTGGCGGGCGGCCGACTGGTCGAGAATTCGTTGGCGTCCCGTCTGGAGGTATACGATGTATACGCCGTTCCCCGTCTGGTCTTTCGCGTCCACGAGGTAGGCCAGTAGCTCCCCGGAGGCGTTGAAGGCGAACTCCGAAACGCTCCCCAGCAGTTGGTCGCGCCCGTGCTTCAGGTCGCGCAGGAGGAGGTCGGCGCCCAGCGGCTCTTCCTGGGCTTCCGAGTCGGTCGCCTCGCGATCTCGGTGGATCGCCAGGTGAGACGACGTGGGGGCGAACTGGAACGTGCGAAACCCCTTCCAGGAGCGCCGTTCGCCGGTCTGGAGATCGAGGAGGCCCACGCCCCGGGAGTCGGCGTCATCGGTTTGGGGTCGTGAAGTTTGTTCGAACGCCATCCACCGAGAGTCACGCGAAAACTGGGGGTTCGCACCGGTTGGGACCGTATAGACGGCGCCGTCGTCGAGATTCCGGACGGTCAGCGTGTCTTCCCCCGTGCGACTCTTCAGAGCGTAGGTCACCCAAGTGCCGTCGGGTGAAAGGGTTGTGGAACCAATGGAACGCCAGCGGTCGTAGTCCTCGACCGGGAGCGGCCGCTTCGTGTCTGCCTGAGCGAGGAGCGGCGAGGCGGCGAAGGCCAGGACCATGAGAAGGCGGACGGCGCGGCGCGGGGCTAGCTGCTTCAATGGGATTCTCCGGTGGCGATGGATGGCCGGAACGTGCGGGGAATCTACGGCGTCGGGCAGGATGAAAAACGGGGCCGCCCCAGCAAGGGAACGGCCCCGTGATCAGGCGCTTGTCCCGGCAGCGTTACATAGCGGCCTTCATCACGTTCTCCGCCTTGGGGCCTTTGGGGCCGTCTACCACGTCGAGCTCCACCTTCTCGCCCTCGGCCAGGCTCTTGAATCCGTCCGCTTGGATGGCCGTGTGGTGGACGAACACTTCCTGTGACCCATCATCCAGGGCAATGAATCCGAACCCCTTTTGATCGTTGAACCATTTGACGGTGCCGCTCGTACGCATACCACGCTCCTATGAAGATGAAAGCCCTTGTCGAGCCTCAATCCAACCCCCCGTCGAGCGTCGCTCCGGCGGGACTTGACCGGGCCAGAATACAGACCCAGTGCCCGTCTGTCCAACGAGTTAGAATGCCGTCTCGAGCTATGTTATCCTGGGGCCTGCGCCTTGCGGGGTCGTTGTCGATTGTGCCGCTCCGGTTACCTGTACGACGCGCGCCCACACCCATTTGACCGAAAGGTCCTTTCTTGCAAGTGCAAGCGGATCAAAACGTTGTACCCGGTCGACGTCGACTGACGGGGCGCATCCTCGCGGTTGCCGCCGGCGCTGGACTGGCGACCGGACTACTCGAGGCGTTGTGGCTCTCCCTCAATCAGCTGTTTCGCGCGAGGGTAATCTTCACGAGCGACTATATCCTGTGGATGACGCCTCTTCTGTACGCGCTGATCTTTGTCCTTGTCGCGCTGGGCGTCACCGCGGTGGGCGCAGCGCTTTACCCAAAGGTAAAGGAGTCTCACGCGGTCTTCGTGTTTGTCGCGTTGGGTGTCCTGTGTCTGTTTATCCCGATCACCCAGATCGCGCGTTGGGCCGCCCTGGTGGTCGCGATCGGTGTCGGAACCCAGGCCGCCAGAATCGCCAATGGACGCCCGCGGGCGTTCCGCACCGTGTCGTTGCGGGGTCTGGGGGTGCTCGGGACCGTCGCGCTGCTGACGTACTTTGGGGGACGCCTTTCCTCCAGATCCGAGCCGCCGGGAGACCTGGTTCGCGACGATCTCCCCAACATCGTGGTGATCGTTTGGGACACCGTGCGATCGGAGAGCCTGAGCCTGTACGGGTACTCCGAGCCCACGACCCCAGGACTGGAGCAGCTCGCCGCCGAGTCGGTGGTGTTCGAACATGCCGTTTCCCCGTCTCCGTGGACGCTTCCCGCGCACGCGTCGATGTTCACGGGACGCTGGCCCGCCGAACTCTCGACGACCTGGCTGGACGCGCTCGACGATGAGTACCCGACGCTGGCTGAGGTGTTGTCCAGTCGGGGCTATGCCACGGGGGGCTTCATCGCGAACCACGACTACACGAGCTACGACTCCGGGCTTAGCCGGGGATTTCACGCCTACGGCGACTACCGGGTGACGTTCCGGCAGTTCGTCCTCAGTTCGTGGCTGACACAAACCGAAAGCGTAGCCGATCTTCTCCTAAGTGATAGCTGGGCCGACGCTTGGAGCGCGATACGTCGACTGAATTTTTGGGTCGGAGTGAAACGGGCGAACCATCGCAAGCACGCCGATGAGGTCAACGCAGAGCTCTTATCGTGGCTCGATCGCACGGACGACCGACCGTTCTTCGCCTTTCTGAACTATTTCGACGCTCATGGCGGCTATTGGTCGCCCCCGGGCACCGTGGCGCGATTCACGGCCGAAGATCGGGGCATGAGAGGGTACGACGCGGCGATTTCCTATCTGGACGGCGAGGTGACCGCCCTCATCGATACGCTCCGAGCGCGAGGCGTGCTCGACAACACGTTGATCGTGGTCACGTCCGACCACGGAGAGCTCTTTGGCGAGAAGGGGCTTCGCGGGCACGCGCACAATGTCTACTACCCGACCGTCCATGTCCCGCTTCTCATCCGCGGGCCTGGCGGGGTCCCCGCCGGGCTCCGGGTGGAGGCCGAAGTCTCCACGCGCGATCTTTCCGCGACGCTCCTCGACCTGATCGGGGTCCAGGATGTGACCGGAATCGGAGGATCCTCGTTGAGTCGATTCTGGGCGACGCCACCGGCGGGGAGCGGGGAGTTTCTTCTGACACAGGTCGAGCAGGGTCGCAACAACCCACCGAGGGAGCCCATCAGCCGCGGACCGCTGGCGGCCGTTCTGTCCGACAGCCTCCAGTTCATCTTGAA
>JAJCZV010000191.1 GCA_029262175.1 Gemmatimonadota bacterium
CACCGCCGCGTCGATCCGCCGCGATCGTGTTTCGGCTTTCTTCGCGGTCTCGATCGCCGACACGGTTTCGCGGCGGTTGGTATACGACAGGGCCTCAAAGGCTTGCTGTAGACCCGCCTCCTCCAGCGCCTCGGCGAGGTCGTCGGGAACGGCGATGACGCGGGGTGCCGTGTCCGCCCGTAGGGTGACACGGACGGTGTCGCCCGGTCCCTTGCCGACCTCCTCCCGCACCCTCTTCGTCATGCCAAGTATGTATCGGCCCCCCATCGAGGCGATGGATCCGCGATAGGACACCCCGTCGAACTTCGCGACAATCTTGGGACGTCCCGAGCCGAACGCCTCCTTGGCATCGAAGGGGACAACGACCAGCGCCCCGCCGCCGCGCCCAGCCTCGATGACGGCGTCGAACGCGTGGTTGCGGGGGGCCATCACCGAGACGCCAGCGCGTCCACGAGCGCCGGGAACGCCGCGCTAGGTTCGGCGGCCTGAGTCTCATCGGCGTTGATCTGGACCATCGGCGTTCACTTTCTCGGGCAGTTCTACAACCAGATTACCGGTGGCTCGTTTCTTGGACTAGTCTGCGAGGAGTGATGAGCAGGCCCAAAGCAGTTTTTGACCAACCGATCGCCGATTCCGGTCGTAGATATCCATCGCACCGGTCACGGAAGCAACGTGACCGCCTTGAGTGGGACCGTGGATGAAACCATCAGAAACATTGATCAGTGGGCTGAGGGCAAAGGGACTTCTGCCAGCCGACCCCGCTGAGATCGGGGGATATCTCCAGCTCGAGTCAGCGATCCTGACTCATGTTTCCTCCAGTGGATCCGCGCCTTCAAACGTCGTCTGGTTTGATGGAGAGTGTATCGAAAACAAGGGAGACTACTTTGGCTTGCTGGACGAGTTCATCAAGGCCGCCGATTGCGAATCGGAGATCGCGAATGTGCAGTCTGAGGTGGATTTCGAAAAAGGAATCGCAACTTGCAGCGCGACGAGAAACGGATCCTTGCTAGAGGCGTCCTGGACGCAGGACTCGGACTGGGTAACGGCGGAGTTTCTTCATTTTACCGCTCGTCTGCTCAACTCCGACCAAGGCGAGTTCGTCGCTATCGATACCGGTGATCAGACCTATTGTGCGGTATTCCTGCCTGCCACCGTGCTAAAGAGCTTCACGGACTTCAAGACGCGAGACACGAACTCGCGCGACGGCTTTTTCATGCAGCACGGAGAGGCCGTCAAACAGCGTTTTGGACACATTGAGATACTGTCGGTCGATGATTATCAGTCCGTCTTGAGAGCATTCAGTGAAGCGTTTATTGAAGAGGGTCCCGTCTCGGAGATTGGCTCATACAGAAAGGGCAAAGCGCTCGAAGTCGTCTATGCTTCAAGATGGAGTGACGCCCTGGACGCATTTGGACTGGTCAAGCGCAACGCCCCGGCAACGGATCTCTACGCGGATCTGAGCCCATATGAGACCCAGTTGGTCTGCCCCGATGAGGGATGCCATTTCTTGAGTTTCAATCCGGCCTACAATCAGGTCATATTCGCTGGAGAGGCCCAATATATTGCGACCATCGTCGGAAGCTTTGATGTCGACCGGAGTGCCGGCGAGCATCTCCTGGTGGGCAAGAGCGGTACCTGGGGCGTCTATGTGAAGGAGCACTCGGTCATCTGCGCCGGTGACCCGCCGATGGCCCTCGCGAGATCAGTTTCTAAGAGCATCGCTGGAAACGAAAACGCGAAATATTTGGAACTGTTTAGCGGCGACCATTTCGGGCCGAGGCTGGAAAGCCTCGGCTATGAACGCGTAGTAGAACAATCCCGAGGGTTGTTTGCCAAAGACCACGGTGAGCTACGTGCGGCGTTCTCCATCTCTGGCTATCAGCCGGAGCCGCACGAACCACTGGAAATCGTCATTCGGGTCGGCTTGTTCGTGCCCGCAATCGCATCAATGCTGGGCTTGGAAGACCCGGTTCCCAAAAGCCTGGTCGGCTACGCGATGAGATTTCCTGAAGACTCGCGGGCGAACCGATGGCTCATCGGAAGCCAGGACGACTATGAAAGCCTAGTAGGTGAAATGTGTGCGTTTATCGAGGAGGTAGCCACGGCAGTAGAGGATGTAGGAGTCGACGATGAGCTGTTGGAGATGTATCAACACGGCGACCTCCTGATGCACGCCGCAGCCGTCGCCATCAAGATGGGCAATAGGGATCAGGCAGTCGCGCTTGCTCAGCGGGCCTTTGATGAGGCAGTGAAGCGTGGTTCGCTGGTTGGACGAACACGTGAGCTGGCTGGGGCGCTAGGAATAGAACTGGACGAGGACGCCGCGTAGGCTGAAACGAACAACGCGATCGGTGTATTTTGGGCAATCCAGCTTCAATAAATAAGGTCGGCGTCGAACGCGTTCGTTGGCGGGCCCCTCACCGAGACGCCAGCGCGTCCACAACGATCCCCGCGAGCGCCGCGATGTGGTCCGCCGTTCGAGTCTCGTCGGCGTTGATTTGAAGTGCGATCGCCATCTGATAGTCCGGTGAGTACATCACGCGCGAATTGTAGCCCGGAAAGAATCCGCCGTGTCCGTACACGACGCCAAAGGGCGTCTCTGCGATAAAGACACCGAGCGAATACACCACGCCGGGCCCAGCCGAGGCTCCACGGACCGCCGACTCGAGCAGGTCGCCGAGATAGTCACCGTCGAGGGCATCGCCCTCGTAGAGAAGCTTCGCCCACCGAACCATGGCTTGAGGATTGTTGTAGAGCCCGCCGCCGGTCCACTCGATCCCGGGGTGGAAGACGAGGCGGCCATCGGCTACCACCTTCCCCGGAAGCCCAAACAGCTGCGAGCTCGCCACCGCGTACCCTTGAGCGAGACGGGGCGCGTCGCGGCGGTCCTGCGGATGCGTCATGTCGAGCGCCAGCGGCTCGAGGAGACGCCGTCGTAGCTCCTCGTAATACGTGCCGCCCGAAGCGGCTTCGAGCACCAGTCCGGCGACGATGTATCCCGTGTCGGTATAGTTGTATCCCAGACCAGCGGGGAAGAGGGGTTCCTGATCGAGCGCGAACTCGATCAGCTCGCGTGGAGTCAGCGTCTGATTCGGGTCGCCGCGTACGAGGTTTGAAACGGCCGCCGCGAACGCCTCCGAACCCAGCGCATGATCGATGAGTCCGCCCGAATGGTTGAGCAGGTGGCGGAGGGTGATGTCCGAACCGTTCGGTAGACGATCAAACCAGGGCTCGTCTCCCAGCCACTTCGAAATCGGGTCATCGAGCGACAGCGTGCCATCCAGCGCCATCGAGATCGCTGTGGCCGCGACATAGGTCTTCCCGATCGATCCCGACGGCATGCGCATGTCGGCGTGCATTTCGATTCCGCGCTCGACATCG
>JAJCZV010000192.1 GCA_029262175.1 Gemmatimonadota bacterium
TGAAACACCTGTCCGGTGTCGAACCGGGCCACGACGATCGACCCGATTTCCCACGCCCTCACCGCCACCCCGACTGGACGCAAAGCCGCCCCGCTCGATGGCCCAAATCTGACGGCCTCGCGCCCCTGTCGCCAGAGTGCGTCTGCAGATTTCGGTCTCCGACTCGGGGCCGCCTACGTTCGCTGGCGTTCCCTTTCGGAGACCATTTCTATGGCCGGCGGGAACATGTTCAGCTCGAAGACATCTTTTCGTCGATCAGGAGTTGCGCGATCCGGTCCGCACCGTCCGCCAGCACGTCGAGAGTCGGCAGACCCGTCTGCTGTTCAATGTCATCGCGCGCGGCCAGAAAAGCGTCGCGATCCATGTCTTCTGGATTGATCGCAATCGCGACCACCGACGTCTCGCCGACCAGCTCGATCGCTTTGATGTGCTCGCCGAGCGGCCGAATCGCGTGCGGTAGCCCACGGTGCGTGGTCCGGCCCGGCGCGTGCTGTAGGACGACCGCATGTGGGCGCGCGACCGCGAGGATCCCGTACCCGCCGGGATGGACCGGGTGCAACAAGCTGCTTTGACCTTCGATCACGATGACCGCGGGTCGGGAGTCGTTCCATGCGTTCCAGATCGCGTACTCAAGCTCCGCTCCCACTCCGTCGTGGGGCAGGGCGTCCAAGATGAGTCCGAATCGGACGCCTTGGAACCACGCCGTCTCTCCCGTTCCAATCAACTCGGCTCGATGGCCCCGGCGACTCAAAGAATCGACCAGACCCCAAGCGGTCGTGCGCTTGCCGACCGACGCATCCGTACCGAGCACGGCCACGCGAATGGCGGGAACGTCGTCGATCAGCCCCTCGAATCTGCGACTTCCCATGCCCTGCGGCGGGTTTCGCAGATCACGAATCGTGCAGCCGTTCGCCCAAGCCAGCTCGAGGAGATCCGGATCGTCGGAAAGCAACTCCCTGAGTCCGGAATCCACGTTCAGGCCGGCCTTCAGAGCAGATCTCACCGCGAGCCGAGTTTTCTCCGTCAGAGCGCCGACCTGGGATGCGATACCGATCACGAAATGGGTCGCTGGCGTGCCGGCTCTCTGACCCACAGCCATCGCCGTCTCGAGATCGCCGACGATCGGGATCCCGACCGAGCGCACCCCTGCCGAGGTCCCCGCATCTTCCCCGGCCATGGTGTGGTCGATGACGGCCAGCACGCGATAACGATGCGACCTGCGTACGAGACCATGTGCAACCTTTCCATCCGGTCCGCCGAACAGGCCCTCGCAGTAAACGATGGCTTGACCCTCGACTGTCTCGTTCATGTTGCCTGACCCCATCTATTGTTGCGCGGGTATATCTGACACGAGAACGTTCGTCGCCAGGTCGTCGTGCAAGCGTGAAAGGAGGCTGTCGGCCGCCAAGCGTTCGATCGCTTGCTCCATGCCTCGGTAGGCCTCGTCCGAAGGGAATGCCAAGTTGCAAATCACGTCGCCCGGTGACACCGCCGGCATGGTCGTGATCCCGACCAAGATGGCGTCGGCAGGTGCGTTGACGACGCTTAGCTCGCGACCGACGAGGCTCGTGTTCGTCGCGATCCGATCGCCCTTCTTCAAGAGGTCACCGGGGTGCGCATGAAACTGTAGAAACCCACCGGCCTGTGCCCGCATCCACTTTGTCTCGTCCACGACGATGCTGTAGGCGGGCACGTGTGGTTCCCCTGTTAGCATGTCGAGGCCGATGAGCACGTTGCGAATCCCACGGATCGAGTACTCGACTACCGCCGGTTCTACCTTCCAGACCTCGCCTGCTTCTAGGATCAGCGTCGGGCAACCGGCCTTGGAAGCCACTCGACGAAGACTGCCCGCCGGTCCCGTTCCGCTCAGGACCAACTCGGGAGCAAACAACGCGGAAAGACGGGCCGTCGCGTCGCGCTTCATGTTCACGCGCACGTTGGGGTAGTTGGTTCTTCGGGTCGCGGCGGTATGGAGATCGATGCCATAGTCGCAGCGAGCCACGATCTCATCATGAATCACGCGCGCGAGGCGGCTCGTCAGGCTACCGGTCTTTTTCCCCGGGAACGAGCGGTTCAGGTCGCGCCGGTCGGGCGAGTATCGGGAAAGTCGGTCGAAGGCGAGGATGTTGACGACAGGAACGAGAACGAGCGTGCCGGCTTCGAGATCGAAGGGACGCTCGAGGATGAGCTGGCGAATGACCCCTGTGCCATTGATTTCGTCGCCGTGCACGGCTCCCGTGATGAACACGGCCGGCCCCGGACGCTCCCCCCGCCACACGTGCACCGGGATTTCGATAGGCGCGCCCGAATAACTGGTGCTGACCTCGAGAGTGACGTCGGCGGCCTCGCCGGGTGCGACCGTCCGCTGTCCCCATTCGCCGACGTGCCTTGTGGCGGACTTGGTGGTCACCGAACCTCGCCGCCAGGCGACGCCTCCGTCTTCAAACGCTTGAGCTTGCGTTGCGTTCGATCTCGGCGCGCCGGCACCAGGTCGCGCATCTGCTCGAGCTTGCCATAACAAAGCAGCCGATCGTGAGTTTCGAGCACTCGGCTACCCTTTGGATTGGATATCACGGAAACGCCACGGGTGAGCGTCAGGATCATGATGTCTTTGGCGCGCAGTCCAGACTCGACAATGGTCTTGCCGACGAGTTCGGATTTGTCGCCGATGGCCAGTTCGGTGACGCCGTAGCCGGCGCTCACCGTAAGCCGCTGTCGCACGTCGAGCTCGGGGAAGCTCACCTGTCCTTCGATGTAGTCGATGATGGCGCCCGCGACGTCGAGCTTTGTTGAAGTCTCGATCCCTTCGAGTCCCGGTGAGGAATTGACCTCCATGACCTGAGGTCCATCGTTGCCTTCGAGCATGTCCACGCCGGCCATGCGCAGGCCCATGATCTGCGCCGAGCGCACCGCCGTCTCACGGTATTCCTCGTCGAGCTCGACCGCCTCCGCGACGCCTCCCCGGTGCACGTTGCTGCGAAAGTCGCCCCCTTGGGCGACACGCCGCATGGCGGCAACCACGCGATCTCCCACCACAAAGGCACGGATGTCCCTGCCCGCGCTCTCCCCGACAAATTTTTGGATCAACACGTTCTGCTTCGCACTCTGAAGCGTTTCAATGATCGCTTCGGCGACCTTGACCGAATCGGCGAGAATGACCCCCACGCCTTGCGTACCTTCGAGCAGTTTGATGATCACCGGCGCGCCGCCAACGCGTTCGATGGCGGGCAATACATCCTTCTTGGATCTGACGAAGCACGTGTGGGGAATGCCAATGTCGTGCCGGCTGAGGATCTGCAGGGCTCGCAGCTTGTCGCGTGAGTTCGCAATCCCGTGCGCCGAGTTGGGCGTGTAGACGTCGAGCTGTTCGAACTGTCGCACGACGGCGGTTCCGTAGTACGTGATGGATGCACCGACTCGCGGGATCACCGCATCATAGGACGACAGAGGCTTCGGTCCATAGAACAGACTCGGTGTCGCGTGCTCCAACTCGAGCGAGAATTTCAGAGTGTCCAGAACCT
>JAJCZV010000193.1 GCA_029262175.1 Gemmatimonadota bacterium
CGTCGCGTTGAGGATCGGCGCGCGAATCTCCCGAGCGGCATCATAGATGAGCGGCAGGGGCGCACGCCGCTCGAGTTCGGGCCGGAGGCGATTCTCGCGGAGGCGACGATACACGTTCTCGACGAAGATGATCGCGTCGTCGACCAGCGCGCCGATCGCGATCGCCATCCCGCCCAGCGTCATCGTGTTGATGGTCCCGCCCAGAAGACTCAGTGCAATCACCGCAATGGCGAGCGAAAGCGGGATGGCGAGGACCGATATCGCGGTCGTTCGGATGTTCCAAAGAAAGAGAAACAGGATCACGACGACGAGCAGCGCACCATCGCGAAGCGCGGTGACGACGTTGTCTACCGCTAGAGCAATGAACTCGGATTGCCTGAAAATATCACGTTCGAAAACCACCCCGTCCGGTAGCTCTGATGCGATCTGATCGAGTTCGGCGTCGATGCGTTCGGTGAGCTCCAGCGTGTTGGCGCCCGGCTGCTTCTGAATCGACAAGATGACAGCCGGTTCGGCGTTCACGGCTGCGGTACCAAAACGGATCTTCGGTCCGATCCGAACATCCGCGACGTCCTCGAGCAGTACAGGCGTTCCGCCCCGGATCGTCACGACCGTGAGGCCGATTTCCTCCAGATCGCGCGCGCGCCCGAGTCCTCGAATCACGATTTCCTGGCCACCCGAGCGATACACGCCGCCCGATACGTTCTTGTTCGATTCCTCGGCCGCCGCGAGCACTTCGTCGAGACTTACTCGAAAAGCCCGTAGACGCTCGGGGTCGACGAGCACCTGATACTGCCGAACCTGACCGCCGATCGGGATGACCTGAGAGACACCCGGCACGGCCAAGAGGCGGCGGCGCACCGTCCAATCCGCAGCCGTTCTTGCTTCCATCAACTGAGATTCGGGCGCGCTCATCCCCACCAGAAGAATCTCTCCCATGATCGAGCTGACGGGCGCGAGGATCGGGGCGTTCGCGTCCGCCGGAAGCTGCGTCGCGGCAAGTTGAAGCTTCTCGTTCACGATTTGGCGCGCGCGGAAAATCTCCGTGCCCCAATCGAAATCCACCCAGACGATGCTGATCCCCTGCGCCGAACTCGAGCGCACCCGACGTACGCCCGCGGCCCCGTTGACGGCGGTTTCCAGCGGAAAGGTGACCAAGCTTTCGACTTCTTCCGGTGCCATACCGTGGGCATCGGTAAGCACGGTCACCGTGGGCGCGGTCAGATCTGGAAAGACATCGACCGGGAGTGTAGCGGCCACCCAAGCGCCGCTCGCCAGAACGACGATGGCCGCGAGCACGACGAGCAGGCGGTTTTCGAGCGACGCCCCGACGAGCCGATCGAGCAAACCCCCACGAGAGGGCGCGTTCATCTCAGCGCTCAATGCGGGTGACCATGATCGGAAATCTCGGCGTCACCGAGCGACGCGAGCCGGACTTGATATGCCCCGACGGTGACGACTTGATCTCCCAATCCAACCCCCGAGTAGACGATCGTCCACACGCCGTCCGACGGACCGGTCTCCAACACACGCCGCTGAAACGCTTCTCCCCCGACCTTTACGTAGACGACCGAAAGCCCGTCTTCGTCTTGAATCGCGGCAGTAGGAACCGCCACTCCACGAATCGGATCGCCAAGCAGCAGGCGCCCCTCGGCGAGCATCCCGACCTTGAGCAGGCGGTCTGGATTGGCCAGCGCGAAGTGCACCGGAAGCGTGCGACTGTCGGGATCGATGATGCTACCGACCGAGACCAACCGATCGGCCGTATGTACGCGCGACCCGCCCTCGACCGTAAACCAGGCGCCCTGCACCCCGGCCACCGCTTCGACGCGACCGGCCGGCACTCGGGCGCGGAACCACACCGTCGCGGGGTTGATGATCGTGAACGCGTGCTCACCGATCTCGACGCGCTGTCCCGCGGCCACGTGACGTTCGGAGACGACACCACCGATCGGGCTGGTGAGTCGATACGTATGAGGGTCGTCCCCCTCGCGCACATCGCCCACCGTCGAGAGGGCCGCTTGCGCGACGGATAGGTCGTGTCGCGCCTCGTCCAATCGCCGTTCCGCAATCGCTTCTGCCGCAAACAAGCGTTCAGCCCGCGCCACTTCTCGCTCGAGGTCCTGTACATCGGCCCGGAGCCGCGCGTAGGAGTTGTCGATGCTGGTTGGGGCGATGAGCGCGAGAGTTTGGCCGGCTCGCACTGGATCTCCCGGCGCCAGCGACGCGCCACGTACCATCACGAGTCCCGCCACGGGAGACGAGACGTGCGCCATCCCCGCGGCCGGCGCGACGATCTCGCCCGCGGCAGGAATCGAACTCGGGATGTCGCGCTCGGCCGCCACGGCGACTTCGAACGGCATCGACCACTGCTGCTCCTTGAGGAGTTGAATCAAATCCACCGGCGGCACTTCGACGTCGTGCGGTAGCGATTGCTCGCTCTCGAACACCTCGAGTTGGCCGACGGGAATTGCGAACTCCTGTCCCCGCGCCGAGAGGGTCATGTCGACCCGCCAAGTACCCGTCGCAGACAGGGTTGGC
>JAJCZV010000194.1 GCA_029262175.1 Gemmatimonadota bacterium
CGTCCCACCGTGCGGCCGCTCCGTATGTGCCACCGAGGTCATCATAGAAGTGCGCCGACAACGGATCGATCCGGACGAGCTCCTCGAAACTCGCGATGGCCCCGTCTAGATCTCCCTTCCTGCGCTGGACCGCGCCCAGTAGATGGAAGAGCTCCGCCGAATGGAGGTTGTTTTGCCCCGCGCGGGTCAGGTGCTCGAGCGCCAAGTCCAGGTTTCGCTCGCCGGTATAGTAGTACTGGCCAAGGGCGAGATTTGTCTCGGGGAGATCGGGCGCCAACTCGAATGCGCGTTCGGCGGCGGCCAAGGCCCGATCGAGCATCTGTTGCTCGCCGACCGGTTGTACTTCGTACTGCATCCCAAGTGCGAGCGCGAGACGAGCGTGCGCTTCCGCAAAGTCCGGGTCGAGTTCGACGGCCCTCTCGTACATCTCGATCGAGAGCTCGAAGTCGTAGGACCTGGGGCCCTCCTGAAAGTACGTATGTCCTCGAAGGAAGAAGTTGTACGCCTCGAGGTTCTGGGTCGGGGGCGTCTCGATCGCCGCTACTTCTTCGGGGAGAAGCGTCGCGCTCAACGACTCCGTGATGCGCTGCGCGAGATCTTTTTGGATCGTGAAGACGTTCGTAACCGAGAGCGCACGGTTATAGGTCTCGGCCCAAAGATGATCGTCGGTGCGCGCATCGATCAGTTGCGCGTTGATGTTGACCTGACCGCCGGCGCTCAACACGCTGCCTTCCAGCACGTACTCGACGCCAAGCTCATCTGCGATCTCCGGGATGCTCTTGGTGCCCTCGCGGTACTCCATCACCGAAGTCCTCGACGTCACCCGAAGCGACCCGATCTTCGAGAGACGGGTGAGGAGATCGTCGTGAATGCCAAGGCTGAAGATCTGGCTCTGATCATCATCGCCGGCACTCGAGAAGGGGAGCACGGCAATGGAGATTCGGTCGCCAGCCGCGGAGGGGCGATCACCACCCGTGGGGCCGACCCCGGTCGCCATCATGACACCCGCGATGACGCCCCAGAGCGCCAAAGCTCCGACACCGCCGAGGGCTGCGTTGCGCCAGGTAAGAAGGTGAGCCATGCCCGCAGGAGCCGCCGACGGTTCGAGTGCAACGTCTGCTTGCGCGTCGGCCGGAGAGGACTGGCTCGCCGGCTTCCCGTCGCGGAGTCCCCCTTGGACGAAGGCGGTAGCCAGAACCATGGGGAGCCCGATCACGAGGAGAAAGAGTGCGAGCGAGGGCGCCCATTCCGGCAGACTCAACGCGCCCGCCATCGTGTCGACGATTTGGAGGACCACCCAAGATGCGCCGAGGTAGATGCCGAGCACCTGCCAGATCGAACGTCGATGGATTTCGCGGAAGAGATTCATCTCAGCCCCTCTCGCTCAGAATCGCTTCGAGTCGAGCCTGGGCGGCTCGGACTCGTGGCTGCAGTTCCTCGTCCGCCTCTGCCCACAGCTCTACAAACATCGCGTAGTACTTGGCAGCGTTCTCCGGGTCATCCTCCGCATCGTATAGCTGTCCCATACGCTCGAGCGCAGGTGCGCGCTGCCAAACATCTATGAAGGCCTTGAAGAAGCTTCGGCTCTCGAGGTAGCGCTCGAACTCCCGAACGGCTGACGGAGCATCGCCGGCTCGATCGTGCGTGCGCGCCAGACCAAGCGCAGCCATCACGGCGCAACTGCCCGGGCAATCGCGCTCGTACGCCCGCCACAAGCGGAGCGACTCGTCTATGTCGCCAGCGGCGAGCGCAAGCTCCGCGGCCACTGCGCGTCGACCATCCGCCCCGCCAGCCCCGAGCTCGGTCTCTGGGACTTCTCGCACCCACTCCTCATAGGCATCGGCAGCCGCCGCCTGATCTCCAGCCGCCAGAAGAACCGGAATCCACGCCGCGTAGAACCGGTCGCCGGGCGAGAGCGCGCCCCTGTGCCGCTCGACCGCGTCGAGAATCGTGCCGACGGCAGTCGAGCGGTCACCGCGCACCATCGACAATTGGGCACGGCGACTCGCAACCAGAATCGGGTTCGAGAAGAACCCCGGCGGCCCGGCCTCCTGGCCCTCGAGATGATCCTCGGCTTCTCGTAGGCGGCCCCGGGCCCCCGCTAACTGGGCGCTTTGATTCGAGTTGATCGCCAGATCCATGGGCCTGGTGAAGCGTGTCCGGTTGCTGGCCAATAGCGAATCCGCTCGCGCGTAGTCCGCCGAGCTGAGCACCTGGTCGAGGCGCGATGCTTCCAATCGAGAAGCGGCCTGGGGCAGCGAGGCCACGGCCGAGTCCCACGTCGCGCTGGCCCCCAGCGCGTCGCCTTGCAGATACCGGGCATCGGCGAGGTTCTGGTACGCAACGAAGTACGTCTCCACCGCCAAGGCGCGCTCCAAGAGCGCTTCTGCCTCCGCGAGTCGATCACGCTGCCGGTAAAGATTGGCCAGGTTGTTGAGCCCCGCGGTGTTGGACGGATCGACGTCGATCAAGTTCTCGTATGCGCGGATCGCGGCGTCACGATCTCCGACGACCTGCGACGCGTAGTATGCCTCCGTTAAATATCGTTCGGTCTCGGGCAGTCGATCGCGCAGCTCCACCGCCCGCTTCAAAGCGGCGACCTCATCGGGCCGGCGGATGCCCTGATTCCCCAAGTTGACGGCGATCTTGCGGTAGGCCATGGCGAAGTCCGGGTCGAGGTCCACCGCCCGTTCGAACCCCTCCAGCGCGGCGCTCTCGTCGCCCGTGCTCTCCGCGGCCTCGGCTCGCGTGTAGACGCGCAGCGCGTCCAAGGACCCGGTCGTCACCTGACGCAGTCCCGGCGCGCGCTGAACGCTGCGGAGAGACTCGCCGGCTTTGTCTCGGATGTCGCGCGATAGCGACTCGATGGCATCGATGAGGTCGTCTTCGCTTTTCGCCGTCGCGCGAAAAGCCGCCAACGGTTCCGCGTCCTTGCCCGAGAGGACACTTGCGGTGAGCACGTAGCCTGAGCCCACCGTTCCGATCTCCCCTTGGATGATGGCCCCATAGCCCTCGCGCACGGCGAGCTCGCGAGCCACCTCGGATGTGATCGGCGCGTCCTCGTCACGTTCCATCCGCGCGAGCGCCGCAGAGAGTTCGGACCCAGGGACCAGGCGTATCGTGGGAGATTGAACGAGATCGATGCGAAGCGCACCGGTCACGACATCCGATAAGTCGGGATCGGAGCTATCGAACTGGGCGAGGACGACCTCCGCGCCTTCGTCGAGCACGCCCTGCGCGACCAACGTTCCGGCCGGGCCGATTCCCGCCGTCCGCATGAAGAGGTAGCCGGCCGTAAGGATGGCCAGGACCACGAACGCTGCGCCCCCTCCGAGAAGGGCGTTCTTCCAGGTAAACCACCGGGAGTGTCCTGCCAGTGTCTCCGGCGGCGGAGGCGCGACCTCTCCCGCGTCTGCGAGAGATCGCCGCGGTCTCGGCGGTTCCTTTGTCGTCATCCCCTCCTGAACAAATGCCGTAGCGATGACCACCGGGAGACCGAGCAAGAGAAGAACGAGTGCAGCGGGCGCGACCCAATCCGGGAGTCCGAAGTTGTTCCCAATGACGTCGACGACCTGCAGCACGATCCACGAGACGGCGAGGTAGATCCCGATGATCTGCCAGAGCGAACGTCGATGAATCTCGTGGATGAAGTTCTTCACGCGCTACCCCCACGCCGAGTCATGGCGTTGTCCTCAGCGTCGCCCGCTTGGCGCGGTCTCGCTCGACCAGCGACGCGAATCGGGGGTTGTCCCGTAGGGGTTCCCAAAGGGGGTCGGTCTCGAAGTTGTTCCCCCACCATGCGAACTCTGGTATGGCCTCTAGCTGGTCCAAGGCCAAATCGAGCTCGCCCGCCGTAGTGTAGATGGCTGCGACCGAGCGGGTGAATCCAGGGCCGATGAAGGCGTCCCGCGGCATCAGCTCCAACGCATGCGCCGCAGTCCGCACTGCGTCCTCGCGGCGACCCAGATTCGCGTACACAAAGGCGAGATTGACGCGGGCGGTTTCGTTCTCCGGACGATCGCGCACGATTTGCTCGAGCACGATCCTCGCGGAATCGTAGGCGGCTTGGGCATGCGCGGTGTCTCCGAGCTGGGTCAACGACGCTGCCGCAAAAAAGGCCTTCGGGATGTTGCCATACTGCTGTGGGATGAAGTCGGGGGCGGCTTCTAAAGCGGCGAGGGCCTCTGCGGGTCGATTGGTCGCCATGAAGATGTTCCACTCGCCAAAGGGCCCATACTCCACGCCCGCCTCACGCGCTTGTTCCAGGACCGCTATTTGGTCGGCGACGTCTCCGGAGACAAAGAACCTCGTACGAGCTTTGTTCGTCCACGCGCCCGCAAACGTGGGGGCGCGCGCGATCAGGCGGTCAAAAATGCGCTCCGCCTCGGCGAACTCGCCCGTGAGCCACAGCGTCTGACCGAGATTCCCATCGATTTGTAGCGATCTGGGATCCAGCTCTGAGGCGCGGCGGTAGACGTCGGCGGCTCGGGCGGCATCCCCTTGGCGGCGGTACACCGAAGCCAGGGTCGTAAGGAGCTCGGGCGTATCTCCCAGCCCTTGCCGAGCGACCGCGAGTTCCGTGAGGGCCGACTCATAGTCCCGATGGACCCGATAGTAGTACTCCCCGAGGGCCATGTGCGCTTCGGCCAGATCGGGCCGGAACTCAAAGGCTTGGTCGACCGCTTGCCGGGCCTGCTCGGTTCGTTCTTGTGTGCGGTCCTGTCCAAACCAGTAGTAGTCGCTATGGGCGATGGATAGGTAGGCCCAAGCGAGCGCAAACTCCGGGTCTAGCTCCACCGCCCGTTCGAGTAGCGGAAGGGTCTCCGTTCGTCCGTCGTTCCCCCCACGCTGTTGGTGGTCCCTCGCCATGAGGAAGAGATCGTAGGCTTCGAGATTCTCGGTCGGGACCTCCGCGATTCGCAGAGCCTCTTCCGGTGCGAGCGCGGCCTCGAGCGCGCGCGTGATGTCGCGCACGATCTCGCCCTGTACCGAGATCAGATTCGCCGCGGAAAGATCACGGACATAGGACTCGGACCAGCGGTGTTCATCTGTGGCCGCGTTGATCAGCTGCACGTTGATCTGAACCATGTCCTCCGCGCGCTGAACACTTCCCTCGACGAGGTTCGCGACCCCGAGCTCCTCGCCGATTTGACGCATGTTCTTGGTCGTACCGTCGTACTCCAGCGTCGACGTTCGAGAAATGACCCGCAGTTCGCCGACCTTGGCAAGCTGCGCAAGAAGCGCATCGTGGATCCCGACTCGAAAGGCCTCGTTCTCTTCTCCGACGGAAGTGAAGGGAAGGACGGCGACCGCCTTGGTAGACGCATCATCGCCGTCGGCCATCGATGCGGTGGCGCCGATTCGGGCGCCGCCGAACACGACCCAGGCCGTTCCGACCAGGCCCAGAACCGCAAAGGAGATGACGCCTCCGATCAGCGCGTTGCGCCACGTGAGAACCGACGCCGCTCCGGTGACCGGTTCAGGGGCAGACGGCACGACGCCCCCGTCATCGGCGGCCGCAGAGGGCGGGGCCTCGGGCGCCTTCGCCGTCATTCCTTCCTGGATGAATGCCGTCCCGATCACGACGGGCAGCCCGATCAGAAGCAAGACGAGCGCAACCGGCGCAACCCAATCCGGAAGCCCGAAGTTGTTCCCGATGACGTCCACGACTTGGAGCACGATCCAGGACACGGCGAGGTAGATGCCAAGCACCTGCCAGAGCGAGCGTCGATGGATCTCGTGGATGAAGTTTTTCATCAGCCGATCTCGTTCAAGATCGCTTCGAGTCGAGCCTGCGCGGCGCGGACTCGGGGCTGCAGCTCCTCATCGGCCTCCGCCCACAGCTCCACGAACATCGCGTAGTACTTCGCCGCCTCTTGGAGGTCGCCGCGCTCGTCGAGAAGCTGAGCCAGACGCTCGATCATCGGAGTCCGGACCGGAGGTGCGCGGAGCGGGGGCGTTTCGACGTAGCGGGTGTACAGCGCGATCGCAGAGTCCGCCTGGCCGGCGACATCGTAGACGCGGGCCAACTCGGGGCAGCGCGTACGACAGGGGCTGATCTCCGCTAGGCGGGCCTCGGCAATCGCCTCTTCCATCTCGCCCGCTGCGAGCGCGATCTCGGCTCGGGCGCGGTGTACGTCCTGATCCCAGACGCGGCCGTAGGGGAGCCGGATCTCTCGGTCCCACTCCGCGAGGAAACCACGGGCTCGGTCCGCTTGCCCCGCACGTGCGTAGGTACTCGCCAACCAAGCGTACGGTCGGTCCGGCGCTTCGAAGCTCTCGAGCGGGTATCTCTCCAGCGCCTCGTCGACCCGATCGACATCGCGCCGCGGCTCGTCCCGGATCTCGGCGTTGATCGATACGAGGCCGAGGGCGTTGTTCAAGAACCGAAGGCCTTCGCGGTCACGCTCGGCCTCGGCGAGGTCTTCTTCTTCCCCGGCCGTGATCTCTCCTATCCGTCCCCGAGTCAGCGCGATGTTGCGCCCGATACCGTTGATCCCCGCCCCTGACCCCGGGTTTTCCTCAACGATCCGCTCCGCGTCATCCCAGTTGCCGCGGGCCGTCGCCAACGCAGCGCCAAAGGCGGGAACGAATATGAACGGGCGGCTTGCCGCGTCCGTCAGGACGCTGTCGGCGGCATCGAGCTTCCCTTGGAGAGCGAGAGCCCAGAAGAGGTTGGTGTGGTGGAATTGGGTCGTGGAGTCGAGGGCCCATGCGCGACGCAGGTTCTCCTCGGAGCGCTCGAAACGCTCCTGCTGTGTGTAGTAGACCGACACGTTGTTGAGGAACGCGACGTCATCGGGAAAGCGCTCGAGCCCGCGCTCATAGGCCTCGATCAGTTGAGGGATATCGCCCGTCACGTTGCGGTGGTACTGCGTCTCGGCGCGGACCTGCTCGTTGGGGGTGAGGCGGTCGAGATTCTCGTATGCCCGCATCGCAGCCTCGGTCGCCCTCGAGCGCGAGTTAGGCCCTCCACCCGGGTTCGCGAGGTCGGTAGCCAATTTCCGCCAGGCGCTCGCAAACTCGGGATCGATGGTCACGGCCTCCTCGAGCAGCGCGTGGCCACGTCTTCGATCGTCGGGAATCCCCGAATTGATCGCGTCGTTCCCTTCCTGGTAGAGGCGAAGGGCCTCGAGAGATGCCGTGGTCACCTGAGAGAGCGCGGGGCTCGACTGGACCGATTTGATCGACTCACCCAGCCGCTCCCGAATCCCCTTCGATAGCGCGTCGATCGCCTCAATCACTTCGTCGTCGTTGCGCGCCGATTCGCGCCTCGAGACCAAGACCCCGCCGCCGTCGGCTGAGAGCACCTGAGCCGTGATCACGTACCCGCTGCCCGCCGCGTTCACCTCTCCCGTGATGATCGCCTTTACTCCCTCGCGCGCCGCAATCTGAAGCGATACCTCTCGGTCGAGCGGGGCGCCCGGCTCGGCCAGCATGAGTGCGAGCGCGTTCTTGATGCGGTCGGGGCTCAAAAGCGTGATCGTCGGCGACTCGGCCAGGTCGGCGCGGAGGGCTTCGGTCGCGGTCCGCGCGATCGTCGGGTCGCCGGAGACGCTCTGAAGATCACCGACCAGAATCGGATCGCGCTCGTCGAGCACGCCAGCCGCGATGAGGGTCCCCGCGGGCCCGATCCCCGCGGTCCTCATGAAGAGGTATCCCGCGGTCAGGACACCGAGGAGCCCGAACGCGGCGCCTCCGCCGATCAGCGCATTTTTCCAGGTGAAGAGCCCGTGCCGTCGGCTCGGCTGCGGCGGGGGCGCGAGCGCGACCTCGCTGGCATCGGCCAGCGATGAGTCAGGCGAAGTGGGCTCGGTCGGCGACTCGGCGTGGCGCGCGCCCAACCCCTCCTGGACAAACGCCGTCGCCATGACGATCGGAAAACCCAAGACCAAGAGCACGAGCGAAAACGGTCGCACCCAATCGGGCAGCCCGGCCGCCTCGGTGAGTTGCTCGACGACTTGGAGCGCGATCCATGAACCAGCCAGGTAGATGCCGAGCACCTGCCAGAGCGAGCGTCGATGGATCTCGTGGATGAAGTTTTTCATCAGCCGATCTCGCTAAGGATCTCTTCGAGGCGGGCCTGCGCGGCCCTGACCCGGGGCTGAAGCTCTTCATCCGCTTCGGCCCAGAGCTCGACGAGCATCGCATAGTACTTGGCCGCCTCTTGTAGATCCCCTTGTTCTTCGTGCAGCTGGCCCAGACGCTCCAGTGTCGGCCCCAGTGCCGGACCGAGCGGATAGGCATACGAAGCATAGCGGTCGGGGAACGGGGTCTCGACGTACCGTGCGTAGACGGCCGCCGCCGAGTCGGCTTGACCGGCCCGATCGTACGCCGCCCCCAAGCCGCGGAGCGGGCAGATCTCGCAGTACCCGGTGTCGGAACGCCGAAAGGCGGCGATGGCGTCCTCGTACTCGCCCGCCATCAGCGCGATCTCGCCATCGGCTCGGGCGATCTCTGTCTTGATGGCCGGGCGGTACTCCGGCGGGATCTCCCGCTCGATCTCCGCGAATAGCGCCCGCGCCCGTTCGCCCTGTCCGGCGCGCGCAAGAAGCTCGATCAAGGATCCATAGGGACGGTCGAGCGCCGACATCGAGCCCAGGGGCACCGCGGCCTCGCCCGTCTCGATCACCTCCAGCGCGACGTCCGGCCGATCCGCTACCGCGAGCTCGAGCCAAGCGCGCTGGAGCAGATGTTCCCAATACTCGTCGGGGGTCCCATCGCGGCTCCTGGAGATCGCCTCATTGAAGGACTGTCGAGCTTCGCCGAGCCTGCCGAGCGTCCCGACAATCGCACCGAGATCGCCATAGCCTCGAGCGAACCCACCGGCGCCCAACATCTCGGTTAGGAGTTCGGACGCCCGCTTCAGGTCCCCTTCGTTACTGGCGACGATGGAACTGAGGTACGCGGTCGGAGCTCCGGGCAAGCGTGCGGCCACCGTGTCGATGGTGGTCCAGGCATCGTCGAACTTCCCGAGGTGGATCTGAGTCTGCACCAGGTTCCAGTAGCCGGGCGCGAACTCATCGGGGTTCAACGAGATGAACCGGCGATAGGACTGTTCCGCCCGTTCGTTGTCACGCAGCTCGCCGTAGATCAGTCCGGCGTTATTGATCGCCGTCTGATCGAGCGAATCCAGCGCCAGCATCGCTTCAAACTCCGTGGCGGCCCGCATGAGATCGTCCTCCACCTGCATGAAATACATGGCGGAGGTGAGGTGCCGTTCACGGCGCGTCAGGCGATCGCGAAGCTCGTAGGCTCGGGTGCGTGCCTCCAGGGCTCGGGCCCGCTCCGACATGCGGTTGCTCAGGAGGACCGAGATCGAGCTCCAGGCCATCGCGAAGCCCGAATCGAGCGCGACCGCGTCTTCATAGAAGGGGAGGGCCTCGCGACCGCTCATCCGCTGACCGCGGGAATAGAGCTCGAGCGCCTCGAGGTTGTCGGTGGTGACCCGGGCCAGGGGCTCGCCCGTCCGGATCGATCCCAATGACTCCCCGATACGCTCGCGGAGCTCTCGAGAGAGCCCCTCGATTGCGTCGATGACCCCACTCGCATCCGAGGCGGTTTCCCGCTGAGAGGTGAGGGTGCTGCCATCCTCGGCCGAGAGGACCTGAGCGGAGAACACGTATCCGTCCCCGGCCCGGCTGATCTGCCCCTGGATGACGGCGCCCGCGCCTTCGCGTCGCGCGAGCTCTTCGGCGAGCTCGGCCGTCAGCGGTTCATCCGGATCTCGCGCCATCCGGATGAGGGCTTCCGAGATGAGCGAGCGATCGGCGAGGCGGATCGCGCCGGACTGTGAGAGGTCCACGCGCAGAGCCTCCGTCGCGGCCGTCCCCAGCTCTGGGTCCGCGGACGCGAAGTCGGCCAAAACCACGAGGGCCTTGTCGTCGATGACCCCTCTTGCCTGAAGCGTCGCGGCGGGACCCACTCCGAGCGATCGGGAGGCGAGCCAGCCCGCGCTCAGCACACCGAGGAGCGCGAACGTCCCGACGCCGCCGATGATCGCGTTCTTCCAACTCAGTAGATGTCGACCGGGCGTAGACTCATGTTCAGGAAGGGCTTCCGACGAAGCGGTCTCCGCGCGCTCGACGTCATCCTGCTCCGCAGCCGCGTTGCGTTTCGTCACGCCCTCCTGCACGAACGCGGTCGCAAGGACGACCGGAAGACCGACGATGAGGGCGAAGAGGGCGAAGGACGCGGACCAGTCAGGCAGGCTGAGCGCCCCGGCCATCGTGTCGACGACCTGGAGCACCAGCCAAGACCCGCCCAGATAGATGGCCAGTACCTGCCACAGCGAGCGTCGATGGATCTCGCGGATCAAGTTCTTCATCAGCCGATCTCGCTCAGGATTTCTTCGAGGCGGGCCTGCGCGGCCCTAACCCGAGGCTGAAGCTCTTCATCCGCTTCGGCCCAGAGCTCGACGAACATCGCATAGTACTTGGCCGCCTCGTCGTACTCCGCGCGCTCATCGTGCAATTGAGCTAAGCGCTCCAAGATCGGGCCGAGCGCCGGACCTCTCGGGTACGCATAGGAAGCGTACCGATCGGAGTATGGCGTCTCGATATAACGAGCCAGGATCACGACCGCGGAGTCCGTCTGCCCAATGGCGGAATAGGCGGCCCCCAGACCTGGCAGCGCACAAACCGTGCAGAACCCGAAATCGGCTCGGTGGAAGGCGTCGACCGCGTCGCCGTATCGACCCTCGGCGAACGCGATCTCGCCCTCGGCACGTCCCATGTTGTGCCCGTCCGTGCGCCGCAGCTCGGGATCCACCGCGGCTTCGAGCGCGCTCATCATCTGCTTGGCGCTGGACACCTCGCCGCTGCGCGCGTAGAGCTCGGCGAGCGCAGCGTACGGTCGATCGAGCGGGGCGAGCGACTGCAGCGGCACGGCCGCCTCCGCCTGGTCGAGAAGTGCAAGCGCGCGTTGGGGCTCTCCGCGCAGGTCGAGCTCGATCCACGCATACTGGATCATGTCCTGCCAGTGCGCGATTGGCCGAGCGACCCGCGTCAGACGTGCTGCGGATGCCAGGTGACGTGACGCCTCCTGCGCACGCCCTCGCGCGCCCGAGAGCGCAGCGAGGTCCCCTTCGACCCGAGACACGAACTCTTCGTTGTCCTCCGCGGCGGGAGAACCGAGTATCGCGACGAGCAGGCTGTCAGCCCGCTCGAAGTCCCCTTCGGCGCCGGCGACGATCGAACCCGTGTAGCGTCCGGGCCCCGGCCCGAAGCGGCGCTCGATCGAATCCACCGCGGCGCGCGCCTCGGCGAACTGGCCCAGGTTGATTCGGCCCTGGACCAGATTCCACCACGACGGGACGTACCCATCGGCGTTGAGCGCCAGACTCTGGAGTGTCGACTTCACGGCGAGATCGAACCGACGGGCCTCGGACGCGTACACGCCGAGGCTGACAATCGCTGCCCGGTCCATCGGATCGTTCTGGAGCAACGCGTCGAGTTCGATCGCGGCCCGGTCCTGGTCGAACAGGACATCGCCATAGTAGTGCGCCGTCGCCAGACGACGTTCCCGCTCGGTAAGCCGATCGCCCAGTTCGTACGCGCGCGTGAACGCCTCGACCGTGAGCCCACGCTCGGTCTGGGAATTGTTGAGTATGATCCCGAGCCCGTACCACGCCATCGCGAAGCCGGAGTCGGCGGCGATGGCCTGCTCGTAGTAAGGTCGCGCACCCGGCTGGCCCATCGCTTTCAACCCCTCGGCCCGGGAGAAGAGTCGCAGCGCCTCGAGGTTCGCCGTCGTCACGCGTTCGAGCGGAGGAGACGCCCGCATCGAGCCCAGCGACTCGCCCAGACGCTCTCGGAGTCTCTTCGACAGCCTCTCGATCGCGTCGAGAACCTGCGTAGAATCCGCCGCCGTCTCGCGCTGAGACGTCAACGTCGTGCCGTCTACCGACAGAATCTGCGCGGAGAAGACGTACCCGACGCCTGCCCGCCCGATGTCACCAGCGACGATGCCGGCGGCGCCTTCGCGCTCCGCGATTTCGCGGGCGACGTCCGACGTGAGCGGAGTGGTCGGATCCCGTCCCATTCGGCCGAGGCCCTCGGCGACGAGTGCCCGATCCATCAGCCTGACGGCATTGGACTGAGAGAGGTCGACGCGCAGGGCTTCCGTGGCCGCGCCAGCCACCTCCCGATCGGCCGCCTGGAAGTCGGCGAGGACCACGGTCGCTTGGTCATCGATAACGCCACGAGCGACGAGTGTCGCCGCGGGACCCACCCCGAGCGATCGGGAGGCGAGCCAGCCCGCGCTCAGGACACCGAGGAGTGCGAAGGCCCCGAGACCGCCGATGATCGCGTTCTTCCAGCTCAGTAGATGTCGACCGGGCGTAGACTCCGGTTCGGAAGGGGCTTCCGACGAAGCGGTCTGCGCGCGCTCGACGTCATCCTGCACCGCAGCCGCGTTGCGTTTCGTCACGCCCTCCTGCACGAACGCGGTCGCAAGGACGATCGGAAGACCGATGACAAGGGCGAACAAGGCGAAGGACGCGGACCAGTCAGGCAGGCTGAGCGCCCCGGCCATCGTGTCGACGACCTGGAGCACCAGCCAAGACCCGCCCAGATAGATGGCCAGTACCTGCCACAGCGAGCGTCGATGGATCTCGTGGATGAGTTTCTTCATCGTGTGCCACCTTCATCAGCCGACACGACGTGCCATAAATCGCTCAGGCCGAGATCTGCCGCACGTGTGGCGATATCAGCCCGGTCGATTTCCTCCGGTGAGATCGCGAGCATCGCGGCGATGTCTCTTAGGTGCTTGTCCGAACCTCCCGCGGCAAAGTACTGGAGCTTCTTCAGGATCAATTCTTCCGGAGGAGAAAAGTTCGCGTCGAGATCCGGGAGCGCCGGAAGACGACGTCGGTCTGCGATCTGCCTGAGTTCGATCTCATCTCCCGCTACAAAGAAGTCGATCTTGAGACCGGCCTTCGGGGCGATGACGTTGAACTGACCTTTTCGCGCCACTGCGTCGGCCGCCTGTTCAGCGTCGAGATGAAACACGTCCGGATCGAGATGATCCATCAGCCGCGCGATGTCAGGAGCGTCGAGGTCTACGACGACGTCGATGTCGAGCGTGGCTCGCGGCTCGCCATACGCGATGCTCGCGACCGAACCGCCGATCGCGTAAGGCACGTCGAGCGCCTCGAGCATCTTCACCACCTCACGGAGTAGTTCATCTGGCGTCACGAAGATATCTCCTCGCGATCTCCGCCTTCACCTCTTCTTCGGACCACTCGGGACGCGTCCCTCGCAGATGCGCTTCGAGTCGCGCACGCACGAGCGCACACGCGGCAAAGCCGGCGGCGAGTCTCTGGCGAGAATCCATCGCCTGGTATGCCGGCACGAGGCGAGCATCCACGCGGTCGAACCGCGCCGCTTCCGGGGTCAAGCGATTCATCGGATGCGCCGTAGGTCCGCTCATCGATTGGCGTCCCAGGCTGCTTGCTCCTGTGCGGCTAGTTCCTGGAAGTCGGGGTTGTCGCGTAGTGCATCCCACCGCGAGTCAAGGTTCAACAAGATGGGCATATGTGGCCGACTCATAATGGTCCGGAGGAGATCGATCGCCTGTTCCTCCTCCCCGGCGAGCACGTACGTCTCCGCGAGATCGGAGAGCCACGCCGATTTCTCGAACGCATCTTCGGGCAACAACTCGAGTGCGATGCCCGCCCGATCGAGCGCGTCCTGGCGTCGGCCGAGCATGGCATAGACGTACGGGAGGTCGAGCCGAGCGCGCTGGTTGCCCGGCTGGGTCTCGACGAAGTCTTCGAGAATCACGCGAGCCGAGTCAAACAGGATCCTCGCGCGTTCCGTTTCGCCTCCGAGCGCGCGCAGTCTCGCCTCGAGCACCGCCCGTGGGGTCTCGCCGTATTGGGTCCCCCGGATCTCGGCATAGCGATCCATCGCTCCCAAAGCGTCCGCGGGGTCGCGCGTCAATCGCGCCAGCCAGCTCCTACTGAGCGAGGTTACAGCTCCCGCATCCGTGGCTTGTCGAACCAAGGCCTTCGCCCTGTCCACGTCACCTGAGGCAGCCAGCTCAATGAGGAGCTTGATGTACCACGCGGCCGCGTTATCGGGGTCCAAGTTCAGCCCGCGATCGACGGCTTCGTGGGCCTCGTCGAACGCGCCTAGCAGCGCATGAGACTGGGCCTCGTTGTGGCCCCAGACCAGGCCGCGAGGATCGAGCGCAGCCGCCTGACGATACGAGTCGATGGAGGCTTCGAAATCACCTCGACGCTTCTGCACCGAAGCGATCGTACCGACGAGCTCGGAGGTCTCGCCCATCTGTTCGCGTGCGCTCTGAAGCTCCTGCAACGCGGCGTCGTAGTCGCGATTGATCCTGTAGTGGTACTCGCCCATCGCCATGTGGGCTTCTGGCAGCGATGGGTCGAGGGCGAAGGCGCGATCGACGGCGGAACGCGCGCGCTGCGCACGATCAGAGCTGCGATCGTATCCGTAGAAGTAGACATCCGCGTGAGCGATCGCGAGGTGGGCCCACGCGACCGCGAACGAAGGGTCGATCTCCACGACTCGTTCGAGTAACTGCACGGCGTCTAGTCGACCCTCTCGCGTGTCCCGCTGCTGAACGTCGCGGGCGCGCAGGAACGCATCGTACGCCTCTAGGTTTCCGGTAAGCACGCTAGCGAGCTGCGCTTCTTCTTCTGGGGCAAGGACGGTTTCCAGCTCACGCGCGATGTCGCGAACGATCTCGCCTTGGATGGCGATGAGGTTGGAGGCCGACAGATCTCGCGTGTACGTCTCCGCCCACACGTGACCATCGGTTGACGTGTCGATGAGCTGGACGTTGATCTGGACGATGTCTTCCGCTCGTTGAACGCTGCCCTCGAGTATGCGCGCGACGCCGAGTTCGGATCCGATCTGTCGCATCGGTTTCGTGGTCCCGTCGTATTCGAGCATCGACGTACGCGAGATGACGTGGAGGTCGCCGACCTTTGCGAGCTGCGTTAGTAGCGCGTCGTGCACGCCGACTCGAAACGACTCGTTTTCCTCTTCAACCGATGCGAACGGAAGGACCGCAAGCGACCTCGGGTTGACGTCCGACCCTCCAAGCGACGAGCTGGGTAGAGAGCCGCCTCCAAAGATCACCCAAGCGGTCCCAACCAAACCGAGAAGCGCGAAGGCGACGACGCCTCCAGCCAGCGCATTGCGCCAAGTGAGCAACGAGGCCGCTCCGGTGACTGGTTCCGGAGTCGCCGCCAGAACTTCGCCGCCCTCGTCCCCGACCGTTTTCGTTCCCGCATTCTCGACGAGTGGCTTCGAACGCATCCCTCCCTGAACGAACGCGGTCGCCAGTACGATCGGCAGTCCGATGATGAGCAAGAACAGCGCGAGAGACGCCGCCCACTCGGGGAGCCCAAGCGCTCCCGCCAGCGTGTCCACGATCTGAAG
>JAJCZV010000195.1 GCA_029262175.1 Gemmatimonadota bacterium
AAACTCCTTTATTCAGTTGTCCAATTTCATCGCGTCGCGAATTTTGCTCGCCGACACCGGATTCAACGGCCCCTTGAAGAGAACCCAGGCCGGCGCCCGCATCTTCGCCAGGGAAGCCGCCCGATAGGGCTTGATCCTGAATCTGGCGAAACGCCGAGAGGCGCGCGCACTCTCGGCACGGAGAGAATAGGTTGGTCTGGCGAAAACCGCAACGGGTACGGCGCGAAATATCGATCCCCATTTTCGCCACTTATGCATGGCGACGAGATTATCGGCGCCCATCAACCAGACGAAATGAAGCCCCGGTAACCGTCTTTTCAAGGCGGCAAGGGTGTCCGCCGTGTATTGCGTCTGCAAGGTTCGCTCGATATCGGTGACCAGAATCCCGGCGTCGCCGGCGATCCGTCGCGCCGCCTCGACACGTTGTCCGAGGGCCGCCATTCCGTCAACCGGTTTCAGCGGGTTTTGCGGCGAGACCAACCACCATACGGCATCCAACTTGAGCCGTTCCATGGCCCGCAGGCTGATCTCCACATGCCCTTCATGGGCCGGATTGAATGAGCCGCCGAGCAAGCCGATCCTGCGACCGTCGGGCGTCTTGTCGACCACCGAGGGAATGGATATACGCCGGGGTGAAGCCATCTTCAGGGCCGACACTGCCCCTGACCACGGACAACATATTTCATGCTCGTCAATTGCTCGACCCCGACCGGACCGCGCGCATGGAGTTTGCCGGTGGAAATTCCAATCTCGGCGCCCATGCCGAATTCACCGCCGTCGGCGAATTGGGTCGAGGCGTTGACCAGGACAATCGCCGAGTCGACTCGGTTCAGGAAATCCTCGGCGGTCTCGGCGTTCTCGGTGATGATGCAATCGGTGTGGTGCGAACCATGGCGCTCGATATGGTCGATCGCCTGATCGAGCCCGGCGACGGTTTTCACGGAAATAATCGAGTCGAGGTATTCCGTCTCCCAATCTTCCTCTGTCGCGGCGAGAACCCGCGCATCGACCGCCCGGGTCTCGACGTCGCCGCGCACTTCGCAACCAGCGTCGATCAGCCCGGCGATGATCGGTCCCAACGTCCCCGCGTCTTGGTCGATCAGCAGGGTTTCGGTCGCGCCGCAGATGCCCGTGCGCCGCATCTTGGCGTTGACGACCACGTCGCGCGCCATCTCCGGCGCGGCGTCGCGGGTAACGTAAGTGTGGCAGATGCCTTCCAGGTGCTTGAACAGCGGCACCCGGCTCTCCGCCGAAACCCTCTCGACCAGCGATTTTCCGCCACGCGGCACGATGACGTCGATGTAATCGGTCATCCGCAGCATCTCGCCGACAGCGGCGCGGTCTGTCGTCGGCACGCGCTGAATCGACGCTGCCGGCAAGTCGGCCGCGGCGAGGCCCTCGGCAAGGCTCTCCATGATCGCGCCGGTCGAGTGGAAACTCTCTGAGCCGCCGCGAAGAATCGCCGCGTTGCCGGCCTTCAGGCACAGCGCCCCGGCGTCGGCGGTGACATTTGGGCGCGATTCGTAAATCACGCCGATAACGCCCAACGGCACCCGCCGGCGCTCGATTTGCAGACCGTTCGGCCGCCGCCACTGCGCGGTGACCGTGCCGACCGGATCGGCCAACTCGGCGACCGCCTCCAACCCTTGGGCCATGCCCTCGATACGGTTTTCATCGAGTTGCAGCCGGTCGAGCATCGCCGAGGTCAATCCCTTCTCCTCGCCGCCGGCCATGTCCTTGGCGTTCTCGGAGAGGATTTCGTTCTGCCGGCGGCGCAAACTCGCCGCCGCCTCCCGCAACGCCGTATTTTTCGACTGCGTCGAGGCCATGGCGAGCCCGCGCGCCGCTTGTTTCGCGCGTTCGCCGATGTTTTTCATCAGCTCCGGGATATTGGCGTCGTCGGTCATCGCCCTACTTTCAACTCAGCGCCAGATCGTCGCGGTGAATGATCTCGTCGCGACCACGGTAACCGAGGATGGTTTCGATTTCACTGGTTTTATTGCCCATGATCCGGCCCGCGTCGGCGGCCGAGTAGGCGCTGATGCCGCGCGCGATCTCGGTTCCGGAGGTCGTTCGAACAATCACCGCGTCGCCGCGCTCGAACGCCCCCTCGACTTCGGCGACGCCGACTGGCAGCAGGCTTTTGCCCGATTTCAGGGCCGCCAGCGCGCCATCATCGACAATCATCGCGCCCATCGGCTTCAACGCCCCGGCGATCCAATTCTTCCGCGCCGTCTTCGGGTTGGCATCCGGAACGAACCAGGTGCAGCGCGCGCCGTCTTCGATATTTTTCAGCGGATGGTCGCCGGTGCCCTGGGCGATCACCATGCCGGCGCCGGCGCCCATGGCGATTCGCGCCGCCTCGAGTTTGGTGACCATGCCGCCCGATCCGGTTTCGCTCATCGACGCGCCGGCCATATTGGCAATTTCGTCGCTAATTGATCCGCGAACCTCGGGAATATGCCGGGCGTCGTCACGACCGGTCGGATCGCCGTCGTAAAGCCCATCGATATGGGACAGCAATATCAGCAGATCGGCGCTGACCATGGCGGCGACGCGGGCGGCGAGGCGGTCGTTGTCGCCGAAGCGGATTTCGTCGGTGGCGATGGTGTCGTTCTCGTTGATCAACGGTACCGCGCGATGTTTCAAAAGCGCTTCCAGGGTGTTGCGGGCGTTGATGTAGCGGCGACGGTCCTCGGTGTCATCGATGGTCAGCAGCACCTGGGCGACGGTCAGATCATGCTCGGCGAGGACCTCTTGGTAGGCGTGCGCGAGGCGGGCCATGCCGGTCGCCGCCGCCGCCTGACTCTCTTCGAGCCGCAGCCGCCCCTCGGACAAGCCGAGATGGCGGCGGCCGACGGCGATCGCGCCGGAGGAAACGATAATCACCTCCTGGCCCCGACCACGACACCGCGCCAGATCCTCGGCCAGGGAGCCCAGCCATTTGCGGTGGACGCTGCCGGTTTCATCGACGAGCAAGGCCGAACCGACCTTGACGACGATCCGCCGGGCGGCGGCGAGTGAGCCCGAGGAGGTCAAGGCAGATACTCTTTTCGCTCTTCCTCTTCGACTACGCCGACGCCGAGCATGGTGAAGAGATTGTGAACCAAGCCCTCGACGCCGCTCTTGGCGATTCCCGAAATCGCCAGCACCGGCTTCCCCGCCGCATCCTCGAGGCGTTGGCGCTCGGTCTCGGCGACTTCGTCTGTCATCGCGTCAATTTTGTTCAGCGCGATCAATTCGGGTTTTTCGGCGAGGCCGTGACCGTAGGCGATGACTTCTTTGCGGACCGTTCGATAAGCCTCGACGGCGTCAGTCTCGATGCCGTCGATCAGATGGACCAAGACCCGACATCGCTCGACGTGACCGAGGAATCGGGTGCCCAGGCCGGCGCCCTCGCTGGCC
>JAJCZV010000196.1 GCA_029262175.1 Gemmatimonadota bacterium
GTCCCGGTGTTGAACATGGTGGCAAATGTGCCGCGACTGTTCGACGTCCCGTAGACGGCCAACAGCCCGTAGTTGTGGTTGGCCTTGTCGCTCTGACTGAACACTGCGACGAGCGTTGCCGAGCCGTGCGAACTGACCCCCGTGACTTCGAGAAAGTCGGCCGGGCCGCCGCCGTCGCTGAAACCGACGTGGGCCCGTCCGCCGAACTGCCCCGTCGCGCCTGCGGCATGGAACGTCGGTCGCCGGTTCTGCACCGCCTGCGTAGCCGGGCCCTCGCTGCCTCCGGTGTTGGGCCAAGAACTCACCGGCGCGCCATCGCTCAACGACAGCTGGTCGGCAACGAGACGAAGCCGCAGTCCGTTCATCGGGACCACTACAGAGTTCTGAGTCGGCACCGGCGACTCGAGATAAAAGACTCCGACAGGTTCGATCGATGCGATCATTGGGTTATTGAGGAGCCCCTGCATCGCGGCACTCGGTATCACGGCCGAGAAACCGTGTAACACGTTGTCGAACCTGTGTCGGACCTGGAGACCGTGCTGGGCGCTCAACGCGTTGACGAGACCCGGCGGGACGTTGGCTTCGGGCCGGAACGTGACGATGTATTGGTCCCGGACGACCCGCGGTCGGGCTTGGTTAGCCTGAGCCTGTGCCAGACTGTCTCGGCTGGTGTCGGAAGACGTTTGTTCGGGGGGTGGAGGGGCGAAAGGACCATCGCCTCCACAGCTGATCACCAACGTCGCAGCGACGAGCGACGCCCCAAGCGGCGCGATGAGTCTGTGCGCGACCTTCTTGTATCCGCGCGGTCTGATCGCGTCGTTGCCGATGCGTCCTGACATGTTCGCCCCCTTCCTCCAGCGTCATCCGTGGCCTCTCACGGACATGCCGTGAGATGAGCGTCACCGGAGACCCGGGAGAACAGGCCTTAGGCGCACAGATCATGCCCTAAGCGGTCGAAACGCCGCATCCTGGGGGCCCCGCGGCGAGGTCGAGTACGGGCAAACCGTTGGGCGGAAGGGAGTTTTCGATCCGCTCAACGATGTCGTGTCGGCCACGCACCTACGTAACGCGATCTGGCCGAGCAGCGGCTCACGGGACACTTTTTGACGCTTGGGGTCGGATCGCCAATCGCCCCGAACTCATAAACAACGCGGCGGAGATCGGTTACTGCCGCTTCTCTTACGAGGTAGGCCCGACATGATCGTGGGACATGTCCATCTGAAGGTGTCGGATCTGGAACGCGCGGTCAGGTTCTACACCGAGGTGCTCGGGTTCGAGGTTACGCAGCGGATCGGTGACGACGCGGCCTTCCTGAGCACCGACGGTTACCACCATCACGTGGGGCTAAACACGTGGGAATCCAAGGGCGGCGTCGCTCCGCCATCGGGATCAACGGGACTCTACCACGCGGCGTTTCTCTACCCGAGTCGCGCCGCCTTGGCGGAGGCACTGCGTCGTCTCACTCGGCACTCCGTGGGTTTGGACGGAGCGTCTGACCACGGCGTGAGCGAAGCCTTGTACCTACGGGATCCGGATGGCAATGGTCTGGAACTATACTATGATCGACCGCGCGAGCTTTGGCCGCGAGACGCGAGCGGTCAGCTACACATGTACACGCGCCCGTTGGATCTGGCGGATCTGATTCGCGACGACGGAAGCCAAGACGGAACCCAGGGGAGAGCAACACATGAAACCGAAGGTGGCGACGTGCCTGTGGTATGACGGGGTCGCGGAGGAGGCAGTCAGTTTCTACACATCGCTCGTGTCGGGGTCGGAGATCGGGGCGATCACGCGATTCGGGCCGGATGGCCCCGCCGTGATGGTGGAGTTCACGTTGGCGGGCGCTCCGTTCCAGGCGTTGAACGGCGGACCGCAGTTCAACTTCACCGAGGCCGCCTCGATATCCGTGACGACCGCAGACCAGGCCGAGACCGATCGGCTGTGGTCGGCACTGACCTCGGATGGAGGGGAGGAAGGACAGTGCGGGTGGCTCAAGGACCGATTCGGAATGTCTTGGCAGATTGTGCCGGAGCCACTCTCGCGTCTGCTCGGTTCTAAGGATCGGGAAGCGGCCGATCGCGCCATGCAGGCCATGATGGAGATGAGAAAGATCGAGATTGCGGCGCTGGAGTCGGCCTACGCGGGCTGAGCCCGTTGAGCCCGCTGAGCCGGTCTAACTGAACTACAACCTCGGGTGACCAATGTCGACCAAGCCGCGCGGTGCCAGACGAACCAAACATTCGGGCCCGACCGAAGGTGGTAGTGGGGGGAAACGTGGCCATTCCAACATGGAACACTGGGGATTCACGGCCGAGGTGAAGGAATCGACGCGACGTCGACGTCGCGCCGAGGACAAGGAGATCGTGGCTCGTGAGCAGAATGATTGCGAGTCCGCGTCTCCGCCTGAGGGAGAGTCGGCACCTCGAGAGAGGGCTCTCGAGTGACGGACATGCTGCCGATCATCGGGTGGACCTTGGGGTTCGCCCTGACCACGGCCTCGCTGGCGTACACCATACGCCATTTTCGGATAGCCAGCGCGATGACCTTCATTCAGCGGATGAACAGCGCAGACATGGTCGAGATACGGAGCGCGGTCAACCAATGGCTGAGTCAGTCGGGCAGTGACCGTGACAAATTCGTCCGCTTAGCCGACGATGAGAACCTGCATGTTCAGCTCAAGATCTTCATGGATATTATTACCGAGCTAGGAATCGCGTACCGGTATCGATCCGTGAGCCGGGCGCTCGTACGTGAAATCTGGTATCCGTTCATCCCCGATTACTGGGAGCGCCTCCAGTTCTACATATATGCGTCGCAGGTGAACGGCCAGCGCACGGGGTATTGGTTCCGATACCTGGCGGAGGAGATCTCTTCCGCGGCGCAAAAACGGGAGAACACGCTGACCAAGCGATACGCAATTCCTGAACAGTATTACTCGGCCTCGTCTGACTCGTGGCTCCCGACGGATCAGCTGGCGCTCCCGGGAGAGCCCGAGTGACCGGCGATCATCGTCGAAGACGCGTCTTCAAGCTTACCGATCGTTCAACGCCTTCCCCGCAAGAATCTTGGGCGAACACTTCGCGATCCGGGTCGCTCGTGTCGCGGACTTCTTGGCCCCCGAGAAGTGCAGATTGTATGCCCTCTGCCGCCCCGGAGTCAGGGCGTCGAACGCCGCTTTAAGCTCGGGGTTTTCTTCGAACGCGCCCACGAGTTCGTCCGGGAATGACAGCTCCCGCTTCGCTTTGAAATCCACCTGGAGCCCTGCCCTCTCGACTTCGATGGCCTCGGCGAGGTAGGCCCTCAGGGTGGACTCCATCTCGGACACCTGTCCCACGTCGGTGAACTCCATCCGCATGGCCGCCTGCGAATTCTCGCCCTGTTTGACCAGAACCTCTTCGGAATCCTTCAGCAGCGCCCCCTTGAAGAACATGAGCGCGCAATGCGGCTTGAAGCCCTGAATGATCGCCACGTTCCGGCCTTCAAACGTGTAGCACGGCTTGCCCCACTTCAGCTCCTCGTTCAGCCCGCAGTCGAGAAGGACCGTGCGCAGCGCTTCGGTTTCGTCTCGCCACCGCTGCGCGCGGCTTACGTACGCGTTCACCTTGGAGTTCTTCTTGGTCACAGTCGGGCCTTGAGGTTCTCGAGCAAAACAGCACTATTACGCTACCATGCACGCGATAACTGAAGCATAATCGAACGCCAGGGCCTTGAGATTACCAGCCATGAACGAGAGATGGGTACGACGATCACGGCAGGTCGCTGCCTGGGGGCTCGTCTCCGTGATGGGATGCACACCAGGAGGTATGGAGATGGACGTCGAGAAACTGCGCGAGTTCGGAGCTGAATACACGGCCGCCTGGAACAGCCAAGACCCGGCGAGCGTCGCTGCTTTCTACGAGGAGAACGGTTCGCTGAAGGTGAATGACGCAGAGCCGGCGACGGGCCGCGAGTCCATCAGGGGCGTGGCCGAGGGATTCATGACCGCGTTTCCGGACATGGTTCTGCTCATGGACTCGCTACGGACGGACAGCGCCATCGAGTATCATTGGACGTTCATCGGCACCAACACGGGTCCGGGTGGGATGGGTCACGCCGTCCGATTCAGCGGTCACGAAGAATGGACCCTGAGCGAAGATGGATTGATCTTGTCTTCGCTTGGTCACTTCGACGAGGCGGAGTACAACCGCCAACTCGAGTTTGGCATCGACGGATCCTGACGGGCCATGCAAAACCGCTTTCTCAACGGGCTCTACTCCCACATGCAGTGGGCTGATGCGCTCGTATGGCAGACGGTGCAGGGCGAGACGCTGGTGAGTCGCGACGACTACGTCGTCGATAGCCTGTTGCATCTCCACATGGTGCAGCACGCCTGGCTCTCCATATGGCAGGGAGAGGAGGTGTCGATGCCGACTCGGGACGACTTCGGCGGATTGGCCGAGATCCGGGACTGGGGCCGGTCGTACCACCCCGAAGCGGCCAGGTTCGTGGCGGGACTCACGGAGGAGAAGCTTCGGCAGGTGATATCGGTCCCTTGGACGGAGTTCATCGAGAAGGAAATCGGGGGGCCTGCGACTCCGGCATGTCTCGGCGACGCGGTGTATCAGGTCCCGGCACATAGCACGCACCACCGAGCTCAAATCCAAGCGCGCATTCGGAAGATCGGTGGAAGCCCGAAGATGGTGGATTACATCGGCTGGATCTGGCGGGGTCAACCGACGGCGGACTGGAAAGAGTGAAGGCTTCGAATGACGTGGACTGACCTAGGTGCGCCTCTGGCGTCAGCGCTTGGTTGCGATGAATGTTTCGAAAGCCCTCCAAGGCCAAGTCGCGGACGCTGACGCTGCCGCCGATCCACCTCAAGGAGACGCACCATGCCGCCGATCACGACCTTCCAAGGACTGTTAGAGCTACTCGACAACAACAGCCAACAAACGATGATCTTCTACGGCACCCAAGGGGTGGCGAAGTGGGGAGGGCAAGGTTCGTTCGGATCGTTGTCGTTGGCGGATGGAAACGGCGCCAACCGACTTCGCTTGATGACACACGGGCTCATCGGGCTCGACGGGGCGGGCGTGGAAACGGTTCAGCTGAGCACGACCTACAGCTGGCTAAAGCTTTTGAGCGGAGGAAAGGCGACGGTCGATCTGCGGGCGGGGCAGGCCAAGTTGACGATGGGCGACCACGGCAAGACCGGCGAGATCTACCTCAAGGGAGATGACGGCAAGACACGCGTGCGGGTGAATGGATACGAAGGGAAGCTCCATCTAAACGATGCCTCTGGCGCGTCCAAAGCCACCATCGGTCCGGAAGGCAGCAAGGTAAAACATTGGACCCTGCGCCTGCGCGATGAGAACGGAAACAACCTCGCAGTCCTCGGGAAGAACGGGAACCTGACACTCGGCGGGGGCGGACGTGACCGAGAGATGGGACATGACGGCGACATTACCGTGCGCGATCGTCAGGGTCGCGACCGAATTCGCGTGGACGGAGACAAGGGGCAGATCCGACTGACCAACGCGAAGGGGACCGAGCGGGTCAGACTGGACGGCGAATCGGGGGACATCTTGATGTTCAACGCAGATTGCGCGGAAGAATTCGAGACGGACGACGACGGCACCGAGCCCGGTTCCGTCATGGTTGCGAGACAGGGCAGCCGGGTCGCCCGAGCGGACCGGGCATACGATCGTCGGGTGGTCGGCGTCGTCTCGGGGGCGGGCGGATTCCGGCCCGCGATCGTGCTCGGTCACCGCAAGAGTTCCCACCGTCGGGTGCCCGTGGCCGTCCTCGGTCGGGTGGAGTGCATGGCCGACGCGTCCTACGGCGCTGTCGAAGTTGGCGATCTGCTGACCACGTCTGAGACCTCGGGCCACGCGATGCGTGTCACCGACTATTCGGCCGCCATGGGTGCGGTGGTGGGCAAAGCGCTCAGCCCGCTGCCCGAGGGGCGCGGGCTCGTCGAGACCTTGGTCACCCTCCGGTAGCGCCGATGGCGACTTCACTTCGTGGCGCGGCAGGTTGCATAGGAGTGACCGGGAGTTTCTCGGTCGTCCGGGACTTCTACGGCTATCGAACGGGGAGCTACGGACACAAACCGATCAACATCGATCTCACGACGAGTTCGGTGGCGGCGGAAGCGATCGCGTCGGATGATCCCGGCCGCCTCTCCCTCCGAAGACAGTGTGAGCTGCTCGAGACGCGCTTCGTGGACCTCGACATCATCCGTGTGGGCGGAGATGATTTCAACGAAGTGGAGAACATCGAGATCGACGTGGCGGTCCAAGTCACTCGCGAACTGTACGATGGACTCGACATCGGCATCGGGCGGGTCAAATGGTCGTTCATCACCGTCGCCCAGGCAGGGAGCTACATGTCGCTCGACAGTCCGTGCGAGACGGAGGATTTGATCGACGATTGGAGCGCCTTCGGTGGAGGCGTGGATTGTTTCTTCGTGAGATCCATCACCTACGGCTCCGGCGGCGGGACACCCACCAAGGGAGACGGCCTCGCGGTGAGCCTGCTCGGACATTGGGGCTCCGGTATCGGCCTAGCCCATGAACTCGGTCATTTCTTGGGCGTCGAGTACCATCTCGGAAGTCGGTCGTTCCTGATGACGTTCCAATTTCCGGAGCCGCCCTATAAGTGGAGACCGGAAGAGATCAGCCTCATCAAGAGCAGCGACTCGATGCATGGAGGTTGTCCATAAGATGAGTACGGCTCAGCTGGATCGATTCACTCGATCGCCCGACTCGCGAGAGCTTCGCAAAGCGCTCGCTGGCGACCATCCAACCGTCTCGCCCAACAGCGCCCTGGGTTGGTTGTGGCGTCACCCGGAACGTCGCCGCACGCAGGTCTTCCGCTCGGTTCTAGGAGACCGCCGGCAAGCGCCCGTAGTTCGGCAAACGGCGGCCCATTACCTGGGGAAGATCGACCGGCCTCCCGCGCTCGCAGCGCTCAAGGACAGCCTCCGTGTTCGAGACCCCTTGGTTCGAGGAGCCGTCCTACGCTCGTTGGGACGGATAGGAGACCAAGAAACGATCCGACGAGTCGCGCGCATGCAGGATGGTCTCCGAGGTTGGCTCGCACGCGAAGCAAAGTTCGCCGTCACGCTTCTGGCCTATCGCCACGGCGTCGAGGGTTATGAAGTTCGCCTGCCGCGAGACAACTTGCTGACCCCCGGTCGTCGGTCGCGCGATTTGGAGATGCGCCCGGCGCGGCCTGCCGAACGCGAGGCTCTCCAGCGTTCCCTGACTTTCGAACCGCTGGGGATGCCAGCGGCGCATGAGCACGCGTATCGGCTGAATTGCGGGCCGCGAAAGATGTTGGTGGTCCTGAATCGCGACCTGGTCGAGTCAGGGGACTTGGCGGGCCGGCTCACCAAGCCCACGCTCGCCGCACAGGTGCTCCACTGGCATGATCACGATGAAGCGTATGCCCCGATCTTCTATTTGCTCACCCACACTCAGCGAGACGGCAACGTCCGGATCGGCATCCTGAACTCTGGGGGGCGCCTATGCTGCGCGGGTTTCGCGACCACGAGTGACCGCGTCGCCACTTTCGTCGTTCGCGCCGTGGACATCCCTGGAAACACGCCCGCGCACGTGGAGGGCAGATTCGAGCTTGGAGCCATCGAGCTCGAGCATGCGAAGGTCGGACTGGCCGTCCGGCGATCGCGGCGCACGACAGCGAGCGGCGCGCTCTGGCCGAGCCGCGGCTGACGGGACACATTTTGACGCTGGAGTCGGATCGCCGCCCAATCGCCCCGAGGAACTCGATGACCCGCACGTCTAACGTTGTCCCACGTCTTCCCCTTATCGCTGCCGTCGTCTTGCTGAGCCTGGGTCGACCGATGGACGCGTCGGCGCAGCGCGGCGCCACCGGCCCGGCCGAGCACGCGGCCGTAAAGCCCGTCAACGACCTACCGCATCCTTATGAGATCATCCGGAGCTTCGGAGTGCTCCCCGATGGGAGGAGCTGGGGTTCGGTCAGCGCGATCCATACCGACATCGACGGTGTGCACATCTGGGCGGCGGACCGCTGCGGCACCAACTCGTGCGCGGAGTCCGGCGTCGACCCCATCGTAAAACTCACCCCCGATGGACGCGTCGTGGAGAGCTTCGGTGCGGACCTCATCACGTGGCCCCACGGCATGGATGTGGACGCGCAGGGGAACGTATGGATCGCGGACGCGAGGTCGCCGAACGAGGGAGAGCGCGAGCGATCCCCGAACCGCCCTCGCAACGGTCACATCGTCAGAAAGTTCAGCCCGACCGGCGAGTTGCTCATGACGCTGGGTGTGGCCGGAGAGGCGGGAGACCCTCCGACCCACTTCACCGAACCCAACGACGTCATCGTGGCGCCCGACGGGAGCATCTTCGTCGCGGAGACGCACAGCGCGCAGTACATGGACGAGGCCGGGCCGAACGCCAAGAGCCGGATCTCGAAGTTCTCGCCGGACGGCACGTTCATCATGAGCTTCGGCGAGTGGGGCTACGCCGACGGGCAGTTTCGGTCACCTCACTCGCTCGCCTTCGACTCGCAGGGTCGACTGTTCGTGGCTGACCGGGGCAACCGCCGTATCCAAATCTTCGATCAGGATGGAAACCACCTCGACACGTGGTATCAGTTCAGCCGGAACAGCGGGATCTTCATCGACGCGAACGATGTGCTCTATGCGATCGACTCCGAGTCCGACGAGAACTACAACCCGGGTGGCTGGCAAAAGGGACTACGGGTGGGCAGTGCCCGTACAGGTGAGGTGTGGTATTTCGTTCCGGCTCACGAATCGGAGCGGGCGTCGGGCATGGGCGGCGTGGGTTCGATGGGTGAAGGCGTTACGGCCGACGCCGAGGGCAACGTGTACGCGGGTGAAGTCGGTCCGATCCAAGGGCTGACGAAGTTCGTGCCGAAGGACACGCCCCGGCGGCGGTAGTCGAGGTTACCGCGTGCGCGAAACGAGCGAAAAGAGCTAGCGGTCGCGGGCCCGCGATCGTCCGATCGACGGCCAAATCGGACGCTCCTGCTGACAGACGTTTCAGCTGAAACGTTTCAGCTGAAACGTTTCATCTGAAACGTTTTGGCACCGGCGGCCCTCGATCATGACCCGCGATCACGGCCCTCGATCATGGCCCCGACGGGAACGTCAGCTGCTGCCGTACCCAGACCGCCGTGGCTTGGTCACGGTTCATGGCCGGCGAGAACCGCATTTGACTCACGATCCGACCGGCCGCGGCGTCGAGTAGATCGTTGCCCGAAGAGGTCCTGACTTCGTGACGCGCGACCGCGCCCGACTCGTCCACATAGAGCCACATCTCCACGCTGCCGCCGAGGCCCACATCCTTGAGGATCTGGGGGTGGTACTGCGGGATCAGCGCTTGTATTCGACTCGTGTTGACCAGCGTCGGGGGCGTATCGACCGCAGCTAGCGACCGCCCGTCCGTCGGCCGGTTCTCTGTGGTCGTGATCGGTGGGGGCAGCAGGTTGGCGGAAGGTTCCGCTTCGAACGACGTCGATGAGACGGTCGGTCCCAATGGAACGGCGACCTCGGGCACAGCGACCTGAGGCGTGAGGACTTCCGGCGCGAGGACCTCCGGCACGCTCGACGGGGCCGGCTCATTGCCTGGGACCGCCGCCGCAACGCCCCCGAGCTGCGCGCCGCCATCGACAACCTGAACAGCCTCCGTCCGGGCGCCTGAACCCGGCGAGGCTGCCGCGACGTCCGAACCGACGTCCCGCGGAGCCGCAAACTCCATAGGCGGCGATCCGCCGGCGACGGACTGTCGGCCGCCCTCGACGGCCTGCGGATTTTCTCGAGCGGGCCCGCTCGCGATGCCCTGCTCGTCCGTCCGACTCGATAGAAACCCACCGGCGGCCAGCCCGCCCGCGGCCGAAAGTAGCACCACAGCCGCCGCCCGCCTGGACCGCAGCCATCCCACCTTCGCCTCAATCCGACGCGCGCGCTCGGACTTGGCCGCTTTCGAGCGGCGTGCGACCAACTCGTCTACTTCTATGGCCCACGCAGGACGGGCCGCTGGTACGTCAGGGAGCACGGCCTCGACGGGGGCGACCGGCTGTGCGGTCTCGACCTCGGGTGTGCGGGCCAACTCGGGCGTGTGTGGCAATGCGTGGAAGTCGGACTCGTGCGGCCCGCCGCAGATCGGGCAGTGGATATGGGTCGTCGGTGGGATCTCGGCGTTTCGTGTGGCCATGTGTACGCATTGTAGGGACGCTGACGAGACCGGCGAAAGAGCCCCTCGAAGATCCCCGCGGGGGTCATCGACTCGTCAAAGAAGTACCCTCATGTCGACGTCCGCTCACGCCGCGACTTGCGCCGAACCCTGTGCGCAGCCCGATTCTCGGATCATGACATCCCGTCGACCTCAAGCTCACCCGGCTCGTTCGTTTGCGACGCCCGAGTCGTGCAGAATGACGCCCGAGTCGTGCAGAATTGAGTAGAGCCGTCGCGACCGATCCAGATCAGCACGCCCCTCGCCGGGGGGCGTGGACGGCGCGCTCGGCGCTTCGACGCGGAAAGGAAGTCCTCGGCGCCCAGGGGCTTTCGGTGCTCGGGTTCAAGGTGCTCGGCGAGACGTGCTACCGCCGGATCCTGCTGTTCGAGCGCCCCCTCGACGCGACGCTGCCCCCCGTCCGAGTCCGTAACGGGATCGAGCTCACGCGATGGACTGATGCAGCCGACGTCGGATCCCTCCAGCGTCTTCGTCCAGAGATCAGCTCGGACACCGCAGCGTCTCGTCTCGCGAACCATGAACACGGCTATGTCGCGTGGGAAGAGGGGCAGGCCGTCGCCGTCGCGTGGGCCGCACGTGGCCACGCACGGATCGGGTATCTCGGACGTACGATCGAGCTCGACCCGGACGACTACTATCTGTACGAGGTCTTCGTCGATCCTTCGCACCGCGGCCAAGGCATAGCCGGCGCGCTCTTCGCATATGCGTATCAAGGCTTGCAGGCGGCGGGAGGGCGACGGGCGGTCTTCGCCGTCAATCTCGACAACATCGCTGCGCTTCGAGCGTTGACCGGTGCCGGCGAGCGGGCCTACGCGATTGAGGGCGTCATGTGGCTCCTCGGTTGGCGCCGCGGGTTTCGGCGCGCACCGCCGGCCACAGTCCGTAGCGTCCGACGCTCCGATACGACGCACGATTCCGGTTACTGGGATGCCGTGTACCGCGGGATGTCCGCGCGTGACGCCCACTACATGGACGACCTGCTCGCCACGCTCAAGCGTCGAGCCTATCGGCGTATGCTCGAGCGCTGGGCGACGTCACGACCACCCGGACTGGTCCTCAAGACCGACCTGTTTGAAGAGGCGAACGGCGTGGACGCGATCTTCGAGGAGGTCCCCCACCTAGGCGAGGACGGAATCGGGATGGACGTATCGTCGGCGGTCACACGTCAAGCACGGGACGAAACCGCGGGTGACCGGATCGTATTCGTGACGAGCGACGTGCGTCACCTCCCGTTCGCGACGGGATCGATCGCCGTGGTGTTCTCACCATCGACGCTCGACCATTTCGCAGTGCCCGACGAGCTGGGCCGAAGTCTGCGCGAGATCCGACGCGTGCTTCGACCTGAGGGTGTCTTGATTCTGACGCTCGACAACCGGCACAACGTGCTCGACCCGCTGCTGCGTCTTGCCGGACGCGCCGGCCGCATCCCCTACTTCCTGGGACGTTCGTATTCGATGCGCCAGATGCGAGGTGAGCTCGACCGGGCCGGCTTCACGGTCGAGGACACGACGACGTTGATCCAACACCCCCGTCTCGTCGGCGTCGCCGCGACCCGGCTCGCGCGGCGCGTGGGTTGGGCGCCGTGGAAGCGTCTCACGCGTCGGGCGTTCTTCTGGGCCGAACGACTCGAGCACACACCGCTCAAGTACGTCACGGGCTGCTTTGTCGCGGCTCGTGCGGTACCCCGGTCTCCGGAGTAGTCACGTGCTGGCGCGTCCCGTCATACGACCCGCGTTGCGGGGATTGTTTGGCCCGCCCTTCCGCGATCGGGATGCACTCGAGCGATTCCAGGGCGCTGGTCTCCGCGCGCTCGTCCGGCATGCGCATGACCACGTGCCGTTCTATCGAAAGCGGTTCGAAGCGGCCGGGATTCAACCGCACGACGTTCGCGGGATCGGAGATCTCGGCAAGATCCCGGTAACCGAGCGCGCCGACCTTCAGCTGCTTCCCGCCGAGGAGGTGTGCGCGCGCGGGCTCGCCCCTCACGTAAACCGGGTGCTCCAGACGAGTGGTTCGAGCGGGGCTCCGCTCACGGTCCGCAGAACCTTGTCCGAAGAGCGTCTGCTTCTCGCCTATCGCGCGAAAGCCGTGGGCGCGTGGGGGTTCGGGCTTCGATCGAGACGGGTGAACATCGATCACTTCAGTCCCGAGGCGCTCCGCTCTGAGACCCGACCGATGGCCTACGAACGGTTGGGGGTGATGCCGCGTCTGAATCTCGATTGGCGCATGTCGAAGCGAGACATCGTCTCGCGCATCGCCGCGTTCAGACCCGATCTCATCAGCGGCCCGCCATCGTTACTGGCCGAACTCGCCGTCGAGTTGGGGGACGCCGATCGGTCACGAATCGCCGCCGCGCGCGTCTTGACGGGAGCGGAACGATTGTCCGCGACCGACCGTGATCGAATCGAGGGCGGTTTCGGGTGCCCGGTCACCGACATCTACGGATGTACCGAGATCGTCTTCATCGGTATGGAAGCCCCGGGACACGACGGATACCGACTTTGTGAAGAAGCGGTGATCGTCGAAGTACTGCAGGAGGGCCTACCCTCCCCGCGCGGGGAAATCTATCTCACCGGACTCCACCAATGGTCGATGCCTTTCATTCGCTATCGACTTGGAGATCTCGTCGAGGTGGCTCAGGGTCCGGGGCCGCATCGTCTGCTCCACTCGATCGACGGTCGGGTGACGGATCGTTTCACGCTACCGGACGGCCGGCGGATCCACGGCTACACGCTCGGCGAAGTGGTCGAAAAGAGCGGACTACCGGTACGTCGGTTTCAGATCGTTCAGGAGCGAAGAGACGCGTTTCGAATCCGCTTGGTGCTGGCTGGGCCGACCGACCCCGAGCTTCGAGGGCTCGAAGGTGACCTTCGCGACGCGCTCGGAGCGGACGTCGACGTGAACGTCGAGGTCACCGAGCGCTTGCATCGAAGCCGCATGAAGGCGGATACGTTCGTATCGGTAGAGCGGTTGCGCGTAGATTCCTAGGGACTACAGCGGAGAGATACAGCATGAAAGGATCCGTCTTCATAGCGACCAGCCTCGATGGCTTTATCGCTCGTCTGGACGGTGGTCTCGACTTCCTGCCAGACGATCCGGAACCGCATGGCTTCGATGAGTTTCTGGCCTCGGTCGACGCACTGGTCTGGGGCCGTAAGACCTACGACTTCGTGCAGGGCTTCGATACCTGGTTCCATGGGGAGAAGCCGGTCTTCGTCCTCAGCTCGAGCGACCTGAAGAAACCGCCCGCCGGTGCCATCGTCGAGCGAATGTCTGGAGACCCCGCCGATGTCGTGGCGGCTCTGGAGGGACGAGGCTTCGAACATATCTACGTGGATGGGGGCGTCACCATTCAGCAGTTCCTCCGCGCCGGGCTGATCCAGCGCATGATCATCACTCGCGTGCCGGTGCTCCTCGGCTCCGGGATCCCGCTCTTTGGCCCGCTCGATACAGACATCTCTTTTACGCATGTGGCCACGCGTCAGTACCCGAGCGGTCTTGTCCAAAGCGAGTACGAGCTAACGAGCTAAGTCCCCGCGACCGCAGCATCGATCAAGGCCCAGGCGACACGATCTCGTAGGCTTCCAATTCACCTTCCGTATGTAGCAGCCGAAACAACTCTGGACGCTCGCCTTTCCATCGCTCCCAACTCTTGAACGCGTTCTCCTCGGAGACTTGCCGGGACACGACGACTCGCGTCACCCCCAGTCGCTGAACGTCAGCTAGAAAGACCTCGAGCGAACCGATTGGGAGTCCGGCGGCGGGGATTCGCGTGTACCACGTCATGACCCGGGGACGGTTCGAGGCGGCGCGGAGCGAGTCCCGTGGAGTCTCACCGGTTAAGAACTGACCCATCGCTCGCCAGTCTTCGGCATCGGACTCGATCGCCCGGCTCGGCTGGAAGGCGACGTTCGAGGCCGCGAGGATCGCGATCGTCAGTCCGGCGGCTACGCCCCATCGAACCGAGGCCGCGGGTCGCCAGCCCACGA
>JAJCZV010000197.1 GCA_029262175.1 Gemmatimonadota bacterium
GCGCCGAGCGGTGGCCTCCACCGCCCGCATGGCTCGGAGCATGTTGCCGGCCGCTAGCTGACGCAGCTCCGACTCCGACCAGCCGCGGCGCGACAACTCGGCGAACAGCGCCGGATACGTAGACACGTCTTCGAGTCCGACGGGGCCTCGATCGATTCCGTCGAAGTCGCCTCCGATGGCCACATGGTCGATACCTGCCACGTTTCGAATGTGCTCGATGTGGTTCGCCACGTCCGCAAGCGTCGAGCGAGGGGCAGCTGCCGCAGGTCCGTCATACAGTCGCACTTCATCGTTCGTGAACGACTCGACAAACGTCACCATCACGACCCCGCCGTTATCCGGTAGTCGACGCAACACCTCGTCCGGAACGTTCCTCACGTGATCCGTCACCGCTCGAGCGGACGAGTGCGAAAAGATCACGGGGGCTTCCGCGACATCCAACGCGTCGTGCATGCTTTCGGGCGAGACATGGGAAATGTCGACCATCATCCCCACCCAGTTCATCTCGCGGACGACTTCTTGGCCGAAGGCGGTAAGGCCTCCGAACTCGGCGGGTTCGCAGCAGGAGTCCGCCCAATCGATGTTGCTACTGTGAGTCAACGTCATGTAGCGAGCGCCAAGCGCGTAGAACGCTCGCAGCGCGCCGAGTGAGTTCTCGATCGCGTGGCCGCCTTCCATCCCGATCATCGAAGCGATCTTGCCCTCATGGAAGATTCTCATCACGTCAGCCGCGGAGCCCGCGAACTCGAGGTCTTCGGGGTGGTCGGCGATCACTTGGAGGGCGATGTCGATTTGTTCGAGCTGCATGCGGGCCGCGCCTTCCTCCGTCGCCGAAAACGGTACGTACACGGACCAGAACTGAGCGCCCACCATGCCTTTGCGTAGCCGTGCCAAGTCTGTATGACCTGCAGCTTCGCTCGCGATGTCGTACGCCCGCACGTCTCTCGACGCATCCGCCTCGCGGATGGCCCAGGGAAGGTCGTTGTGCCCATCGAACAAGGGGACGCTCGACAGGACGCGCTTCGCGATCTCCATGTGGTCGTCCTGTGCCGTAGCCTGAGTTGCTCCAAGACCCAACGCCATGAAGAAAAGAACCGCGCGCTTCGTCGTCATCGACCTGACCCTTGCTGGAAGTAGTAGAAAACGGAGACGGAATCATGCGGCTCGCACGCGCTGCCGCGCTATAGATGGATTGGGCGCGCCCGATCCGGCTCGCTATGTTCCGGTCATGCTACTGAACTGCGATATGGGGGAAAGCTATGGCCCCTGGGAGAAGGGGGACGACGCGGCGGTGATGCCGTTGGTCGATTGGGCGAACATTGCCTGCGGTGGTCATGCGGGGGACCCCGATGTGATGGCGCGGACGCTGGCGCTGGCACGCGAACACGACGTGCGCTGTGGTGCGCACCCGGGGTACGCCGATCGGAGGAATTTCGGCCGTGTAAGGCGGGAAGGCCCGGTCGATTCGCTCATACACGAGATCCAGGCGCAGATCGGCGCTCTCCAAGCCATCGCGAAATCGTTGGGCATCGTCCTGCACCATGTGAAGCCGCACGGCGCGCTCTACCTCGCAATGATGGACGACGAGGCCCTGATGGTGCGCCTGGCCGAGGCGGTCGCGGCGGTGGATTCATCTCTGGTGTTCGTCGTTCAGGCCACACCCGATCGAAAACGGCACGCCGCCTCGCTCGCGCACACCGGTCTCGCATTGGCGTTCGAAGCCTTCGCCGATCGCACGTATGCGGCTGATGGCCGGCTGCAAGCGCGATCAAACCCGAGCGCGGTTTTGCACGACCCCGAGTTGGTCGCGAACCACGTTCAAAGTTTGCTGCAAGGGGTCGTCGATACGCCCGGTGGGCCGCTCGCCGTCGACGCGGAGACTTTGTGCGTACACGGTGACAACCCGGCCGCATACGCAGCGCTGACACGCATCCGCGAGCTGATCCCCCGAGTTTCATGATCGAGTTTCCGGGACCGCGTAGCGCCCTGGTGTCTCTCCCGGTCACGCCAAATCAAGACGGCATTGCGCGCGTGCTGAGCCTCGAACGCGCCGCGCTAGAAGCGCTGCCGGGGTTATGCGCGACCATCCCGGCCTTCAACCGACTTCTCATCGAAGGTGCGGCGAAGGACTGGGACCCCGAGCACGTCGAGGCGGTCATGGGCCCGCTCTTAGAGCGGTGTCTCCATGAGACCGTGTCGCTCATCGACGGTCCGACGATCTCGATTCCGGTCTGCTACGATCCCGATTTGGGGCCGGATCTGAGCGAAGTCGCACGCGTCAATGAATTGACGAACGAAGAAGTCGCGCGCTTGCATAGCGGCACGGTCTATACCGTCTTGGCCACCGGGTTCGCCCCCGGCTTCGCGTACCTCGGGGACTTGGATGATCAGCTTGCCGTGCCCCGCCGGCCGTCTCCTCGATCGCGCGTCGAGGCGGGGTCCGTCGGGCTGGCCGATCGAAGGACAGGCGTCTATCCCTCGGCGGGTCCGGGCGGTTGGCAGCTCATCGGGCGAGTTCCTCCCTCATTCTTCTCGGACGCCCAAACGCGCCTGACCCGTTTCGAGCCCGGTGGCCGGGTCGAGTTTCGGCCGATCGCTCGCCACGAATACGAGGCCGAGGCCGGTTGAGCGCTCACGCGACGCTGTTGAGCCCCGGGCCGCTGTGCACGATTCAGGATCTGGGTCGTAGGCAGGGCCGACGTGAAGGGCTGGCCCCCGGTGGAGCCCTGGATCAAAGAGCGTTCTTGTGGGCCAACCGTCTGCTCGAAAACGCTCCCGACGCGCCGGCGCTGGAGGTCACGTTGGGCGGACTCAAGATCGCCTTCGAAAGCGAGACGGTGATCGCGCTTACGGGGGCGGACTGCGAAGCAACCGTCGAGGGGCGCGGGGCGGGCAACTGGCGCACCGTCCGTATCCAGCCCGGACAGACCCTTCGGCTCGGATATAGTTCGAGTGGGCTGCGGGCCTACGTCGGCTTCTCCGGCGGACTCGCCGCGCCTGAGTTTTTCGGCTCTGCGTCGATCGTGATCCGCGATGGACTTCCGTCGCCGCTAGACCGCGCGCTAGAGTCTGGCCAACCTCTTTTCTGGGTGGGTGGCTCCCGATCCTCGCCGCCCCGTAGCGTGCCGATCCAATACCGAGCGGGCCCGGCCGATTCGATCGAGCTCCCATTTATCTCAGGCTACGAGTGGGAGCAATTTACCGTCGAGGATCACGTGCGATTCATGTCGACGACCTGGGTCGTCGGAGAGGCGAGCGATCGGGTCGCCACGCGATTGGCGGGCGCGAACCTCGAATCGGGGCCGAAGGAGTTGGACTCGGTTCCGCTGATCGACGGAACCGTGCAAGTGCCCGGGGATGGCGCACCCCTGGTCTTCATGCGCGATCGACCGACCATTGGGGGCTATCCGAAGTTGGGTTCGGTGGATCCGGTGGCGCTGGATCTCCTGGCTCAGGCCAGACCGGGCACCGTCGTGCAGTTTGTCGCGACCGACCCCGCTGCAGCCAGGGCGCGCCTGCGACGTCGCGAAACGTTCTTCGGGTTCGAGTCGATCTGAGGCCGGGCGCCGGCCCGTCCGTCAGTCTCGATCGCTCCGGTTGATCAAGATCGTGACGCTGTTCTCCGCATCGTTTGCGGTAGCCAGGTCGAGCCGTCCATCTCCGTCAAAATCTCCGACCGCGATCTGGTGCGGCTGCTGGCCGACCTCGATCCAGATGGCCGGGCTCAGTTCGCCGGCGCCGGAGTTCTCGAGGATCGCCACCCGGTGGCCAGAATAGTCGGCGACCGCAACGTCTTGGTCGCCATCCCCGTCTGCGTCAAAAACGACCGCGGCCCAGGGCGTCTCCGGTAGCGGGATCGTCCATTGAAGGGTCAGGTCCGCCCTTCCGTCGTTCTCGAAGATGAGGACTTCCCCTGTACCGGAGCTCGGCAGAATCACTTCGTCGTCGCCATCTCCGTCGAGGTCGCCCGACGCCCCGATGTGCGGTCGCGTGCCGGCCGGGATGCCGTCGCGTCGTTCGAACACCCCCGAGCCATCGTTTCGGTGGATCGCAACCTCCCCGTCGGTGAGACTCGTGACCCCCACATCCAGGTCGCCGTCCGAGTCGAAGTCGCTGATCATGGCGCGTTCGACCCCCGCGCCACCGGAGAGTCGTTCCGAGATGTGGAAGACGCCCGAGCCATCGTTGAGCGCGATCGCGAGGTCCGGACCACTCAGATTGCCGATCGCAAGATCGTTCGAGCCATCGCCATCGAAGTCGCCTGTTGCGATCGAATGCGGTCTTCCGCCCACGGCCGTCGGCCCTGAGAGATGAAACTCCCCGCCGCCCTCGTTGAAGAGAATCGAAAAGTTGGCCGGCACGGCGCTCACAAACGCGATATCTGCGTCCCCGTCGCCGTCAAAATCGGCGGCCACCAGCGCCTCGGGATTCTCCGGCACATCGAACGTCACCGGCGTCTCGAAAGATCCGTCGCCGAGTCCCATCAACACCGACACCGTGTTGGCGACTTGGTCTGCCGTCACGAGATCCCAATGCCCGTCTCGATCGAGATCTGCGGCATCCAGGTTGTACGGTCGGGACGGCATCTCCACGTCCATGCGCAGAAAATCGAACCGAGAGGTCTCCCCAGCATCGTGGTTGGTTTGCGCGAGTACAGGGATCGGCAACCCGAAAAGAACGATTGCCGCAAGGCTGGTTGCCAACGGGGTTGGGGCGCGGACGATTCGACGACTGGACATCTGGGCTCCTAGGGAGTGGTTCGACCAACAGCCACAAAGTGCCTCGCTGAGGGGCGTGTCGCGATTCTCCCGGTTCGAAACCCGGGCGTCGGCAGCCCCGCCGCAGTGTCGAGACCTCTCAACTCTGTGGTCCCGAACCCTCCGCGGCCCGAACGGCTGGTGAGGATCCACCGCGCAAACCCGCGATGATGATGCACGGGACGGTGACCACGAGCACGGCTGTTTTGAACCAAAGGGGTTCCGCAGCGACGTTCAGGATGATGTTGGCCGTCATCACGAGCGTGGTGAGCGCGGCGAGGACCAAGGCCGAGGTGCGAGCGAACTCACCGGCCACCAGCCGAGCCGTCTTGCCGGCCACCCAGCCGAGGACCGCGAGCCCAACCACGATCGCAGCGACCCACGGGACGGACACAGGGAGTTGTTCGTTGATCCACCACGTCATGACGATGAGGGATAGACCGCCCGCTACCAGCACGTAGCCCAGAATCACGGCGCCGACGGCTCTCGAGATCTTGATCATTCGACTGGATGCTTCCGTACGTAGCGCATGGCGCCCCAGACGATCCCGATCGGGCCGACGAAGAACCAAGCGGCATGCGACCAACCGACGTAGGTCCACGACGCTGAAAGGACCGTGGCGATGAGCGGTAAGACCGTGATCGCGGCCACGACGAGCCCAGCGGCGATTCCGTTGCGTCCCCCATGCCACGCGGCCGCGTACCCGCCGAGGATCGACGCCGGTAGCATCCCCACCAAATAGGCGGCTTCGCTCAGTGGCCCGGGGGCGCCAGCCGGTGGCCAAACGACGTCCAAGCCTGCGACCGCCGCCGACATGAGGAGGTCGCCCAGCACGAACAACGTCACGACCCCAAGCAACACCGCGGCAACCAGGCGACCCGCGCTGCGACCATGCACGTGAAATGTCAGGGCAGGCCAGAGCGAGCGAAGGATCTGCGTCCAGTACCACCGTTGGGCCTTCGCGATGCCCCAACCAGGTACCGCATGAGTCCTGAACTCCTCCTCCAGGTCGCCGAGCAGCGCCGCTCCGGCCGGGCCGGGCAGACACCGTTCAAGCAGCCATGTCGCGACGCGAGGCGGCGATACGGCGGCTGAGTCGCTCGCCGGTCCGCCCATCATGTCGCGCTCCAGCCGAGTTCCAAGCCTTCGATCATGCGGCCGAGCGTGCCCACGGAGGTCTCCAGCGCGCCTCGACCCGCCCCCGTGACCCGGAAGTACTGCTTTGCGCGTCCGCCGCGGACGGGCGTCGGGTCCCCGACGTAGCACTCGACAAAGGCCTTTCGCTTTAGGCGTTCGAGCGTCTTGTAGACCGATCCGATGGCGACGGTCCGACCGCTCTGTGCTTCGATCTCCTGTCTGACGGCCATCCCGTAGGCGTCCCCCTCCAAGCGGAGAAGCGCCGCGAGGACGATGAGCTCGAACTCTCCGAGACGATCTCCCTTGGCCACCGCGCTACGCCGCGTCCGGTTGTGGGGCGCTCGTGGCACCACCGGAGGTCCTCTTCCAGCGCAAAAACAGGATGACGCCGGCGAAGATGCCGACGATGAGGCTGCCCCCGGCCATGATATCGAACCACAAGGGGCCCCCGGCTTCGCCCGAGACGATCAGGGTCGTCGTCTCGACGCTCACGAACGCCGACAGGATCCACGCGACGAGTCGAGTCGTCACCCCCGCGACCGCGGTTCCGACCGCTCCCCCGACGACCGCCGACAGACACGTGAAGAGCCCCGCCACACCCAGTTCAACCTTGGAAGACTCATAGAAGTCCACACCACCGAACCAAGTTTCCTGTACCAGCGTGATGAGAACCACCATCACGGCGTACCCCGCGACCACCCCGAACACGCCACGTAAGATTGCCACGATCGTCCTCCTTCTGGATTCATGGCCGGAAGAGGCACCTAGAGGGCCGAACCGACCGGAGGCGCATATGTACGACAAACAGCAATAAATGGTTTCGGCAACGAGAGAGCAAGGCCCCGCCGTGGGCAGGGGACTCCTCGGCACGAGCGAGACAACGGACCGGCCGCTTATTCTGTCTTCTAGGAGTGGGACTCCGTCTGCGGTTCGGGGTCGAAATCACGAGCGTTCCCGGCCCGACCTTGCTATAGTGCTCCTCGGGCAGTGGGGACTTTGGGGTGGAGAGAACGCGTGACGAACACATGGAGCAACCCGATCCGGGTTGTAACTTGCCTCGTCTTGGGGCTGACGGGCGGGGGCGCCTTCGCGCCGACCGCCGCGCAAAGCTTGAAGGGATCGGCCCGATCGCTCGATCGGCAGAACCAGGTCGCGGTCCAGCACGACTTCACGTATCTGAACACGACCGCGCAGGTGAAGCGTTTCATCAATGCCGGCTACTTGGTTCCGGTGCCTCAAGGCACCGACTATCGCCTCAATGCGCTCTCCTTTCCATACGCTCGGCCGGAAGTGGCCCTCTTTGTCTCTCGCCTGGGGTCGCAGTATCGCAGGGCCTGCGGCGAGCCACTCGTCGTCACGAGCCTGACTCGTCCCCGTTCCCGACAACCGCGAAACGCGTCGCCGAGATCGGTTCACCCGACCGGGATGGCCCTCGACCTCCGGCGCAGCGGTACGCGGGCCTGTCGCGAGTGGCTCGAAGGTGTGCTACTCGACCTCGAGCGGGCCGGCGTTCTCGAAGCATCCCGGGAACGGCGTCCACCGCACTATCACGTCGCGTTGTTCCCGAGTCAGTATGCCGAGTACGTGGCGGCGCTCGCCCTCACCAAGCCGGCGGAGTACAGGGTCCGGCGGGGCGATTCGCTGTGGGAGATCGCCGAGGAACTCGAGACGACCGTCAACGAACTTAGATCCGCCAACAATATGAGCGGTAGCCGGATCTATCCCGGCCAAGTGCTCACGGTGCCCTCCCGACCCTAGGGCGTCACGGAGCCGCATTGCCCCAGCTCGAGCGCGAGATCGAAGCCGTCTTTCGACGGGACTCGGGGCGCCTCATCTCGGTATTGACCCGGATCTTCGGCCCCCAGAATCTGGAGTTGGCCGAGGACGTGGTCCAGGAGTCGTTCGTCCGGGCGATGACCGTTTGGTCCAAGGACGGAATTCCCGACAATCCCAGCGCCTGGCTCATGACGACCGCTCGGAATCGAGCCATCGACGCCATCCGAAGAGAGCGCACGCGACGCACGTTCGCCGATGACCTGACCGTTTACCTCGACGGTGAGTGGACGCTGACCTCGACGGTCGAGGAAGCGTTCGAAGACGATTGGTCTCGTGACGATCAGCTTCGCATGATCTTCATGTGCTGCGATGCGAACCTCGCGCTCGAGAACCGGATCACTTTGATCCTCAAGACTCTGTGCGGCTTGAGCGTTCCAGCGATCGCGCGCGCGCTGCTCACCACGGAGTCTACGATCAACAAGCGGCTGTACAGAACGAGGCGAAAGCTGAAAGGGGTCAGCTTCAAGCTTCCGGGTCCGGACGAGCTACCGACCGCACTCGGGACCGTCCACACTGCGCTCTATCTGCTCTTCAACGAGGGATTTCTTTCCACCACTGGAGAGCCGATCCGACGCGAGCGCTGCCGAGATGCGATGTTCTTGGTCAAGCTTCTGGTCGATGAGCCGTTTGTGTCAGACAGTGAAACGGTGGCGCTGATGGCACTGATGTGCTTCAACTCCGCCCGTTTGGAGTCGCGGCTCGACGCAGATGGTCGACTCGTGCCGCTCGATCATCAAGATCGCACGCTTTGGGACCACAAGTTGATTCGACAGGGCTACGGCTATCTCCAGCGCACAGCCCGCATGCCACAGATCGCTGCCAGCCGGTATCACTTCGAAGCCGCGATCGCAGCGCGGCATTGTTCGGCCCAGACCTTCGACGCTACGGATTGGGATTCGATCTGCAATCTGTACGACCGACTGTTGGAGGTGGCGCCCTCGCCGTTGGCCGAACTCAACCGCGCGGTGGCGATTTCCTATCGCGATGGTCCCACGGCGGCGGTGGAACTGGTGGAGGGTCTCCGCGGACGTGGAGCGCTCCCGCATAGCCACGTCATCTCCGCCGTGCTGGCGAACTTGTATACGCGGGCCGGCTCGCATGAACCGGCCCGCCGCTATCTGGAACAAGCGCTTTCGACCGCGCCAACCGAGCATGAACGCTACTTCATCGAGCTCCAGTTCGAGCGAGCCGCAGGGGAGGCGTAGCCGACCAGGCGGGCGCTCAGCCGACCGGCGCGGGGCTCAGCCCCCGGGAGGTGACATCACCGGACGCACCAGGACCTTGCCATTCGCGTTGTGCTTGAGAAACGGTCCGCCCTTGGCGAGCTCGCTCGCCTCCTCGAGGGACGCGGCCTGAATGACTGAGAAGCCACCGATCAACTCCTTGACTTCGGCCATCGTCGTGTCGGTCGAGATTCCGTCCTCACCATTGGCGAGTACTGCGCCACCCGGTGCGAGAGGTGAGCCGGGGTTTCTCAGGTTTCCGGACGCCTCGAGCTCTTTGAACCACTGACCCCACTCCGCCATGTGGGCCTGCATCTCTTCCGGACTCACATCAGCCCAGTGCTCGTCGCCTCCCTGGTACATCAGTAAGAAATCCTGCACGAAAATCCTCCGGTGGTCGTTAGGGTCTGCCCTGCATTCACCCCCGTGACGAGTCAGGCCGGCGAATTGGGACACGGGCCCGGGGCCCGTCCCGACCCCTCCCGTAGCCTCTACCCGCCGGCGCTACGTTGCGGCGGTCTGCACTGAGGCCACTGGCCGGGTTGCCCAGAGCGACCTGGCGGAAGGACGCGCGTGTCCGTGAGCACGCGTTCGGGGTCTTCCGAGGCCATGTACGCCAGCATCGCGGCGAGGGTGGCGTTATTCCGAAGATCCGCGAACACGATTTTGTCGAACGTGTCGCGGTTGGTGTGCCAGGTGTATTGGCGATAGTCCGGGTAGTTCGATTGCAGCCGGAATCCCGCGGCGGGCTTACAAATGAACGACATGTGATCGCTGCCCCCCGTCTCCGGGACGCCCGGGATGTCGAGCTCGATGTGTCCAGTGATCTCGCTCGGGATGCTCGAAAACCACCGACCGAAGTGCGCCCCGGCGCCGGTAAACCCCTGCATGCGGATGAAGTCGATCCGCCAAGTCCCGTTGTCTTGGTTGAACGCGGCCTGAAGGCCGTCGACGACTTCGGCGTTGTCGGCCGCGAAGGCGGTCGAGCCGATGAGACCCTGCTCCTCACCTCCCCAATGACCGACGACGATCGTACGGCGTGGATTGGGATACGCCGCCTTTAGCAATCGCATCGCCTCGAGCATCATCACGGTGCCCGTCCCGTTGTCCGTCGCCCCGGAGGCTCCATCCCAGGAGTCCAGGTGCGCGCTCAAGAGGACATACTCGTTCGGGAGTTCTTGCCCTGGGATCCGTCCCACGACGTTGAAGGCCGGTACGTCTCCCAAGAACTCCGATTGGGCGTCCAGTCGGATGCGGGGTGCTTGGCCATGCTCGGCAAGCCGCGCCACGAGGCCGTAGTCCTCGCAGCTCAGATGTATGCCGGGGATGTTCTCGGTGGGGGAGCTGAAGATCTTGTCGACGCCCCAACCCTGCGACCACCGCCCCGTGAGCACCGCCACCGCGCCGGCCGCTTCGATGCGGCTGGCGACGTCCCGGCCCCCGGCCCTCGCCCGGGCCTGCCACGCCTGGCGAGCCGCATCCCGCTGTTCCTGCATCTGCTCGAAAGATTCGGGAGTCGCGTGATCCTCCCACGACTGGTCTTCGCGGCACGTTGGCTCCGGGAAACTGAGTGCGACGATCTTGCCGGATACCTGAGTGAGCCAGCGGTCGAACTCGTCTCCTACATCCGGGAGGACAACCACCTCTGCTTCGACCGGACCACTCGTCGCAGGGCTCCAAGCGAGCATCGTGCCTTCGAGCGAACGCACTCGAGGGCTTATGAGGTCGATGTGGGTGGTACCTCGCTCCCAGCCGGTCCACGTCCCGTAGACCTGCTTCTCGGCTTGGACGCCCCAGGACTCGTACTTGGACAAAAGCCAGTCGCCAGCGGCGTCGTAGGCCGGGGAGCCCATGAGCCGGGGTCCGATCGAGTCCAGCAGGGCCTGACTCAGCTCGAAGACCTGAGAGTTTTCTTCCATCCCTTCCGCCCACATCCGTTGGATCACGGGATCGTCGGTCGGGAAGGTCTGCGCAGCGGCGGCAGGGGCCCAACAGAGCGCGGAGGTGACGGCGAAGGCCAAGAGACCGTGTTTGCTCATGAATCGTTGTCCTGGGAACCGTGTTTACGTCGTTTGCGATCGGGATTCCAACTGCCACAAGAAAACGGGGCCCCGCGGTTGATGCCACCGGACCCCGTCCTGGTTCGAAGATCCAGCCCAAACGGCGCCCTCCTCTGTCGAGGGCTACTGTCCAGTTCCGAGATCTCTATCAAGAAACGAAACTCCGTTTGATGATTCCTTCGTGTCATTCGTCGAGGTGGCGCCGGTTGCGCCAGATGTCGCGTCGTGCGCTGCTGACCTGCTTTGGGCTCGGCCTCGCATCGACCACGGTCGCCGGCCAGGAGCCGAGCAGCGGCCAACTCCTGTTGTCTGGATACGTACGCTCGGCGGAAAGCCGCGAGGTGATTCGATACGCGCGGATCCAAGTCGCGGGCCGGGACCTGTTGGTCGAAACCAACCGGTTTGGCTACTACTCGCTTCAGCTGCAAGCCGGCGCGCACGACATCACCGTCTCCTATCTCGGATATGAGACGGTGACACAGCTCGTCACGCTAGAGACTTCGACGACGCTGGACTTCGAACTGCCGATCCGTCCGTTGGTGCTCGCCGATCTCACGGCGTCGGTGGATCGAGAGCCGCCCGATGTCGATCCGAGTACCGTCGAGATGAGCGTGATTCGACTTGATATGCCTGCGCTGTCTCAGGTACCCGTCGTGCTCGGCGAGGCCGATCCCATCCGTGCACTGACGTTGTTTCCAGGGATCTCCACCGCAAACGACGCGACCACGGCGATCAACGTTCGCGGCGGAGCGGCGGACGAGAACCTGATTCTCCTCGACGACTCGCAGGTCTTCAATCCGGCGCACGCGATCGGACTGTTTTCGACCTTCAACCCAGATGCGGTCGGCGACGTCACGCTGCACAAAGGCGCGATCCCGGCTCGTTACGGCGGCCGACTCTCCTCCGTGTTGGACATCCAACAACGCGAAGGGAATTCGCGCGAGTTCGAAGGCTCGGCCAACCTGGGGCTGCTGGCGAGCCGGGTCAGCCTGCAAGGGCCCCTGGCGGGTGGCGATGGTTCTTGGCTCGTCACCGGACGCCGAACCTACGCGGACCTTTTTCTGGGCCTCTCCGACGACCCTGCGCTCAAGGAGAGCACGGCGTTCTTCTACGACCTGAACGCCAAGGCAAACATCCGGTACGGCGGCACCGGCCAGGTGATGTTGTCGGGGTACTTCGGTCGCGACCGTTTCAAGCTGTCCGACATCGTCTCCGTCGGTTGGGGAAACGCCGCCGGCACGCTGCGGTGGAACCAGGGGTTCGGCTCCGTGTTCTCGCACGTGACACTCGCCTACAGCGACTACGACTACGAACTGCAGAGCGGCTTCAACGCGAACGCGGTCTCCCTCGACTCGAGGATCCGCAACTTGAGCCTCAAGATCGACGAGGCCTGGCAGATGAGTCCGCAAAGCAAACTCGAATTCGGAGTGGCGCTGACCAACTACGAGATCCAGCCGGCCAACGTTCTCCCAGGCGAGGGGTCGGCGGTCATCGCGCGCTCTTTCGACACTCGAAAAGCACTGTCTCCCGAGGCGTATATCGAGCACGAACTCGATCTGGGGCGAGTGACAGTCCGGTATGGGCTGCGCGGTACGAGGTTTATCCGGCGAGGTGCAGAGACGGTGTATCTGTACGAAAACGATCAGCCGGTCGTCTATCGTCCGACGTTGGGCCTGTACGAGCCGGGCGTGGTGGTCGACAGTCTGGAATTCGGTGACGGAGAGACGATTGAGTCGTTTGGTAGCCTCGAGCCGAGGGCATCCGTCCGCCTGGGCCTTGGCGGCGCTACTTCGTTGAAAGCGAGTTATTCGCGCACCCGGCAGTATCTGCGGCTGGTGACCAACACCAACTCACCCACACCGCTCGATATCTGGGATCCCGTCGGGCCTTATGTAAAGCCGTCCACCGCGGACCATTTGGGCGTGGCCTTCGTCCGAACGTTCAGCGACGGCGCCTACGGTCTTTCGATCGAGGCCTACTACAAGTCGATCCGAGACGTGGTCGATTACGTCGACGGAGCGGACATCATCGTGAACGACCGCCTCGAGACCGAAATCCTCGAAGGCGACGGACGCGGATACGGGCTCGAATTACTCCTGCGAAAGAACGAGGGCCGGCTCACTGGTTGGTTGGCGTACACGCTGGCCCGCTCCGAACAACGCACGCCCGGCCTGACCGAAGAGGATCCAGGGATCAACGACGGCGCGTGGTATCCCTCACCCTACGACCGAACGCACGACTTGTCGTTGACGGGGATCTACCACCTCAGCGACGCATGGACCTTTGGCGGAAACTTCGTGTTCGCGACCGGCCTGCCGACCACGTTTCCCGTCTCCCGTTTTCAGTTCGGTGGTTTGATTCTGGGCGAGTTCGGACCTCGCAACGCAGAGCGTATCTCTTCTTATCACCGGCTCGACGTGACGCTGACAAAGCGGATCGGCCGCGGCGAGCTGCAATTTGGAGTGTTCAACGTGTACAACCGATTCAACGCCCAAGCGCTGGCCTTTCGTCAGAACCTCGATAGCCCGCTGGTTACCGAGGCGGTGGAGACCGCCGTGTTTGGCGCCGTCCCCAGCATCAGCTACCGGTTCTTCTTTTGACCGTCGGAACGAGTGTGGCACCCCGGTTTGTGGCGATGGTGTTGGCCTTGGGTCTGTCTGGCTGCGAACGCGTCGTCGATGTATCGATCCCAGAAGGGGATCGTCGTTTGGTCGTGGAAGGCCGGATAGAGCGGGTGAAGGAAGCGCCTGATGCCCGCCAGCGGATCCGCCTCACGACCACGGACGATTTCTTCAGCAACGCGTCGGCACCTCCGGCCACCGGCGCCGTCGTGTCGGTTCGTGACGATCAGGGCGGCCGCTTCATGTTTTCCGAGTCCGCGCCCGGTTTGTACGTGACGAACGACTTGATGCCGACGCTCGACACTCGATATTCGCTGGAGATCGAGTGGGAAGGGAACCAGTACGCCGCGACCGCGGACTTGCTCGGGGTTTCGTCGATCGACTCGCTCTACTTCATCTTCGAGGAGGAGAGTATTGTTTTCGAGCAAGCGGGTTTCCGGGCCACGATCGACTATTCCGATCCAGCGGGTGTAAACAACTTCTATTTGTGGGAGCAACTCGTGGACGGGGTGAACATTATCCCGCCCGATCCCGGCAACGCGTTCAATCTGGTCAGCGACGATGAGTTCTACGATGGGGGAACCGTGCTCGGTTTTCAGCCCAACGACGAGGTTGCGCTGCAGCCCGGTCAACGCGTCACGATTAGACAGATTTCTCTGTCTCGCGAGGGTCACGATTTCTATTACACACTCTTCGAGCAGAACGCGCTGGGTTCGGGTAATCCGTTTTCCATCCCGCCCGCAAACGTCCGCGGCAATGTACAAAACCTCACGCGCCCCGAGTCGCCCGCACTCGGGTTCTTCGAGGCGGCCGAGGTGAGCGTGGCCGAAGCGATCATACCGTGATCGATCTACAAGTCGCGAAGCCCATCGGTTCGGCCATCGCGCTTGGTGTCCTTTGGATGATCGAAGGTGCGGCGCCGATGTTCGAGGGCCGCGGCGGGCGAATGCGGCATGGAGCGGCCAATCTTCTGCTCGGGCTGGGCAACGCCGCAGTGGCAGCGTTGGTGTTTGCCGCCGCGACACTGTTCGTGACGGAGTGGGCGCGTTCGAATTCGTTCGGGCTTCTCTATTGGGCCGGTCTTCCGACCGCGGCCCGGATTGTTTGCGCGGTGCTCATCATTGACGCGTGGCAGTACTTATGGCACCGACTCAATCATGTGGTGCCGCTTCTCTGGCGGTTTCACTCCGTACACCACACGGATCGCGATATGGACGCGACGACCGCCCTACGATTTCACACGGGCGAGATCATCTTGTCATCGACCGTCCGACTCGCCGTGCTGCCGCTGCTCGGCGTGACGATCACCGAGGTCCTGATCTACGAGACGATCCTGCTCCCGATCATCCTGTTTCATCACAGTAATGTAGGCGTGCCCGCGTCGGTCGACGTCTGGCTGAGGTGGCTCATCGTGACGCCTTGGATGCATTGGGTGCACCACTCGGATGAACAGCCGGAGACCGACTCGAACTACTCTAGTGTGTTCTCGTTTTGGGATCGCATATTCGGGAGCTTCAAGCTCCGGGCGGATCCGTCGAAAATCACGCTGGGACTCAAAGACGTAAAAGCGGAGGAGTGGAAGACACTCCCCGGGATGCTGATCATGCCGTTTCGACGTCGCCAATCGCGACGCGACTCAGACTGATCGAGACGCGCCGCGACTGATCGTTCTCTGGGTTAGGCGATGCGGCCTCAGGCGACGCGGCCTTAGGCGATGCGGCCTTGGACCCAGGCGTTCTCCATCGCGTGGTTCTGGGCTCCCTCGAGCGCGAGCCTTCGAACGAAATCTACGAAACGCTCGCTCGTATGGGACGCCGCTTCGGCCAATTGGCGCCGTTCTTCATCATTAAGATCGAGTGTCAGCCGGTATACGCGGTCGGTGTTCATAGTCTTCACCTTTCCACCTATCCCAAGGTTGAACCGGTCCTGCGACAAACCTTCAACGTCTCTGTCAGAAGAACGTCTCAGTCCCCCATCTTGTTTCGCTCCACCACAGACGGGTCTGGTCGTCCATCGAGTTATTTGATACCCATCCCCCGGGTTTTTGTTGTCTGACGAAAGAGCTCCCATGAAATCTCCAGCGCTCCGGGCCCTCTCCTTGACCGTCGTTTTCACCGCCGTGATCGCTACAGATCTCGCGGCGCAGCAGGGCGGCCGACCCCTCCTCAACCCGCCCCGCATGGACGGAAGCGCTGGAGCCACGCTGTTTTCGGCCTCCTGCGCGGAATGTCACACCGGCGAGCAATCGGGACGCGCCCCGGGGCTGACCGGGCTGGGCGCCATGACGCCGCGGGCGATCGTGACCGCGCTCGAGTCGGGGCGGATGCGGCGCCACGGGGAACAGCTTTCCTCCGAAGAGCGCGTCGCCGTCGCCGAATGGCTTACCGCCAAGACGTTGACCGAAACCCGGATCCCGGCATCGGCGTTCTGCTCGACCCAGCCCGTCGGGCCGGGCACCGTCCACTGGTCCGGGTGGGGCGGTGGTGACGGTGAGTCCGGCTACCAGGGTGCCCACGAGGGGGTGACCGCGGCCGATCTTCCGAATCTGGAGTTGGCCTGGGTCTTCGCCTTCCCCGACGCCGGTCAGGTCCGCTCGAAGCCGGCCGTAGTCGGCGATCGCCTGATCGTTGGCTCTGCTTACGGTGAGGTGTACTCGCTGGACCTGGAGACCGGTTGCGCGCACTGGGTCTTCCCGGCCGACGCAGCCGTGCGCGGGGCGATTGCGATTGCCTCCGGTCCAGACGGACGCCAGACGGCCTTCTTTTCTGATTTCGGGACCAACGTATACGCGTTGGATGCCGCCTCCGGCGAGCTGCTATGGAAGCAAAAAACCGGGACGCATGGCGACAACACCAACACCGGGAGCGTCGTCGTTCACGACGGCCGGGTTTTCGTCCCCATCTCCTCGATGGAGATCTTGAGCGCCGGGAACCCGAGGTACGAGTGCTGTACCTCGAGCGGTGGAGTCGTCGCTCTTTCCGCCGAGTCCGGCGAGGAGCTGTGGGCGTATCGGACGATCGAGGAGGCGGCCGTCGAAGTCGGCGCCAACGAGCTCGGCACAAAGATCTTCGCGCCGTCCGGAGCGCCGGTCTGGTCGAGTCCAACGGTCGACGCAGAACGCGGTGTCCTCTACATCGGGACGGGTGAGAACTATACGAGTCCCGCAACGACGACGAGCGATGCCCTGATCGCGATCGAAATGGCGACGGGCACAGTCGCGTGGAGCTTTCAAGCGACGGAAGCGGATACGTGGAACATGGCGTGCACGCTCCCCAACGGATTCGAGAACTGCCCCACGGCGACCGGCCCCGACTTCGATTTTGGCATGGCTCCGATCCTCACCATACGCGAGAACGGCGAGCGGATTCTGGTCGCGGGTCAGAAGTCGGGCCTGGTTTGGGGTCTGGATCCCGACGCGAACGGCGAGTTGGTGTGGGCGAAACGGGTCGGGAAGGGTGGTGCGTTGGGCGGTGTCCATTGGGGGCTCGCCACGGATGGGAAGCGGGTCTACGTCCCCAACGCCGACAATACGTTGGGTCTGATCCGGAACCCCCGTACCGGCGAGTATGCACAGGAGAACGGTGAAGATCCGGCCACCCCCGGGGTCTATGCCATCGAACTCGGCGCCGGGGAGGTGATCTGGAGCGTCGAGCCCGAGACCGACACGTGTGAGGGGCGGCAGGGCTGTATGCCGTTCTTCTCAGCCGCCCCGACCGCCATCGAAGGGGCCGTGCTCGTCGGAAGTCTGGATGGCCACATGCGGGCCTATTCCACCGAGGATGGATCGCTACTCTGGGATGTGGATACCGCGCGCGAGTTCGAGACGGTGAACGGGGTCCCCGGTAGGGGCGGTTCGATCGACGGACCGGGGCCCGTCGTAGCCCAGGGGTTCATCTTGGTGAACTCGGGTTACGATATGTTCGGCGAGGCGCCCGGCAATCTTCTCCTCGCGTTTCGCGTGCCAAACTAAGCGTTTAATGGAGGTTCCGATGCGTCTTTGTGCCCGCCGCTCCATTTGGTGTCTCTTCGCCGTAAACGCACTTACGCTCGGGCCGCTCCTTGGACAGGGTCGCCCCTTGGAGCTCGAGGACTACTACCGGCTCAAGGATGTCGGCAGTCCCGCGCTGTCGCCGGACGGTTCGCGCGTCGCGTTTGTCGTGACCTCGATCCTCGAAGAAGAGAATGGGCGGCACACCGAGATCTGGCTCGTCCACGCCGATGGCTCGAGCACGGCGACTCGTCTTACGAGTCCGGCGTTCAGCGCATCGGCGCCTCGCTGGAGTCCAGATGGCGCGCTTCTTTCCTTCACGTCTCGGCGGCCCGGTCCCGATGGCCAAACCCAGGGGACTACCTGGTTCCTCCGCATGGACCAGCCCGCGGGCGAAGCGTTCCAAATGCCAGCCCTGTCCGGAACGCCGACGTTTAGCCGCGACGGATCTGCGATCGCCTTCACCGAGCCGACTCCGCCACCTGCCGGCCCCGAGCCCCGATATGCGTCAGAGTTTGAAGCCCGCACCGCCGAACGCTTCGACGGTAGGATCTACGACTGGATGAACTATCGGTTCGATCGGCGAGGGTATCTCGCGGATCCCCGAGATCCGCAGGCCACTCCGCCGAGCGAGCTGTACGTACTTGCCCCTGATGGAGAAAGCGCGCGCCAGCTGACGGAGTTGGGCGTCGATGTTCAAAGTCCAGTTTGGAGCCCAGACGGCAGTCGACTGGCGTTTATCGCCGACGCTCACCAGCGCGACGAGCACACCTACGGCCGCTCCGATGTATGGACGGTCACCATGACCGGTCAGGTCAGTCGGCTAACCGACGATGAATACGACTATGCTTCGATCGAGTGGCTGCCGACAGGAGATCAACTCGTCGCCCGAGCCGCGGAGAGCCTGGATGTCATCATAAGAGAAGAGCGCGGCAAGGGCGCTCCGAGCGATCTTTTCGTGCTCGACGCTTCTACCGGTGCGCACGTAAGAAACCTGACCGCCGATTGGGACCTCATCGCGGGGTCGCCCACCGTTGGTGCCGACGGTTCACACGTCTATTTCTCGGCGGGCATCGGCGGAAACACGCATCTGTTTCGTGTCTCCGTTGCGGGTGGAGACGTGGAGCAGATGACCACTGGGGATCGTCGACTCGCAGGCTTTTCCTATTCGAGCGACTTCTCGAAGATGACGTATCGGGTAACGGACCCGACGAACCCCGGCGACATCTGGATCGCCGATTCGAACGGTACCGAAGAAGTCAGGTTGACCTCGGTCAACGAGGCGGTCCTCGCCGAGCTGGTTCTCGCGACCCCTGAGCGCCTCCTCTTCAATAGTGCGGACGGGACGGATATCGAAGGCTGGATGCTCCCCGCCCGAGGGTATTCCTCCGCTAGCTCAGGATACCCGATGATCCTTCAGATGCATGGAGGACCTCACGGGGCCTATGGAAACAGCTTTTCGTTCGATCAGCAGCTTCTGGCGGCCCGTGGGTACATGGTTCTGTTTACGAACCCGCGAGCGTCGACGGGATATGGCGAAGACTTCCGTTGGGGGACGTGGGGTGGTTGGGGCGTGATCGACTTCGACGACGTCATGAGCGGGGTCGATCATGCCATCGCGAACTATGCCATCGATGAAGCTCGGATGGGCGCGACCGGGTATTCGTACGGCGGGTATCTCACCAATTGGGTCATCACACACACCGACCGGTTCGCTGCGGCCATCGCGGGCGCCGGGATTTCGAATTGGGTCAGCGACTATGGCACCGCTGACATTCCGCGGACGAAAGAGAGCGAATTCTACGGTCCACCGTGGGAGGAACGCGGCCTCGAACACCTCCTACGGTCGTCTCCGATCATCCATGCCAAGGGCGTGAGCACGCCGACGATGTTCATCAACGGCGAGTTCGATCACCGCGTCCCGATCGAAGAGGCCGAACAGATGTACGTGGCGCTTCGCAAACAAAAAGTACCCGCCAAGTTCGTGCGCTATCCGGAGTCCTATCACGGCGGTTGGACGCCGTGGCGTACGGTCCACCGCATGTGGATTCAGCTCGAGTGGTGGGAGCAGTATCTCGCGCAGCAAGCGACGTCGGAGGAGGGATGAGAACGTGCTGACGGACGCATCGAGCCGGGTGGTCAGCCGGCGCCACTTCGTCACCCGAGCCTCGAGTACCGCTCTGCTCGGCGGCCTCGCGGGGTGTGATCGCACGAACGCCTCTGCGGAGCTGCAGGTCGTACCGCCGGCATACGGTGCACGAAGCGCTCTTGCCGAGCCCGGCCCCATGCTGCCGCCGGTGCCGGCCGTCTTGGTGACGGCGAACGGGCGGGCGGGCGACCCGGACGAGATCTCGGTGCTGTGGTCGTTCGTGGTGAACGGCGACCCTCCCCAGATCGGGGTGAGCGCCGGCGATGAGCACGTGATCGGTGCTCTGATCGAGCTTCACGGCGCGTTCGTCCTCAACGTCCCCACCGCAGACCTGGTGGAGCGGTTTGATACCGTCGACATGAATTCTTCGCGGGTGGCGGACAAGTTCGCGCTGGCCGGATTTACGCGGGGTCGAGCGTCGAGCGTCGACGCGCCGACCGTGGAAGAGGCCCCGATCCATCTCGAGTGCCGCGTGATCGATCGACTCAGGGTCCCGCCTGCGCGCACGATCTACATCGCCGAGGTCGTGGCGACCACCGCACTCGCAGGAGCGGTCGATCAAAGCGGACGACTACTCGTCTCGGACGTCCCGTTCTTCGGAATGACGGCGGGGAGCGGCGAGCACTGGACGATGGGTCGTGAGGTCGGCCACATCGGGATGACCGTCGGGCGCGACGACATCAAGTATTGAACTTGCCGGACTGAACTGCGTGCGAAACAGACTCGCATAGAGGCCCGCCGCCCCCAGGAGTTCCTCATGGGTGCCGCTCTCCACGATCCGACCGCCGTCGAGCACCAGGATCCGATCCGCGCCTAGCACCGTAGCAAGTCGGTGCGCAATGACCAGCGAGGTGCGGCCTTTGAGGACATGGCCCAAGGCCTCTTGGATCAACGCCTCGGAGTGTGCGTCGAGGTGGGACGTCGCTTCGTCGAGAATCAGGATCTTGGGGTCCTTGAGCAGCACTCGTGCGATCGCGAGCCGCTGCTGTTCTCCGCCGGAGAGTCGATATCCCCGCTCACCCACGACCGTGTCGTACTTGGAGGGAAGCCCCTCCACAAACTCGTCGATGTTGGCTGCCTTAGCCGCTGCGCAGATCTCCTCGCCCGTCGCATCGGGCGTGGAATAGCGGATGTTCGCTTCGATCGTGTCGTGAAACAGATAGGTTTCCTGCGTGACCACACCGACCGCAGACGCGATGGAGTCGAAACTCAGATCACGTACGTCGTGGCCATCGATTCGAACCGCCCCCTGCGTCGCGTCGTACAGACGCGGCACGAGATACGTAAGCGTCGTCTTGCCCGCCCCGCTCGGGCCGACGAGGGCGACGGTCTCTCCCGCCTCCGCCGCAAACGATAAATTCCGAAGCGCCCAGCCTTCGACGTCCCGCTGGGCGTCCGGATCATCCTCCTGCGTCATGCCCGACCAGCCGTAGCGTCGGACAGACTCCAACCCCTCGGGCCCTCCCGCGCCGTAAGAGAAGGAAACGTCATCGAATGAGACGCGGCCATCGACCTGCGTCAACTCGACGGAGTCCGGTCGCTCCGCGATGGAAAGCGGCATGTCGAGGACTTCGAAAACGCGCTCGAAGGAAACCAGCGAGGTGGCGAACTCCACCCGCGTGTTGGTCAATGACGACAGCGGTCCGTAAAGCCTCGAGAGATAGGCCGAAAGCGCGACGATGGTCCCCACCGTCAGCGCGCCGGTGATGACCATGTTTGCGCCGACCCAGAACACCAGCGCTGTGCCAATCGCGCTGACCACGCCTAGCGACATGAAGAACCAGCGTCCGATGGTGGCCTGCCGGATCGCCAGCTCGCGCACCTTGGATGCTTTATCCGCAAAACGGTCGTTCTCATCCGGGATGCGTCCAAACAGCTTGGCAAGCAAGGCCCCGGACACACTCAGCGTCTCCTGCATCATGGTGTTCATGTCCGCCCGCTCTTCCATCTGTCGGCGTCGGACCAAGCGGAGCTTTTTGCCCACGCCACGCGAAGCGAGCAGAAAGAACGGGAGGATGGCGACCGCGAGGAGTGTGAGTCGCCATTCCAAACCCAGCATGATGCCCAGGGTCGCGACGACCGCGACGAGGTTCGAGGCCAGGGTGACGAAGGTAGAGGTCACGGCTTGCTGAGCCCCGACGACATCGGTGTTCAGGCGCGACATCAGTTCGCCGGTTTTCGTATTGGTGAAGAACTCCATCGACTGACGCTGCACGCGGTCGAACAACTCGCAGCGGAGATCGTAGATGATCCCCTGACCCATCGACGCTGAAGCCCAGCGCTGGACCACCCCGATCACCCCATTTACAAGCGGAATCGCGACCATCCCCAGACCGAGGAGGGTTACGAGCCCGACGTCCCCTCGCGGGATCGCGTTGTCGATCAAGGCCCGCATCAGAAGCGGCGGACCGAGTGAGAGCAGGGAAATCACGAAGATCGTAGAGAGGACGACAAAAAGACGCCCCCGGTACGGCCCAGCGTAGGCGAGCACACGCTTGAGGAGCGCGCGGTCGACCTTGGGGCGGTCCTGCTCCTCGTCGTACTTTACGTACGACCACCATCCGCTTCCGTGCATCGTGCGAAGTTACGCCGCGACCGTCCGAGACGAAGGGTGAACATGAAGATCAGAGTTCAGCTCGCCGCAATCGTTCTGTCCTTCGCTACCGGGCCTCAGTGGCTCGCGGCGCAGCATTTTCCCGATGACGCGCGTCTGTTGGAGATCATTCAGACCCGCGTCGAGCAAGGGCGAGCGACCGGGATCGTGCTCGGAGTGCTGGAGGCGGACGGAAGCCGTCGGATCGTCGCGTTTGGCGATCCTGGCCCGGACGCCCTGCCGCTCGGGCCGGAATCGGTGTTCGAGATCGGGTCGATCAGCAAGGCGTTCACCGGAATTCTGCTCGCCGACATGATCGAGCGTGGCGAAGTGACCCTGGAGGCACCGCTCCAGGCTTATGTGCACGAGGGTGTGACCGTGCCCTCTCGCGGCGGACGCCAGATCACGCTGCTCGATATCGCGACACACCGTTCCTCGTTGCCGAGACTTCCGGGCAACATGACGGTGTCCGATCCGCTGAACCCCTACGCGGACTACTCGGAAGATGACCTGCACGAGTATGTGTCGGCCGTCGAATTGTCGCGCGACATCGGATCTGAATACGAGTACTCGAACCTCGCCGTCGGACTGCTTGGACACGTCCTCGCCGCCCGCGCCAACACCGATTATGAAACGTTGTTGCACGATCGAATCCTGGATCCGCTCGGGATGACCATGAGCGGGATCGCCCTATCGCCCGAGATGGAGTCTTGGCTCGCTGCGGGTCACACCGACCAAGGGGAGGTGACGAAGAATTGGGATCTGCCTACGCTCGCGGGTGCCGGGGCGATTCGGTCCAACATGAACGACATGCTCACCTTTCTCGAGGCCAACGTGGGTCAGTCCAGAACAGCCCTCGAACGGGCCATGCGGGCAAGCCACGAGGTGCGCCGAGAGGCCGGCGGAAACAACGACATCGGGCTGCTCTGGCATGCCCTCGACGTAAACGGCTCGAGGATCGTCTGGCACAATGGTGGTACAGGCGGCTATCGAACGTTTGCCGGGTTCGATCCTGAACTCGGGGTCGGCGCGGTCGTGCTGACGAATTCCGCCCACGGGGCCGATGACATCGGTCTTCATCTCATCAACTCCGCCGTACCGCTTGCACCGGTGCCGCCGCCCGTGCAGGAGCGAGTCGAGATCGAGGTGAGCGCCGAGGTGCTCGAACGTTACGTCGGTGTCTATGAGCTGGTTCCGGAGTTTAGGATCACCGTCACTTTGGAAGACGGGAGCCTCCACGTTCAGGCGACAGGTCAGCCCAAGTTCCCGATCTTTGCCGAGTCCGAGAGCAAGTTCTTCTTGAAGGTCGTCGACGCCCAGGTGACGTTCGTCCCGGAGAATGGCGAGGTCACGTCGCTCATCATGCACCAGGGTGGCGTGGACCAAACTGCCCGCAAAGTCGGCTAGGCCGGGGCCAAACGTGTCGACGCCGCAACCACCGGTGGCGGGGTTGGTCGACGTGCTCGTCGTCGGTAGCTTTCCCGTCGCGCAGGAAAAAACGAGGCCAACCAACGGGAGTACGCGCTCGACGTGAGGGAACCCGACGCCAGCAATGCGGAACCGCAGGTAAATCCGCACCTGTCGGCGATCTACACGCCCGAGGTGTTGGCCGCTGCGCAACTGATGTTCAGTGAAATCGACCGCGAACGCGAGTCGGTTTCCTACGGAATCGTAGATCGCGTGCACTGGGGCTGGAAGTTCCGCGACTACCCTGTCGGCATCCTTCAACTCGCTTGTTATCCGGCGTCGTTCCTGTGGCGACACCCCCTTCCGGGGAGCCCGTATTCAGGACATGATCGGGTGCTGGAGTGGATCCTCGCGGTGTTCGACAACACCCTTAGCCGCCAGCACCGCAACGGGGCGTTCTCGGCTTTCGTTCCGTTCGAGCAAGACACGATGTCGACCCTTCAGGCGATGTATGGTCTCGCCCGGGCTCGCGAACATTTAGGCGACGCGCTCCCCGCTCGTCTGGACGAGCGATACCGCGAGGCGTTCGCCAGGGCGGCCGCGTTCGCCCGAGATGGAAGCGAGAAGCACGCGTTCGTCAGCAACCACTCTGCGCTCATGGCCGTTTCGTTCCACGACGCGTTCGAGGCCACCGGTGATGAGAAATACCGGACCCGCGCGGAGGCGCTGATCGATCGTATTCTCGACGAGCAGTCGCGAGAGGGTTGGTACAACGAGTACGGCGGGTCCGACCCGGGATACGAGACCCTGGGCATCTTCTACCTCGCTCAATACTGGCGGCGCACCGGGTCCGCGCGCGTGCTCGAGTCGCTACGACAGAGCGTCGAGTTCATCGCGCACGGCGTGCATCCCGACGGGAGTATTGGCGGAGTCTACGGCAGCCGGCACACTTCGCTTTATATGCCGGCGGGGTTTGAGCTGTTGTCCTCAGAGATTCCGATGGCGGCCGCGATTGCGCGATACATGCGCGAGCGTTTCCAACGTCGAAACGTCGTGACACCGTCGGCTGCCGACACAGAGAACATCGTGCCGTTGAGCTATGGGTACCTCGAGGCATGTTTGGCGCCTCCGCTTGAAGACGGTCCGCTTCCTTTGTTGCCCTGTGAAACGGATGGCCTCCGGGAACACTTCGAGCAGTCACAGCTCAGCGTGATCTCGACCCGGCGCTACTACGCGGTCATTCACGCGGGGAAGGGGGGCGTATTGCGGGTTTTCGACCGAGCGCGCGAGACGTTGGCCTACGAGGACGCGGGCTATGTGGTGCGCTCGGGTAACCGTCGCTGGACGTCGCAGACTCTTGGACTCGGCGGCCGTGAGGGCGCCGCGCAAGACGCCGAGGTGAGTTGCCAGGCGCGCCTGTCGGAGGTCCGCCAGGAGTTGCCATCGCCTCTTCGCGTAATCATTCTGCGGATCCTCAACCTCACCCTCTTCCGACACGCCGGCCTAGGGAACTGGATCCGCAGCCAGATTGCCGTTCGACTGATCCTGTCCAAAAAACCCGGACCGTTTCGGCTTCACCGAAACGTCGTGTTTGAGGAGGACCGCTTCTTGGTGCGCGACCGCCTGGAGCGCACGAGTGCCGTGAACGTTGACGACGTCTGCCTGCCCAGGCAGTTCACGTCTATCCACATGGGGTCGGCAAAGTACTTCCACCCCAACGAGCTACGGGGGCTTCCCGAGGCGTCGGTCGGGCACATGCGGGAACAGCTCAACCGCGACGGGTCGGCGCGCTTCGCCTTCTCGGTGGGGTTCTCGGGGGATGGGGAGGTTCGACAGGTCGTGGAGTAGGGCTCGACGCAGCCCTCCCACCGGGCAATACTCCCCCCATGCCAACCGACACGCTTTTTTCTCGAATACGCTCACGGCTGCGTGCGGCGCGAGACATCTATGAAGGGATGTACATCGCGCCATATCGCTCCACCATCCATCGCGAATATCTGCGTCAACACGATGCGTTCATGTTGATGGGCTTCTCCGATTTGCTCGGCGTGCCGAACCCGATCCAGTTTTATATGCTCGAGCTCTATCCGTCGCTCATCGACGAGTTCCATGAATGGCACATCCGGGTCGGTATGGAGCATCCCCCTGAGGGCGGGTTTCGCTGCTGTTGAACGTCGAATCGTCACGGCTTCCGTTTCCGGCCCAACGAATCCTCTTTTTCGGCGGGAAGGGCGGTGTCGGCAAGACCACGATGTCGTCGCTTGCCGCGCTTGATGCGGCGGGTCGGGGAGAGAAGACGCTTCTCGTGTCTACCGATCCAGCCCATTCCACCGCCGACATTCTCCAACTCGAACTCTCCGATCGCCCGCGTCCCGTGGTGGCGGATTGCTGGGCCATGGAGATCGACCCGGAGGTAGAGGCCGATCGCTACATCGAGGGTGTCAAGGAGCGGGTCGCGAGCGCGGCTCCGCCGCGACTTCTCGGCGAGGTCTATCGGCAGATCGACATCGCCCGTGTATCCCCCGGCGCCATCGAGGCCGCCTTGTTCGACCGGTTCACTCGGATTCTCGAGGGAGAGGGCAAGGACTTCGATCGTATCATTTTTGATACGGCGCCCACCGGGCAAACCCTTCGTCTACTCTCGCTTCCTGAATTGATGACCACCTGGATGACGGGTCTGATCAAGCGACGAAAAAAAGTGGGAGCGCTGTCAAAAATGTGGCAGAACGTCGCGGGGTCGGAGGCCAGTGAGACGCTTCGCGACGACCCGCTTCTCAAAGCCCTCGAGGAACGTCGAGGTCGCTTTCACCGAGCCCGTCAACTTCTCACCAACCCGAAGAAAACGGCCTTCGTTTTTGTCCTCATTCCCGAGCGCCTCCCGATCTGGGAGACCGAAAAGGCCGTGGAAGCGCTCTCGAAGTATAACATTCCGGTTGGCGCCATCATCGTCAATCAGCTTCTTCCCGCCCTGAGCGCCGACGGTGAGGACGAGCCGTTTCTTAGGAGCCGGCGCGAGCGAGAAGCGGGATACCTTGCGAGGATCGCGAAGAATCTCGGAGATTGGCCTATTCTAAGCGTCGCCCTACAGGATACCGATCCGGTAGGTGTCGATGCGCTGAAAGCGATTCGCGTGCACCCGACCCCGGCGGAGGTTCTTGGATGAGTGCGATTGTTCTGCTTGTCGTCGGTCTGTCAGCGTTTCTGACGGGCGTCCTTGTCTACTCACGGTTTGTCGCGGGCAAGGTCTACAAGCTCGACCCCGACTTCGTGACGCCGGCCCACGAGTTTCAGGACGGGGTCGACTATGTGCCGACCAACAAACACGTGCTGTTCGGTCATCACTTCACGTCCGTGGCGGGGGCCGCCCCCATCGTCGGGCCGGCAATCGCCGTCTATTGGGGCTGGCTACCGGCGTTTCTGTGGGTGGTGCTCGGAACGGTGTTCGCCGGGGCCGTCCACGATTTTGGGGCTCTCTGGATTTCGACCCGTCACAAGGGTCGATCGATCGGGACGTTGACCGAGTCTATTATCGGCAAGCGCGCGCGCGTGCTGTTTCTCTTCATCATCTTCTTTCTACTGTTGATGGTGAATGCGGTGTTCGCCGTCATCATCGCGAACCTCTTTATGGCGAATCCGGGCGCGGTCATGCCGGTCTGGGGGTCGCTGGTCGTCGCGCTGCTCGTCGGCTTTCTCATCTATCGGACCAAGGCCGGAATTTTGTGGCCGTCCCTCGGTGCGCTCGCGGTGTTGTACGTGATGATCTGGTTTGGCAACCAGGTGCCTCTCACGCTTCCCGATCTGATCGGATTCGGTCCGACGGAAGCCCAGCTCGCGACCGCCAACGGGGATGCGGCGCTCGCCGCCGAGGCCGCGCGCGCAGATGGGCAGCGCGTCGGTTGGATCGTGATTCTCTTTGCCTACACGTTCGTCGCCTCGATCCTGCCGGTTTGGCTCCTGCTTCAGCCACGCGATTACGTCAACGGCCACCAGCTCTTTGTCGCGTTGGCCATCATTGGCGCCGGCGTGATCGTGGTGAACCCCGAGATCGTTGCGCCCGCCGTCAACACCAATCTCTCAGAAGGTTCTCCCGGTTGGTTCCCGCTCTTGTTTATCACCATCGCTTGCGGAGCGATCAGCGGGTTCCATGGGCTTGTCGGTTCTGGGACCTCGTCTAAACAGTTGTCGAAGGAGACGGACGCCCGGTATGTGGGCTACGGGGGCGCGATCGGCGAGGGTTCGCTTGCGGTGATGTCCATCATCGCTTGCACGGCGGGGTTCGCAATCTATCTGAGTCGAGATGTGGGCGCCGTCCAAGGACTCGCCCTTTGGCAAGCGCACTACGGCACGTGGGAGTCGGCTGCCGCAGGACCCACGATCGCGTTTGTGAACGGGGTTGGAGCGCTGGCCGCCGGGATCGGAATCCCGGAGGCGATCGCGATCATTTTTGCCTCGGTCGTCTTGATCAGTTTTGCGGCCACGACGCTCGATACGGCTGTCCGACTCCAGCGCTACATCATCGCGGAACTCGGAGTCGAGTACGGAATCAAGATCGTTCAGAACAAGTTCATGGCGACGGGGATCGCCGTCGCGAGCTGCGCGCTGCTCGCCTTGGGCTTGGATCGAGGCGCCGGAGGGATGCGGATCTGGCCGTTGTTCGGAACCACCAATCAACTGTTGGCCGGCCTCACACTCCTCATTATTTCGCTCTACCTCATGAGCATGAAACGACCGGTGTGGGTCACTCTGATCCCGATGGCGTTCCTCTTGACCATGACGACCTGGGCGATGCTGATCAACTTCACGCTCTATGCGAGCAACAGTCAGTGGATGCTGCTCGCGTTCGGCGCTGCCATCTTCGTACTCGAGATTTGGTTGCTGTTCGAGGGCGCCGCGGCGATCAAGCGGGTGCGCGCCGGGGCTCGCGGGCTCGCGCCGGAGCCCGCGCCTGACGAGGCATAGAAAGGGCGCGAGGTGATCGAGCACGCTCCACGCTGAAACCGTGCCCGTCGTTGCCCCTTCTGCCGGTTCTCAGAACCGCCAGCCGACGCTCAGTACGCCGAACTCCAAGGCGAGCCGCGAATCGGTAAGTCCCGACAGGCGCAGCGGCTCATCCACCTTGGCCAGCGCCCGGCCCTCGGGGAGTCCGACGATGGCAAGCGGCTCGAACGTGAAATGCATGTTGCCCGCGCCCACCGGTACGCGGACGCCCAACCCCGCTCGCCACACCACGCCGTCCCGCCGGTCGCCCCCATTGGAGTCTAGATATCCGGCTTCCAGGTGCGGTACGATCCGAATCGGGCGTCTGCCCAAGCTCGCGGCGCCGATGGCCCAGGGCGCCTCAACGCCACCCGTGAACCGAAAACTTTCGCTCTGAACGTCGGCAAAAAAATCGGCGAAACCCACGGATACACCGCCCGTCAGCGTGAGGCCCGGACCTCCGCCGACGCTCGGAGCGACAACGGGGACGCCCAGGTTCAACCCGACGAGGGGACGGTCGGAATGTCCCTCCGCGAAAGTGACCAGAAACCCGACGCGGGTCTCGACGTGCAGACCCTGACTCTGTGCCTGCTCTGCGAATCCGAGGCCGCACCCGATGACGACGAGGGCGCAGGCGACGACGGTCGGCCGCTTCATATTTGGAGCCCGAGCATGATGTTCGGCACGAGACCGAAGGTGCTTCCGGCGGCGGACGGCCCGCCGAGCTCGAACCCTTCGTAGACGACACCCATCACCGAACCGTCGAGGAAAAATCGATCGCTAAAGGCCCACGTCACCCCGGGTCCGAGGTGGATGGAGAAGCGAGGCTCGACTTTGTCGCCTGGTCCCGGTGTCGAGTCCCCAAGGAGCTCCCCCACGCCGGTGAACCAATAGACGAGCCACCGATTCGACGGTTGTAGTCCAAAGTACAGACCCGCATTGACGTGGATCACGTCGACGCGACCCTCCGTCTCGTGATCGGTCAGACATCCTTCCCAACCCGTTCTGAACCCGATTCTGAGTTTCTCATTCCCCGGGAACGGGGCGAAGCGGTGCCCGATACGGAGCCCCTGCCAGCGGCAGGACTCGAGTCCGGACTTCGATTGGAAGGAGCCGGCCCCGGTGGTGAGGCCGACCTCGAATCGCCCGCCCCGGAGTGGGCCCTCCTGAGCCCGCGCTGAACCGGGCCAAAACGCGCACGTGCCCACGGTCGCGACGAAGAGCGCACGGCCCCAGCCCCTACTGTTAGTCTGCATACAACCGCCTGCGGTCGAGCGCTGTCCATCCTGACGAGAGCGCGGGGTGATTCACGTGCCGAATCTACACAACACATGAGAAGAAGATAACGGCTATGGCGTCAGGGAAGAGACGCGACGCGTTCATGTCGGCGCCAACTGCCCTGCTCGTGGCGGCGGGCTTCTTTGGGTGCGGGGGTGACGACGCACGGGTGGATGATCCGGTGCCAGCCGATGGGCCGATCCGCCCGACGGCTGATCACCACCTCCATATTCGCAGCGCGGCGGGTGCGGCAATGACGGACGAGCTGAGTCGCGAGCCCGGGTCGCCAGGGGAGCCGAGCGGGCCGTCGCGTGCCGCGGATGCGATCGCGGCGATGGACTCGGCTGGAGTCGAATACGGATTCATTCTTTCCATCGCATACATGTATGGCATGCCGTACATCGAGGTCGCCGACGAGCACGCCAAGGTCAGAGCCGAGAACGACTACGTTGCAGAACAGGTCTCCGCCTATCCCGATCGGCTCGTAGGTGCCTGCTCTGTGAACCCGCTGGCCGACTACGCGCTCGAGGAAATCGAGCGCTGCGGTGCCGAAGAGAGGCTTTCGGCGCTCAAGTTGCACTTCACGAACTCGGGCGTCGATCTTCGTAATTCGGCTCACGTCGAACGACTCCAACTCGTGTTTCGTAGCCTGAGGCGTTTGGATCTGCCCGCCATCGTGCACATGCGAACGCGCGAAGAGGGCTATGGAGTTCGGGACGCGAACATCTTCGTCGACGATGTGTTGTCTCAGGCCCCGGGTCTACCCGTTCAGATCGCCCACATGGCGGGTTGGGGCGGTTATGATGACGCGACCGACGAAGCGTTGGGCGTCTTCGCCGATGCGTTCGATGCCGGTCGTCTGAATCGTGACGACTACTCGTTTGGTCTGGGCGCGGTCGTCTTCAACCCCGCAGCCGCGGGAGCGGACACATCGCTCGCGCGCGGGGTGGCAGAAGCAAATCAAAAGCTCGCCGCGCGGATCCGCCAAATCGGTTTGGATCGAGTGGTGTTCGCGACGGATTGGCCTTCTTGGCCCCCCGTGGAGGACAAGCGGACGGGCATCTACCGGAACATCCTTCTCATGGAACGGGCGCTGCCGCTTACCGAAAACGAGCGAAGGCGTCTGTTCTCGAACGTCGGGTCCGTGTTGGACCGAGCCCGCTAGCGTCGAGGGTTGGACTGGAATCGGAGTTGGGCTACGAGCCGCCGTTAGGAGATGGCGTGTTGAAGCTTTGTATCCAAAGATCGGTGTCTCGCTCGAGAACGATGTAGTAGAGATGCCGCGCGTCGGCGTCGTAGATCCCGCTCGTTAGACTGGCCGTATCGGTCATTACGAGTCGCGGCGTTCCTCCGTCCATCGGTACGGCCCACAGACTCGGGTCCGGCTCTTCCTCGTATTTGACGAACACCGTCTTCCCGTCGCGAGCCCAAACGGGGTTCGTGGCGCCAATAGACAAGATGCGGACGTCCGCTCCGTCCTCAGAGATCACTCGAACGTCATGGTACGTCTCGAACGCGATCCAAGCTCCGTCGGGGGACCATCGCGGTTCCGCGCCTGATTGAGTCCAAAGCCGGGTTGGCTCGCCCCAGGTGCCATCGGTTTCGGAGCGTTTGGTCACGAAAAGGCTGGGCCCGTCGGTATTCGGCAGGCGCCGCTGGAAGACGATCTGATCGCCGATCGGAGACCAATCGGGGAAAGCGTCACGGGCTGACCCCCGGGTCAGTCGTGTTTCCGTTCCTCGATCCAGATCTGCGATGTGGAGGTGTCGTCCTTCGTCGCCCTCGTACGCGTAGTAGACGATTCGATCGCCCGTCGGAGAAAACGATGGAGCGAAAGCATGGCCCGCACGGTTCGTGATCCGTCGGCCGCTACCGCCGCGTCCCATCTCCATGACGAAGAGGTCGTGACTTCCATCTTCGTTCGCATCGAAGCCAAGCAGGCCTTTGCCCGGTGAAACGCGCAGGGTCTCGGTGTACGCGTCGCCGCCGGTCACTCGCCGGCCGTCCCCCGCATCAACCGAAACTCCGCTCTCTGGGATGGGAACTCGCCAGACGCTCGCGCTTTGAATCAGCATGGAGAACACGAGTCGAGTCCCGTCAGCGGAAAGGCTCGCATCGGTCACGGACGCCCCCGATGTCATCCTCTCAACATCGGCGGACGGGATGCCGCCCGCGTCGAGCCCAATACGATAGACGTCGAGTGTGCCTGCCCGATCCGAGACGAACCACAGGGCGTCGCTATTGCGCGCCCACATCGGGTTTGCATTCGTGGCCCCACCGCCGACGATTTGTCGCGCCTGTCCTCTTAGGGAGCTCACGAGCCAGATGGAGGCGGGGGCCGCGTTTGTCCCCGGATCGTAGTTGCCTTCGACGAACGCGATCCAACGCCCGTCGGGCGACCACGCCGGTGAATTCGGCTCCAGGCTCTGAACCAACGCAACCGTCGAGCCCGTCGCGAGCGTCGTCACGTAGAGGGTACTGCCGGCGGTATGCGCGATCCTTGCCCCGTCAGGAGACCAGGCCACTCCGCGCACGAGCAGGTCCTCCTCGGTCTCGCGGACGGTCCTGGCCGTCCCCCCGAGGATCATCACTTGGACGCGCGATCGATTGTTCATATCGGTGACGAACGCGAGCTGCTTCCCGTCGGGCGACCATGTGGGGTGGTGGTGCGAGCCAGGGAGATCCCGGGTCAAGATGATCGGATCGGCTCCGATCTCGCGCTGGTAAATGTCCGTTCGGGTTCTCGAGCCGCCCGAGTACGCGACCCACCGGCCGTCGGGCGATATCGCGGGGTTCGTTTCGTTCCCCGGCCCGTTCGTCAGCTGTACGAGTGACCCCGACCGTGACGTCGGTGGTGTGGTCCTGACGAACCACGCGGCGCCGAGGGTCCCCACCATCACGAGCGATAAAGCGATCGCCCACGCCGACCGTGGAAGGGAACGCAATCGGGTAGGGGCGTTTGCCCCTGTGCTTCTCGGCACTCGGTGGCCCGCTGTGGTGTCGACCCCCTCATGATTCATCTCTCGCGCCAGGCTCTCCGTACCAAGAGAACCCGATGCCGGTCGGGCCTGTTCGGCGCCCGCCCCGCCCCGAAGCACGTCGATGACCGATTGTGTTTCTGACGAAGGCGCTACCCCGAGATCTTCCTGAAGCCGCTGCGTAAAGCGGTCAAACTCACGCAGTGCGCCGGCGCGATCGCCTCGATCCGACAAGGTCTGGAACAAACGCTGTGCGACCTTCTCGTCGTAGGGAGTCAGGTCGAGCGCGCGACGCGCCCAATGCACGGCCTTGTCGCTCTGGTCGGTAACGGACAGCGACTGCGCGGCCTCCGACGCGAGTCTCCTCAGCCGGCGACGGTTCTCTTCTAACCATCTTTGGAACTCAGGGGCACCCGACAAATGGAACCCTTCGAGCAGGCCTCGATCATATAATTCGAGTGAAGACTCAGGATCTGCGGGAAGGCTGTCCTCGAACGCTCTTGCGTCGCACCAGAAAACGTCACGGTCGACACCGACCTCTTCCCGCCCGCGACTGCGTACGGCTTCGCCGAGATCGGAACGGAGTTGGAGCAGCGTCTGCCGAAGGGCCGAACGCGCATGCCTGTCGTCCGATTCCGGCCAGAACAGTCCGAGCAGTGTGTCCCGGCGATGGAAGCCGGGTGACGCACACGCCAGGTAGGAAAGAAGGGCAAGACGCTTGGGGGACCGCGTAAGCGACGTCAATTCTGTCCCATCGGGACTCTCGCATCGCGTAGGCCTGAGCAAATACAATCGGACCAAAGCCGCCCTCCAAAATCAGGGGATCGCTCACCGTGATCTGAGAACCTGAGGCAACGTACGGCTCGGAGGGCCGGTTCAGCAGGGTACTTGCCTGCCTTCCGATCGAACTAACGCTCATCTCACGAACCGCTGACGTTCCACTCCCAGACTGCGTGTTGAATCGCCCGCGGGTGCAGTCACCGCCTGTCTGCGCGGCCTCAGTCTCGAGGCCTACCAGGTCGGTGGCTGTGCCTCGGGCACCACTAGAAGGAGGACAGATGCGCAGACTGGCCAGAGGGTCGATCGTTTCGCTCGCGGGGCTCGTGCTCTTCATCGGAGCTTGTGAGGACGCACCGCTAAGCCCGGTGGACGGACTGGACCTCCGCGGTCCAACCGCCGCGATCGAGGACGCCGCACACAGCGCCGTCGAACACATCTATTTTCTACCACCGATGGTGCCGGATCCCGTGGTTTCGGGGGTCTTCGACGGATCGCTCGACCCCACCGTCGAGATTTGTGAACTCGACGGAGCGGACTGCGCAGCCACGCAGCCGTCCGGGTTCCCGATCGTCTACACGGCGTCCACCGGCCCCGGCGGAGAGACGGTGAAGGTGAGCGCCGCCGACGAACACTACAAGGTAAATTGGCACACCGATGAGTTCGCATTGAGCGATGCCCTTTTCTATCGGATCGAGGTGCGCCTCGAGGGCCAGGTCATCGGCTTTGCGGACGTAGACGTGGTCAATAGCGGGAAGGACTTGAAGAACGTCGACACCGGTGAGTTCATCGGGCTCAAGGATGGCCGCACGCTGCCGATCAAGTTTCGACTCGAAGAGGGGGCCGGAGTGTGCACTCCGATCGATGGGCTGGTGGCTTGGTGGACCGGCGACGGAAACGCAGACGACGTCATAGGGACTGCGGATGGAAGTCTGGTGGGTAACACGACGTTCGTCTCGGGACTTGCGGACCAGGCATTCAGCCTCGACGGGTCCGGAGACTACGTATCAGCGCCGTTCGCATACGCGGGCGCTTTCACGCTGGATCTTTGGGCGAACGCGAACACGACGAGTCAGACGGTCTTTACTTCAGTGTTTTCCTCCGCCAATCCTGGCAATTATAACCCACACTTCCAGATCGAGTTCGACGGCGCGGGGAACTACCGATTCGACGGTGGCAACTCGGAGCTGGAACTGGCGTTCGGGGCCGTCGCGACCGCCTGGCAGCACATCGCCATCACTTACGATGGAACGGACGTCAGTACCTATCTGAACGGCGTATTCGTGGCGACCGGAACCTGGGCGGGACTGGGAGCGACTCTCGGGTTTGAGATCGTCAAAATCGGAATCAACCGAGACACGAGCCGGAGTTTTGACGGACTCGTGGATGAGGTGGAGATCTACGACCGCGCGCTCAGCGCATCGGAGATTCAGGACATCTACAACGCCGGCGGAGACAAATGTAAACCCTGACGCACGGCAGTTGCTTCACACTGTGCAGCGGGTCTAGGCAGGCTGGGGAAGGGGGGTCGGTTCGCGCCGGCCTCCCCCACTGCCGGGTTGGCGACGCGGCCTAGTGCGATCTGATCTCGTAGACTCGGATGCTCGCGATAAACGGACAGGTCGCCGCGATGGTCTCCGCCTCTTCGAATGACTCCGCCTCGATCACGTTGTAGCCTGTCATGGAGTCCATTCCCCACGGCAGATCTTTGCTGCCCGCGCTCGAAATCTCTTTGCCCCCCATGAATCCGCCCTGGTCGACGGTCTTATCGGAGATGGACTGGAACCACGCGCCCCATGCCTGCATGATCTCCGGCGTTGGCTGCTCGAAGCCGAGATGCAACAACATGAACTTCTTCAAATGACGCTCCTGGCGGTTGGTTGGGTGACAAGGTCCAAGGGCCTACCCGTGAGGCGAGGGTGCCTTGGCGCCTCAGCGGCGACTACGGAGAGACGGATCGTATGAAGCCCTCCAGTCGATCTCGATCGCGGCGATGTCGGCCTCGCTCATCTCGTCGTCGCCCGTGGGCATTCCGTTGAGCTTGAACATATAGGAGATGACGTCGACGTACCGGGCCGTCGATAATCCGCCCGGATTGTCTTCCGGCATCGTCGAGCGAACCTCTTCATAGAGATCTTTCACCTTCGCGCCGCTCCAAGATTGCATGAAGGGTCCCGCGAAGTCGTCCTCCACGTGACACTCGGCGCAGATGTTCAGATAGACCTCTTCGCCTCGCGCCACCTGCGCCTCGCTGAAGACGCCGTGCGCGGTCGTCACGCCCGCCGCCGCGTCAGGGGCGCCGTCGTCGTCGGCAGACGCGTCCTCGTCATCGGACGTCGTTTCAGCGCTGTCGTCGGATGCGCCGCCATCGTAGGAGGCTCGCCAATCTACATCGACGTCCGCGAGATCGTCCGCGCTCAAGTCGGTCTCGCCCATGGGCATTCCGTTGAGCTTGAACATGTAGGAAATCACGTCGACATACTGCTCGTTCTTCAGACCACCGGGATTGTCTTCCGGCATGGTCGAATAGATCTCGTCGAACAGACTTTTGACGCTGGCACCGCTCCAAGATTGCATGAACGGACCACCAAAGTCGTCTTCGACATGGCACTCCGAGCAGATGTTCCAAAACAACTCTTCGCCGCGGGCGGCCTGTCCTTCGCTATACACGCCATGGGCCGTCGTGCGGGCTTCCGCCGACTCCCCTTCTTGTGCGGACAGGTCGGCGCCGCTGAGGCCGATCGAGAGCAGACCGACGAAGAACGTTCTATGGATCTGACGCATTATGGCTTCCTGTCTTGTAGAAGAGCTCGTGGCGCCCACCTTCGGCACCCATGGCGCGCACCTATAGCGCGCACCTATAGCGCGCACCTATAGCGCGCACCCTCTTACCAAATCTGACCCCGACTCGTTCCGTCGAGTCGCGCAGGTCGGCCTGCGCTTCACCGGCCTACGTCCGCGACCACGGGATTGGCGAGCTTGCCCACGCCCTCGATCTCGACTTCTACCTGGTCGCCCGGCGACAAGGCAGAGGTGGAGCCGGGAGTTCCCGTGAACACTAGATCGCCAGGGAGGAGCGTGAAATAGCGGCTCGCGTAGCTGACGACCTCGGAGGTGGAGAATATGAAGTCGCCGGTCCGCTCGGACTGAACGAGATCGCCGTTGAGCCGGGTCTGTAGGAGCACGTCGTCCGGCGGCGCGTCGGTAGCGATCGCAGGGCCGAGCGGTCCGAACGAGTCGCTCCCCTTCGCTCGCAGCCATTGCAGGTCGTTCTTCTGCCAGCCTCGTTCGCTGACGTCGTTGCCCGCGGTCACACCGAATATGTAGTCTGCGGCCTCGTCCACCGAAACGTTTCGGGTCCGCCTACCGATGACGAGAACGAGCTCTCCCTCGAAGTGGACGTCTTTCGAATCGGCGGGAAGCGTGATCGGATCTCCCGGGCCGATGATCGACGTCGGCAGCTTTGCGAACAGTCCCGGCTCGCTGGGCGCATCGCGCCCATGGAGGTGACTGCGAAAATTGCGGCCGACCGCAATCACCTTCGACGGCGTACTCGGAGCGAGCAGCCGCACCGACTCGACCGGAGTCGAGACGCCGGACCGGACCTCGCCGTCGAACGGCGCGTCCGCGAGCTCATGAACGACCGCATGCTCGAGGACCCCCCACGATCCCGATCCCGGCGCGCCGTTCTCGAGGCGATATCGCACGTATTGGGTCATGTCGACGACGCGGTCACGATCTCTCGCATCTTCGGATCAGCCCTCGCCGGTCGGCACGTGCTCAGCGAGCTCGAGCACAAACACGAGCGGCGTGTAGGGCGGCACGCCGGGCCTACCGTTCGCCCCGTAGGCCAGGTCGTAGGGCAGCACCAACCGCCGCCGCTCCCCGAGCCGCATCCCGGTGACGCCTTCCACCCAGCCGTCGATCAGCGACGTGGATCCAAGGACGAGGGGTAGGGGTTCGGGCGGATCGTGGTCGTGACTCGAGTCGAGCTTGCTCCCGTTCGGGAGCCACACCGTGTACTCGACCCCCATCTCGTCGCCAAAGGCCGCGGGAGGGCCGCTCCCACTCTTGAGCTGCTGGATGTAAAGGCCGCTCTCCTGAAGCTCCATCGCGTCGAGGTCGACCTCGAGCTCGGGCGCAAACGTGATCGCGCGCAGATCCGTGACGACGTCGGCGGGCGGTGAACTCGGTCCCGCGGCAGGGGCGATGGAGACGGGCTCTGCATCCGGGGTCGTTTCGGCGGACTCGCCGGAGTCGCCGGCGCACGCGCCGAGCGCGAAGGTGAGCGCCAACGAACCAGCGGTCAGTCGTAAGGTGGATCTATCTAAGCCGTGCATGAAACTCTCCATCATGGTTCCAGGACGTGTGGTGTCGGGCTGAGACCGCGACCAGTTTGGCGAACCTAGCGCTTCCGGTCCAGGTGGGCCCACGGGAGTTTTGCCTCAGCCTCCTAGAGCCAGAACGGGTCGTCGCCCGCAGAGCCTGTTGGCTTGTTGACCAGCTCCGAAAACTCGGGGTGACGGTCGAGCCAGCCGATCTGAAAAGGGCACGTCGGCTCGAGCCGAAGCCCTTCCTCGGTCGCTAGGGCGGCCGCGTGCGTCGCGAGCCGACTGGCCAGCCCCCGGCCCCCGAGTTCGGGCGGAACCTCGGTGTGGACGAGCGCCAGAACGGCGGGTCCGCGCGTGTATTCGAGGAATGCAACGGCCCCGTCGATTTCGATTTCGAATCGACCCGTCTCCACGTTGTCTCGGATCGGAGGCTCGCTCATCGTCTCTCCTCGCGCGGCGCTGTTTTTCGGCCCTGGGCATTTCTGTCACCCGGAGGGGCGCTAGCCGCCTCAAACTGCGTCTTGGACCCAACCACCGGAAGCGGTAAACTGCAGAGGTGAACGCTAGACGAGGTATCCGCCGAGTCGGATCGATCCTGACGCTATCGATAGTCCCGCTGGCCTGTGCTGCGCCCGAGACGGAGCCATCTCCCGAAGTCGAGGTCGCGGCGTCGGTTGCGGCCGCGCCCGAGACCCCGGCCGGTGCGCTCGTCATGCGTTCCATAGGCTTTCATGATCCGGAAGGTATCTGGGGCACCCGTCCGATCGCGGTCGATTGGATGGGAACGAGCTCGGCCGGCGAAGAACGGGTCGCCGTCCATTTCTCCCTTGGGCGAAATCAGGCGGATTTCTCTTTGTCCGGGCGCTACGCCGGTTCGACGATCGAGTATGAGACCACGGAAGGGGCCTGGACAGCGGTCGTTGACGGCCAGACCGAGCTAAGTCAGGAAGCACGCGAGAAGATGCGTCTCCACCGAGAAGACGGGTTCTTTTGGAGGGGCTATTACGGGTTCCTGGCAGGACTCCCCATGAAGATTCTGGACCCCGGGGCCAGGCTCGACCCGGACGTGAGCGAGACGACGTTTCAGGGCCAGCCCGTCCAGGCCGTCCGACTTACCTATGACCCCACCGTCGGGGGCGACACGTGGTACTTCTACTTCGATCCGTCCACCGCCGAGTTGGTCGGGGCGCGCTTCTTTCACGATGAGACCATCAACGACGGGGAATACCTGGTCTTTGAAGGCGTCGCTGAACACGGCGGCCTACGACTGGTCAAGCACCGCGAGTGGTACGTCAACGCGGATGATCGATTTCTGGGCGCGGACGAGATCCAGTCGATCGAGGTCGGTTCCTGAAAGTTAGAGGTCGCGCCCGCACCCTCATTTCGCTCGCGGTGCTTGGGGCGGTGCTGTGGCTTGCGTCGTCGCTCGATGAGGAGAACCCCGGAGGCACCGGGCCGAACGGGGACACCTGCGAGCTCTCTGCGGTCATCGACGGCGATTCGGTGCGTTGCGCCGACGGTAGAGAGATCCGACTCCTCTCGATCGACGCGCCCGAGATCGCGCAGGCGCCGTGGGGCGAACGATCTCGCGAGGCGCTCCTGGAACGAGCGCCGATTCGCACCCAGCTCGAAGTGGAATACGACCTCGAGCGCCGGGACGACTTTGGACGAGACCTGGCGTATCTCTATTTGCGTGACGGCACGATGCTAAACGAGCACATGGTCGGGAGCGGCCATGCGTTGGCGTTTCTCGTCGGCTCGAACCGACGCCATGAAACGCGGATCAGACGAGCGGAATCTGCGGCCAGCGGTTCGCGTCAGGGGCTGTGGGCGGGGTGGGGCTTCCCCTGCCGCCCCGTCGACTTCCGACGCGATCGCTGCCCTTAGCGGATCGTCTGCTCGAGCCGTCTAAAACAGCCCTTCTACAAATCTGGACTCGATCCTGAGATAGCTCGAGCCGCCCCCCGGTACTTCGGCGAAAATCGCACGCCACTCATCGGTCCCCAAAACCTCGGGCAGCTTCGTGTCCCGCTCTTCCTTGGAATTCCAGCGGATGATCCACGTCACGTTGGCAGATCCGAGCTCGTCTTGCGGGGCGCCCCGAAGTTCAGGTGCAATGTCGGAGTTCACGAAAAAGCCGACAACGTCGAGATGCTCTCGGAGATAGGAGAGATACTCGCCGCGAGCGACCTCGGTGTACTCGTCGTACACGTCCGGGTTGAAGTGGTAGTTGCGGATCTCATAGATCGGTCCCTCCGCGTCCGCGTCGGTCTCCGCCCAAGCGATCGCCTCTGTAGCAGCCGAACCAAAGAGGACTCCACCAACGACGAGTGACGTACCTACTGCCAGTTTACGCAGCGTCATGGCCCCTCCGAGTGTGGTTGTCCCGCGTCGATGCGGGTCTGAACCTGGCGAAAGAAGTTTTCGTGTCCTGTCACGATGCGTCGCGATGTGGCGGGATCTGCATCCAGCGACCTATTCCCCTCTTCGAAAGAGCCGCCGAGCACGATGCCATCGCTTCGCGGCATCATATAGAGGCCGTTTCCAAGCAACGCGATGTAGTCTACTTCCGGTTGCGGAAGCAGTACTTCGAGTTGTCCTCGAACCGGGACGAGCTCGTCGTCGTCAAATAGCTCTCGTGCACCGAGTCCGGTGCAGTTGATCACGAGCGGTTCGGATAGCTGCGCGATCTCCGAGCGGTCGCGGAACTCTCGAACGACAATAGTTGCGCCCGCCCTTCGAACATCCTCTTCCATCTTTCGTAGATAGCGCGAGGTTTCGACGAGCATCGAGATAAACCGCCGTACGTACCGAGCCGGGAAGGGGTGCTCGTCGGGCCCCAACTCCCGGCTGCCCGGATAGACATCGGACAGCCGTTCCTGGAGCGAGGAAGGACCTGTTGCACGGTCCGACACGCTGTAGTTGTCGATCCAACGAACGCCGTATTCATCGCTGACGAGATCTTGGTAGTAGCGGTAGGCAAGACGCGCCGCGCGATCGAATTGCTCGCGGAACGATGCGTCGACCGAATCGGGAGAGAACACGCTGAAGGGGGACCACTGGCCAGCGGCGATATTCGAGGTCGTCGCTGGCGGCAGGTCGCGCGCGTAGATGCGAACGCGCCATCCTTGGCGTTGCAGGATGCGTGCGGTCGCGAGACCCACGGCTCCAGCACCGATCACGGCAGCCTCGCGGTGTTCCGTGCGGGCCGCCTGTTCGAAGGCCAGGTGCGCCGTCCCCCACGAGAGCGTGATGCCGCCGCCTCCGTGCCCGTAATTGTGAACGACGGGTTTGTCGTCGAGCATCTCGGTTCGCACGACGAAACCGCTGGGCCGATAGGGTCGAAGACCGACGATCGTTCGTGTCACGCGATCGGCGGAAGCCAAGACAGAATGCCACGTCGCGCTTCCCGCGCCGACGTCGCGCCAGAGCGTAGACGGACCCGAGGCCACCACCAAGCCGCTCGCGCTTCGTGAACTGGAGGCGCACCCCGCCAGCGCACCCCCGGCCGCGAGCACTCCCAGACGCGCTATCGCGTCACGACGAGAGAGAGAGACCGTCACTAGTTCGAACTTCGCGTGAACATCATTGCGTTGCCGCTCGGGAAGCGAAGGGTCAAGCGGTCGCCGTCGATCTCGAGGTCGGTCGGCTCCAGCGGTCCGGTTCCGGAGCGGGCCGTGAGCGTGAGTGGACTGGCCGGCAGCCCTGCCATTTCGTCGCCAACCGAGAGGTGGAAGAGGTGTTCGAACGTGACCAAGCCGTCCTCGATCGTGTAGCGCCCCCCCTCGCCAGACCCGCGCCGGGGCTCGTCGCCATCCATCACGAAGAAGAGGACCTGCCAGTCTCCTGAGGTAAAGATGATCCTGCCCCGAACGGCATGTCGGGCGCCGTCCGCGAGCAGATATTCGTAGGCCGCCCAGGCGCCCTGGAGCTGGGTCTCAGCGGTCTGTGCGGCGACGGCGGCGGGCGTCGCGCCGGTGAAGCCGACGAAGAACAGCGTAGCAATGGACCAAGAGCGAAGCGCGTGCATGACCGAACCTTTGCGGGAGGGGCACCTCGCAACGTGGGCACAGATCCAGCGCGCGACAACCGGCCTCGATGCAACGAACTCCCGGACGGCCGTCGCCGAACCCGGGAGTTCGTTTGCAGAAGCTTCAGATCAGAAATCAGTAATGCCGATTGACTCGACGTCCGGTGCGTACGTCGTACACGTATCGCGTCCGAACTCCACGACCGCGATCGTCGGCGGCGATGAGTTCGACAACCCCCGGAGTTCGATACGGCCGTACAAGCAACCAGCCGCCTCGCGGGACGCGTCGCTCCGCTGCTCGGCACGAGCTGGTCCGCGGCTGATAGGCGGGTGCGACTCCTGGGAGCCACACGCGGCACCGGCCTGGTGCTGGGAGGAAGCGACGCGCCACCGGGAGCCGTCGATAATTCACGCGGCGTCCATAGGCGGCGTCATAGCCGACCCCGCCCCCGTACGAATCTTCATACACCGGCCCCCGCTGGTAGCCTTCTTCGTAGTGTCCGCCAACGGCGGCGCCGTACGCCAACCCGCACCCCGCGAGCAGCGGTAAGAACGCGATTCCAATCAGTTTGGTACTCATCCCAGACCTCCTTGCGTCTCAGCCACCATAAAGACGGCCGCGGACGACGGCGGGTCACCCCGAACCCTCGCCTCGCACTGCACGGCCGTTTACCGTGACCTCGCGTTCGAGTTGACCTGGGCATTCGATGGGAGAGCACCGATGCGACGTATTCTGAAGCGACTGTCCGTGGCATGCTTTGCGGTGACGGTCTCGGGGGCCGCGCTTCTCGCGCAGGACGTCGGGCCGTCGAACGGATCACTGGTAGTGGTGGGTGGGGCGATGCGAAGCCCTGAAATCGTCGATCGATTTGTGCAGCTCGCGGGCGGGAAGGGCGCGAGCATTGTCGTCATCCCGACGGCGGGCGGGCTCGACGCCTACGACCAGTCCTTTGGAGGGCTCCGGCCGTTTCAGGCGGCTGGCGTCGAGAACCTGGTCATCCGTCATACGGAGGATCGCGAGGAGGCCAATTCGGAAGAATTCGTCCGAGCCATCCGAGAAGCTTCCGCCGTGTGGTTCACGGGCGGCCGTCAGTGGCGATTAGCGGACTCCTATCTCGACACGCGTACGGAAGAGGAGTTGTGGGCGCTCTTGGAGCGGGGCGGGGTCATCGGCGGTTCATCGGCCGGTGCGACCATACAAGGCTCGTACCTCGCGCGCGGCGATAGTCGTACGAACACGACCATGATGGGAGACCACGAGGAGGGGTTCGGGTTTCTTCGCGATACGGCCATCGACCAACACCTCCTCCAACGCAACCGGCACTTCGACCTGCTCGAGATCATTGAGGCCCGTCCGGAGTTGTTGGGGATCGGTATCGATGAGAACACGGCGATCGTCGTCCAGGGCGATCGCTTCGAGGTCATCGGAGAGTCGCTGGTGGCCATCTACGACCACGAGAGCATGCTCGATAGCGGCGGCCGATTCTACTTCTTGGCCCACGGGGATCAGTTCGACCTCGCGACCCGACAGGCCTTTCGACCAGGGCGGCAGCTCGAACCGCTCGACCGGGTCGAGGCGCGGTCATGGCCGCACCGCTAGAGCGCGCCGAGCGCCGGTAACACGCGATGGATCATCTCGAGGTTGGCGCGCTGTGGCAGCGATCGGCGCAGGCTTGGACGTGCCTGGCGCGCGGCGGGTTCGATGTCTATCGCGATCTGGTCAACACGCCGGAGTTCCTGGAGATGCTCCCGGATGTGCAGGGCCAACAAGGTCTGGACATCGGCTGCGGAGAAGGACACAACACGCGGCTCGTTCGCGAGCGCGGGGCGTCAATGACGGCCGTCGATATCTCTCTCCCGTTCGCGCGCGCGGCGCGCGCCGGTGTGGCAGACCAAGATGAGGTGCTGCCGGTGGGCATCGCGTCGGCCCTCGAGCTCCCGTTTGCCGACGCGACGTTCGACTTCGCGACCGCGTTCATGAGCCTCCAAGACATCCCCGAAACGGAGCTGGCGCTCCAAGAAGCAGGTCGTGTCCTACGTCCTGGGGGCTTCCTTCAATTCTCCATCTGTCACCCGTGCAGCGACACACCTCATCGCAAGCATGTGCGGAACCCAGACGGAACGGAAGTCGCGATCGAGATCGGCCGGTACTTCGAAGAAGATCCGATCGAAATCGTGGAATGGTTCTTTAGTGCCGCTCCGCCCGAGGCCCGCGAAGGTCTCGATCCGTTTAGACTTCCTCGAATCCATCGTACGCTCGCACGCTGGCTCAACGCGATCCTCGACGCAGGTCTGGTGCTCGAACGCTTTGGCGAGCCGGTCGCCGATGACGAGTTGTGCACAGCCCGACCGGAGGTCGCCGACACGCGGGTCGTCCCATACTTCCTGCACATTCGCTGTAGAAAACCCTCGGCGTGACGCAGTGAAACGCCGCGGCCTGACCCTGCTCGCGCTGATTCTGGCCGGAGAAGCGGCCTTTCTTCTCCCCTTCGTACTCGTCCGCATCTTTCGTCCGACGTTCTTGGACGTGTTTGGCATCACGAACCTACAGCTCGGAACCGCGTTTTCTCTCTACGGGGTCGTCGCCATGTTCGCGTACTTCGTGGGCGGCCCGCTGGCAGACCGATTTTCGGCCCGCCGGTTGATGACGGCGGCGCTGCTGACGACGGGGTTCGGCGGCGCGGTCCTCGCCGGCGTCCCGTCGCTCGACGTTCTCAAACTTCTCTACGCGTTTTGGGGCCTTACGACCATTCTACTCTTTTGGGCGGCCATCATTCGAGCCACCCGGGAGTGGGGGGGCGAGAGAAGTCAGGGGCGAGCGTACGGTTTTCTCGATGGTGGTCGCGGGTTGCTTGCCGCGCTTCTCGCCTCCATCACGGTCGCGATCTTCGCGTCGTTGCTCCCCGTGGATGTTCAGTCGGCCAGCCTGGAGGCGCGAGCGGCGGCGTTTAGTCAGATCATTTGGATCTTCACGGGTCTTACGCTCGTGATCGCGCTGGTCGTTTGGTTCGCAGTGCCCGAGACGGAGTCAAGAGAGGAAACAGGACTCAGGCCAAAACTCACATTGGATGGCGTCAAACGCGCCGCGCAGATGCCGGTGGTCTGGTTACACGCCGTGATCGTGGTTTGCGCCTACGCGGGGTACAAAGTGACCGATGATTTCTCACTCTTTGCCCGCGACGCCCTCGGATATGATGAAGTTGCAGCGGCCGGTATCGGGGCGATGGCGTTTTGGGTGCGCCCGATCGCGGCGGTGGCGGCCGGATGGTTCAGCGATCGCCTTGACTCCTCGCGCGTCATCACGGTCGGGTTTGGATTGCTGGGCATTGGGAGCGTCGTGATCGCAACCGGCGCCGTAGTTCCCGGTGTGTACTGGATGTTGGTCGGAACCATCGTCGCTACGAGCGTTGGGATCTATGCGATCCGAGGGGTCTACTTTGCGCTGCTCAGCGAGGGCGCCGTGCCCCTTCCCATCACGGGCAGCGTGATCGGTGTCGTCTCGGTGATCGGCTTTACCCCGGATGTCTTCATGGGACCGCTCATGGGGTATCTGCTCGATCGATCCCCCGGCGCGCTCGGCCACCAGCATGTCTTCGCGACGGTCGCAGGGTTCAGCGCGGTAGGCATCCTCGCCACGTTGACCTTCCGGCGAGTGTCCGCGAGGGCCCGCGCGATTTGACGAGCATCGGGCGGCTCAGCTGCCGATTTGCACCGGTGTGTGGCTGAACGGTTGAGCCGCGCTTCCCGTTCCGAAGCCCCAGCAATACCCGGTTTGTCGGTCGGTCACCGCGCAGGAGGAAAAACGTCCGGCTGAGATCGTGACGAAGTCCACGAAGGAGTTATCGGGGGTCGCCAGGCTCGGCAGATTCTTCTTGCCCGGCTCGTTCGTGACTCTGCCGTCGCCCAGTTGGCCGAGGCCATCGCCGCCCCAACAATAGGCTTCTCCGTCCATCGTAATCGCGCAGGTGTGCAGAGATCCGGCGCTGATGTCGAGAAACCGAAGCTCTGTCGCCACCGCGACCGGGGGACTGCCCAGCGGGTCCTGATCGAAGGTGCCGTCACCGAGTTGGCCCTCGGTGTTCTCTCCAAAACAGAACGCCTCTCCGTCGGCCGTGAGGCCACAGGCATGGCGTTCCCCTACCGAAAAGCGGTCGAAGACAGGTGTCGAGGCGACTTGCTGAAGGGTCCCACCCCACCCTCCTCCCCAACAGTGAACGCCATCGGCCAGGTCGATCGCGCACGTTTGAAGCCCCCCCGCATCGACTCGTTTGAACTTGGTGCCGTCCGCGAGCGCGACGGGTGACACGCTGAACGTGTCCGGGTGCGCCAGCAGCTGTTGGAAACCGTTCGAGCCCCAGCAGTAGAGCTCTTCATCGGTAGAGATCGCGCACGAATGAACGCCGCCAGCCGTGATATCGAGAAACGATAGGGGGGTGTCGATCGCCGTCGGAATCAGGCGAGCCTCCGAGGTCCCGTCTCCGAGCCGGCCGGACGTGTTCTCGCCCCAGCACCACCCTTGTCCACCGAACAGGCCGGTGGTGATCCCGCAGGAATGCGAACTGAGATCGAGCTTCTCGAAGATCTGGGGTCCCTGCACCCGTACGGGCGACTCGCTCTCGGTCAGAGTACCGTCGCCGAGGTCCCCGCCCGACCCCCAACACAACGCCACGCCACCGTTTACGAGCGCGCAACCGTGCGTGTTGCCCGCGAGCGCCTGACGAAACGTGACACTGGATTGGTTACCGGAACCAGGGCCCGTGGTGCCGCCCGCAGTGACGGACTCGAAGCACCCGTAAAAGCTCAGGGGAAGCGCCCATACGGCAATCCAGCGTTGCCCTCGCGACAAAAACGGTCCTCGTAACATGCGTGAAATAGAGCGGGCCGAGGCAAAGTCAGCCAGTCCGATCGTCGGTTTTGGGCGACCTATCCCGACGTCGCTACTTCGCTCCGAGCCCGGCGTGTACGGGGTTGCCGCGGCTCATTGAACTTCCGCCGGTAGCGGGTTTCGAGGATGTAGCTGGCGGGAATGCCGATCGCGGCCGGTAGCACCCAGGGGAGCACCTGCCAGAGACCGGGAAGGTCGAGCGTGATGAATCTGGCCGACCCGAAGACCAAGAACGCCGTATGAAAGGCGATCCCAGCCCCGATCATGTTCCCCATATGAGAATAGAACCACCACATTCGTTCGCTCGGCGGCTTGTTCATGTGGGAAAGCATCTGTACACCCTGTTGGACTCCGACCGGGCTGAGCGCCAGGAGCACCACGGAGACATCAGACCACAGCAGCAGCGCGTAGAGAATCACGCAGGCGCTTCCAAGAATACTGAGCACCGCCAACGCCATGTGGGCGGGCGTGCGAAGCGCTGACGGATCCTTCTTGACCTGTACCGACCGAACGGCATGATGGGCCGCCGTGTATGTGACCAGCCCGAGGTATGCCAAGAAGAGGAGGAAGGCGAACTCCTCGCGGTTGTCGGCGAGCCGCGCACCATTCAACAAACCCAATGTCAATCGCCCGGTGGCGTTGAAGATTGCGCTCCCGCCCACGATGTAAGCGGACCACTTGAACACCGTGCCCGCCCGGACGTGGGTCTGCCCGCCCTTCTTAGCCCAAGCCGGGATCCAGAATGCGACGAGACCGGTAAAGCCGACCACGATATGCACCCATCGAATCGAATCGAAAACAGATTCCATTACGCACCTCTCTCTGCGGTCATTCGCGGCCGTACTTTCTTCGTGCCACTCGCCTCCGGCTCCGGACTCGCTCCCGGCGATCGTCGATCGAGGGCTGCAATCATTTCATCGCACCACGCGAGGCGAGCTCGGACGACGTGTAGTCCTGCGCGTAGCGCGGCGTAGTGGTGAAACTCGACGTCGGAAGTCTCATCCGGACCCGAGCAGTCATCTTCGAAGTACGTCCCGATCGATTCGAAGCGTTCGAGTTGTGCGGTCAGCTCTCGCCGCAGGGACTCAAAAAAACGGTGCGACACGGGGGCCTCGCCCAAGTGTCCCAGGAAGTAAAGCTGAGCCACGTAAGGCAAGCGGACGCTCTTGACCTCCGGTTCGGAACGCAGCCACTCCCGGAGGGCCGCGTCGCCTTGCGGAGTCCGGGTGTAGACTCGCCGTTTGGGGCCACGCGTCGAAGCGGCCTCGCTCGAACGCAGGAATCCCCGGGCCTCCAGTCGCCGGAGAGCGGGGTAGATCTGGCTCAGCTCCGCGAACCAGAACATACGAGCGCTCGCCTCGAACTCTCCGCCCAGGTCATAGCCTGACGCCGGTTCGTCCAACATTCCCAGCAGGATGTTTTCCAGACTCACGCGTGCCTCCTTGCACTATATATAGATTAGTATAGCAGTTTTTATATAGTAAACAAGAGCAAAGCGGTTAGGCTCTTTCGCCGCCGGGCGCGCCCTGACACCCTTCTGCATGAATGGCGAAAAAATGCTGAGCTTCAGGGCTATCTTGGGGCCGAGTGGAATCGAAGCTGATCGGACCCTCGAGATCGGTGCGGACGGGTCGATTCTCGCCATCCGAGCGGGCGGCCCGCCCTACGATGGATTCCTGGCTCTACCGGGGATGACCAACGCGCACTCGCACGTTTTTCAGCGGGCCCTCTCCGGGATGGGGGAGGCCGCGCGCGGGGAGGACTCCTTCTGGAGCTGGCGGGAGGCGATGTATCGGCTCGCGGCGGTGATCACGGCCGAGCAACTCTACGACATTGCGAGGCACGCCTACTCTGAGATGCTTCGCGGCGGCTTCACTCGAGTGGTGGAGTTCCATTACCTCCACCATGGCCCAGGCGCCATGCGCGGGCCGGAGATGACGGACGCTGTCGTGCGCGCGGCGGCGGACGTGGGACTCCCACTGACGCTGCTACCGGTCTACTACCGTACCGCCGGTTTCGATCAGTCTCCGGCCACCGATGCGCAGGCACGTTTCGCCTTCGCATCGGTCGACGAGTTTCTCGTGGCTCTGGAGGAACTCGGGGATCACGCGGGAGGCGTCGCGCCGCACTCGCTGCGAGCGGCACCGGCGGAAGATCTCCCCGCGCTCATCGAAGGGGCGGACGCGGTGCTCGGCGTTGGTCACCCCGTCCACATCCACGTGAGCGAGCAGGAGCGCGAAGTCGCGGAGTGTCTCGAACGGTTCGGGCAGACGCCGATCGAGCTCTTGGCGAACACGGTTGCGATGAACGAGCGCTGGAACTTGGTCCATGCGACCCATGCCACGGTGACGGAACGAAGCCACCTGCGCGAAGCCGGTACGTCGATCGTCCTTTGTCCGCTCACGGAGTCGTATCTCGGAGACGGAACGTTCGAGGCCCGAGAGCATTTCGTCGCCGGCGGCTTCGCGGCGGTCGGGACCGATGCGAATACGCGGCTCTCTGCGGTAGACGAACTCCGGTGTCTCGAATACGGACAGCGTTTGCGCGATCGACGACGGGCCCGACTGGCCAACGATCAGGGGTTGGGAGGGTCCCTTTGGGGCTGGGCGGCGGCCGGAGGGAGCCGCGCCGCCGGCATGGACGCTGGACGACTCGAGAACGGGGCCCCGGCCGACCTCGTGGTGCTCGATCAAAAGGGCCCCGCCATCCTTGGACATGGGGTTGAAACCGCATTGGACGCGTGGCTCGTTGGCGGCGACGATCGCGATATCGGCGCCGTCTACGTCCGGGGCGAGCGGCGGGTCGAGCGCGGGGTCGTTCAAGGCGAAGCCGACCTCAAGAGCGCCTTTACCCGGGCGATGAACGCCGTGTGGTCGACCTGATGCAAAACGGGCCGGTCAACGTGACCGGCCCGGCTCCTAGCGCGTCGCGGTGCGGGACAATGGACGGCCCCCGCCTAGGCGGCGGCCTGTTCGAGCTCCGTCGACCAGCGGCCTTCGGTCGCGAGACCATTCATCTCCGCTCGGTGCGTAAACGCGGCCTGCGCCGCGCCCACATTCTCGGGACTCCCACGCCACGCTTGCAGCGGAGCCGCTTGAAGCGCCCGACCGTAGGAGAAGGTGAGGTTCCAGGGCAGATCGTAGCCGGCGTTCATGGCGTTCAAGTTCGCCGTCGCGTCGACATCGGACTGGCCGCCGGAAAGAAACACGACGCTCGGGACCGCGGAGGGCACCGTTCGCTTGAGGCAGCGCACCGTTTTCTCCGCCACTTCTTCGACAGCGGCCTGATCCGCGCACAGCTTCCCCGACAAAACCATGTTGGGTTTGAGCACGGATCCCTCGAGCAGGACGCGTTGGTGATAGAGGGCCATGTAGACCTGCTTGAGCGTGGCCTCAGTGACCTCGAAGCAGCGGTCGATGTCGTGGTCGCCATCCATCAGCACCTCGGGCTCGACGATCGGGACCAACCCTTGTTCCTGGCTGAGCGCGGCCATGCGAGCCAGCGCGTGCGCGTTGGCACCGATGCAGTAGGAGCTCGGGATCGAGCGGTCTCCCCCGCGTCCGATATCGATGACCGCGCGCCACTTCGTGAACCTGGCGCCGAGTTCATAGTACTCCGCGAGTCGCCCGCGTAGACCGTCGAGGCCTTCGGTGACTGTCTCCCCGGGTGCGCCGGCGAGGTCCTGAGCTCCCTTGTCGATCTTGATGCCCGGAATGGCGCCGGCGTCGGTAATGAGCTGGGCCAGTGGGGTCCCATCCGCAGCGGATTGTCGGAGCGTTTCGTCGAAGAGGATCACGCCGGAGATGCGGTCACGCAACGCATTGTCGGCCCGAAACAGCATCTCTCGGTAGTCGCGTCGACTGGTCTCCGTCGACTCGACGCCGATGCCGTCAAACCGCTTCTTTATGGTCCCGGAACTCTCATCCGCGGCCAGAATCCCCTTGCCCTTGGCTCCCATCGCCTCTGCGACCTGGACAAGCTGCTGGTGCATGGTCCCCTCCGATGATCTTGGAACGTCTCGAATTTGCGTATTGCACTGCACACCCAGTGCCTTCGCCCCGCGGGGCGGAGCCACGTCATTGCAAGAATGATTCTAGGGCGCAAAAAAACGGGGCGAAAGCTCCGCCGTTCCTGGCCGAAGGATTCGCCCCGCTCCTGCGGAACCGTCTCGGGCGCGGCTGCGCCGCCGGTTTCGCTCCGATCTAGGTCGGACCCGCCGACACCTCTTCCAGGACCCAGGTCAGAGCAGCGACTGGCGACGCCGTCTGATCGAAGATCGTCTTATCGACCAACGGCCCTGGCATGTCTCCCTCGAGGTGCTGAGCCATGAGGTCATAGCACCCGGCTTCGACCGTGAAGTCCTTGGTCGTTCCCACCGAGATCACACCATTGAGTGGATCGAGCGGCAGAAGGTCGGGCCCGAAGTCCGTCGTGCCGCAGGTGCGCACTCGGAAAAACAAGACGGCGCCCATCAGATTGTTCGTCACCCGAATCGTCGAGGGATTAACGAACGTCTGGGTCGGATCGACCGTGTTATCTCCGCACGCCGCGATGGGCAGCAACACGGCCCCGAGAACGAACAGTTTCAACAACTTGCGCTTGAGCAACATGTAATCCTCCGTGGCGCACGCAGCGGGCTTCAGCCCGCTGCGAGTCGCCTAAAGTAGCCTGTTACACTGAAGATACGTCCTACTCCCGCTCAGGCCAGCCGGGGGGCGGTCCGCATCGGGACGGCGGAACTCGACCGCCGGCCGTGTGGTCCTCAGCGAATAATAGTACGTTTGAACCGGCCGGCGCGTTCCAGCCACCCGATTTCTATGTGATAACGTGCGAACCCATCCGTGAGAGACACGTCCACAGTCTGGTTTCACACTTTCGGCTGCAAGGCGAACCAGTACGACACTGAGCGCATGCGCCAAGAGCTGGAGGGTCGCGGCGCCCGGACGGTCGCTAGCCCGGAAGAAGCCACCGTCGCCGTCATAAATACGTGCACGGTCACCAACCAGGCGGACGCGAACGCCCGCCACCTGGTTCGGCGACTCCGACGCCGGTACCCGGACCTCAAGATCGTCACCGCCGGTTGCTCCACCGCGTTTCGGGAGGCCTCGTATCGCGCCATGCCCGAGGTGGATGGCGTCGTCGCGGGCCACGACCCCGGACTTGTCGCCGGCCAACTCGTGAAGCTCCGTCTCGCCTCGGCCGGCCCCGTGCTCGGTGGGGTTCTGGAACGGAACCAGCGGGGCACCCGAGGGTGGCTCAAAGTCCAAGATGGGTGCGATCGAAAGTGTTCGTTTTGCGCCACACGAATTGCGCGCGGGGCGTCCATCTCCCGCGAGCCCGCCGAAGTCGTTGCCGAGGCCAAGCGGCTCGCGGCCGTTCACCCCGAACTGGTCATCACGGGGATCCACATCGGCCATTACGGGCATGACCTCGAGCCGCGGACGACGCTGGCTGCGCTGTGCGCCGAGATATTGGAGCATGTCGAGGTACGCCTGCGTCTCTCTTCGATCGAAGCGACCGAGGTCGACGATGCACTCCTGTCTTTGCTGGCTAGCTCTGGCGGGCAACTGGCGCCCCACCTGCACGTGCCGCTGCAAAGCGGTTCGGATCGCGTGCTTCAGTTGATGCGTCGGTGGCATACGCGGGAGGCGTATCGGAGTCGGGTGTTCGAGATTGCCGACCGATTGGGTGACTTCGGTCTGGGCGCCGACATCATCGTCGGGTTCCCCGGGGAAGGCGACCAGGAGTTCGAGGAGACGCGGTCGCTCGTGGCCGAACTGCCGTACACCTATCTCCACGTGTTTCCGTACTCGGTACGCGACGGGACAGCCGCTGCTTCGCTCCCGGACCGCGTCCCGGGAGACGTGGCAGCGGAGCGTTCGCGAACGCTGCGTGACCTCGGCGTGACGAAGGGGATCGCCTACGAGGTGAGTCGTGCAGGAACCGTGGCCGACCTGATTGCGGAAGGCTCGGGAGACCGGGTCGCCGGAGTGACCGGCGACTATCTTCGCGCCGATCTGGTCGGGCCCGTTGCCTCCGGCGCTCGATTCGCTGCGGTCCTACACAGAAAGAACGGACGCCTCGTTGCCGAGGCGCCCGCCCCCGCCGTGAACTAGGCGGCCGCTTCCGATGCCGCGCGCCGCGGCGATCTACCCGCCGGCGATGTCGAACTCCAAGATCGCCCGAGTCTGTTCCCATTCGAAGTGGATCACCCCGTCTGACTCTTCGCCTTCGGCGATCGAGATGGTGAACAGCTCAAGGGGAGCATCAAGCGCTTCCGTGCGCATGGGCACGCGTACGAGGTCGCGACTTTCATCGTAGGCTGTGCCCCATTGCCCGGTCTGACTGTTGATTACAAGCATCCAGCCCTCTTCGGCCGGGACCGAAAACAGCGTGTACTGACCCGCCGGAATCACCTCACCGCCCGTCTCGATGGCGACCGGAATAGAAATATGCGTGGCCTCATTGGCGCCCGTACGCCAAGGTCGACCCCATGGGACCAGTCCGCCGTAAACCACGCGTCCGCGCATGGAAGGGCGACCATACTGGATGGCGAATTCTTGACCGCCGATGACCGCTGTGGCGGAGTCGAGCGGGCTGGATCGTGGCTCCTGCGCGTTCCCAGCTTTCGGGTTGGCGAGTGCCACCGCGACCAAGGCGAGCGCAGCGGCTGCGAGCCGACGTGCATTGCGTCGTTTCATGATTCTGTTCGATTCTCCCGACTCGTGAGTCAATCTTTATTCGAGTGCGTGGGAATCGCGCGCGGGCTCGCAAGCGACTCGCCACCATCGACGACAAAAATCGCCCCCGTCACCCAGTCGCCGCCAGGTGAACACAGGTACGTGACCATCTGCCCGATGTCGTGAGGTTGGCCAGTTCGGCCGACCGGTATGTAGCGTTCTGCAAACGCGTCGAGCGCGCGCTCCCCGAACATGTCTGTCGAGGCATCTGCCGGTTTGGCGAAGGCTTTCTTCACACCCTCCGTCGGGATCGGTCCGGGAGCTACGGCGTTGACGTTGATCCCGTGACGCGCCCACTCGATCGCGAGGGTTCGGGTGAGGGCGTCGACACCCGCTTTCGCGGCCGTCGCGTGAGCCATCAACGGCCAACCGCGGTAGTGCAACGTCATCGAGATCGAAATGATCCGGCCGTAACCGCTCTCGATCATGGCCGGGAGTACCGCGCGAGAGGCGTGAAAGGTCCCGAACAAATCGATCTCGATCACCGAACGCCAGCCGTTGACTGTGAGGTCGGCCGTCGGCGCGTAGAAGTTGCCCGCCGCGTTGTTGACCAGGAAGTCTAGCGACCCCAACTCCTCGCGAGTTCGAGCCACGGCCGCTTCGAGCGCCTCCGGCTCGCGAACATCGCCGACGGTTCCGATCGCCGGGCGGCCGTATTTTTCGGCGAGACGCGCCGCGGCGCCCTCTACTCGCTCCTGGTTCCGGCTGAAGAGCGCCAGCGAGGCACCCGCCGATGCGAGCGATTCGGCGATGCCGTAACCAATACCGCTCCCGCCACCGGTGACGAATGCGACCTGGCCGGAGAGAATGTCCGGGGCGAAAACAGATTTGGATCTGTCTGCTGCACTCATCGATCTCTCCAAGGACAAAGGACTTCGGGATCCGGCGTGTAACGGTGTGTGCCGGTTGCAGGGACTCCAACGGACGATACCTTTGGCGACCGCGTTTCGCGGGGTTGTGGTCCCGAATTCAACAAATCAGGAGGTAAGAATGGCAGTTGCGAAAGTCATCGAAATCATGGCCGAGTCGGAAGTCGGTTGGGAAGACGCGGCTCGAAAATGTGTCGTTGAGGCTTCAGAGACGATTCGTAACATCAAGTCTCTCTGGGTCGAGGGCATGCAGGCCGTTGTGGAAGGCGACGCAATCGTGAAGTACCGCATTACGACCAAAATCACGTTCGTCGTCCGAGACGACCGAGACTAGGCCAATCTCGGCTCCGGTCGGTTTCTCGTCGACCGGAGCCACCCTTCTCAGGGGCTATCGAACGATACTCCGCACCACGAACCAGACGTTTGCGGGCCGCTCGGCCAGCCTACGCATGTACCAGGGAAACCACGCCGATCCGTAGCTGATGAGGACCCGCAACGGCGAAGATTCTCGAACCAGGCGTTCCTGTTCCGCCAAGCCGATTCCATACAGCATCTCCACTTCAAAATTCCGCTTCGTGAGCCCAGCTCGCTTCGCCTCGTCGACGAGCGTCGTCGTCATGGATCGATCATGCGTGCCGATACCCAGGAATCCGCCTCCTCCGTCCGCCATGTGTGCGATCAACCGCCGAGCCAGGGAGAGGTAGTTGGCGTCGACCTCTCGCTTGTCGGGGAACGCAAGGTTCTGAGGCTCGGCGTAGGCCCCTTTTACCAGCCGAATACGCGGGTCGAGCGGCAAAAGCGTTTCTAGATCCTCTGCCGTCCTGCGGAGATAGGATTGCAGGCAAAGCCCGATGTTCGAATGGTTCCGGCGAAGGGCTCGAAAGAGTTCGAGGGTGCGCTGGGTGTAGTCCGTCCCCTCCATGTCGATCCAAAGGGTACCGGAGTCGCCAATGGAGGTCGCCAGCGCGGAGACGTTGTCGTACGTGAGCTGCGCATCCAGATCCAAGCCGAGCTGGGTTGGTTTGATCGAAATCTCGACATCGAGTTCGCGCTCCTGGATGAGTCGCACGCCATCGGCGTAGGCCTGCACGATCGCGCGCGTTTCATGATCGGTCTCGACGTTCTCACCCAGCATCGTCACGAGTGCCGGAACTCCGCGGGCTGCCAACGTGGCGCTCTCACGAAGCGCGTCCTCTAGCGTCTCGCCGGGCATGAAGCGACGTACCGCCCTTCGTACAAACGGACGACGCGGCAACTGGGTCGAGAGCCAAGGATTGGTAGAGGCCCACAGCAACGCGCGTCGCATGGGTTCCACTAGTTACGAAGACCCGAGGCACCGGAAGCGGACACTTCGAATCCGATCCACATCCCGGTAAAGGCGTGGGCGGGTACGAGACACACCAGCGCGTAGCGGCCCGCTCGGGAGGCGCGGAATGAAAAGGATTGGGTCGGGTCGTCCGCGCTTTGGGCTTCTGTGATGGACGTCGCGTCCGCCGACATCGCGCCGCGGAAAACCGGCTCAGGATCGCGGAACGTAGGGGGGAAGCTGTCAGAAACTGGAAGGACGGCGACGCTGTGGCTGTTGGCGGGGTCGAGGCTGTCGAAGTTGATGGTTACGGTGAAGTCTTCGGGCACGACGAGGGTGGCTTCACCCCCGGCGAATCCGTTGAAGTTCCAGAGTTGGTTCGTCGCCGTCAGCCCGGCCGTCAAATCAATGGTGACGGTTCGACCGTTTTCGTCGACATCCAACCACGCGGGAGTCGGGAGGGAACCCTCTGTAAGAGCGGGCGACGCATCTGCTGCGTCGCCCGCCGAATGATCGCCACATGCAGCGAGTGCGATCGTAAAGATCGCACTGATCGACGCGGCGCCAAACCTCACCGTCGCGCCGTCTCGCTACGCGGGTTTCTCTGGACTCAGTTGCTGAGCGACCAGACGTACGCGGCCACCGCACGCACGTCGTCGTCGGAAATCGAACTGCCACCGCGGGGCATCATGGGGGCCGGCGCCTCCACGGGTTCGGCTACGCCAGCCGTGACGATGGAAATGATGCCATCGTACGTACCATCGGTATTCAACCAGTCCGAGTCCGTCAGGTCCGGCGCGAGCTGCGTGCCTTCGCCGTTGGCACCGTGACAGACGTAACACAGCCCCGGACCTGCGAAAACGACCTGGCCTTGCTCGACCATCGCGGCCGTGGCGCCTTCAGGGGCGCTGCCACTACCGCTTGGTGCGGCGGCCGGTGCGGCGGCCGGTGCAGCGGCGGGCGGGGCCGCCGGTGCCGGTGCCGGTGCGGGCGAGGGCGTACCGCCACTCTCGCCACCCCCACACGCGGTCATCGCGACAGACAACACCACGGCGGAACAGACGTTATTGAATCGCCTCATATCTTCACCCCACTCCGTTTTCATTGAATACCTCCCGCACCATGGGCGCGGTTCCATCCGAAGTCCCCGAATATACGGTCTGTCCGATCCAAGGAAACATCGACTAGCGCGAGGGACAGCGGCTCCCCATACTTCTTTCGCCTCGCGGCAATCACCGACCGCCCGGATCTGCGTTCTCCCAACATCCAACAAGGGAGACTCCACGCGAATCCGCTCGGGCGCCGGCTGAGTTCCACCGCACGCGAGGAACCCCGAAGTCGTTCAGCTCGCTTAAGCCGGCTTGATCGAAACGTCCGGTCTCGGACCAAGGGTGTCCCGTTCGCGAACTCGATCTCGCGTTCGCGGTTTTGTAGAACTAGACAAAGAGCAAAGTGATTTGACGAACGAAAGCGCGGATACGCCCAGCGATCAGGGGGGGGGCGGCCAGCCAAGCGATCAAGGCGGTGGCCAATCCAGTGGTCAGAGTGGCGGCCAATCAGGCGGAGAAGGCCAGGGCCAACCAAAACCAAAACCCAAGGGTGGTGGTGGCCGAGGCAGAGGCCGCCGTCGACGCGGGAGAGGTCGAGGCAGAGGTCGTGGGCAGTCGGGCAACACCGACGGACGCGGCCAGGGTGGCGGACAGGGTGGTGGCCAAGGCGGAGGCGGGCAGCAGTCGCAGCAAAAGGAAGTCTTGGAAGGCCCCAAGGATGGGTATCTAGGTATCCTCGAGCGGCTTGGAAACGGCGCCGGGTTCATCCGCCGGAAGCACGCAGGCTACACCCCGAGCGACGACGACATTTACGTGAGCCCCAAGATCGTCGGACGGCACGACCTCCGTACCGGGGATGAGATCTGCGGCCAGGCCGGCAAGCCGCCGCGTCCCGGCAAGAGCCCGCCCCTTCGCTACCTCCATTCCGTAAACGGGATCCCACCCGAAGATCTCGGACAACGTCCCAATCTCAGTCACCTCGGCGCGCAGCACCCTGACCGGCGGTTCGTGCTCGAGTGCGGTCTCGAGCGACAAGGGAAACGCGACTATACCAACCGAATTATCGATCTGATCTGTCCGCTCGGAACTGGGCAACGCGCGCTGATCGTGGCGCCGTCCAAGGCGGGTAAGACGATGGTGCTCCAAGCGATCGCTGAAGGGATTGCGAAGAACCATCCCAAATCTCCGATCCTGATTCTCTTGGTCGATGAGAGACCGGAAGAAGTCACTGAGATGGAGTCGACCGGTCTCGGAGAAGTGACGGCTTCGAGCTTCGATCATCCCGCCGAGCGCCACGTGCAGGTGGCCGAAATCACACTGGAACGCGCCCGGCGACTCGCGGAGATGGGCAAGGATGTCGTGCTGATTCTGGACTCGATCACGCGGCTAGCGCGGGCCTACAACACCACCGAAGTCGGGAGCGGACGAACGCTGACCGGTGGTCTCGACGCCAATTCGCTCGAGAAGCCAAAGCGCTTCTTCGGAAGTGCGCGAAACATCGCGGAGTCGGCAGGTGGGGGTTCGTTGACGATCATCGCGACGGCGCTCGTCGATACCGGTTCGCGGATGGACCAAGTGATTTTTGAAGAATTCAAGGGGACGGGTAATGCCGAGTTGGTGCTGACACGCGAGCTCGCGGACCGGCGAATCTATCCGGCGATCGATCTCAACCTCAGTTCCACGCGACGCGAAGAGTTCCTCCTCGACGAAGACATGCTGTCGGTGTCGCAGGCGATGCGTCGCGAACTCAGCGCCTACAACGCCGTGGACGCCATGAAGGAAGTGCTCGGACTCATGAAGCAGACCGAGTCGAACGCCGAACTCGTGGCGAAGCTTCGCAAGAGAATCTGACGCTCGACGCCTAGTTGCTCGAAGTCCCGAGCTTTAGTCGCTCGCGTCGACTTCCGCCTGCGCTTGTTTCCTGGCCCGTCTGGTTTCGAGCCGCGTGAAGTTGAGGATTTCGTAGGCCGCCGCTTGCAGCAGACCCACCTCGCGCATGTCGAGGTCCGCGCGCTGAAAGATCGCTCGAAAACTCGTCATTTTTGGCGCCGCCGCAATGCCGTGGAAGAGCCCGACCTCGTCCATCGCCGACTCCCACTTCTCGAAGAACGTTTCCAAGTCGGCGTGCGTCGCCGTCGGCGTCTGGCGTCGCCGCTTGAACGACCGGTCGGGAGCCTCCGCCCCTTCCGCCAGTAGCGCCGCCTTGCGCCATTCGTAGAACAAAACGACCGCCGCGTGACCGATGTTCATCGATGAGTGCTCGGGATTGACCGGGATCGAAACCGCACCCTGACACAAGTCGAGCGCATCGTTGTCCAAGCCTCGGTCCTCGGGCCCGAACACCAGCGCCACCGATTCGCCGCGCCCGATCAACTCTCGAGCGGCATCCTCTGGCGTCCACCAATCCTGACGGCTGGCACGCCGCCGAGCGGTTGCCGCCAACGCGTACTGGATGTCGGCGAGCGCCTCGGACAGGTGGTCGTAGATCTCGACGGTTTCGACCAAATCGTCCGTGTCGTGCGCGATCCCCGTTATACGCCAGGCGTCGAACTCTTCGGGCTTCACCAAGCGGAGCCGTCGCAGACCCATGTTTTTCATCGCGCGGATGACGAGGGCGATGTTGACGAGGTCCTGGGGCTCGTGGAGCACAATGGTGGTGCGTTCTAGGCTCGAGAGGGCTGGCGACACGGTTTTTGTCTTTTCGGTTACGGGGGCATCTCCAGTAGCAGCGGAACCTATCGGGCCTCGGGGCGCCCGACACGCCGCCGACCAGTCCGTTGAACGCACACTAGGGGTGCGACTGATTGACACTAGACGCGCGACCCAAGTACAATCGAGGCCCTTGTACGAGGGCCCCGGGGCGGTAGCTCAGCTGGCTAGAGCGCTGCGTTCACATCGCAGAAGTCGGGGGTTCGAGTCCCTCTCGCCCCATTTTACCAGCACCGAAGGTTGAACGCGCGGGCGTAGCTCAGTTGGTAGAGCGTCAGCTTCCCAAGCTGAAGGTCGCCGGTTCGAGACCGGTCGCCCGCTTTG
>JAJCZV010000198.1 GCA_029262175.1 Gemmatimonadota bacterium
CCCCGGCTAGGCGATCGGGCAGTCTTCTCCCGGTTCGCAGCGTGGGTTGAGCGGCTCGAGACCCAGGCGTTCGAGTTCGCGATTCACGGCGGCGAGGTCGGTCGCCCACACTTCGGCGAGCCGATCGGTGTAGCCTTGCAGTTCGTCGACCAGGATGTCGTAGATCTCCGGCATCTGGTTGCCCGGGCGTCCGTCGCCCATCTCGGCCATCGACATGAGATTCGCGAGCCGGTTGTTCACCTTGATGGGAAAGTTGAGCGGGTCCTGGCCGCTGCGGTTGCGAACTTGATAGATGTCGGCTTCGACTTCGGACGCGTTGTTGGTCAACGTCTCCCCTGCGGAACGTAGACGCGCATCAGCCGAGTTCTCCAGCCGATCCTCCAATTGATGTTTTACGCGCCGGATCGAGACGACGGCTTCGTTGGCCTCGTTCACGCGGTCGCGAATGGCGCTGGAGAATTCGTACTGGGCCTGGAGGTCGGCGTCCGTGACATCGGTGATCCACGGGTTACGCACGATCTCGAGTTCGGTCGTCGCCACGTGGTCGTCGGCGGTGAGCCGGGCCGTGTACACGCCGGGCGGTAGGGCGGGGGCGTTGACGCGGACGCCCCACAAGACCATGCCGGGAAACACCACGAAGCCATCTCCGCGCAGATCCCACGCGAGCTGGTTGAGCCCGGCTTGAATCGAGACCTCGGGGCTGCGCTGATAACGCGCCTCCGGTCCGGGCGTCACGGTGGAGTCGGCGGTCGCCGTATCGGCGACAAACGTCCGCACGATCTCGCCTGCGCCGTTCACGATCTCGAGACGGGCGAACTCCGCGGGCTCGCTCAACCACCAGCTCAGCGTGAGTTCGCCGCCCGATCGGATGCCCTTGGGCGGTGCGAAAAGGGCCATGTCCGTCTGCGCGAGTTCCGCCGTCATCTGCCGGAGCGGGGCGATGTTGTCGAGGATCCAAAAACTGCGTCCATGCGTGCCTATGACGAGTTCGTTGTCCTCCACGATGAGGTCGGCGATCGGTACGTCTGGAAGGTTGGTGTTCAGCTCTTGCCAAGCCCCGCCGTCGTCGAAGGAGACGTAGACGCCGTGCTGGGTGCCCGCGTAGAGCAGACCCCGACGCGTGGGATCCTCTCGGATCGTGTGCACGTAGGCGTCATCTCGGATCCCGTTGACGATCTTCGACCACGTCGCGCCATAGTCGTCGGTTTTGAAGATGTAGGGTGAGAGATCGTTGAGCAGGGGTCGCCGCACGGACACATACGCGGTGCCGCTCTCGAACGCCGAAGCGTCGATCTGACTTACTCGCCCGAAGTCGGGCATGTCCGCAGGCGTGATGTTCGTCCAGTTCGCGCCGCCGTCGCGGGTCACATGCACCAAGCCATCATCGGAACCGACCCAGATGACGTCGAGGTCGATCTTGCCGGGTCCGACGGCGAAGATCGTCGCGTACACTTCCGGCCCGTTCATGTCGCCCGTGATCGGGCCACCGGATCGACCCAGCGTGGCCGGGTCGGCTCTGGTGAGGTCGCCGCTCAATGCGGTCCAGTTTGCCCCGCCGTCGGTCGTTCTCCACAGACGCTGCGAGGACACATACAAATGCGTCGGATCAACCGACGAAAAGATAATCGGGAAGGTCCACTGCCAGCGCTCTCTGATCTCGCTCGACGGTTCGCCCGAATAGAACCAAGGATAAGGATTGACCTCGCGCGAGACCCCGATGCGCCGGTTGTATCTGTCGAGGTAGCGCCCGTTGTTGGTCCCCGAGTAGAAGACGTCCGGGTCAAGTGGATCCGGCGCGATGTAACCGGGCTCGCCGCCTCCGGCACGATACGATCGCTGGGTCGAGCCGCCGGTGATATCCCGCCAAGGGGCGCCCGCGGTGTCCGAAGAGGACGCGAACGCGGAAGCGTTCCAATCCGACGGTGTACAAAGCGTGCTGTTGTCTTGTTGCGAGCCGCACACGTGGAACGGGATGTGGTTCGTCGTGATGACATGGTAGAACTGGGCCGTCGAAAACTCCTGATCCGACCAGGCGTCCCCGGTGTTCATCGAGACCGCGCCGCCGCCGTCGTTGGCGACCAAAAGGTGAGAGGCATCGTCGGGGTCGATCCAAAAGTCGTGGAAGTCGCCGTGCGTCCCGTTGTTGATTCGTTCCGTGGTGGCCCCGCCATCCTCAGAGCGGAACAGCGACGTGTTCTGTAGGTACACCACGTCCTCGTCCTGCGTGTCGGCAAACACGTGTGTGTAGTAGAACGCGCGCTGTCGGATGTCGCGTTCGGCGTTGACCAGGGTCCACGTCTCCCCGGCGTCGTCGCTAGAGAACAGACCGCCGGCGTCGTTCTCGACCAGCGCATACACGCGTGAAGAGTTTGCGCGCGACACGGACACACCGATCCGACCGACCAGACCCTCTTGCGGGAGTCCTTCGTTTCTCGTGATCTCGCTCCAAGTCTCACCGCCGTCGACACTCTTGAACAGACCGCTGCCAGGCCCCCCGCTCGACATCTGATACTCTTTGCGGTAGGCCTCCCAAAGCGCGGCGTACATCACGTTCGGATCGTTGCGGTCGATCGAGATGTCGATCGCGCCTGTTTCGTCGTTCCGATACAAGACCTGACGCCACGTGTCGCCGCCGTCCGTGCTCTTGTACACGCCACGTTCCGTACTGGGCCCTCCGTACGTACCGAAGGATGCGACGAACACCACGTTGGGGTCGGTCGGGTGGATCCGGATCTTCGAAATCCCGTGGGACGCCCGGAACCCGACATGCTCCCAAGTCTCACCCGCGTCGCGGCTTCGATACACACCGTCGCCGGGCATGATGTTGCCGCGAATACAGGTCTCGCCGGTGCCGATAAAGACGAGATCCGGTTCGGTTTCGCTCACCGCCACCGCGCCCACCGAAGCCGCCGTGATCTTGAAATCGGTGACGGGCGACCAGTTCTCGCCCGCATCCGTCGTCTTCCAAAGACCGCCGCCAACGGCGCCGAAGTACCCCTCATCGGGTCGCCCCCGAACCCCGGTGGTCGCGATGGACCGGCCCCCGCGATCGGGACCGATGTTCCGCCAGCGGTACGAACTGAGAATCGTGGAGTCGAGCACGACCGCGTCACCCGGACCTTGTTGAGCTTCCAGCAAAGACGCGGCAGGGGCAGACAGGAGAAGCGCGAGGGCGGCAAAGCGGGTCGAACGGTTCATAAGATCGCGGTCTTTCAGGGTCGTTGGGAGCAAGTGGCGACGGGGGAGAATAGAGCGAAGAAGAACGGCGCGCACGACGACCGCCCCACGTCGGCGGTTCGAGGTCGCACGTGACGACCTTTCCGACTAGGATCGGGCTCGGCAATCCTACAATGAGCGCCCGAACATAAAGCGCCTGAACATAAGAGGGGTGTTGTGTCCGCAAACCGCGTATTTGTCACGCGCCAGATTCCCGATGAAGGTCTCGAGATCTTGAACGACTATGGCGCCGACGTCACCGTCTTCCAGACGGAAGAAGACGCGGGGGTCACGCACGAGGAGCTTTTGCAGGGCGTTCGCGAAGGCTGCGACGTCCTGCTCTCCCTTTTGACCGAACCGGTGGACCGGGAGGTGTTGGCGGCCAACGAGGGACTGTTGGGCGTCGCTCAGATGGCGGTCGGATACAACAACATCGATGTGGAGGCCGCCACCGAGTTCGGCATTCCCGTGACCAATACCCCCGGGATCCTCACCGAGACGACGGCGGACTGTACCTGGGCCCTGCTGCTCGCGAGCGCTCGACGCGTCGTAGCGGCTCACAACTATATGACGGAGGGGTGGTACAACCTCTGGGGTCCGAATCTGTTTCTTGGCGAGGACGTGGGACCCGGAGGTGCGGATCGAAGCAAGGTGCTCGGGATCATCGGATACGGCCGGATCGGTGAGGCCGTGGCCAAACGCGCGATGGGCTTCGATATGACCGTGCTCGCGTTCGATCCCTACGGCAAGGACCGGGTGCTACAGTCGAAATACGCGACCTGGGCCGAGTTCGATGAGATCCTCGAGCGTGGCGACTTCGTCACGCTTCACGTTGCGCTGACCGACGAGACGCGGCATCTGATCGGCGCGCCCGAGCTGGAACGAATGAAGCCGACCGCGCACCTGATCAACGCCGCTCGCGGTCCCGTCATCGATGAGAAGGCGCTCGTCACGGCGCTCGAGGAGGGGTGGATCGCGGGCGCGGGTCTGGATGTCTACGAAGACGAGCCGGAGATGGCTGAGGGGCTCGCGGAGTGTACGAACGCCGTCCTCTTACCCCACATCGCGAGCGCGTCGAGCGATACACGCGGCCTCATGGCCACGATGGCGGCGAACAACGCGATCGCGCACTTGCGGGTCGAGCGAGCGCCCAACGTGGTAAACCCCGAGGTCTACGAGACGGAGGCGTACCAGCGCCGCACGAAAAACCGGGTCGTTGTGGAACCGGCGCCGACGCCGGCCCCGGTTTCAGAGGAAGCGGTCGCGTCGGGTTGGGATGCCCGGCTGCGGCGAGACGCATCGGCCATTCTTGAAGCCGGCGTCGCAGCTGTCGAGCCGCAGCGTCTCGTCAGGGAGTACCTAGAGGTGATCGATCTCGGGTTGACCGAAGAGGGCAAGTTCGAAGTCGTCGCCGTGGGGAAGGCCTGCGCCGCCATGGCTCGGGGTGCGGCCGAGGTGCTGGAGGACGAGATCACGAGCGGCCTCGTCCTCGGACCTCCGGGTACGGGGTCGGGCGCCCCTGAGGGATTTACCGTGTTCGAGGGCGGGCACCCGCTACCGGATGAGGCGGGGCTGGAGGGGGCTGAGGCGATCCATCATGTCGCAAGGGGCCTCGTGGAGGGGGACTGCCTACTTCTTCTATTGTCGGGTGGTAGCTCCGCCCTGTTGACGCTCCCGCCTGAAGCCGTCGGGCTGGATGAGGTGTGCACGGTCACCGAGACCCTGATGCAAGCGGGAGCCTCGATTGAGGAGCTGAACACGGTTCGAAAACATTTGGACCAGATCAAAGGGGGCCGCTTAGCAGAGGCGACGGCGCCGGCTCGCGTGGTGGCAATGGTGTTGTCCGACGTGGTTGGCGATCCCCTACACGTCATCGGGTCGGGCCCCGTTTCGCCGGATCCGACCACGTTCGCCGATGCGGTGGCCGTGCTCGAGCGCTACGGCGGAATCGAATCCGCTCCCTTTGGAGTGAGGGCCTACTTGCAGGCCGGAATCGATGGCCGGGCGCCGGAGTCTCAGAAGCCGGAGGACCCGTGCTTCGGGTTCGTCGAGTCTGTCGTGATCGGAAACAACCAGGTGGCCGCGGAGGCCGCGCGCGCCGCGGCCGAGAGCCTGGGGTATGCCGCCGAGCTTCTCACCACCGCACAGACAGGAGAGGCGCGCGTTGTAGGGGGGGAATTCGCCGCGCTCGGACGAGCGATTCAGGCCGGTGAGCACGACGTGCGCGCGCCCGCCTGCATCGTCGTGGCGGGCGAGACCACGGTTACGGTGAAGGGCTCCGGTCGCGGAGGAAGAAACCAGGAACTCGTTCTGGCCGCCGCGGTCGAACTCGACGGCACCGAGCGGATCTTGATCGCATCGATGGGAACCGACGGCATCGACGGACCGACTCCGGCCGCCGGAGCCGTGTCGGATGGCCGTACAGCCGCTCGAGCCAAGGCGCTCGGCATCGACCTGGTTGCGAGCTTGGCCGAAAACGACGCCTACCACGTGTTTGCCCCGCTCGACGACTTGATCGTGAC
>JAJCZV010000199.1 GCA_029262175.1 Gemmatimonadota bacterium
ATTGTTGGCCTGCTTGTGATTTCACTCTACAACGGCTTGAGCGGTGATGACCTTTCAGTGTACCTGGGTGCAATAGCAACCCACGGTTTCACTCAGGGCCCCGGCCAGGCCCTGGCAATGGGCAGTATCTGGCAAGGTGAATTTGGTATTGATATGGCCGTAGATTTTGGCCTTATATACGCATCTGCAGGTTTTATTCTTTCCTTTTTGATTGGCGTTCCCATTGCCCGTTACTTTGTCAATAACCGGATGAATTCAGATCAGGAGGCCCGCATAGATGAGGCATTTTTGAGTGGAATACAGCCACAGAATTCCGAAATCTCTGCCGGAAAACAAATAACCCATCCGGGAAATGTAGACTCCCTGGTTTTTCATATCAGTATTCTGGGTCTGGCTTATCTTTTTACTGACCAGTACCTTCAGTTTGTCCAACCCCATGCTTCGGGAACGGTGGTGTTAGGAGTAAACCTGGGCATCATATTCAGCCACAATTTGTTCTTTTTTCATGGCCTGCTTGTATGCGTGATTATGCGATCCATTATGGACAGGTTTGGTTGGGGGCGTTTTATTGATAACGAAACGCAACGACATGTAACGGGCTCGTCCGTGGATTTGATGGTGGTAGCCACTGTTATGAGTATAAAATTTGCGCTGTTATCAACCTATATAGTGCCAATTTTATTGGTGTGTATTGCCATAACTCTTGTTACCGCCCTGTTATGTTTCGGGCTTGGCAGAAACCAGAATCAATATGGTCCCGAACGAATGGTTACAGTGTTTGGTTGTTGTTGCGGATCAACTGGTAGTGGCTTGCTTCTATTGCGAATACTGGATCCCGGTTTGCGAAGCCCCGTTGCTCGAGAGCTGGCGTTTTTTAACGTGATAATACTATTTTCTACCCTGCATATTCTTGCGCTCATGGCGCCTGTATTGCCGGGATTTGATCTGCAAACAATTTTTGTTGTTTATTTTGGGACCGCATTGGTAGCGTTTGCCTGTGTACAGTTGTTGGGTAAACGCCTAGGCAAGCTCTGAATTTGCGGTTTCTTCGTTTTCCCTTTGTCGGTTCCACATGTCGGCATAGAGTCCACTTTGTGCTAGTAATGTTTTGTGCGTGCCACGTTCTCTAATCTGGCCTTCTCCGAGTACGATAATTTCATCGGCATGCACAATGGTTGACAGGCGATGCGCGATTGTGAGCGTTGTTCTACCCTGTGATACCTTTTGTAGTGCGTCCTGTATTTCGCGCTCTGTGTGAATGTCCAACGCAGAAGTTGCTTCGTCCAGTACCAGAATCGGTGGGTTCTTGAGTACGGTTCTGGCAATTGCTACGCGTTGCTTTTCGCCTCCGGATAATTTTAGTCCCCGTTCACCTACGGGAGTGGCATAACCTTTGGGCAAAGATGTTACAAATTCATGGATAGAAGCAAGTTTGGCAGCTGCGATTACCTGCGCTTCGCTGGCCTGCGGGTTTCCATAACGAATGTTGTAGCCAATAGTGTCATTGAACAGCACGGTGTCCTGAGGGACAATTCCTATTGCCGCGCGAAGGCTGCTCAGGCTTACCTGTTTAATATTTTGTCCGTCAACCAGAACGCTGCCACTATTGGCATCATAAAAACGGTAGAGCAACCGTGACAGGGTAGATTTACCGGCACCGCTTACGCCTACAACCGCAGTGGTGGTTCCTGCAGGTACATTAAAAGACAGGTTCCGAATTATTTTTCGATCAGACTCGTAGCTAAAGCAGACTTCCCGAAACTCAAGTTCCCCACGACTTACCTTGAGTGGCAAGGCATTGGGTTCATCCTTTATCTCGGGGTCCAGATCAAGGATCTGGAACATTACTTCCATATCAACCAGGCCCTGTCGAATCATCCGGTACGAAGAGCCGAGAAAACTCAAGGGGATAAACAGTTGTAGCATGAAGGTATTAAGCATCACTACTTCCCCCAGGCTGAGTTTACCCTGCAAAAAATCCAGTACCGCAATCGCAAGGATGACCAACTGGCAAATTATTCGGGTGAGTAGTTGACCACCGTTTAATATACCGAGTGTATTCTGGCTTTTTACTGCTGAATGCATGTAGCTCATCAACGCGTGATCGTAACGATCTGCTTCGAATGATTCGTTGCTAAAATATTTTACAGTTTCAAAGTTAAGCAGACTGTCTACGCCGATAGTGGTAGCACGCGCTTCCTGTTTAACCATTTCTCTTCGGTATTTGGTTCTCCACTCTGTATACAAAAGTGTGAATCCAATAAAAATTGTCACTGAAAGCAATATCACCACGACATATTTAAACTCGTAAAATATTCCCAGATATATTGTCACCGCGCCCACTTCAAGCAGTGTAGGTGCAATGTTAAAGGCGAACAGGCCGGTTAGTTGCTGGAGTGCGCGCGTTCCTCGCTCGATTGCGCGGGATAAACCACCGGTTTTACGATCCAGGTGAAATCTCATGCTCAGGTTGTGCAGATGCCTGAATGTATCCAGAGCAAATACTCTTTGTGCGTATTCAGAGACCGGCACAAATATGGCCTGGCGAATCTCGTTCAGGGCTCCGGGCAAAAGAATAGCCAGACCATAGAGCGCTACGAGCAAAAGTAGCCCGGACTCTTTTGCGAGATCCAGTACATTCGCTTGTAACAACAGCGGATCGGGAACGTTTTTTGTCAGGGTATCGACGATATCCTTGAGTACGACGGGGCCATAGACGTTTGCAGCCCTGCCCAACAACAGGCATAAAAGTGCCACAACCACACGAAGACGCATTTCCAGTTGATGCCTGGGCCACAGAAATGGCAGTACGGACTTCAGTGTTTGGGAAGTACTGCGTGAGCTATTGCCGATTATTATTGCTTCAGAGTGAGCTTGAGCATGTGGATTCATATTTCTGACCATACCCGAATGCTCGGAATCAAACTACGTTGTAGCTGCTATCCGGATGTTTTGTTGTGCAGCGCTTCGTTCAATATGAGAAAATTGCACCATGAATAAAAAAACCATGCGTATTCTTGTGGAAGCAGGTGCGCTGAAAAAAATCAGAATTGTTGCTCGTGGCAGTCGCTTTTATGTTGAAGCGGTAACTGCCAGGGATACTCTGATCGCAGAAACAGGGCGTGGGAAAATTCGTACGTGGGCAACCATAGATGCAGCTGCACGGTGGGTACGCTCCATCGGAGTTGGCAAAGTCCTGCTGAGCCTTGAGCAA
>JAJCZV010000200.1 GCA_029262175.1 Gemmatimonadota bacterium
CCCAGCGGAAGGAGGATCGAACCGACGATCGAGCCGACCCATACCCAGCGCACCGGCCGCCGGTATTGCGACAGGGCTGCCTCAGCGGCGACCGCAGCCAAGCCGAACGACGCAGAGATGATCAGGCAGTACAAGATCCACGTTGAAATCATCCGTCTTGCTCCTTGGCTCCGAGACGTCGGTCGACAAGCCGCCGAAGTCCCTCTAGATCGTCCTTTGAAAGACCGCGATCCGACACGAGGTGCGTCAGCAAAAGCTCGGGTGAGCCCTGGAACATCTTCCCGATGAGTCGGCGCACGGCGCTCTCGCTGGCGCGGTCACGCCCGACCAACGGCTGGTATCGGTAGGCCTTCCCCTCCTGCGTGTGCCCTACGAATCCCTTCTCTTCGAGCGTCCGTAGAATCGTGAGGACCGTCGTGTATGCGAGGTCGTCGGCGAGCAGCTCCTGCACCTCCGCCACGGTCGCGCCCTCTTTATCCCAGAGCACCGCCATGACGTCGAGCTCGCGGTTTGTGAATTGGATCTCCACGGTCGTCGTGTCTCCTATTCCAGGGGCGGCGGGGCGTTTCGCTCGTCCAAGCGCGTGCAACTAGCTATCTCGTTGTTACTATTTCTATAGTAGGACACCCCTCGGGGCGTGTCAACTATGTTTGTAGTAGAAGTGTAGAAGGAAGAGCCGTAGGAGAGACCGGACCCTGACTCTTAGCGCTAGGAGGCTCAGTCGGTGGAGCCCATGGCATCGATGGGCGTGATCCGACCGGCTCGGCGAAGCGGCGCCATTACAGCCGCGATCGCGGCGAGCCCGATGACCACGCCGACGACCAGCGGCGTCATCGGCTCGTAGGCGCCCAAGAAGGAAAACCGATCGACGAACCCGCGCACAAAGCCGGCGGACGCGCTGCTGCCGAGTGCGAACCCCCAGATCAGTATGCGCCCCAAGTCCCGGAGCACGAGCGCGCGCAGATGTCGACGCCGAGCTCCCACGGCTCGCCGAACCCCTAGCTCAGGGATACGAGATCGCACTTCGAGCGCGATCGTCGTGATGAGGCCCGTGATGCCGATGGCCGCCGTGCCAAACGCGAGCAGCGTCGCCAACGATGCGAACCAACGAAAGGGCGCCACCGAACGGGTCCAGCGCGCGGCAAGCGATGTCGCGTCGGACACGACCGCGCCGGGAACCGCGGCCGTGAACGCTGCGATCGCCGCCTCCGGATCGCTCACGCCGTCGCGAACGAGCAGTTGTTGAGCCGTCGGTGGGTGCTGCAGCGCAGGAAGATAGAGCGCGCCAACCGGACGTTGACGATGCGCCAGTCCTGCGCCGTCGCGCGCGGCCACGACGCCGATGATCTCAACCCACGTCCCCGGGCCGGACACGTATCCGATCCTGATCTGCCACCCCACAGGGTCAGCGCCTTGGAAGCGAGAGACGAGTCGGCTGTCGATCATTGCGACGAGCGGTGCGTCGGCGTCGTCCTCGATACGGAACTCGCGCCCGGACGTGACGGGCACCCCCACCGACGCGAACGAGCCGGGGGACACGCTGTGGTGCTGAGCGAGCATCCGAACGACGGGCGCTCCTGGGGTTCCCCGAGCCAGCACGGGCTCTGCCACGCCGAGATCCTCGAAGGCACCTGGACTCGCCACGAACCACGAGCTCGGCAGGCCATCCTCGACCTGCCCCGCCACTCGCTCCCCGTCGTTCAGCTCCGACACCGCATCGAGGGCCACGGACCCGGACACCCCAGCCACGTCCAGAACCAACGTGTCGCGCGCGCCGTCCCACTCGGCGCTGACCACGTCGACGGATTGTGCGCCACGCAGAAGGTGCAGAGAGACGCTCAACAGGGTCATCAGCGCGGCGACATACCCCGCGCTCAGCGCGAGCTGTAGCAGTCGACTGATCGGGTCAAACGAAAACGGCGCCTTCATCCGGCGCAGCGCCGATGTGGCCTCGATCGCGCCAGCGGTCGCCACGGCAAAGGCGGGGGCAGCGACGGAAGCGAACGACAGAACGGTAAAACGGGACGCCGGCTCAGCGAGGATCCCGGGCGCGAGCCCGCGTAGCCAGGACTCGAGCGCGACCCCCAAACCGACCCCGAGAAACGATCCCACCAGACTGAGCTGCACCCAATCGCGCGTCACTTCTCGGCGGACTTCTCGTCTCGTCGCGCCCACCGCGGTTCGGACCGCGAACTCATCGCGTCGCTCCCACCCGCGTCGGAGCATGAGCACGGTGATGGTCGAACACGCGATCAAGAGCACGACCAGGGCGAGCGCCAGACTCACGCCCATGAGATCCGCGAACCCCTCCGACTGACGGCTGCCCGCTGTGACCGCATCCGCGCTCCAAGCAAATCCGAGATCGGGAGTCGCGACCTCCGCGTGCGACCAGCGCGGGGTCAAACGAGGTGGCCACCCCGAAATCCGATACGCGGAGAGGAGCGGGAGCGAGAGCCCGATTCCGAGCGCGTGGACCGCCACGAACGTGGCTTCGAGAAGAGGCGGACGTTTCTTGGCCATCACACGGTCTCCTGGCGGTGGAAGGCGTGCGTCAGGCAGAAACACGCGGGTCACCGCGCCTGCCTTCTCGAGACCCAGGCTACACTGAGGCGAATCCTAAGACCAGATTGGGGAAGCGATAAGGAGGCCAAACTGCGCAAGCGACGGCAGGCCCCCGAGTTGGGGCTCCTGACGTGGGAATAGAGAGCCATTTCGCGTGGCCGACCCGCCACAGGATCCACCCCGGTGCCAGAAAGTGCACAACCCGCGGCGGCGGTGAACCGTGTCAAGTCTTTCCGCGTCTGATTGCCCCGTAAAGAGTTAGAGAATCAGCGGTTTTATGTGGCAAAGCCTGCTCGGGTGGGCGTGTTTCTTGTATTCCCTGCAGGTGCTTGGGGGCAGCAAACGGTCCGGCCTGCATGGCGCGCTAGCCGAGTTAAGAGACCGTCCATTCTGATCATCCGTCGCGAGGCAGTCCTGTGAACGAGGACAGCGTCGAACATCACGACGTGGGCAATCATCGTCCCGCGGAGGACTCAACGAGTCCGACCGGGGAGACTGCGCCTCGATCCGATTCGATGGACCCGGGCCGACCACCTCCAGGAGCCCTCCAGTTCGAGAGCCAAGACGCGCCTCCGCCGCCCGAGGATCGTGAAGTCGTTGAGATCCCAGAGATGCCCGTAGCGGAGATCCCGGTAACGGAGATCCCCGTAGCGGAGATCCCGGTGGTCCCGGAGATCCCTGAGATATTGAAGGCCGAGGCGACGATCGACCCCACACCGCGCATGGGCTCCACCCCGCTCGATGAGCTCGTGAAGGTGCGCGACTTGGTGGACCAAGGGCCCGTCGTCCTCGTCGTTCCGCCGGAAGTGTTCATCCAGTTTTATCCTGCGGGTCCCGAACAGGTCATCAACGCGTTCGCCGCCGCCGGCTTCGATCAGGTGTACTTCGAGTCGTTGGGCGATGAGTTGGTAGCCTTGGCCTACCTCCGGCTGTGGCGCGACAACGGAGAGAAGCGCACATGGATCCGCTCGACGAGCCCCCTCGCCGTCGAGTATTGCCGAGCCAAGCACCCCGACCTGCTTCCGTACCTGGCGCCCATTGTCCCACCGGCGCTCGCGCTCGCCCGGTACCTGAGACACGGCGGAGAGGAACGTCCCCTCATCTACGCCGGTCTCGATTTTCCCGAAGTCAATGGAGAACGTCACTTCGCGGCGGCCATTTCTCTGGCGGAACTCGAGACGTTCTTGGAAGAACGTGGGATCGAGCCGAAGCGACAATCGTCTCTCATGAGCGCGATGCCGCCCGAACGCAGACGCTTCCTTGCCGCTGCGGGCGGACTGCCGTTGGCGATGCTCGACTCGGAGCGGATGTCCTCGCGTGATTTCTCCAAGCTGCGTGGGCTCCACTACTTAGGCGCCGTGTCGAGGCTCATCGAAGAAAACGGATCGCACCTCGGGTTCATCGACATCCTGCCCTACGACGGTAATCTCGACCATCCGGGACTGGGCCCAGCCGACGAGTTGTACTGGAGGCGGAGCATCATGGAGTTGGCCGAGCCCGAGCATTCGGACGGCCCGGTCATCGACTGCCCGCCAGATCTCGATCTGGCGATCTTGCACCGACCGCGCCGATCCAGACTGCCGCACGACACGATCGATGAAATCGAGAAGGCGCTCGAGGCCGCGCGCGTCCACGCGGACGATGCACAGTGGTCGCTCGGGTCCTCCAACTTCGCCGAGTACTTGAGCTTGACAGAATCGTTGGTCCGAAACCGACCCGACCTCGCGTTGGGTCTGCTCGACATGAGCCGCAACTACTTCCGCGCGATGCGCGACGCGACCCATGACGCGCTTACGGACCTCTACAGCTATCGCGCTTTGGTCGAGCGTGCCCGAGAGATCCTGGGGCAAGCGAATCGAGCCGAAGCCAAGTTGGGTTTGTTGTTCGTAGATCTCGATCGATTCAAGGAGATCAACGATCAACATGGACATCCGGTGGGCAACGCCGTCCTGCGGGGCGTTGGAAGAGCCATCGAGATGTCGATCCGGAGTACGGACATCGCCGGCCGCTACGGTGGCGACGAGTTCGTGCTCTTACTGGTGGGTGCGGACTTCGACGGCGTAGTGAGAGTTGCCGAAGACGTACGACGCCGGATCGCCGACATGCGGGTGCCCATTGAAAACGGCACGGTGGGCGTGACCGCGAGTCTCGGAATCTCATTCCATACCGGTAGCGAAGGTTCCCTGGTTTCGATCGATGACCTGTTCGCTGAGGCAGACGCTGCGCTGTACATTGCCAAAGCACACGGGGGGAATCGGGTGCATCCGGTCGTAAGGGAGGGTACCCCTCAATGACGCAGGAGCAGGAGCAGGAACTGCAAGGCAAAAGTGCTGAGGCCATTGGCCTCGACCCGTGGGGCCTGCGCCGGGTTGAGCGTCTGTTGCGAACCGTGGAAGGCGTCGACTCGCTCAAGATCGTCCCTGACGGTCATGGCGCGATCGACGAAGTTCACGTGTTGTCGAGTTCCGGCCTTGGTGCAAAGCAGATCGTCCGAAACATCGAGTCCGCACTCCTGGCTCAATTCGGTTTGCAGATCGATCATCGCAAGATTTCGATCGCCAACGTGCGCGAGCAGGACCTTCCGCTCGCACCCCAAGAGCAGGCTGTTCCGGAACCCGAACCTGCCAAAGAACCCCGTCGGATCATCCTCCGCGGTTTCCATGTAGACCGCCGAGCCGGTGAGCGTGTGTTGTGTCGCGTTCGTCTTGGCGAGGATGAAAAGACCTACGAGGGCCAAGCCCAAGGCCCCGACTACGCGCGCGCCCGTCTCGAGGTCGCAGCGCAAGCCGTACTGAACGCTCTATCGAGAGCCACCGAAGGCGCCTCGACGTTTGGTGTGGAGGGCGTGTCCCAGGTCGAAGTGTTAGGGCGAAGACTCGTCGTCGCTCTCGTGCACGCGTCGGCCGGACGTGCTACCCTTTCGCTCCCCGGAATCTCGGAAGTCCGTGACTCCGTTGAAGAAGCAGTTGTCCTGGCTTGTTTAAACGCGACGAATCGGTGGATGGCCGAGTAATAGAGTCTCAGCCTTCACACCCGCGACACAAACACAGTTAGGGAAAGGCAACTAAAAGCCTCCGAAAGCGTCACGCGAAGCGAAGCGAATCCTCCGAGCGGAGTAACTCTAGCGCATCCTCCTAGCGGAAAAGGGTGCGACTCCCAGAAAAGGAGGTGGCTATATGTGGGCTTTAGCGCTCGCAGCACTAGC
>JAJCZV010000201.1 GCA_029262175.1 Gemmatimonadota bacterium
CTCCGAACCCGAATGGACCGCCGGGGGTGCCGACCACGGTGATCGATCCACGCTCGACGCGACGCATGAACCCGTCGCGCAGCCGCGCAATCAGGCCCGTGCGGACCGGTGGCAGCAAGAGAAGTAGACCGGCGACATCCGTGATCACGCCTGGCGTGATGAGGACCACACCAGCCAACAGGATGAGCATCGCGTGCGTCAGTCCATCGGTGGGTGGTCGACCCGCCGCGATCTCGGACTGCACGGCGAGCCAGGCGCGGAGGCCTTCGCGCTTCGCCAACCACGCGCCTGCAGCGCCCGTTCCCAGGACCAAGAGAAGCGTTGGCCCGACGCCCAACCATCCGCCGATCCGAATCAGGAGCCAAAGCTCGGCGATCGGAAGCAACGTGAACAACAAGAACAACCGAAGAAACATCTGCTAAAACCCTAGTGAGGCCCGAACTTTCGGGTCCATCTTGTCCGCCGTCCAAAACGGCTTCCAAACCAACGTGACGATGGCTTCGTCCACGCCCTCGACGGTCTCGGCCGCTTCCTTGGCGCCGCCCAGGATTTGGCCACCCGCGGGACAACCGGGGCTCGTCAGCGTCATGGTGACCGTAGCTTCGCGATCGGTCACATCGACGTCATACACCAACCCCAAGTCGACGATGTTGATGCCGAGCTCCGGGTCCGTGACCCCGCGCAGCGCGTCGCGTACCTCTTCCGCGATCCCACCTGCGGCTGGTGCTTGTTCGGTCGAGTCGACCGTCTCCGGCGCCTCGTTTGATTCCGACGGGGTATCCGTCATGATGCAACCTCTTTCGTGTTAACCGACCAGCTCGCCTAGCTCGGTATCGGGGTTTTCCAGCTGCGCTAAGAGCTCATCTACCGTGAGCCGCGAGCGCACCAGCTCTCTGCACTCGTCCATTGCATCGTTGGCGTTGATTAGGATCGTACCCGTCAAGCGTCCGTCCGTTGCGCAGTACACGATGGACCGACCCGAGTCGAGTTCGCCAGAGACGATCGCGCGATCCGCGTCGCCCGTCCGTCCAAAGACGTTGATGCTGAGGTCGAATACGTGGCTGAAGAAGTAAGACAGATGGTCATACTCCTCGCGCGCGCCGGCCATGTTTCTGCCAGCCAGCTTTCCGTGCGCTTTCGCATGATCCCAGTGTTCCACTCGGGTGAGGTCCCCGAACACAGGGTCGGGCAGACGGGCCACGTCGCCGGCCGCATAGATGTGCGCCGCGGTGGTCTCAGCGTACGCATCCACGACGATTCCGTCCTGGACCCCGAGGCCCGCTTCTTCTGCCAGGGCGGTATTTGGCACGAGACCGACGCCCACGATCGCGAGTTCCGCGGACACCTCTTCTCCGGTCTCCAGCACCACGCGTGACAGTTCCCCGGCGCCCTCGAATGCCGATACGCGCGAGCCGAGCATGAACCGTACACCCCGCTCCTCGAAGTAGCGGCGTAAGAACCCCGACACCGCTTCGGGAAAGATGCTCGCCCAGACGCGGGGCTCCACATCGAGAACCAAGACATCCACGTCGAGCTTTCGAAGCGACGCCGCCAACTCCATCCCGATAAACCCGGCCCCGACCAAGACCACGCCGTTGGCGGCGGGCGCGAACTCGCGCAGGAGCTCGGAATCGCTCGCGGTCCGGAGCGTAAGGATGCCGTCCAGTTCGGCGCCCGGCAGCGAAAGGGTTCGCGCCCGGCCCCCGGTTGCCAACAGGATGCGATCCGCGTGAAAGACTTCGCCTTCAGAAGTCCGCACCGTGCGCAGGCCCGCGTCGAGCCGGTCAATGGTGGTGTCGTTAAGCAGCGTCACCCCTGCCTGATCCTCGAACCAACCCGCAGGCTTTACGTGGAGTAACTCCCGCGGCGCGTCAGGCGTTTGGAGGTACTCTTTGCTTAGCGGCGGCCGGTGGTAGGGCGGGTCGGGTTCATCGCTGAACACCCCGATGGATCCCGTTCCATCCAGTTCACGGATTCCATCCACGGCCGAGGCCGCACAGAGCCCTCCGCCGACGATCAGATAGTCGAACTCGCGCATTGTTGGTTTTCTTCTCTATGCAAATACGCGTCGGTAGTACTCGACCGACGCGTCAATGGCAGCTTCAAGTTCGGGCGTCGTCCCCTCGAAGGGGTGGACCGCCTGAAACGTGTGTCCTCCACCCTCTACCCGAACGAGCGTCGCAAGATCACCCATCGCAGCCGCGATCGACTCGGCGTCGGAAAAGGGTACCGATTCATCGGCGTCGCCGTGTATGATCAAGCTCGGGATCGAGATCGCTCGCGCCGACGCCGGCACGTCGAGGCGGTGTTGGTTGGCGATATAGTCATCCATCACGTTTCGGTCGAGCGGCATGTCCTGACCCGTGCGGGTATTGGGGATCATGACCGTCTCGCCGGCTTCCCACTGAGATCCGAACGACTCGTAATACCGGTCGACCGCCGAGATCGACGCCCATGTTACGAGCGCCTCGACTTGGGTTCGCAGCCCCGCTTTGAGGATCGCCGTCGCCCCGCCGCGGCTGTGTCCGAGCAATCCGAACCGACTGGCGCGAGGCGTGCTCAGGTCGCCGAGCCTGCCGCTGGAAAGTCCGTCGAAGATGGCCTCGAGGTCGAGCAGTTCGCGCGAGAACGTGTTGCGGGAGAAGGCGGCCAGGTTGTCATAGTCGGAGTCGAGCACGCCCGATCCATCAAAATTGAACGAGACGACGTTGACGCCTACGCGGCCAACCAACGCTTCGCAGAGATAGGGAAAGAACCCCCAGTCCTTGAAGCCCTTGAACCCATGACATACGACGATGGCGACGTCGTCGATCGCATCGGCTTCGGCCCAGAAATCTCCTCTGATTTCCGCGCCGGGGAGCGCGATTCGAAAGGGGCGGCGATCCACGGACATCAACCGCTCCCGCGCGTGGTACGTGTGGTTTGGTTCACGGGGCGTCGCTTTCCGAGCGTTTGCGTTGTGGCAGCCACGAGGTGTCCTCGAGGCCGGAGCGTCGGTTGGCAAAACGGGCCAACGTAAAGAGGAGATCCGACAGGCGGTTGAGATAGGGGACGATCACGTCGTTCAGGTCAGGCTGTTCTTCGAGCAGGCCCACCACTTTTCTCTCCGCGCGGCGGCAGACGGTTCGCGCCACATGCAGCTGGGCGGCCACCAGCGAGCCGCCGGGAAGCACGAAGGCATCGAGCACCGGCAGTTCTGCGTCCAGACGATCGATCCAGGCTTCCAGCGCCGTGACGCGATCCTCTTCCAGCTGGGGAATCGTCCCCTTCCGGATGGCGCGCTGCGGGTCGTTGGCCGCGAGACGCGCCCCGACCGTGAAGAGATCTTCCTGCACCGTTCGCATCTCGGTCAGGTCGATCGCTCGGGGCTCCTGGCTGTCGTGCGACAGGGCCAACCCGAGGACCGCGTTGAGCTCATCGACGGTGCCATAGGCCGCCACGCGCCGATCGTCCTTTGGCACGCGGACGCCGCCAATGAGCGCCGTCTCTCCGCCGTCTCCGCCCCGCGTGTAAATCTTCAAATCTGACCCTCGGTAGGTGTCGACATGGGCCCTCCGATCGGGCCGGCGACCGCGAACCTTAGGCCCACGTCATGCTCGGCAGCAAGAAATCGGTCGGGGCGGTCCGGCCAGCGGGAAACCTCCGCCGCCGTTCGGCCGTTTCGGTGGGGGGAGAACGGTTGGAACGCGTCGAGAAATTTGCGGATGTCGCGCCCAAAACGCCCGATTTACAAGGGGAAACAAAGGTTGACACAATCCGCCGTCTTGAGTAACCTGCCGATCGCGTTGCGGGGTGGAGCAGTCTGGTAGCTCGTCGGGCTCATAACCCGAAGGTCGCAGGTTCGAATCCTGCCCCCGCTATGTTTCTCGACGCCTCGTCTCGCTCGGCTGCGGGTCGAGGCGTTTTGCGCTCCCTCTGTTAGATTGTGGGAGAGGTATTCCGAGGTAGCTCAGTGGCCAGAGCGGGTGGCTGTTAACCACTAGGTCGTGGGTTCGAATCCCACCCTCGGAGCTGTGGGCTCGCGATTCGAGCCAAATCGCTGTCTGGCTGGGTAGCTCAGGTTGGTAGAGCACCGCGCTGAAAACGCGGGTGTCGGCGGTTCAAATCCGCCCCCAGCCATCCAGGTCGAGCGAGACGCCTGTGCGGAGGTCAGCGTTCGGCGTTCGATGAGGCTTCCAAGGGGCGTAGCTCAATTGGTAGAGCACCGGTCTCCAAAACCGGCGGTTGGGGGTTCGAGTCCCTCCGCCCCTGTTGGCCGTCGGATCGGGAGCCGGGGATCGATTTGGCTCGCGTAGCTCAGTGGTAGAGCGCATCCTTGGTAAGGATGAGGTCGCGGGTTCAATCCCCGCCGCGAGCTTGTGCCGTGAGACTGTGCGTGAGACTTAGACGTAGAGGGCAGGCGCCCGTAGCTCAGCCGGATAGAGCACCGGCCTTCTAAGCCGGGGGTCGCAGGTTCGAATCCTGCCGGGCGCGTTAATCGCGGCTGTGCCGCGATTGCCGCGTCCGCGGGTTCGCGGGCTCAGTCGCGAAGCGAGTGAGATACGCAATCCTGCCGGGGCATCGGCAGACAGGGCACAAGGGTGATTTGAGCCCCCATCGTCCAACGGTTAGGACACCACTCTTTCAAGGTGGAGATAGGAGTTCGATTCTCCTTGGGGGCATACGCGACGGGACCGTTGACAGCCCGTTGATAGAACGTCTCCGCGGAGACGTGACACGACATGACATACGGGGCCGTAGCTCAGCTGGGAGAGCGCTGCAATGGCATTGCAGAGGTCAGGGGTTCGAGCCCCCTCGGCTCCACTCGAATGGTCGGCTTCTGGCCGGCCGTTCAAAGCGTTTCAGCTGAAACGTTCCAGCTGAAACGTCAAAAGTGGCCCGGCGAAACGCCAGGCCCACATTGCGCGCCGTTAGCTCAATTGGCAGAGCAACTGACTCTTAATCAGTAGGTTCGGGGTTCAAGTCCCTGACGGCGCATGCGTTTTCAGCAGGTTCGGCAGGCCGTGGGGTCCATGTGGGGTCCACGGCGTCGCTGTTTGGGAGTGGCCGTCGCCCTCTCAACATCTTCCGGAGTCGATTGATGGTGATGCTGAGGCGGCCGTGATCCAGAGGATGAGGGACGAGTTTACCCTCTACCGCCGCTTCGCTCCGCACCCCGAAAACTCTGAGTGTGTTCGGAGCCATGGTCGACCGAGAGAGAACTGCCTTTCACGAAGCTGGCCACGCGGTCGCAAGCGTCCTCAGAGGCATCCCCATCGACAGCGTCTCAATCGAGGCACGAGACCACGTCGACTGGGCTGGACGCTGCCTAACCGCTGATCCGCGCATCAACGATATCTACGGTGAGGAAGTCGATGAGGATGAGGTCTATCGTGACCACCTACTCGTCACGCTCGCTGGACCAATTGCCGTCAGCATCTACACCAGTGAGCCCTGGGACCTGGGGAGCCCCGCGAACGGCAGCGACCGGGACGCGATCTTGGATCTCGCCCTCAAGCTGTTCGAGTCACCCCCTGGGCCGGACGGAGTGATAGATGCTTCCAAACCGGTTGATGCTTGCGCTGCGAGTGTGACGGAGATGCTTCAGGACAATTGGCCTGCGGTAAAGCGCGTCACATTTGCGCTCCTGCAGCACGGGACCATCGGAGGTGATCAGGTGCGGGAGATCGTCGATGAGGGTTGAGTCAGCTTGTAGCCCCCCTTTTTTCATAAACAGGGGGCGGTTGGTGGGGCTCCGGGGCCCCAGACACACCGATGGACGTTCTCGCGCACGCGCGGGACACTACGTCGGCAGCAATCGCTTGTTATGCGATAATCTCGCTGAGGATGCGCTCGCGCAGCTCTTCGGCAAGTTGCTGGCACGAGCGCATCTGCTCGACGAGTGATTCACGTCTAGCCCAGTAGTCTGCCCACAACTCGGCCCCAACCACTCGCTCGAACAAGATGGGTTCAGGTGGACGCCACGATTCGTAGACACCAAGTCGGTCGATGCGATCACTGAGGTCGGAGATGCTACGCGTTTTCGGCGAAAGAGGTGCAGAGCTCGTTATCCATTCACGCCAGTCACGACTTCCTTTGGACTGATTACACTTGCCGCATGCCGGCACCAGGTTGCCGATCTCGGAGATGTACCCCGTCGGCATCTTGTTGCGGACCAAAGGTCGGAAGTGATCCCACTCCGTCATGGGATCGCCGCAATATGCGCATCTTGGGTCGTCAGGAGACATCGCGAGGATCTCCAAAGCCTCATCGACTTCCGCGTCGTCTGGCGGCACCTCGGGGATCAGCGACTGGACGAAGGAGTTGGTGATGGTGGAGGTGCGCGCTGTGATCTTGACGCGTTTGGGAGCTCGAAAGGCACCGTGTGGCACAGGAGACCATTGGCTGAAGTTGCCGCATAACGGACATGCGATTCTGCTGCGGATCACGGTGCTGACCAGACGACTGTTAGACAAGACGGAACCGCTTGAGCCCCCTCTTCATAAAGAGGGGTGCGGTTGGTGAGCTCCCCCCCACACACTGCTCTGGACGTTTACGCGCACGCGCGCGGGACAGTCGATCTGAACATCGGTAAGAGCCCCTTCTACCCCACCCGTATGTAGGTGAAGACCGCGAGAAAGAACATCGCGACCGTGATCACCGCGGCCGCCTCTCCCACTGACTCCGAGTCAAACAGGTCGCCCTTCCTTCGTTTGATCTCGGTCCGGACCAGCCCGATGATCGTGAACAGCAGACCGAACCCCACGCCACCAACCTGGTTGATCGCCCGGCTACGGGTCTCGCCGCCCGCAGCGAGATCAGCCAATGCCCAGTCCGGCCAGAGGACCCACGATGCTTGCACCGCCAGCAGTACGAGCATGATCCCCTGCACGATACGCCACTTTCGTGGAGCGGTTGCCGCATCGGTGGCCGTCTGGAGCAAGGCTGCCCCCGTGAGTATCATGCCGATGACACCGCCTAGTGCTCCCAGCATGACGATCGATTCGGGTCAGTGTGTGTGACCAGTCGAGAGGTCTTTGGCCCCCCCCTCTTCATAGAGAGGGGACGGTTGGTGGGCTTGAATGGTTTGCCGTCTGACGGACCCAGCGAAAAACGAGCTGCCCTAGCGACCAGGAGACAGATCCCACAGAATCTAACGATAGTCTATATGGGCCTGCGACAAAGGCTCCAACTCAACCTCTGGGACCCAAGGCCACTGAATGGTGCCCCGCCTAGCCGCTGTGTTCCTTTTGTCCGCTCTTCCCCTTGGCCTTCAAGGTCAAGAATGGCGTACCGCAGATCAGGCGGGCCACGTGATGCTCGTCCTAGCTCAAGGGCCGGAAATAGGGCGGTCGCGGCCGCCCCGAGGGGTCGATGACTATGAACCGTTGAGGTATGCGTGGTACATGGTCCAAGACTCAACGCTCGGCCTTGTGTTCAGCGAGCCAAGCGGGGTCAGGCGAAAGGATACCCAGGAGGAGGTCGATGGCGATTTCTTCCTACAAGCTCTGGAACCGGTCCGAGCCTTTGAGATTCGGGTCATCACGTTCGATGTTTGGCGCGACCGAAACGGAACGCTCACCACGACCGAGCTGAATCCGTTGTGGAACGAAGAACGAGCCCTGCGCGACTACGACCCAAGGTGGTCGGATGTAGTTGGCCGTAATCGTCACTTGGGAACCAGCCTAGTTTGGATAGCAAACGTCATGCTGACGGACGGTACCATCAGGTCCTACGACGCAAGCGCCGTGGTCGCGTTTGCACAGGCTATCGACGCCGAGTTGACGGCAGAGGACCTTCTACCGCCCGAAGACTCGTGAGGCCAGGGGCACAACGCCCCGTTAGGCCCCTTCCGGCATATGAACGAGGGCCTCCTGGTCCCCCCATCGTAGGTGGGTGCGCGGGAAGGGCGCGAGAGGATGGAACCCGTCAGGGCCGTAGCCGCCAGTGGATCGGTTAGGCGATGTTGGCGGGCCCCGCACGGTCTTTCGACCGGCCTCAATTGGTTGCTGAGAAATCACTCACGTCTAGCCCTGGCCAGCCTTGCGAAACACCAACTCCAGGCCGTTCAGGTCCATGCCCGAGAGTCGTTGGCCCTCCACAAAGCCGCGGAATCGAACCTGGCCTTCGTCCCATCTTTCTGCGGCCTGTTCCTCAGCCAACGTAAGCAGCTCAGTCTCCATTTCAACAAGCTGCTGGGGAGAGAACCCGCGCGCCGCGGCCATGACGCGAGAAGCTTCGTAGATCGACTGCACCATGGCCCCACGTGTCTGTCCAATCCGGATGCTATCCCCGTCGGCCAGCCACGTGCCTACGATCCGAGTCGTGTCCGGTCCGGACACCTCACGTGCTGGCATAGCCTGTTGAACTCCGTTGCGACGCCAGAATTCCGGACTGACGATGTCGGTCGTGATTGCAACGCGGACTTCGTCAACGTCTCCCTCGGGGTAGAAGATCAGGCGAATTGATTCGAGCCGCGTCTCACGAATCCACTCCCCTTCCCGTAGCAGATCCGACCCGGCGGCCTCCCCATAGGTGGCAAGATCAACTCGCGACGCCACAACATTTTCCGGCGTCAGCCCGTTGACCGATCTGAGCAGCCACTCCCCTGGAAGCCGCCTTTCGCTCCCGGAGGTACACCCGGCCACCAAGAGTACCACCACGAGTGAGCGCAACCTCGCCGATCTCGGCGTCGCCCGGTGGTGCGGGCCGCGCATACAGTCAGGGCAATCATTGGATCTCATGGTGACAGCTTTCTTCAGGCGTTTCCAGCTCCAAAGCCCATATCGCCTAGCGTCTCGGCCACGGGCGAACTCGGCATCAGCAAAATAGTAGGTAGGTGCGCGGGAAGGGCGCGAGAGGATGCGTGGTTCGTCAGCACTGGTTTTGTCTTAGGCGCGTTGCTGTTCGGTAAGTGTTTGACCTGAAGCGTCCTATCTCGCCGCACCGGCTCGTCGAGCCACGTCGTCTTTCACCGCACCTCTTGCTGCATTGAGCTTAACGGAGCCACGCTGCTACTTGGCGATGGGTGGTTTCTGGGAGGGGTGATCCAAGCCGAACTCGGAGAACCGGAATGCGCATACCAATCGTCGTCCTGACCCTGGGGCTCCTTCTCGGTTGCGAGGACTCATCGTTTCTTGCTACAGCGGACCCGTCCCTTCCCACCGCACCGGATCTGTCGTTTTCAGTCACGATCAACGCCGAGACGCTGAGCATCATCAGTCAGGACGCGAGCACGGCGACACTCGAGATCGCATACACGGGCTCGCCGTTGGTCATCGGGGCGCGAAGTGGAGCCGGAGGTTCGTTCAAGCCGGTGTGCCCACCATTCCATACACCGGCCAACCCACAGCCGACGCCGGCGACGACGATCTGCCAAAAGGGGGCGACCGACTATCAGGTGTGGGCGGTGATCGAAGAGGGGGGAGTTGTACGCGCGATTGGGCCTGTCACGGTGACGGCGGTTGGTGGGCCTCCTCCCCCGCCGCCGCCACCACCGCCACCTCTGCCGGTGGGTTGTGCTGCGGGTCAGACCATCACGTGGGACGGGACTCAATGGCAGTGCGCAAACCCCAGCATCACGGGGTGGGAGATTGTTCAATCCAGCATCTCCGTAACCGGTATCGTGTCGTGCCCAGTAGGGAAGGTGATACTCGGAGGCGGGTCCGTGCGGGTACCTTTGAACCAAGGGACAGGTTGGATCGCGACTAGCGGGCCGATACAGACGGGTCCGAATCAGTGGGGCTGGCAGGTCGATTATGCTACACATCAGGTTACCGGGACTATCTACGCGATCTGCGCCGACGGCTCCCCCTAGTCTGTGTGCCCGATGAAGAGATGACCCCCCCTTCGCGACCGAGGGGGGGCATCTCAGGGAACTCCCCAAACACATCAGTCTGAACGTTCCCACGCAGATGCCCGCGCGCGAGCAAGACAGTACCACATTGACAGAGGACTGAACCGTCGAAGGATTTGGATAGCAGGATCGGAGATTATGGATCCTCTCTCCGAAGCATGGCAGACGCTAATCCTTACGACGGGACGGCTCAATTCGTGAGTGGAATTGGCGACCTCCTGAGCAGCTACGCAGATATGAAGAAAGCCAATACACATGGCTATGATCGGTTCGCGCATTGCTCGGCCAACTGTGACGCGGCTGCTCGCGGACCCGGAGGTCAGCTCGTAGCCGTTGCCAATAGCATCGGTGAGAGACTATTAGCTGGAAGGGGGCGCCTCATGTTTAGTTTGGTTGCGTCAGTGTTGTGCATTGTCGGGCTCGTCTTGGCCTTCACGTCGATCACTTGGGCGCTTGTGCCGATCGCGCTGGGGATCGCGGCGGGGTACTCAATGTGGTTCGTGGTGAAGACACGGGAGTTCATTCCGCACGATGCGGAGTTGTCGCCTGTCGCGATGGAAATGTTGCATAAGTTCGGGCACTACTATGCAATGCCGTATGCGGGGAAGAGCCTTAGTTCGTCGGCGAGCATGCTTGCTATGGCCGCGGCCGTCGTTGGTATCATTGCGGCGTTCAAGACGGAGTGGTGGGTGCTTGCTGGCAGCGTCTTTCTGTATTTCGCGGGTAATCCTGTAGCCCGCGCATTCAACCCCGGAATGTTCTTAGCCGACGAACGCGAGCGGCAGGGCCACAACGAACTGATCGCGTGGATCACGGAGGGCAGGATTCCCGAGGCCGTTCCGCGGGCCGGCCACAAGGACGCGTGACACGGAGGTGGGGGGACGCTGGTGACGCGCAGACTTCCGGACGCGATACGATTGAGGGGTGACCCTCGAACTTGTCCCGCTGACGGACCCGACCTCGCCGAGCTCCGCCCACCCCGCAACACATCAACGTTTCCGCGCGCGGACCTACCCCGCAGTGAATAGCGGCCGGAGGACCTTGTTCGGAAACAGAATCATGAATGCGAGCAGGACAACTCATCCGCGACGAAACCAGCTTTGCCACCAACGCAGTTGTGGTCCCTCGCGTGCCGAAGTGCCCCCTAGTTGCTCCCATTCTCGGTGGGCGTCCCCACACATGCCGCTTACAATCGCCGTAAGCTCGTCCTTGGGCAGGCGGAGTCTCTGCGGATCAGTTATTCCGCCCTTCAAAGCTGCGCGCGTATGCTCCCAGTCGTCGATTGCCTGTTCCACCCGTCCCGGCGTGACGGGCTCGATTAGTTGGTCGTCGAGAGCTTCCCAGTTAGCAACTATCGCCGCCCGAAGCTGTGGGGGTAGTGCTGGCGGAATTCCCTTCTGGCCCATGCCACCTCCTTGTGTGCTAGCAACGAAACCGCTCTTAGCCCCCCCTCGTATGAAGCGGTGGGGCCTTCTGGGCCCCCCCAACCCCACACACCTCAGGCTGGACGCTTACGCGCGCGCGCGACACTACATCGGCGGCAACAGCTATTGACCCATCTGAGCCAATAGGACGACAGCCGTAAGGACCACTGCTCCCAGAACTAAAGGGATCGTGAGAACCGCGACCAAGGGCCATGCCACGCCGCCATCAACCGATATCTCGCGGTTCGCCCTTGGAACTAGTGCCGCACCGAGCAAGGTTCCGGCGACGTAGAACGCGTATACAATCGCTAGCGATCCAAGGCCGAAGATCGCAGCCCCTATGACCGCCCCCGCAAGTCCGATGAGCGCTAACCTCACCGAAGACTTTACTCGATCTTCCTGAACGACAAGGACTCGTTCATCCGCTAGAAATCTCTTGAAATCCTGAAACCCCTTTTCGTCGCTGAACAACAGCCTCAGCCGGCGATCCATGCCGGGGCCAGCGTTCATCATCTCCACCAGGACCGGGGGAGTCCCCTTTTGCTCCACTAGTTCCTCCGACAACTCATGATGCATCCCGCTTCGGATGTTGCCCTCAACCTCGGGGGGCGCGGCAGCGAACGCTTTCTCGATGTCGTGCGCGGAGGCCCGCGCTCGCCAGAGATCCCTCCCCTGCTTGAAGTACAATTCCTCCTGCTCGGAGTCTGGCTCTGTCGGAAGCGAGCCTCCGGCTTCAGGCTCCGTTGCCTCTACCTCCGCGAGGTCCTGATCAAGCGCCGCCTCCCTGAGTCTGGAGATCACGCCATCTATGTCCGCAACGATCTCCGCGATGACGGCGTCGGACAGAATCCCCTCGGAATCATCATATCTTGGCTCAAGGACTTCGGCGCGAAAGCGGCCACAGAAACCCAGGGCCAGCCGCCCCCAAGCCAGACGAGACTCTTCCTCAGAAGCCTCCACCAAGTTGAAGATCTTGGTCGTGTCGGCATGTAGGCCCGACATCCAACCAAGGAACATGTGGTATACATAGTCTGGGTCGTCGAGCCTGCTTTGCGCCTGCTCTTTGAAGCGGCCCCAGTCCGCCTCTCGTTGCTCTCCCACCTCCGCGCCCGCAGCCTCGCCCTTCTTCCGTGCCGACCTAATCTTTAGGGCCTCTCGAATCCGATTCATGCCCAACTGCTCCTTCACACTAGGGGCGTCGCCCAAGCGGAGTGGGCGGGGCTACCAAGAGGCCCGCGACCTTGCAGACTAGGGTGCTCAACGGGAGGGGTGTGGACAAGAGGGGAGCCGCCTAGCCCCCCTTCTTCATAAAGATGGGGGCGGTTATATAGGCCAACCCCGCATAGACGGCGAGGACCTGCCAGGGCGATTGGCCCTCGGTGTTTCCCGGTCGTTTCATCACCCACGCACGTTCGGAAGTCGGCCCGTGAGGTTTGGAGGATCCGCCCCGCGCGGCCGGCCAGACCTTGTTTCCTGATTCAGATCACGCAATACCGGATTTGGTGGGCTCGCGTGGCTTGCCCCCCGTTTCACGAAGAGAGGGGGAGCTGCTCCAATGCACGCGAACGATAGTGAACCATGGCTCTCACGTGTGGGCGGATGTCGAGTTGAGCAGGATCTCGTCGTAGGGTAGCTTTCTCGCATGGCAGCGAAGCCAGTAGAAAATGACACTGGGAAATGCCGCAAGTGCGGACAGGCGGATGGTCTTACGGGTTTCACCGTGACCTATGGTTGGCAACTCAACCATGAGCGGAAGTGGGCCAGTGGGCCGCTTACCAAAACAACTCGGTGGTCAACCGTTGAGCGTGTTGCTAAAGCCACATGCTCGATATGCAATGCCTGTGTCGAAGCTTGCCTTCGTCGCTGGCGTTTCAGGGTCGTAGCTGCAGGCGTCAGCTTTTTGCTTGCAGTGCTACTCACCGTTGAAAGCTACTTTGGGTTTGTCGGGTTGAAACCTTGGCTGGTTGAACACTCTCTTATTTCTGCCTTGGCCATTGGCAGCGTTTTATGCCTTTCCCCGCTGATCTTCATTCTCTCTTGGTACGGTGCTTTCGCATCCCGTCTCGATACGGGGTCGGACGTAGCGTGGCGTGCCATGCGTAGGGGTTTGCGGGTAGAGCAAGGGGAGTGGGCCGCTAACAGGTACAAAGAGATTAGCGCCGCAAACCAACGTCAGATGAAACTAGAGGGGGT
>JAJCZV010000202.1 GCA_029262175.1 Gemmatimonadota bacterium
AGAGACTCAAGGAAATTAAACTATTAGCCACGGTGTTTTAGGGCAAGGTATTTCCAATTTGAATTTGCAGGTAACCATTGTCGCCGGATATATGGGGAGCGGAAAGACCACCTGGATAAAACAGCGTTTACAAAATTCGGAAGGCATTCGTTATGCCGTACTGGTTAACGACTTTGGTGAGATCAATATTGATTTATCATTGATAGAGAGCGAGTCAGCCACCAGTATTGGTTTAAGCAATGGCTGTGTGTGTTGTTCTCTGGCTGACAATATTTTTGCAACACTTCGGGACGTGGAAGCTATGGGTTCGACCATTGACTGGGTATTGTTGGAGGCGAGTGGTGTAGCAGATCCGGAGCGTATTGTAAGCCAGGTTGAGAACTGGCCTGGTTTTCAATACCACGACACCGTTACGCTGGTGGACGCAACTCGTATTCGCCGTTTGGCCCGTGACAAATTCATTGGTGCAAATATTCGGCATCAACTCACTACCAGCAGCAATCTCCACCTTGTTAAAACAGACTTGTTAGCTGCAGAAGATATGCGCGACGTGCAAGCGTGGCTCGCGTTAAAGTCTCGACAAAATGTTGCGAAATTGCATCCTCATCCGCTGCACTACAGTCAAACTCTATCTGGTGACGTTTCTATGGAGCGCACACTGTTTGAACAATGGGCAGAGCGGCAGCAGGTAGAACGAATCAAGGGCTTTGTATTTTTATTACAAGCACCCCAAAGCAGATTTCTATTTCAGTTTGTAGAGGGTCGTTGGCAGTTGGATGACCTGGGTGCCTGGCCGGGCAAAGCGAAAACACAACTGGTTGTTCTCGGTCGAACACAGGCGCATGTGATGGCCTGCCACTTACCTAACGACATATATCTTAAGGAGGGAACACATGGCAATTGATTTTGAAGTGGAGCCAGAATTTCAGGTACAAATAGACTGGGTTGAAAAAATTGTAACGGATGAAATCGAACCCCTGGATAATTTTATGCGCGCCGGGCGTACCAAAGATGGCCAGCGTCTGGACAAAGAGAGCTGGGATGCCATTCGTGCCTATATTAAGGAACTACAACAGCGTGTTAAAGACCAGGGTTTGTGGGGCTTTCATCTCGGACCGGAACTGGGTGGCCCGGGCCTTGGACAGGTTAAGCTGTGCCTGTTAAATGAAATACTTGGAAGAACCCGCATGGGCCCCACCATTTTTGGTTGCCAGGCACCTGACACCGGTAATATGGAATTGATTGCCCATCTGGGTACAGAAGACCAGAAGAAGAACTATCTGCAACCCTTGCTTTCCGGAGAAAAACGCTCCGCCTATTCCATGACAGAACCACATGCGGGTGAGCCCGGAGAGTTTAAATGCAGCGCCGTGCTGGATGGTAACGAATGGCTGATTAACGGTGAGAAATGGTTTACGTCAAACGGTGCAAGCGCCGATTTTCTGATCGTCATGGCCGTAACTGCTCCGGATAAACCATTACTGGAACGGGCCTCCATGTTCATTGTAGATCGCGAAACCGAAGGCGTGAAAATTGTTCGAAATGTGCATGGGCTCGGTACACCCATCAAGGAGAACTACAACACGGGCCCGGGTCGTGGCGGGCATGCCTACATACAATATGACAACGTGCGCGTACCAGCGTCTGCCCTGTTGGGCGAAGAAGGTGCCGGATTTGTCGGGTCCCAAACCCGCTTGAGTGGTGGTCGCGTGCATCATGCCATGCGCGCGGTTGGAGTGTGTACCAAAGCGCTGGATATGGCCTGCGAACGAGCGCTCAGTCGTAAAGCTAAAGGAGAACTACTGGCTGACTTGCAAATGGTTCAGGCAGACCTGGCGGATACATATATTCAGCTCAAACAGTTCCGGCTACATGTGCTTTATACCGCGTGGCTGATTGACAAGGTAGGCTCTTACACCCGCGAAATCAGAATGGAAATAGCATCCATTAAAATTAGTGCAGCCAAGGTGAACCACGACATTATCTATCGGGCGATTCACATCCATGGCGCCCTGGGCATGTCTAACGAAACTGCTCTGGGAGATATGTGGATGTCTGCACCCCAGATGGGAATAATGGATGGTACGACAGAGGTACACAAAGCAAATTTATCCAAACTGATGTTGCGGGACTACGAAGCATCAGGCGACTTGTTTCCAACGTATCATTTGCCCAAGCTTATCGAAAAAGCACAGGATAAGTTTGAGCTGATTATAAATAAACATAATGGTAAGCCCGCATCATGAACCCCATACTTTCATCCGCCCAGGTTGAGCACTATCACAAACAAGGTTATCTGGTTCTCGAGCAGTTTGTTCCGGGCGATTGGCTGCAACAGCTAAATTCGGTGACAGAAAAATTTGTTGACGAAAGCCGGACAAGTGATGGCTCTGATCCACGTTTTGATCTGGAGCCCGACCACGCTGCAGATAACCCCAGACTACGACGTTTGAACAGCCCCGTTGATCGTGATCCGCTGTATTGGAAATTTGCAGCAGAATCATTGTTAGTTGATCTGGCTGAAGCGATTCTGGGGCCAAACATAAAATTTCATCACAGCAAACTTAATTTCAAATGCCCCAGAGGGGGTGAAGAGGTGCGTTGGCATCAGGATATTCAGTTCTGGCCGCACACAAACTATGACCTGATAACTATAGGTGTCTATCTAACAGATGTGATAAAGGGGCAGGGCGAGATGGGTTTTATTCCAAGAAGCCATGCCGGAGATTTGTATGACCAGTACGAGGGAGATGTTTGGCGTGGATACATTCAGGACGCCGACCTGGCAAAGGTGAATGTTGATGATGCAGTTTTTCCGATAGGAAAAGCTGGCACTGTTACGGTGCATAACTGTCGAACCATACACGGCTCTTACCCTAATCACTCCAATCACGAACGGCCATTGTTATTGCAGACCTATACCGCGGCTGATGCATTTGCATACACAGATCTCGTTCGCAATTCTCGTCACGGGGAACAGTTGATTAGAGGTAAAGTAGCGCGATGGGCGCGACATGACCCTCGGCCCTGTCTTGTGCCCCCGGCTAAAGTAGGCACTATTTTTCAGGCCCAGCAAGATGAGTTATTCTCGTAACAAACCCCGACCTGAATATCAGGCCGGGGTTTGTTAAGTGGCATAGATGAAGGCATACAACACAGCTTCCCTCAGGACATGGTAACCGTAGATTTACTCTGCGGCGGGTGGTCCCTCTACTACCTGTTGGCCGGACCAGTGGCTGGTGGAGCAATCCAGCACAGCATTCCAATGACGAAGCAGCATCTGCCCACCGTCGGTTGATGCCAGGCTGTCCTGTCGTGCACCCCAGTCAGCGGCATTATTATGCACACCGAAGAAACGTACATCCGGTGAGTTTGGTGTCGGAGTCATGGAATTTTGCTGATATAATACAAACGATTTGTGCGTTCCGGCAGCATCGAGATAGCCCTTGATGTGGGCTTTCAGGTCGCCTAGCGAAGCAGGACCAGCACCTTTACGAAAGTTACAGGCATGACTGTCGATATACGC
>JAJCZV010000203.1 GCA_029262175.1 Gemmatimonadota bacterium
CGCGACGACGTTGGTCACCGGAAGATGCAGGGCGTCGATCGCAAAAAGCGCGCTTCGATTTAGCGTGACGAGCGTGCCCCCTCCCCGAACGAACGCATCGAGCTCACGCACGCCGTCGTTCCCGAGCCCACCTGCATAACGAGGAGGGACCGATCCCTTCGCAAATCCGGCGAGAATCTGATTGGCCGACATGTCCGCGATCAGAATGACGTCGTATCTGTCGTCGAGGTCACCCGCCAATACCTCCGCGTTGTAGAGGCTGGTGAACGCGAATCCGTACCGCTCCAGCAGCCAGCGCGTCCACCCTTCATCGCTACTCGCGTTCCAAGGGCGATAGAGCGCGATCCGAGGCGCACCTAGGTCTTGACCAGTCGAACCCCGCGTCGCTTGAAGCGCGAGATCGCTGACCAACTGCGCGTCGCCGTTGAACCCCGATATGGCGTATCGACCGGAACTGCCCGCACCGCCATCGACACCTGCGGCGCCGGGGACAAAGGACACGCGGGCACCCGCTGCGAGTGCGCGATTGATGGCCTTGAACGAGTTGTTCTGCGCAGGGTCGACGAGGAGCGCGGAACCGCCGCCCGAGATGCGTCCGGCCGGCGGTCGAATCGCCGCTGCAACAGGGTGTGAATCGAAGCCGACACCGAGCGGAGAATCAAACGCGGACGCATCTACAACGTCCTCATCCCACGACAGGGCCTCCCCACGCACGGGTGCAAGCGCCTCCAATACCGGAGGCGACAACGGCGTCGTCGCCTCGATCACGCGAACGCCCATCTGAAGCGGAAGCGTCCAACCCGAGACGTCATAAGGTTGGTCCGGTGGCCCGTCGGGATACTCCCTTAGATCAGGGTAGTCCTGCACCGCAAAGAGTTGGCGCACGAAATTTCCGAACTCTTGATCGAGCCGGATCACCCAACCTCCCGCCGCGTGCTCGAGCCCTTCGTGCGAGACCGCTCGCTCCAATCGATGGATCTCGATTCCGTTGAATGCGAGTCGTCGCAGCAGCTCGACCGCGGCGACGGGGTCGCGCTGGTCCTCCGGGATGAAGTATGCGTTCGGAGGCTCGACCTCGTATTGCGCAATGATGTCGCGGCCGGCTTGATATCGATTGTAGAGCAGATCGGTCTTGTACTTTGCCGCCACGTCGAGCACAGAGATCGAAGCCGTCAGCATGTAGTCGACGGCGTCTCGCAGCCTCCACCAACCGCCTTCCCAAGGGCTCGAATACAACGACTGCGGACGCAGGTCGCGTCTCGACGCCGGGAAATCACCGATGGTATAAAACCCGGGGGTCGCGTAGCGATAAAGCGCGGTCTCCGTGAGAAAGGAAACCACGTTGTGAAAGTTGTGCGCATGATCCATGAAGCCGGGATACCAATTGTCAAAGCCCGTCCCCATGTGCATGGCGCCTCGCTGCCCGCGTTCCTCGAGCGCCTGAGACATGGCCATCCCAATGAGGTTCACCATGCGCCACATCAGCGGGTGTACGTGCGGCGAAATCGGCTCGGCAAACGGTGGGATCCAGATACGGGTCGGGAACGGCGAACTCTGGTGATGATTGTAGAGGATGTGCGGTTCCCACTCGCGCGCGACCCGGGTGACGTAACGCGACTCGATCTGGTTGATCATGTAGCCGTCACGATTGTTGTCGTGCCCGATGTACTTCTGATACAGAAACGGAGTCGGCGCGACTTCGTACGCGGTCCCTACGTTGGAGCGATACCAATCGGCGACGAGCGTCTGCCCATCCGGGTTGATCGATGGCCATAGCATCAAGATGACGTCGTCGAGAATGGCGGCGATCTCCGGGTCGGCATCGCCCGTCACCAGATCGTACGCGAGCTGGATCGTGTGCTGTGCGTGGGCGACTTCGCTCGCGTGGAGGCCACCGTCGATCCAAACCAAGGCCTTCCCCTCGGCTGCGAGCCTTCGAGCCTCGTCGTCTCCCAGTCCGCGCGGGTGCGCCAAGCGGGCCGCGATGTCCTTGTATCGATCGACGTTCGCGAGGTTCTCCGCGCTGGAGATGAGCGCGATGTAGACCGGGCGACCGAACGAGGTTTCACCGATCTCCCGGAGCTCGAGCCGATCGCTCGCGGCGTCGAGGGCTTGGAAGTACCGAATCGACTCTTCGTAGGTCGCGAGCTCGAAGTCGGCCCCGACCTCATGACCGAGGCTCGATGCGGGAGTCGGAATCGCTTGCGAGAGAACCAGGTCGGGCCGGGCGAACGCCCCGATCCCGCAAGCCATGCACACCAGGGCGCGCGCACCCCAAGACCGTTCGCTCATTCCTCTACTCAAGTTCCAACACCTCTCCACGTGCGAGCCGCATACGCTCGGGTCTCCGAGCGAAGAAGTAAACAGATGCTCCGACCACACTGGTCATCGCGATAATCGCGAGCCAAAAGACCCGATCGTTCTGTAGCCTCGGTTCGTTCTTGGCGCAGTCCACCAACGTCCAGACCCAGAAAGCCGTTCCCCCGACTCCGAACACGAGCCAAAAAAGGACGTAGAGCATGGTAAAGACCATGACGATCACACTCCCTGACTGCGGCGCAACCGTCCCAGCCTAGTTCGGCCACAGCCAGGCAAAGGCGCCGGCCGTGACGAGCGCATAAAGAAGGGCGTCGCCGAACTGCTTGATGATGATGCTCCACGGGCGGGAAAACCAAACCGCATCGGACACGTGCGAAAATCCGTACGCCGCCCACGCTACCGCACCCGTGATCTGGAAAACGCGAAGGTATTCTGACCCGGCTGGGAGCGTGCGGCCCGCGACATACGCGACGAACGCACCGACGAAGATGGTATAGAGAAACCAGATGCCCATGTTCTTG
>JAJCZV010000204.1 GCA_029262175.1 Gemmatimonadota bacterium
GTCGTGCCGCCTTCGGTGCAGGCGACCGGGGCGAGGAGCGCGAATCCGATCGCAAGAAGCGTGGTGATCCGTGAGGTGTTCATGGTGGTTCTCCGCGTTTGACCCGTCGAGGCGGGGTCGTCTCGTGAGTTTTTCGGATTCCTATCGGGCCCCTCGTGGAGCCGTTGAAGTCCGATTCATCTGAAGACGCGAGAGATGCGGCCCAAAGTGATAATGCCGTTGGGGCCAGAAGTGATCATGCGGTTTCGGGTGCAGTCGCTGCGGGTGCGTCGACGGAGCGCGCTTCCGTGCGCTGATCGCGGAGTACCAACAAAAAGGGCACCCCCGAGAGGGTGCCCCGTGAGGCTCGTAGCGCGTTGCCGTCGCTGCTAGGACACACCGTACATGAGTGTAATGCCGCACTTCTCCTTGGCTCCCGTGATCGCAAGGGTTTCGACGCCGACCGACGGATCGACCACCCAACCGTTTGCAAAACGATGCTCGCGGGTAAGGCGAAGCCCGTCCAACTGGCCGTCCGCTCCCAGAATGCCGTCGAACTCCGTCGCTTTGAACTCGACGGAGAAGGTCTCGCCCCGCGTCACGTTCCGCGTGAACGTCGTCCTCGCCGTCTCGGGTCCGAGATCCCAACCGGTTCCTCGCTCGGCGAGGACTCGATGCGGTGTAAAGTAGATGCGGCGGGGTGCCGCTCCGCTTGGCGTGACGACCACGGAGAGCTCGAACTCGCCGTCAGATGAACTCTCGAAGATGTTGTCGTGATCGCAGCTGCCGACGACATCGGCAAACCAAGCCGACACCGTCACGGTGCTGATGAGATCCGGCTCTGGAACGGGTGGCCCAGGCTCGCCGGGTGGAGATTCGACAGGCCCGGTGGCCCCGCCGTCCGCGCACGCAATCGGGGCGAAGAGCGCGAATCCGAGCGCTGCGAGTGTGCCGATCCGTTTCGTTGTCATCGTGGTGCTCCCGCGTGGGATCCGTCGGTGTCGACGGTCGTGTCTTTGAGTGGCCGGGTTCATCGGGCCCCGTCGGGGCGCTCGATTTCCGGTTCACTGACAGACGCGAGAAACGGGAAGGGATGTGATAATTGGGGGCAGTCGACGGGTGAGGGGCGGCGTACAGACGGCGCGAACGTTTCAGCTGAAACGTCAGAAGCGCCATGGACAGAAGTAACGTTTCAGCTGAAACGTCAGAAGCGCCACGGACAGAAGTAACGTTTCAGCTGAAACGTCGGAACCGCGACGGACGGCATCAGCGTTTCAGCTGAAACGCTCCGAGAAGGCGCGCTGCGAGCTGAGTTCGTTCAGCGACCACGGCGCCCGCCTCAACGATGCTGGCTACCCGACTTGAGCGGGTATCGCTCAGGGTGCTCGATCGAGCCAATCGTCAAATCAACGTCGAGTTTAGGCCATCGCAGGTGGTCGGGATGAGGGCGCTCGAGGTCGAGAATCTCGTCGATCTTGGCATCTTTGAACCAAGGGAAGTCATCAAGGGAGAGAAACAGCTCGCGGTCATCCAGGAGAATCCAGAAGCCTTGCCTCGAGATGTTGGTCACCTCAGCCTCCGAAGTGGCGGTCCCACGCATCTCGGATTTCTCCTTCTCGTTCATCGATGATCTCGCGAATCCGTCGCAGGTCTCGATTGGCGAAGCCGCGGTTCCGCGCGACTGTTGCACTCAGTATAGGTGGAGCGGAAGCAAGGATCGAATCGGCGGACGAGGCTGCGTACACACAGCTTCCCGCGTGCCCTCAACTGAGTGTCAACCTCTCATTTCGTATGTCAAGAACTCATTTCGTGTGTCAAGGTCCCATGTCGTGTCTCAAGATCTCATGCCGGGTGCCTAGCCAGCCCGCCAAGTCGTCGTTCTAGCAGCTGTCGTTGCGCCAATGTGGGAGCCGCGTTGAGGGCCTCCTCTCGATAGCGCTTCGCCTTCTCCGCGTGTCCGCACCGACCATGGAGGTCCGCGAGTACCGCCGCCCACAAGTGCGAGCCGGCGAGCCAGTTCGGTGGATTGAAGCCGTCTAAGATCGCCAGCCCCGCCTCCGGCCCCTTCCACTCCGCGGCGGCCACCGCGCGGTTCAGACGGTGGATGGGGGAGGGGGCGACGCGTTCCAACAGCGCATAGCAGTCGACGATTCTCTCCCAACTCGTCTCCTTCAGGGAAGGGGCGAGCGAGTGTTCCGCGGCGATCCCGGCCTCGGCGTGGTATCGAGAGAAGCCATCGCCTTCGGCGGATTTTGCCAGCCACTCCAACCCGAGCCGGATCCTCTCTTGGTCCCAGAGCGTTCGATCCTGCTCTTCCAGAAGGAGCAAGCCGCCCGAGCTGTCCTGTCGCGCCGTCATTCTCGCCCGGTGCAGGTGCATCAGAGCGAGGAGCGCATGCGTCTCCGGGACCTGTCCTACCGGGTGCTCCGCCAGGATGGTGGCAAGTCGGATCGCCTCGTCGCAGAGCTCGTGTTGGATCGCGTACTCCGCGTGTGAGGACAGGTATCCCTCGGTGAACAACACATAAAGAATCTTGTTGACCGCGGGCACTCGGATCGCATGCTGCTCGAAGGTCAGCTCCCCCATGCGAGGCGGGCGCGGCCGAGTCGTTTGTAGACGTTTGCTTCGCCCATGAACAGTCGAAGCGCGATCTCACGCACCCCGAACCCGCAGAGCGTCTTGAGCGCGAACACCAGCTGCGACTCCGCGGGGATCGCGTTGTCACAGCTGACGAACAGCATCCGCAACAGATCATCGCGGACCTCGCCCGCCACCGCGAGTTCCGACTCCGCGGTCCTCGGCGGGTTGTCGATGACGTCGTTCGCGAACTCCTCTAAGATGCGACTTCGGTTCGTGCGTTGGCGCAGCTCACTCAGCACATCATTTCGCGCCACCCGATAGAGCCAGGCCGAGGGGTTGTCGGGTAACCCAGAAACCGTCCAGCTCTCGAGCGCCTTCATCAGTGCGGACTGAACGGCGTCCTCCACGGTCTCGATATGCTCGACCCCGACCCGGCCCGCCAAGATGGCGACGAGCCGGCCGTACTCGTGCCGGAAGAAGTGCTCGACCAGCCGGTGCGTGCCGGTCAAGGCGTGTGGATTTCCCTCACCTCGACGCTGGACCCTGGGCTCCAGACTCCGGGGGACTGCTGAGCGACTTCCACGGCTTCTTCGATGGTATCGGCTTGGATGATCATGAAGCCGCCGACGACCTCTTTCACCTCGACAAAAGGCCCGTCGGTCGCGCTATCGGCGCTGACGACCTTGCCTCCACCCAGCTTGCCGCCCATGTCGATGATGTTGTCCTGGAACTTCTCCTTCCATGCATTGAACTTCGCGTACATCTCTTCCATCTGGGCGGGCGACGGCGGTTCGCCTTTTCCGGGCGGTCCAGGCTGGCTTCGTTGGATGCAGAGGTAGGTTTGCTTGGACATATCGGCATCTTTCTGTGGTGTGTTGTTCGTTCTTTCGCCCCTATGATGTTTGGGCAGCGGCGTTTTGGACACTTGCTGCAAGGCAGTGCGTCCCTGTTGAGGCGGGGGTTCGATCGTCAGGTCCTTTGGGATCCTACGGTTCGTCAGTAGTCGGCAGAACGGTCGTATCCTGCGAGCCATATTAAGAGACGGGGGACGTCAGCAGAGGGTCGTCGACGCGGCTTGTGTCAGGCGGTCTTCGCGAGCCGTAGTTCGAGGTCGAAGCCTCCATGCGACAACATGTTTACGAGTGAATCGATCGTGAACTCGTCGATCTCTCCGCGCATGACGTCGCTGATCCGGGGCTGAGTCGTCCCGAAGAGCTCGGCCGCCTCGCGCTGCTTGAGTCCGCGGTCCTCCACAATCTGTCGGATCGAGATCATCAGGATCGAGCGGATCTTCAGATTCTTCGCCGTCTCGACGTCGAAACCGAGATCCTCGAATACGTTCCCACCCGCTGGAGTCTCATGTTTGACGTTCATTTGCCCGCCGATCTCAAGCATTCTCCGAGCGTCTCCGTTCGCGGAGCATCGCAGCGTAACGTCGTCTTCCGATTTCGAGGTCGCGGCGACTCGTTTGCGGCGGGAGTGAGCTCAGATCCTCACGGGCCGAGCCAACCCAGCGAATCGGTTTCTCCGACGGTCTCAGTATATATCCAATTCCGATAAGTCTCAAGATGCGGAGGCGGCGAGACCTCCGGCGACGCACTTTGAGACTGCCGGCCGGCATCAACGTCAGATCAACGATTCGGGGAGGCGGGTTGAGAGGGAGCGGTCAAATTCGACCGACGGATGGCGTTTCCGCACGCGGGCGAGCAGCGCTGTAAACGAGGCGCGCCGCGAGGTCGAACGGGATTTGTACTGAGCTCAGTTGAGCTCGCGCTTCAACGCAAATACCCAGACCACACCCCCCTCAGGCACATGCGTCTCCGTCCCACGCAGCTCGTCGAGCCGCCCCCCCATCGATCTCGCGTCCACCCCCCAACCCGACTGGACCGCGACGTACTGGACCCCATCGATCTCATACGTCGACGGCACCCCGATGATGCCCGAGTTCGTCCGCTGCTGGCAAAGCACCTCGCCCGTGCGCGCGTCGAAGGCTCGGAAGTAGCGGTCATCGGTTCCACCAGCGAAGACGAGGTTGCCGGCGGTCGTGAGGACCGGTCCCCAGTTGTGGGAAGGGAACTCGTGCGTCCAGACTTCTTCTCCCGTGTTCATGTCCCAGGCCTGGAGCTCGCCGATGTGGTCGCCGTCGGGGTGGAGGGTCATCTCGGCGTCGGCGCCCGTGAACGAACGGCCGGGGGTGTACACGAACTCTTCACCGACGCTGGTTCCGCACAGGCTTTCGTTGGCCGGGATATAAAGGAGTCCGGTGATGGGGTTGTAGGCGGCCGGCGGCCAGTCCTTGCCGCCCCATAGCGACGGACAGAACGCGGCCAGCTTTCCCGTGCCGGGTTTCTTGTCTTCGTCATACGTGGGCCGGCCGGTGTCGGGGTCGAGGCTGGTGAAGACGTCTTGGTAGACGAAGGGCTGCGTGCTGCCTTCGAATAGGACGCTCATTGTCGCGCTCTGCTTCAGCCGGTGCGTGCGTTCGCGCCGAGGCGCGAAGGAGCCTACACTTCACTTGATTCTCGAAGGAAGGCTTACTTCGTGCCCTGGAAAACGGCGGCCGGAGCTCGCGCCCACAACACCGTGTGGAGCACCTCCGCGTTCCTCTCTGTCTGTCTCGTCGCGTGCGGCGCCCCTCGGCCGCTTACACTGCCCGAGCTAGACCCGGCGGAGGGCGGCGACCTTGTGACGTTCGAAGAGATCGAAGCCTCGGGCGCACGGACCATCTGGGATGTGTTCCGCTGCTGCACCCGTCTGCGGCTCAAGGAAGATGCGGTCGGAAACCCCTCCGACCTGAGCCAACGCGGGACCAACAGCCTCCTCTTGTCCGACACGCCGCTCATCTTCATCGACGGCGTGCGAGCCGCCGACCTCGGCTCCCTCGCCCACATGTCCGCCGACGATTTGCTCGCCGTGCGCGTGCTGTCCGGGGCCGAGGCCGGAAGCCGCTATGGAGACGGAGCCGACAACGGCGTGATCGAGATCTACACCCGGCGGTGATCCGTGCATGAACCGGATCGCGAAGCACGTCTCGCTACCGTTGTTCGGGCCGACTCGATCGCGAGCGAATGTCGGCTCAGACTGCTACGGGCACGAGCTTCTTTCGGGGAGGCGGATAGGCGCGTAGCGAGTGTCGCGCGCCCATGGCGAGCTGACCTTCGGCGGCCTTGAGGCTCGCCAGGACGGGGTCGACGACGGGGACGCCCAGCCTCGCCTCGAGGCTCTTCGCGATGTCGAGGAACCCCAGCGTCATGCCGCCGAGAATCAAAGTGTCCGCGCCCGCCGCAAGCACGGCTTGGCCTTCGAGCGTCAGGTGGTCGAGCACGTCCTTCTTCTGGCTTTCGAGCTTGAGAACCGGGACATCCACAGCCCGAATGTCGGTCACGTGATTCTGTAAACCGTACGAGCGCATCAACCGGTAGAGGAGCGGGATTACCTCCTCGACGACCGTGAGGATGCCGAAGCGGTCGCCGAGTTGCGCGGCCAGATGACAGCTCGCCTGCGCCGGTCCGATCACCGGCATGCGCGTGAGTTCTCGCGCCCCCCCCAGACCCGGGTCGTCGAAGCAGCCGATCAACACGGCGTCGAACCCTTCCGACTCGAGCTCTGGGATCGCCGACAGGATCGCCGGCATGGCGAGGCATTCCTCGGCGACCGACTCGATCGACTCGGGGCCGCCGGTCGCCTCCCGCACATCGACCTCCGTCTCGGGGAAGGCGAGACTCGCCAGGTACGATCGACGGCGGTCGAGCTCCCGAGGGCCCAAGATGCTGGACGAAAGCGGTCCAGGGACGAAGTACGCTATTCGGGGCATTGGCTCACTCGCTTCTCGGCTCCCGTACTCAGGCTCACATCAGCGATGTCCATCGGGCCTCCCCCGCCGGTACCAGGTCGGGCGTCTCGCGACGTCGGAGCAGATCGGCGCGCGTTTCCGCGCCCTGCTCCCAGTGATCTCGCAGGCGCTCGAGGGCCAAAGGAAGATCACCCTGCTTGAAGCCTTCCAGGATCCGGTCGTGGTCGTCGTGTCCCGCACCGATCCCGCGGCTCACATCGTTCGCCAGGATGTACTCGTATCGATAGAGACGCCTTTTCAAGACCGCCAGAATGTCGAGCAGTTCGTCGTTGGGACACTCGCGCACCAATACCTCGTGCCATTGGCTGCCAAGCTCGACCGCGTGCGCGAGATCGTGCGAGCGGATCGACTCGACCCGTCGTCTCTCGATCGCCTCGAGCTGGGCCAGGACCTTGGGACCGGGTACACCCGCGGCCTCAACCGCCAAGGGCTCGAGGAGACCCACCAGCGAATAAAGGTGCTCGGCGGCCTCCGAGCGCAGCGGCGCTACCGTGTACCCCTTGCCCTTCGAAGAGCGCAGGAAGCCCTCGAATTCGAGCCTCAACAGCGCTTCCCGCAGCGGCGTCCGGCTCACGCCCAGCTCGAGGGCGAGCCTCGACTCGTTGATCTTGGCTCCGGGCTCCAGCTCGCCGGAGAGCAGCCGCTCGAGCAAGAGGTTTCGTACTTCCGTGCGGATCGGCTCTGGGGCTACTCGGCTTGACACGCTGTGGCACCTGCGGGATTCGAAGAGGGACGATGTCGGCGGGCGCGCCGGAAAAACGGCGGGAATCTAAGGCGGAACCCTCTGACGGCAAGAGATTCCGAGCCGCCGCCAGGCCCGCTGTAGAAAGCCAGGGCTTGGCCTGAGACGAACCTTGACGTACTGTATACAGCATCGTTACATGACATTGTATCTAGTATACGATCATTAGTTGGGGTCGGGCCAGTCCGGGGTCGCTCTCGAGGTTCGCCATGGGAGCAGCAACTTTACGCAAAGCACGGTCTTTTCGGGTCTTGACCGGCCGATGGGTCCCTGCGCTCTCGTGGGTTACGGCAACCCGGTTGGGACCGGCGGTCGTCCTCCTCCAGCTCCTCCACTTCCTCACCGGCCCCCCCGCGCCCCTCGCGGGTCAGGTTCCGAGCGACTCTCGGCTCGCCATCGTCGGGGGTTTTCTGATCGACGGCAACGAGGGCCCGCCGGTACGTGATGCTGTCGTGCTGGTCGAGGGCGATCGGATCGTCGAGGTGGGCACGGTCGCGGATACGCCCATCCCGGCGGGCGTCACCGTGATCGACGCCGACGGCCTGACGGTGATGCCCGGTCTCCATGACACCCACGTCCACTTGATGATCATCGGCCACGGCGAGTACGGAGAGTATTTTCCGCGGTATCAGGATCGTCTTCGCGAGATCCTGCCGATCTCGGCGCGGCAGTTGCTCGACGCCGGGGTAACCAGCGCGCGCGACCTCGGCGGCCCGCTCGAGGAGAGCATCTGGATCAAGCGAGAAGTCGAAGCCGGTCGTCTTCCAGGCCCCCGGCTCTTCGTCTCCGGCCCCTTCATCCAGAAGACGACCGGTCCCTCACAGGCGTTCTTCCGCTGGACCGTACAGGGAGCGGACGACGCCCGCGCCAAGGTGCGACAGCTCGTCGAGGCCGGCGTGGACCTCATCAAGGTCATCCAGGCCGATCAGTTCACCGCCGAGGAACGGCAAGCCCTGCGCGAGGAAGCCGAGCGCGCCGGTCTCCACATTGCCGCCCACGGATACAACGCCCGCGAGCTGCGCGCGGCCGTTGAAATGGGCGCCCGGACCATAGAGCACGTCAATGCACGCCCGCTTCCCTGGTACCCGGAGGAGAGCGTCCGCCTGATGGCCGACAACAACGTCGCCTCCGGGTTTACGTCGATCGTCAGCCGGATCTACAACGTGACGCAGGCGTTCCCGGAGCGTCTCGACCACCCCCGCCTCCGCGACGACCTCCCGGCCGACATCTACGAGGATGTCCGGAGTTCGATCGAGCATCCGGAGCGACTCGGCTACTTCGATCAGAAGAAGGCCATCAATCCCTGGCACGCGCAGAAGTTTCGACAGCTCTACGACGGCGGCGTGGAGATCCTCGTCGGCACGGACTCCGGCACGCCCATGAACTTCCACTATGAAGCGACGTGGCAGGAGATGGACCTGCTGGTCCGCTACGGGATGCCGCCGATGAAGGTGATCAGCGCGGCGACGCGCCTCCCGGCGCGACTCTACGGCTTGGGCGACGAGCTCGGGACCATCGAGCCCGGGCGTCTGGCGGACATCATCCTTGTCGACGGGAACCCGCTCCGCCACATGTCGTCGCTCAGGAACATCGTCCACGTGATCAAGGGGGGCGTGCAGTATAAGTGACCGCGAGGACCGGAGGTACGGCGCGCGCGAGGAATCCTTCCCTGCCGCCCCTCGTAGGTCGTATGCAGTATACAATTTGAGAGCGGCTGGGTCCGCTTCGTCCGGCGAAAGGTAGAGCGCTTATGAACACGCGACGTTTACTCACCTCGCTTTTCGTACTGCTCGTGGCGGTCGCGGGCGGCGTCCGATCGGCCGCCGCGCAGGGAACGATCAACGGGACGGTCACCGACGAACTCGGTGCCCCCGTAATAGGCGCGAGCGTCCAGGTGGTCGATACCGATATCGGTGCCCTCACGGATGCGCGCGGGCAGTTCTCGCTCTCGGCGCCTTCCGGAACGCAAGAGGTTCGCGTCCAGGTGCTCGGGTTCAGCCCGACGACCCGGACGATCGAGGTCACGGCGGGTCAAACGACCACGATAGAGATCCGGCTGACGGTGCGGGCGATCGAGCTCGGCGAGATCGTAGTCGCGCTCGAAGCGGGCGACACGAGGCGCGCCGAAATCGGTACGGACGTTGAGCGGTTCGATGCCGAACTCGCGGTCGACGAGGGCGCGGTTCAGAACCTCTCGGATTTGCTCAACTCGCGTGCGACGTCGCTCGCAATCAACGCCTCGTCTGGATCGACGGGCGCGGCGTCCACCGTCCGGGTCCGTGGATCCTCGAGTATCACGCAGGACAACAACCCGCTCATCTACATCGACGGGGTCCGCGCGACCAACGGGACCGGCACTGGACCAGGGTCGTTCGATTTCGGCAACGGCCAGACGATCTCCCGGCTGGACGATATCGACCCCCAGCAGATCGCGGACGTGCAAGTGGTGAAGGGGCCGACGGCAGCGGCGCTTTACGGTTCCGAGGCCGGGGCGGGCGTCATCCTGATCACCACGAAGAGGGGGCGAGTCGGGCAGCACCAATTCAATTTCAGCATCGACCAGGGCGTCAACTCCGACGGCGCCGCCTACCCCGACAACTACTACAACCTGACGTCGAACGCGGGCGTCACCGATGTGAGTGATCCGCGTTTCCAGGCCTGGTCTCCCGTGCAGAACCCCGCGACCGGCGAGGTGTTTGCGCGGCACAACCCGATGCGTGACCCGCGCACCGACCCCAGGCGAGACGGGCACACGCAGCGATACTCGGCAAACGTTCGGGGCGGGGGAGACGCGGTCACGTACTTTTCATCGTTCAGCTACGACAACGAACGCGGGACGCTTCGAAACAACGATCTGCAGCGCTATAACTTCCGGGCGAACCTCGGCGTGGCGGCGAACGACGAGATCGACCTGCAGTTCAGCACGGGCTTCATCAGCTCGGACATCCGCCTGCCGGACAACGATCGGAGTGCCGTCGGGATGCTCACGAACGCCGGGGCGGGCTTGCCGTTCTTCTCGCACGGTTGGGCCGGCGGGGGCGGTCAGGGCGAGTGCTTGGCCACGATCATCGGCAGTGTTGATTCGAGCGCCTGCGCCGCCCGCGAAGGGAACCTCACGGCGAACTTCGACAAACTGTCGACCATCGAAAATCGACAGCAGCTGGGGCGGTTCCTGGGGAGCGCGACGATCAATTGGCGTCCTCTCTCCTGGCTATCGGGGCGTGGCACGGTCGGGATGGACTACGTGCAGACCGAGAACAGCAATCTCGTGCCGCTCGATCCGGATCGTCCGTTCGGCTCCAACTCGAACGGCCTGATCAACGACGCCCGAACGACGGGTCGCACGATCACCACCGAGGCGGCCCTCACCGCACGCACCGACATCAATGAGAACATCTCCTCATCGACCACGGTCGGGGCGCAGTACTTCGCTTCGGACACCGAGATCGTCGGTTGCTCGGGCGAGGGAGGGTTCGCGAGTCCGACCGCCATCGCCTGTAACGCCTCGCTCACGTTCAGCGGCCTCTCGGACAAGGTCGAGAACAAGGAAGCCGGAGCGTATCTGCAACAGCGGTTCGGCTACCGAGACTATTTGTACGTCACCGGCGCAGTCCGAGTCGACGACAACAGCGCGTTCGGTGCGAACCAGAACGCGATCGTGTCCCCCAGCGCGAACCTGTCCGCCGTGATCAGCGACATGCCGTTCTGGAACGTCGACTGGGTGAGCGACTTCCGATTCCGATTCGCGTGGGGGAAGGCCGCGCAGGCGCCGTCGCCGTTCGCGCAGGCTCGCACGTTCCGTCCGGTTCGACTGGATGACGGGACTGGCAACCAGCTTACCGGGATCAGCCCGCTCGACCCGGGGAACCCGGATCTCGCGCCCGAGCGGAACGAAGAGTTCGAGGTCGGGTTCGACGCGGGGTTCCTCGACGATCGTTTGTCGCTCAACCTGACCTATTTCAATCAGACGACGACGGACGCCATCGTCCCGACCAACGTTGCGCCCTCCACCGGCTTCAGTGGCATCAAGTTCGTCAATATCGGACAGATCGAAAACGACGGGCTCGAAGCCTCGATCAACGGGCTCGTGGTGGACAACAACTCGGTCAGGTGGGACGTCACGCTGAAGATGTCGACCAGCAACCCGGTGGTAACGGATCTCGGCGGGCAGCCCACGATCCTGTTCGGATTGGGCGCCGACCACCAGATGTTCCGTGAGGGCTTCTCGCCCGGCGCATACTGGGCGAACGTCGTCGAGAGTGCGGAGCGGGCCGCCGACGGCACGATCGTCGATGGCTCGGTGGTTCTCGCGCCGGGCAACGTCGGACCCAACGGGGGAGCGGACCCCGACAATCCCAACCACCGCTTCCTCGGGCACGCCGAGCCGACGAACGAGCAGAGCCTGTCTACGTCCGTGACGGTGTTTAGCAATTTGAGGATCTTCACGCTGTTCGATCGGGCGGCGGGCCACTCCAAGTTCGATCTGTCGACCGCGTTCCGGAGCCCGTTCATCCAGAACATCACCGGGTCGCGCGAGTTCGCGTTCCGGCAGGCCGAGGCCACGGCGGCCAACCAGGCGGCGATGGAGATGGGTGGAGACACACGAACGGGCGTGTTCATCTACGATGCGGACTTCATCAAGTGGAGGGAGCTCACGGTCACCTACACGTTCCCGGCGAGCTTTGTCCAGAAGATCGGTCCTATCGACGCGCTCAGCTTATCACTTGGTGGCCGCAACCTGGTCACGTTCACGGACTATCCCGGTCTCGATCCAGAGCTCCGGTTCGACGGCGGCCGAGACTCGTTCAACGCCGCAGAGTTCTTCACTCAACCCCCCGTGAGGTACTTCTTCGCGCGGGTCAACTTCAGCCTCTGACTGTGCGGAAGGAGATCCGAGATGACACGCGACCGAAACAGGAACGGCACCCGGAGGCGAGAGATGCGAACGCATAGGGCACATACAGAAGGAAGCACACGAACGAACGGCCGGCTCGACGCGGGTGCCCGCTTGGCACGCGCCGTCCTCGTCACGCTGCTCGGCGGCTCGCTGGCCTCGTGCAGCAGCCTGCTCGACGTCGAACCCGACCCGACCACGGTCGACGGCGGCTCGGTCATCGGGCTGAAGGAAGCGCTCGTCGGCGCGACGGCAGAGTTCTATCAGTCGTTCGATAGCTTCATCGTCTGGGGCGGTCTGCTCAACGACGAGTTTGCGAGCTCAGGAACGGCGCCGGGCATTCATGCCTGGGATCGGCGCGACGTCCCCGCGGACCACGGCGGCGGTGCCGCGCGAACCAACGCGATCGGAGGCGGGAACTACGTGCTGCTCCAGCGCGCCGTCGCCGTATCCGATATCGGTCAGGATAGGGTCGTGGCCGGCGACTTCGAGGAGATTGCGGCCGAGGGTACGGACTCCGAGGAGTTCGCTCAGTTTTCGGTCTTCACGGGGTTCGCGAAGGCCTCGATCGGGGCGCTCTGGTGCACGACCGCGTTCGCGGGCACGGGACCCGAGCTCTCGACCGAGGACGCCTACCGGAGGGCGGAGGAGGAGTTCACGATGGCGCTCGGCGCGGCCAACGCGACGGACGAGACCCGGCAGGCCGCGCTCGTTGGCCGCGTGCGGATGAGGCTCTTCCTGGGCGACATGACCGGGGCGCTGGCCGACGCGCAGCAGGTCGATCCGGACTTCGAGGCCTTCGCGCGGTATTCCACGAACAGCTTCGAGCAACGGAACCGGGTGCACTTCCGCACGTGGGACTTCGCGAACTGGACGGTGGGGCCCGCCTTCCGGGACCTGACGATCGACGATACCGGAATGCCGGACCCGCGGGTGGACCTGGCGCTCAACCCGGTGCCGGCCTTCGAGCCCTCTCAGGATCTGTACGCGCCGATCAAAGCCACCACCGCGACGACGTCGCTGCGCTACGCGAGCGGTGACGAGGCGCAGTATTCCATCGCCGAGATCGAACTGGGACAGAACGCCGTCGACATCATCAACGCGGTTCGCGCGAGACACGGAATCACGGTGGTCTGGGCTCCGTCTACGAGCGACCCGAACGAGATCCGTGACAAGGTGCTCGACGAGCGGAAGCGCACGTTGTTCCTCGAAGGAACTCGCCAGGGCGATCTGCGCCGCTACATCACGCAGTACGGCTTGGACATGTTCCCCACGTCGACGCCGCAGGGCTTCCCGATGGGGACCCAGACGTGTCTGCCGCTTCCGGAGATCGAGAAAAACAACAACGCGGACCTGTGACCGGCGTGAGCCTCAAGGAGCTCGATAAGGTCCGGGCGCGCCTGCGAGACGGGTACGAGTCGTTCGGATATCTCGACGCCGGGACGGACTACCCGGCGTTCACGTTGCCGCGACAGCTGGAGCGTGTTCCTCCTCACCGGATCGAGCTCTCCGAAGCCGAGACGGAGCGGTTCGAGCGCTTGCAGGCCGAGTGCATCAAGATCTCGCTCCACGACCACCTCTGCGTGTTCCCCGACCCGGTGGATCAAACGCCCGACTACGTACGCGAGGGGCGCGTGACCACCGCGTTCGAGGGGCTCGTCGACATCGGCTACGACGCAGTCTTCGATGCGCTGTTGAATGGGCTGTGTCGAATCGAGTCCAAGTCAGGGTGGAAGTGGCAGGACGTCATCCACGATCTCGGGATGCGGCTGTGTGATATAGCCCACCAGAATATGGTGCTCGTCGCCCGACGGGTCGAAGACATCCGCCGCGCGCACCGCGAGGGGAAGATCGCATGGATCGTGAATCTCGAAGGCGCGGCGATGATCGAGAACGAGCTCGACCGCATCGACATCCTGTTTGGTCTCGGCGTGCGCTCGATGGGGATCACCTACAGCGAGGCCAACGCCCTGGGCAGCGGTCTGAAGGAAACCCGTGACGGCGGTCTGACGGCCTTCGGCCGGAAGGCGGTCGAGCGCATGAACAAGGTCGGGATGCTGATCGACTGCGCGCACGCCGCCGACCGCACCACGCTCGATACGATCGAAACCAGCACGGCGCCCATCGTCATCAGTCACATCGGGGCTCGCGCGCTGTGGGACTCGAACCGATTGGCACCGGATGAGGTGTTGGAGGCGTGCGCGGAGAAGGGGGGACTCATCGGAATCGAGGCGGCGCCCCACACGACGATCACGCACGACCGACCCGAACACACGATCGATGCCTACATGGAGCATTTCGAATACGTCCGGGACCTCGTAGGCATCGACCACGTCGGGTTCGGACCGGACACCGTGTACGGCGACCACGTCGGACTCCACCACCTCTATGCGCCCGCGCTCTCGATCCAGGAATCGAGAACCGGCGCAGACCAGCCGCACCGTGCGGAGTACCCGCAGGTCGAGTACGTCCGGGGTCTCGAGAACCCGACCGAAGCGTCGCACAACATCCTGCGCTGGTTGGTCCAGCGCGGGATCCCGGATGAAGACATCGAGAAGGTCATGGGTGGCAACGCGCTGCGTGTCCTCGAGGACGCGTGGCATTAGCACGCCCCGGACGAAACGCGAGGACGAAAATGCACGGTAGACGATGGTCGGGACTGGGGCTCGCGCTGTCACTCTGCGTGTGTCCGTCGGGGTCGCGCGGACAGGAGCTCACGCTCGAGACCATGAATCAGGACGTCTTCGTCGGCGACCCGTCGATTTCGCCCGACGGCGCCGAGATCGTCTTCGTCTCGAATCGCACGGGCCGCGCCAAGCTCTGGCTCGCAACCGTCGACGGCGCGGCACCCGAGATGTTGCTCGAGGACGAAGGCTCCGAGGGATCGCCGGCGTGGTCGCCCGATGGGACCCGCGTCGCGTTCCTGCGCGTGACCGGCGGACAGCCCGACATCTGGGTCGTGAATCGCGGCGGCGACGCGCTTCGCCGCGTGACGGACGATCCGGAGGGCGAGCGGGCCCTCGCCTGGGCTCCGGACGGCCGTCGCATCGCGTTCATCTCCGATCGGGCCGGCTTCCAGGACGTGCACGTCGTCGACGTCGCCTCCGGGCAGGTCGAGCAACTGACCCACGAGACGAACCCCTGGGACGAGTTTCGTTGGGCGCCGGCGTGGTCCCCGGACGGCCGTCAGATCGCCTACGCGAGCAACCGGAGCGACACGTTCGAAGATGACCTATGGGTCGTGGACGTGGCGAGCGGAATTACGCGCAAGCTCAGCGCGGGGGTGTACGTCATGTCTACGCCCACCTGGTCTCCGGACGGACGGCACATCGCGTTCAATGGGAACCGCACCGCCGAGTTCTGGTACGGGGATCAGAGCGACATCTACGTCGTCGAGATGCCGAGCGGCGAGCTTCGGCGCGTCCCGCTGAACACTTATGTGAGCGACCGGAACGGCGGCATCGGGATGCAGTGGCACCCCGATGGGGAGCACCTCTTCTTCCGCTTCGAATGGGAAGGGGATGCGAACCTCTGGACCGTGTCCGTCGACGGCGGGGTCGCGACCAAGCTGACCTACGAGGAAGGCTCCTTCGGGAATTTCTCCGTCGGAGGGGATGGCCGAAACATCGCGTACGTCCGCTCGACCCCGACGCGCGGAGGGGACTTGCACGTCCTCGATCTCGAAGGAGGCGCTCCCCGCCGGCTCACGGACTGGTCGGTGCAGTACGCCGGCCTCGAGGCTCCCGCGAAGATCGCGTTCCGCGCGCGGGATGGGAAGTATATCCTCGGGTACCGCTTTCTCCCACCGGGGTTCGACCCGACCCGCCGCTACCCGGCACTGGTACAGGTGCACGGCGGCGGCAACAACGCGTATGGAAACGGATTCCACTCGTTGGAGCACCTGCTGAGTCGCAACGGGTTCGTGGTTCTGGCCATCGAGTACCGCGGGTCGGCGGGTCACGGCCGGGAGTTCCAGGACCTGTCGCTGGGCGATTGGGCGGCCGGGCAGGGTTGGGATGCGGTCGATGCTGCGGACTACCTGCGATCGCAGCCGTACTCGAACGGGCGCGTCGGGATCTACGGCGGCAGCTACGGCGGCATCATGACGATGGCCGCCGTAACGCGCGACTCCGAGCCGTTCGCGGCCGCAGCTCCCTTGTATGGGATCTTCGATTGGGAGACCGCATACGAGCACGGCGACCGGCTCATGCGGTTTTGGATCGTGAAGGGGCATGGGGGCTTCAAACCGGGGGAGCATCCCGCCCTGTTCGAGCGGACGGCTTCGATCCGACACCTCGAGAACGTGGACCCGACGCTGCCGTTCCTCATCATGCACGGCGAACTCGACCGACGCGCGCCGTTCCAACAGTCCGAGCGGTTGGTCGAGGCGCTCCAGGCACGTGGCAATCCGGTCGAGTTCCAGTCGTATCCGGACGAAGGTCACGGCTTCCGCCGTCCCGCGAATCGGGAGGACGCGTACGGCCGATTGATTTCGTTCTTCCAAGAGCATCTTTCGCTGGCTGGCGGGCCCGTGTCGGCATCGAAAGACGGCCACGATCGCGGAGGTTCCTCGTGAGTTTCCCCCCACGTCTTCTCATCGTCTCTCTTCTCTGTGCGGGCTGCGCCGCGCCCGTCGGCGATGCGCCTGGGACCAGCGCCGATCGCGACGCGCCCAGCTCGCGGGCCGACGCCGATGCTCTGGACCTCTCGCTAGAGAACATGTTCCGCGACGCGCGGGGCAGTGTGTCCGCGACGGCGATCTCTCCGGACGGACGGTGGGTGGCGACCACCGCGGACGGTCCCGACGGCCGAGGCATCTATCTCATCGACCTCTCGGTCGAGCCTCCGGTCCCCAACTATTGGCTTGATGGAGGATCTCCGGTCTGGTCTCCGGACGGCCGCTCCGTCGCGTTGATGCGTAGCGGTCAGGTGTGGCGTGCGGAGGTCGGCTCGAGCGACCCGCGGCAGATCACTCAGGACCTCGAGGGCGTCCGGGGCGTGGCCTGGTCACCCGACGGTGGGACCATCGCGCTCTACGCCACGAACAGCGGGAGTCAAGACATCTGGCTCGTGCCGGCCAATGGGGAGGGCGACCCCCGCCAGCTCACGCAGGAATCAATGTCGGCCGACGAGACTCGCTTCCAGCCGTCTTGGTCCCCCGACGGGACGACGATCGCGTACGTCTCGAACAAAGCGGATTTCTGGTCAGACGATGTGTGGCTCATCGACGTCGAGACCGGACGCGAGCGCCAGCTGTCGCGAACGATCCGTGCGATCTCGATGACACCCGCATGGTCGCCCGATGGCGAGCGCATCGCTGTCCTGGGGACCAAGAAGGATGAGTACTGGTACCTCGACATTGCCGATGTCTACCTTCTCGACCCCGACGGCGGACCCGAGACCCCGCTCGAGATGTCCACGTTCGCGACGGCCTATCGGTTCCGCCCGTTCTGGTCGGCCGCCGGTGATCGATTGTACTTCACGTATCAGGAGCGCGGTGAGCACCACCTCTGGTCCGTGCCGTCGACGGGTGGCGTCGCGACACGAGTGACGAACATCGGAGGCACGTTCCGAAGCGTGAGCGCGACGGCCGCCGCGGACCGATTCGCGTTCGTGCGCGCCGCGCCGACGATGGGGCCGGAGGCGTACGTGTTCGACGTGACTGGTGGAGCGCCCCGACGACTGACGCGCTTCACGCCGCAGTGGGCATCCGTGAAACCGCCCGTCGAGGTCGCGTTCCGAAGCTTCGACGGAGTCTACATACAAGGGTTCCTCTATCTGCCCGATGAGGTCGAGGCGGGCGGCTCCTGCCCTGCGCTCGTCCAGGTCCACGGCGGAGGCACGAACTCCTACACGGCCGGGCTCAATCTGACCGAGCAGTACCTCGCTTCGAAGGGGTTCGTCGTCCTGGCCATCAACTACCGCGGCGGATCCGGCTTCGGGCGCGAGTTTCAGGATCTGGGCGATGAGGATTGGCTCAACGGGCAGGCTTTAGACCCCGGATCGGCGGCCGACTATCTGCGAACGCTTCCGTACGTGACTGACCAGGTGGGCATCTACGGCTACAGCTATGGCGGGATGCAATCGATGGCGGCGATCACGCGTACCCCGGACAAATTCGACGCCGCCGCACCGATGGCGGGGATCTACTCGCAGCGGCAGACCTTCGAGCATCAGGATCGGCTCGGTAAGGTCTTCACGGTCGATGGACACGGAGGCCTCCCCGATGAGCGCCCCGACATCTACGACAAGAGCGAGACGCTGGCGAGGATGGGGAACATCACGGCCCCGGTCCTCATCCAGCACGGCGATCAGGACGTTCGCGCGCCGTTCTTGAACTTCGAACTCGCCCTCACCGAACTCGAACGGCACGGGATCGAGCACGAGGCGCACACGTACCCCGAGGGACACGGATTCCGGGACCCCCAGAATCGAATCGATCTGTACAGCCGGGTCGAAGAGTGGTTCGTCCGGCACCTGGGGACCTGTCGCTGACGGGGCCCCGAAATCGGGCGCCTATGGCCTAAGCGCAAACACCCAAACCACGCCGCCCTCAGGCACATGCGTCTCCGTCCCCCGCAGCCCATCTAGCCGCCCCCCCATCGATCGCGCGTCCACCCCCCAACCCGACTGCACCGCGATGTACTGCACTCCATCGATCTCATACGTCGAAGGCACCCCGATAATCCCAGAGTTCGTCCGCTGCTGCCAAAGCACCTCTCCCGTGCGCGCGTCGAAGGCTCGGAAGTAGCGGTCATCGGTTCCGCCGGCGAAGACGAGGTTACCGGCCGTCGTGAGGACCGGTCCCCAGTTGTGGGAAGGGAACTCGTGGGTCCAGACCTCTTGGCCCGTATTCATGTCCCAGGCCTGGAGCTCGCCGATGTGGTCGCCGTCGGGGTGGAGCGTCATCTCGGCGTCGGCGCCCGTGAACGAGCGGCCGGGTGTGTAGACGACCTCTTCACCGACGCTGGTTCCGCACAGGCTTTCGTTGGCGGGGATATAAAGGAGTCCGGTGATGGGGTTGTAGGCGGCGGGCGGCCAGTCCTTGCCGCCCCATAGCGACGGACAGAACGCGGCCAGTTTTCCGGTGCCCGGCTTCTTGTCTTCGTCGTACGTGGGCCGGCCGGTGTCGGGGTCGAGGCTGGTGAAGACGTCTTGGTAGACGAAGGGCTGAGCGTCGATGTATGAGATCGCGTCAGGTGCGCGCTCGAGAAGCCAGAGGTAGCCGTTGCGACCCGGGTGGACGAGACCGGAAATCGTGCGTCCCCCGCGCTCGACATCCATAAGGAGTGGCGTCGAGACTTCGTCCCAATCCCACGACCCGTTCCAGTGGTACTGGTGGTGGGCGACCAACTCGCCG
>JAJCZV010000205.1 GCA_029262175.1 Gemmatimonadota bacterium
TCCCGTTCGACCAGATCGACAAGGCTCCAGAGGAGCGCGAGCGCGGGATTACGATCGCGACGGCTCACGTGGAGTACGAGTCGGCGGAGCGACATTACGCGCACGTGGACTGCCCTGGTCACGCGGATTATGTGAAGAACATGATCACGGGTGCAGCGCAGATGGACGGAGCGATCGTGGTGGTGTCGGCGGCCGATGGCCCGATGCCCCAGACGCGCGAGCATATTCTTCTCGCCCGTCAGGTGAACGTGCCGTACATCGTGGTGTTTTTGAACAAGGTGGACCAGGTAGACGACGCAGAGTTGTTGGACCTGGTGGAGCTAGAGGTACGGGAGCTCCTGAGCGAGTACGATTTCCCGGGCGATGACGTGCCGGTGATCCGCGGAAGCGCGCTGAAGGCATTGGAGTCAGGCGATCCAGACAGCCCGGACACGGCGTGCATCACGGAGCTGATGGAGGCGCTGGACTCGTATATCCCGCAGCCGGAACGAGCGACGGATAAGCCGTTCTTGATGCCGGTCGAGGATGTGTTCACGATCACGGGCCGCGGGACGGTAGTAACGGGCCGGATCGAGCGTGGGATCGTGAAGACGGGCGAGGAAGTGGAGCTGGTGGGACTGGGCTCGAGCAAGAAGACGGTGGTGACGGGCGTGGAGATGTTCCGCAAGATCCTGGACCAGGGCGAGGCGGGCGACAACGCGGGTCTACTGCTGCGAGGCGTGGCGAAGGAAGAGGTGGAGCGCGGGATGGTGATCGCGCACCCGAAGTCGATTTTGCCACACACGAAGTTCTCGGCGGAGGTGTATGTGCTGACGAAGGAGGAGGGCGGCCGTCATACGCCGTTCTTCAACGGCTATCGTCCGCAGTTCTACTTCCGAACGACGGATGTGACGGGATCGGCCGACCTGCCCGAAGGGGTGGAGATGGTGATGCCGGGTGACAACGTGAACATGACGGTGGAACTGATCGCACCGATCGCGATGGAAGAGAATCTGAGGTTCGCGATCCGAGAGGGTGGTCGGACCGTGGGCGCCGGTGTCGTTACGGCCATCCACGAGTAAACATCGTGGTGGGGTCGGCGGAGCCGGGCCACGCTCTTTTGAGTGGGGGGAACCCCGCTTAGCTGAACGGGCAATAGGTAGAAAAGACGGCGCGGGCTTACGCACTCAAAATAGCGTGGCCCGACACCACCGACCCGGAACAGGCTGACGGGCGGAGCGGACGACAGCTCCTGTGCGGGGACGACCACTCTAACGGTCGCTCTCGGGACGGGAGAAAAGAAGCAGACAAAGAAAGTACAAGGTTACATGGCTCAGAAGATCAGGATTCGGTTGAAAGCGTTTGATGCGGCGGTCATTGACCAGACCGCTCAGGACATCGTGCGTACGGCGCAGAAAACGGGGGCTTCCGTTAGTGGCCCGATTCCGTTGCCGACGCGCCGTCAGCTTTTTACGGTCCTGCGCAGCCCACACGTGGACAAGAAGTCCCGCGAGCAGTTCGAGCTCAAGACGCACAAGCGGCTCATCGACATCCACGATTCACGTCCCCAAACGATCGACGCCCTTACCAAGCTGGACTTGGCGGCGGGAGTCGACGTCGAGATCAAGGTAGAGTAGTTAGATGCCTGGTTTGATCGGCCGAAAAATCGGCATGACACAGATCTTTGACGAAGACGGCCTTGCCGTCGGCGTCACGGTCCTCGAGGTGGGTCCTTGCCCGGTAGTCCAGGTGAAGACTACCGCACGAGACGGCTACGACGCCGTCCAGTTGGGCTTTGGCCGCGTAAAGAACGTCAACGTGCTGAAGCCCGAAGCGGGACACGCCGCGCGCGCGGGTCTCGACTACGTCCCGGCCGTGCTGGCTGAGTTCGATCTCGATGGCCTTGAGGTCGAGCCGGGCCAGGAGCTGACCGTCGATATGTTCGAGGTGGGCGGACGTCTGCAGATCACGGGCTCGACGAAGGGGCGCGGTTTCCAGGGTGTCGTCAAGCGTCACGGCTTCAAGGGCGGTCGCGCTTCGCACGGAGGAAGTTCCGTGCTCCGAGGCGGCGGATCGATCGGAGCAGGCACCGACCCGTCGCGGGTCATCAAGGGCGTCAAGATGAGCGGTCACATGGGCAACAAGCGACGGACTGCCATGAGCCGGAAGATCATCCGCATCGACGCCGAAAAGAACCTGATCATGATTCGTGGCTCCGTACCAGGTGCCCCGAACAACATCGTCTTGGTTAAGGCGGGTCGATGAAAGTCACGACGTATGATGTGAACGGGAAGTCTGGCTCGGAGAAGACCCTCCCCCTCGATGTGTTCGATGGGACGGTCAACGAGGACGCCCTGCACCAGGTCGTAACGGCGGTACTGGCACACCGACGTCAGGGCACGGCTTCAACGAAGAACCGAGCCGCCGCCCGAGGTGGTGGACGGAAGCCTTGGCGGCAGAAGGGGACGGGTCGCGCACGAGCCGGCACCATTCGATCGCCGATCTGGCGTGGAGGCGGCATCGTATTCGGGCCGCAGCCTCGATCCTACTCTCCGAAGGTTCCCAAGAAGCTGCGTCGCCTGGCGTTGCAGTCCGCGCTCAACGCGCGCGCGCTCGATGGCGATCTCGCACTGCTTGAATCGGTCGATTTCGAAACCCCGAAGACGAGCCGGATGGCAGCGCTCATCTCGGCACTCGATGCGAACGACGGCAACGTGCTGATCATGACCGCCGGCAACAAACCCAATGTCCACCTCTCGGCTCGCAACGTTCCGCGAGTGCGGGTGATGCCGTGGGGAGAAGCATCGGCTTATGACGTTCTCTGGTCCGATTTGGTGTTGGTCGAGTCGGCGGCGTTCGACGCGACCCCCGCTGGGGCCAACGACGGGGAGAGTGCTGAATGAGCCGTTCGCCACGAGAGATCATTATCCGTCCGCTCTTTACCGAGAAGAGCTCGACGAGACTCCAGTTGTCGGGTACCGATGCTGGCGGCCGCCGTCTAGAGGCGCTGCATGAAAAAGGTGTCGAGCCACGACCCAAGTACTCCTTCGAGGTCGCGCCCGACGCAAACAAGATCGAGATCCGCAAGGCGTTCGAAGCGATTTTCGAGGGCCAACGCGTAACCTCGGTTCGGACGATGAACGTACCCGGAAAAATGAAGCGAATGGGTCGGACCATGGGCCGACGGCCGCATTGGAAGAAGGCGATCATCGAAGTGGCCGACGGCGCGGTAGATCCGCTCGAGGGAGCTTGATACATGGCGATTCGTAAATTCAAGCCGATGACTCCGGCGTCGAGATTCAGAAGTGTCTCGGCGTTTGATGAGATCACGCGAAACACGCCAGAGAAGGCGTTGACCGAAGGTCTCACCAAGACAGCTGGCCGCAACAGCTATGGGCGCGTCACCAGCCGACGTCGGGGGGGCGGACATAAGCGGCTTTATCGGAAGATGGACTTCAAGCGCAGGAAAGATGGGATCCCGGCTCGCGTAGCCGAGATCGAGTACGACCCCAATCGGTCGGCTCGCATCGCCCTTCTTCACTACGCCGACGGAGAAAAGCGCTATATCCTTCACGCGCGGGGAGTCAAAGTCGATGACGTCCTGCTGTCGGGGTCGGGGGTCGATCCCACGCTCGGGAATTGCCTTCCGCTTAGCGAGGTACCCCTCGGTACGCTCGTACACGCGGTCGAGCTGGTCCCCGGTAAGGGTGCCCAGATGGCCCGATCGGCTGGGGCTTCCGTCCAGGTCGTCGCGAAAGAACTCGGCATGGTGACGCTTCGTCTCCCGAGTACGGAGATGCGCATGGTGCGAGAGGATTGCCGCGCCACGATCGGCCAAGTCGGGAACTTCGATCATGAGCTGATTCGCTCGGGTAAGGCGGGTCGGAGCAGGTGGAAGGGACGGCGCCCGAAAGTGCGTGGCGTCGCCATGAATCCGGTCGATCACCCCCTCGGTGGTGGTGAGGGACGTACCTCTGGAGGGCGCCCTCCGGTGTCGCCATGGGGTAAGCCCGAGGGTCGCAAGACGAGGAAGCGCCGCAAGCAGAGTAACAAACTGATTGTGCGAGGCCGCAAGCGCGGCAAAGCCACGCAGTAGGAGACACGGATGCCCAGGAGCGTTAAAAAAGGACCGTACATCGACGACAAGCTGCTCCTAAAGGTGCAGGTGATGAACGAGTCTGGAGAAAAAACCGTGATCAAGACGTGGGCGCGTGCGTCCACGATCAGCCCTGATTTCGTTGGGCATACGCTCGCGGTTCACAACGGGAACAAGTTTATTCCGGTTTACATCAGCGAGAACATGGTGGGTCATAAGCTGGGCGAATTTTCCCCCACTCGTCTTTTTCGGGGACACGCTGGTGCGGTCAAAGACAGGCGAGGCGGTATTTAGATGGAAGCGACCGCCAAGGCCATGAACATCCGCATGTCCGCTCGAAAGATGCGTCTCGTGATCGATCAAATCAGAGGCCAAAACGTCAACGACGCGTACGCGATTCTTCAGTTCTCGAAGAAGAAGGCGTCGCTGTCGATTGACAAAGTTCTTCGATCGGCTGTTGCCAATGCGACCTACAAGGCCGACGAAGCCGGTGAATCGCTCGATGTCGATGAGCTCTTCGTACGCGAGGCGTACATAGACGAAGGTCGCACGTTGCGTCGTTGGCGCGCGCGAGCGTATGGACGCGCTACGCCCGTGCTCAAACGCAGCAGTCATGTGACCGTCGTCGTGGACAAAAGGGACTAACGTGGGTCAGAAAACACACCCGTACGGATTCAGACTCGGGACCGTCAAGCCGTGGCGGTCGCGCTGGTATGCGCAGGGTAGAGACTTTCCGAAGCTGCTGGCTGAAGATGAAAAGCTGCGGAAGTACTTGCAGGCTCGTCTCGGGCACGCGGCCATTTCTCAGGTCGAGATCGAACGAAAGCCATCGAAGATCGTCGTCACGGTGCACACGGGTCGACCCGGCGTCGTGATCGGCAAGCGTGGGGCAGAGGTCGACAAGCTTCGCGATGAATTGGCGCTCCTGACAGATTCGGAAGTCTCGGTAAACGTCGAAGAGATCAAGCGACCCGAGACCGACGCGCAGTTGGTGGCTGACAATGTCGCCCACCAGCTCAAGCAGCGGATCAGCTTCCGTCGAGCCATGAAGCGAGCGGTGCAGGCCGCGATGCGTGGCGGCGCCGGCGGGATTCGCATTCAGTGTGGCGGCCGTCTGGGCGGAGCGGAGATCGCTCGAACCGAAGGCTACAACGAAGGCCGTGTGCCGCTACATACGTTGCGCGCGGACATTGACTACGCAGAAACGCAAGCCAAAACGACCTTCGGGACGATTGGCGTCAAGGTCTGGATCTTCCACGGCGAGGTCGTCGAAGACCGTCGTGGTCAGACCTACACCGCAGGTGGCCGTCGGGGCGGGGGCCCCGGCGCGCGAGGATAGAGGACGATGCTTCAACCCAAGCGGATCAAATATCGGAAGCAGCAAAAGGGGCGAATGCGCGGAATGGCGCATCGCGGCAATAAGGTTTCGTTCGGAGACTACGCGCTCCAGTCGTTAGAACCAGGCTGGATCTCGAACCGTCAGATCGAAGCCGCTCGTGTCGCGATGACCCGTCATATCAAGCGTGGCGGAAAGGTATGGATCCGCATCTTCCCGGATAAGCCGCTTACGTCAAAGCCGGCCGAGACACGAATGGGCAAGGGTAAGGGTAACCCGGAATACTGGGTGGCCCCCGTCAAGCCTGGTCGCGTCATGTTCGAGATCGAAGGTGTTGATCTCGACCTAGCCAAAAAAGCGATGCAATTGGCGGCAGCGAAGCTTCCGGTCAAAACTCGTTTCTTGGTCCGGGAGGAATAGTGGCGCTCGACGCGACGGCAATCCGTGAGATGACGGCGGAGGAGATCCGAGAAGAGATCTCCAACGCCAAGGAAGAATTGGCGCGACTACGATATCGAACGGCGTTCGAAGAGCTCGAGAATCCCTCGTTTCTGCGAACTCTTCGGCGACAGATTGCGCGGCTAAAGACGATTGACAGTGAGCGGGCGGCGGAATCTTCCGCGCCTGGCGCTGGTGAGGAGAACTGATGTCTGACGGGACCGCGGCACAGGGCCAACGCAAGGTTAGGCAGGGCACGGTTGTTAGCGATCGCATGGAGAAAACGGTCGTCGTGTCCATCGAGCGTCAGCTCGCACATCCCTTGTATGGGAAGCAGGTGAGCCGACGTAAGCGATACCAGGCGCACGACGAGGAAAACGAGTATCAGGTCGGCGATGTGGTACGGATTGAAGAGACGCGCCCGCTGTCAAAGAAAAAGCGTTGGCGGGTATTGGAACTGATAGAGCGCCCCGAGTAGTGGAGAGCGGCAAATGATTCAGCAGGAATCGATAGTCCGTATTGCGGACAACTCCGGGGCGCGCCGAGCTCTGTGTATCCGAGTGCTTGGCGGGTCACGGCGACGGTATGCCCGTGTGGGGGACGTGATCGTAGCAACCGTCAAAGACGCGATCCCTGGCGGCAACGTAAAAAAGGGTGAGGTCGTACGAGCGGTCGTCGTTCGCACGGCGAAGGAGAGACGCCGCCCCGATGGGAGCTACATCAGGTTCGACGAAAATGCAGCCGTGATTATCACCGAGACTGGCGAGCCGGCCGGGACCAGAATCTTTGGCCCAGTAGCGCGCGAGCTCCGCGAGAAGCGGTTCATGAAGATCGTTTCGTTGGCTCCCGAAGTTATTTGAGCCGTGCAGGCGCCAGTACACCAAGGCAGATGAAATATGACGTCTAAAAAGCTACATGTGCGGACCGGCGACACCGTGAAGGTGATCTCGGGCAACCATAATGGCGTGACGGGTCGAATCCTTCGGACCATACCGGCCAAGGGACAAGTCGTTGTGCAAGACGTAAACATGCGTAAACATCACCGGCGTCCATCACAGCAAGACCCCGAAGGCGGAATCCTCACGTTCGAGGCCCCGATTCGCGTGTCGAACGTGATGCTCGTGTGTCCGCACTGCGATGAGCCCACACGGGTGAACCGACGACACGACCAAGACGGAACGATCGAACGCATCTGCAAGCGTTGCGACAACGCGATCCCGACTGCGGGCTGAGGGTAGAGAACCATGAGTAAGACCGAAAAGGCGCGTCTGCGGACGCATTATGATGACACCGTGCGCGGACGACTCGCGGAGGTGTTCGGCTTCGAGAATCCGCACCAAGTGCCGCAGCTCGAGAAGATCGTGCTCAACGCTGGGCTCGGTGACGCGAAGGACAACCCGAAGTTTCTCGAGTCGGCCACGAATGAATTGGCAGTGGTTACGGGCCAGCGGCCTGTCGTCACAAAAGCACGTCAATCGATCTCGAACTTCAATCTGCGCGAAGGGATGCCGATCGGTGCCATGGTGACGCTCCGGGGGGCTCGGATGTACGAGTTTCTCGATCGCTTCATCAGCACCGCGATTCCGCGTGTGCGTGATTTTCGCGGTTTTAACAGCCGAGCGTTCGATGGACGTGGCAATTACACGATCGGCGTGAAGGAGCAGATGGTGTTCGCCGAGGTGAACTACGACGACATCGTAAAGATCCACGGCCTGAACATCACGTTCGTAACAACGACGGATCGTGACGATGAGGCGCTTGTTTTATTGAGAGAGATGGGGATGCCCTTCAAGGGCGAGACCCCCGTCGTAGTCTGACGACAGGAAAGCAATGGCGAAGACATCATTAGTAGTCAAGGCGAACCGCAAGCCCAAGTTTAGCTCGAGAACGGTCCGCCGCTGTCAGCGCTGCGGCCGTCCGCGGGCGTACATGCGCAAGTTCGGTTTGTGCCGGATCTGTTTCCGGCAGCAAGCTCTCCGGGGGGAAATCCCGGGCGTTCGAAAAGCGAGTTGGTAGAATGAGTATGACAGATCCGATCGCCGATATGCTCACGCGCGTCCGCAACGCGGGCCGTGCCGGGCATCGACGCGTTGATATTCCGCTTTCCAAAATCAAGATCGAGATCGCGCGGATCTTGGCCGAGAACCACTTCGTCTTGGGCTACAAGGTCCTGGATGACGGGGGGCACGGGCGTCTCCGCGTGTATCTGAAATACACCTCCGAGGATCGGCCGGTGATTCGGCGCTTGGATCGGATCTCGAAACCGGGGCTTCGAAAGTACGTGGACTGTACCTCGATCCCGAAGGTGCGAGCCGGCATGGGGATCTCGATTCTGTCCACGTCTCGCGGCGTCATGACGGACCGCGACGCGCGTCGGCAGCGCGTCGGCGGCGAAGTCATCGCGCAGGTGTACTAAAGTGTCGAGAATCGGAAGACAGCCGATCGTGCTGCCGAAGGGCGTTGAAGCCAAGGTCGACGGAAGTCAAGTCGCCATTAAGGGCTCCAAAGGCTCCCTCACGCGCTCTTTCGACCCCGAACTGCAGATCTCCTTGGACGACGGGACCATTACGGTGTCGCGTCCGACCGATCAGCCGCGTCACAGGGCACTTCATGGTCTCACGCGAACGTTGATCGCGAACATGGTTGCCGGTGTGACCGAGGGCTTCGAGAAGCGACTCGAGATCAAAGGCGTCGGGTATAAAGCCGATCAGAAGGGCAAAAGCATCGTCCTCAGCGTCGGGTATAGCCACACCGTCCTCGTGGACCCACCAGACGGGGTCGAGCTTGGCGTGGAATCACCGACGCTGATCGTCGTACGCGGCATCGACAAGGAAAAGGTCGGCCAGATGGCCGCCGAAATCCGGAGTGTCCGACCCCCGGAACCCTACAAGGGCAAGGGGATTCGGTACCAAGGCGAGTACGTGCGACGCAAGGCCGGTAAGGCCACGGCGGCCGCCTAGAGTACCTCGCTGATAGACGATTTCAAGAACTTGGCTACCTGAAACAATCCGAAACAACTTTGCGAATAGCGGACAATCGACATGAAGAGCAAGTCTCAGCTCAGACGGCAACTCCGAGAGCGGCGTCATGCGCGGATCAAGAAGAAGATCCAGGGCAACGCAGATCGGCCGCGCTTGGTGGTGTTTCGAAGCTTGAAGAATCTCGAAGGTCAGCTGGTCGACGACGTTCTCGGCATCACGCTACTAGGCGTGTCGACTCAGTCCGTTGATTCGAGCGGCGTAAAGGATCGAACGGGGAAAGTCGCGGCTTCATATGCGGCTGGAAAACGCCTTGCCGACGAGGCAACGGAAAAAGGCGTGACGGACGTAGTTTTCGATCGCGGTGGGTATCCATACCACGGCCGCGTGAAAGCTTTTGCGGAGGGTGCCCGAGAGGGCGGCCTTCGCTTCTGAGAGAGGGAACATGGCGAGAGGAAAGCGGCGCGATGACGGCGACAATTTCAAAGAGAATGTCGTCTACATCAATCGAGTCTCGAAAGTGGTCAAGGGTGGTCGACGTTTCTCGTTCACCGCGTTAGTTGCGGTAGGCGACGGCCAGGGCAAGGTGGGTACCGCGCTCGGTAAAGCCAACGAGGTCGCCGAGGCGATCCGTAAGGGCTTCGAGCAGGCGCGCAACCAGATGGTCGAGGTGCCGATCGTGAATGGCACGATCCCGCATCAGATCATGGGTCACCATGGTGCGGGTCGAGTCCTTCTAAAGCCGGCTGGTCCTGGTACCGGCGTCATAGCGGGCGGTCCCGTTCGAGCCGTGCTCGAATGTGCGGGCGTGCAGGATATCCTGACCAAGAGTCTCGGCACCAACAATCCGCTCAACGTGGTGCATGCCACGATGGATGGCCTGTTGGAGCTCGTGACCCCAGAGCAGGCCGCGGCGGAGCGAGGAATCGATCTCGCGACCATGCGGGAGGCCATGCGTGGCTAAGCAGCTGAAGATTCGACAAGTGAAGAGTGGCCTCGGCGCGCAGCGAAAGCAGCGTGATACGCTTCGCGCGCTTGGACTCAAACATCATCAAGATGACGTGGTTCAGCCGGACAACCCCGCAATTCGTGGGATGGTGCACGCGGTTCGTCATCTCATCGAAGTGGAGGAAGTCGGATAAGATGGCTGAACGCGAAAAGATCGGTCTCGAAAATCTCAGCCCCTCGAAAGGGTCCAAATCCGCCTCGAAGAGACGCGGACGTGGCCACGGATCGGGGCTAGGGAAGACGTCTGGCCGCGGGCATAAGGGTCAGAAGTCGCGTAGCGGAGCCGCTGTTCCCGCCTGGTTCGAGGGCGGACAGATGCCGTTGTATCGGCGGACGCCAAAGCGTGGCTTCAAACCGCTGAACCGCACGGAATGGAGCGTCGTGAATCTCTCGTCGCTTGGCCGTGTAGATGGCGCAATCATCGACCTCGCGGCTCTCGAGGCGAACGGGCTGATTCGCCAAGGGGCGCGCCCGGTCAAGATTCTCGGCCGCGGCGACATCGACCGAGCCGTGACGGTAAGCGCCCATGCGTTTAGTGCGTCAGCTCGTGAAAAGATCGAAGCTGCAGGCGGCACGGCAAAGGTTATCGAGTAGCTGATGGCGACCGGACAAAACGCGGCGGCAGCCGCGGCGAACCTCTTCAAGGTACCAGAGCTCAAGGAGAAGATTCTCTTCACCTTGATGTGTCTGGCCATCTATCGACTGGGTTCGCACATCACGACGCCCGGCGTGGATGTCGTCGCGCTTCAGACGCTCGCCGGTCAGTTTCAGGGCACGATCTTCGGTATCTACGATTTGTTTGTCGGTGGCGGCCTCGCACGGGCCACCGTCCTGGCCCTCGGTATCATGCCGTACATCTCGGCCAGCATTCTCTTCCAGCTTCTAGCGGCGGTAATGCCGTCGATCGAGAAGCTGCAGAAGGAAGGCGAAGAGGGCAGACGTAAGCTCACGCAATGGACGCGCTACACGACGGTTGTCCTTTGTGTCGGACAGGCCTACACGTACGCGCTGTTCCTCGAGTCTCAGCCCGGAGCCGTCTTGAGTCCGGGTATGGGTTTCCGGCTTCTGACCGTTCTGATGCTGACGTGCGGTGGGATGTTCGTGATGTGGCTCGGCGAGCAGATCACCGAGCGTGGCGTCGGCAATGGCATGTCGCTCCTGATCTTCTTTTCGATCCTTCAGGGTTTCCCCGGAGCGGTCGTTAACACACTGGAGTTGTTCCAAGCCGGTGGTATTTCGTTGTTCAAACTGATCGCGCTCTGCGCCACGCTCATTGGCGTCATCGCGTTGGTTGTCGTTCTGACGATGGGGCAGCGGAAGATTCCGGTGCAGATTCCGAGAAAAGTCGTCGGGCGAGGGAGAATCCGAGAAGGTCAACGGTCGTTCATCCCGCTTCGGATCAACTCGGCTGGCGTGATGCCGATCATCTTCGCCCAGTCCATCATCATCATTCCCGGGACGCTGGCCGCCTTTATGGGGAACCCCGGGCCTGGCAGCTCGGGCGCCCGACGCGTGCTGTACGAAGTGACCCAGGCGCTCCAACCTGGGACGGCATGGTATTTCGTTCTCTACAGCGTCCTGATCATCTATTTTACGTATTTTTATACGTCGATTATCTTCAATCCTGCGGACTTGGCCGAGAACCTCAAGCGGCAAGGCGGGTTTATCCCGGGGGTCAAGCCGGGAGCCAACACGGCGAAGTACATCGACCACGTTCTCACACGTATCACGCTACCCGGCGCCGTGTATTTGGCGGCCATCGCCGTACTTCCCTTCATGATTTTCGCTGTGTTCGACCTCCAGACGTTCTTCTTCGGCGGCACGTCGGTGCTCATCGTGGTTGGCGTTGCATTGGATACGGTCCAACAGATGCAACAGCACCTTCTGTTACGTCAGTACGAGGGCTTCATGAAGAAGGGTCGAGTGAAGTCCCGTGGCGGCGGTAAACAGAGGTACATGTAATCGACATGGACAGGTACTTCCCGCGGCGGAGCGCTAGGTGCGGCTGATTATCATGGGGCCGCCCGGAGCGGGAAAAGGCACCCAGGGCGAGCGGCTGGCTGAGGCGTTCGGCATCCCGCGCTTGTCCACGGGGGACATGATTAGAGCTGCCTTGAAGGCTGGAACGGAACTCGGCGAGCAGGTTCGCGAGTACTACGAGGCCGGCAAGCTCGTGCCCGACGAGGTCGTGCTGGGTTTGATCGCAGAAGCGTTCGACGAGCCCAGGAGCGAGAATGGTTTTCTCCTCGATGGCTTCCCGCGAACCGTGCCTCAGGCGGATGGCCTGGGTGACTTGTTGCGCGAGCGAGATCTGACGCTGGACGCCGTGTTGTCCTTAGAGGTGCCCGATGAAGAACTCGTCGAGCGCATTTCCGGTCGACGCGTGTGCTCGAACTGCGAGTCCGTTACCCACCTAAGCGCTCTAGGCGACAGCGGCGAGTGTCCGGAGTGCGGGGGCAAACTGATTCAGCGTTCGGACGATCAGGCGGAGACGGTTAGAACGCGACTCGCCGTCTATCGCGATGAGACCGAGCCGTTGCTGGCGTACTACGCGAAGGCGGTCGGTCTGACGTCGGTGGTAGGGACCGGTGCCGTGGACGACATTCAGGCCAGCCTGGTGGCTGCCCTCGAGGGAGTGGGGGCCAAGTGATTGGGCTCAAGTCGGCTCGACAGATCGAGGGAATCGCGGTGGCAGGGGCGATCGTCGGGCAAGTGCTAGAAATGGCGGCGGAAAAAGCCGTTCCGGGCGTGTCCACGGGCGAGCTGGACGAGCAGGCAGAAGCGATGATCCGTGAGCACGCGGGGGCAACCCCGGCTTTCAAGGGTCTCTACGGGTTTCCTGCGACGCTGTGCACGAGCGTCAACCAAGAGGTGGTGCACGGGATTCCTTCGTTTTCGAAGGTGCTGGAAGCGGGCGATATCGTCAGCGTCGATGTGGGGGTCAAGCTTGATGGACTGTTCGCGGACGCCGCGATCACCATCCCGGTCGGTGAAGTGTCCGTGGAGGCGCAAGCGCTGTTGGATACGACCCGGGCGGCGCTCGACGTGGGTGTCGCTGCCGCTCGGCCAGGAGATCGGCTCGGTGATCTCGGAGCCGCGATACAAAAGTTTGTCGAGAGCGCCGGATACAGCGTAATCCGCGAACTCGTGGGGCACGGCGTCGGCGAAGCGCCGCACGAAGAGCCTCAAGTGCCGAATTTTGGGACACCGGGCCGCGGGCACCGTATGGAGCCGGGGCTGGTGATCGCGATCGAACCGATGGTTAATCAAGGTCGCCGCGGAATTCGGACACTGGACGATGAGTGGACCGTCGTAACGGCGGACGACAAATTGTCCGCTCATTTTGAGCATACTGTAGCGGTCACAGCCGAGGGACCGCGAATCCTTACTAGGGTCCAAAGCCCAACGCCGGCGGGAGAGAGCTGATTTGGCGAAGGAAGAAGCGATTCAAATGACGGGGGAGGTCGCCGAAGCCCTTCCAAACGCGATGTTCAGAGTATTGCTAGAAAACGGTCACGAGATCGTGTGCCACGTTTCCGGTAAGATTCGCATGAACTACATCCGAATCCTCCCGGGAGATAAGGTGGCGGTCGAACTCTCGCCCTACGATCTAACCAAGGGCCGGATCACGTACCGGTACAAATAGAGGTGCGGGTAGGAGCAGCCCCGCGATCTCGTTGTTTGAGTCGGTTTGGAATGATATCTTAAAAGGCTAGCGTCGAACCGCCCCTGGGGCGGTGGATGATGGCGAAAAGAGGGGAATATGAAGGTTCGTTCGAGCGTAAAACGGATCTGTGAGCACTGCAAAGTGATCCGGCGCAGAGGCGTCGTTCGCGTCATTTGCAGTCGAGACCCAAAGCACAAACAGCGGCAGGGCTAGATGGCACGCATAGCTGGAGTCGATCTACCGCGCGATAAACGCGTCGTGATCGGGCTGACCTACATTTTCGGGATCGGGAACTCGACGGCGAGAAACATCCTCGCCGAGACGGGCGTGGACCCGGATCTCAGGGTGCACCAGCTCGATGATGATGACGTCAACAAGCTTCGCAAGGTCATCGAAAGCCACTATAAGGTCGAAGGTGCGCTTCGAACCGAGAACTCGATGAATCTCAAGCGGCTGATGGATATCGGCTGCTACCGAGGTCTTCGACACCGCCGCGGGCTCCCGGTACGGGGGCAACGGACGCACACGAACGCGCGGACTCGCAAGGGTCCTCGACGCGCTGTGGCAGGCAAGAAGAAAGCTCCGCGCAAGTAGTAGCACGGAGCGCACGTAAGTAGCGTGTCACGCACGGCAGTAGCGCGGAGCGCACGCAAGTAGCGAGAGACGTTTACCACAGAGATGGCGAGGGTATGGCGAAGCCGGTACGAAAGAAGAAGCGCACAGTCGATGCGGAAGGCGTTGCCCACATCAAGGCGACGTTCAACAACACGATCATCACGATCAGCACGATGACGGGTGACTCGGTCGCATGGGCGAGCGCGGGTAAGGCTGGATTCAAGGGCTCGAAGAAGTCGACGCCTTTTGCCGCGACCATTGCGGCGGAGACGGTCGGCAAAGAAGCCGTCGCGATGGGCATGCGGCGGGTTCACGTCGAGGTGCAAGGCCCTGGTTCCGGAAGAGAATCCGCGATTCAGGCGCTGCAGGCGGCAGGGCTCTCGATCCGCTCGATCAAGGATGTAACGCCGATTCCGCACAACGGATGTCGGCCCCCGAAGAAGCGGAGGGTCTGATGTCGCGCTATACGGGTCCGGTGTGCCGGCTATGTCGGCGCGAGGGAGAGAAGCTCTTCCTCAAGGGCAAGCGCTGTTTCACCGAGAAGTGCGCGATCGAACGGCGTGCCTTCCCGCCTGGTATGCACGCGGGTGGTCGCCGCCGTCGTCGACAGTCTGAGTACGCCGTCCAGCTGCGCGAGAAGCAGAAGGTCAAGCGGATGTACGGTCTGGCCGAGAAGCAGTTCCGCGCGCTGTTCGACAAAGCGGCGCGCATACCGGGCGTCACGGGCGAGAACTTGTTGATCGCTTTGGAATGTCGGCTCGACAATATCGTCTTCCGTCTCGGTTTCGCCCCGTCTCGGAAGGCGGCGCGTCAGCTCATTCGACACCGTCACGTCCGGATCGATGGCCGCACGCTCGACGTTCCGAGCTACTCGGTCGCGCCGGGCGCGGAAGTTTCGGTCGCGCCGCACGCGCGTGAGCTTCCCGTTGTGAAGGAAGCGATTGAAGACAGAAAAGGACGCGACCAACTTTCCTGGATCGGAGTGGACTATGACAGCGCCACCGGCCGAATCCTCGAACGTCCATCGCGTGCGGGCATCCCACTCGCCGTCGAAGAGCAGTTGATCGTAGAGCTTTACAGCAAGTAGACCTGCAGTTGGCGGATTGGAAACCGCTGTGGGTTCATTCGTAGACATAAACGAGGTAGAAACAATATGACGGTGTCGGTAGATCTGGCCGGTTTGGTGTTACCGGAGGCGATGGAGGAGCAGAAGCGTTCGAAGTCAGGTGACCGGGCGTCGTTCCTGTTGCAGCCGTTGGAGCGTGGATTCGGTCACACGATCGGCAATTCGGTACGTCGGATTCTCCTGTCTGCACTGCCCGGCACCGCCGTGTGGGCCTTCCGGGCCGACGGTGTCCAGCATGAGCACCAGACGATGGACGGAGTCGCTGAAGACGTCCACCAGATTATTCAAAACCTCAAGCAACTCGTGGTCGTCCTGGATGCGGACGTGGACTCCGGGAAGCTGGAATTGTCGGCGCACAAGGCGGGACCGATTACGGCCGAATCCATCGGCAAGCACGCGTCGATCGAAATCATCAATCCCGAGCTCGTCCTCTTCACGCTTCAGGAAGACCTGCCTGCCGGGCGACCTTTGACGATGGACCTTTGGGTCGATCGCGGACGCGGTTTCGTTATGGCCGAGCATCACGCGGATCCCGATGAGCCGGAGGACGACGTCCAGTTTCCGGTTGGGACGATCCGAATCGACTCGGTGTACAATCCAGTAATACGAGCGAATTTTTCGGTGAATGAAACCCGCGTTGGGCAGCGCACCGACTTCGATCGTCTCGAAGTCGACGTGGAAACGAACGGCGCCCTCGACCCGGCAGACGCGGTGGCGCAAGCCGCGGAGATCGCGCGTCTTCACCTTTCCTACTTCAGCCAGCTGGGCATCGTTCCAGGTCTGCCGGAGATGGGCGAGGGTGTGGTCGCGAACAACGGCATCGAGCCCGTCGACTCGAGCCTGGTGGAGCTTCTCGAGCGCTCGCTTGACGATTTCACGGAGATTTCGGCGCGATCGCGGAACACTCTGGAGCGTCAAAACATCAGCACGCTTGGCGACGTGGTGACCCGATCTCGCGATGAGATTCTGGGGCTCGATAATTTTGGCGAGAAGTCTCTCGAGGAAATCGCGGAGGTGCTCGGGACGCACGGGCTCCGCTTCGGGATGTCATTCGAACGCGATGAGACGGGCAACCTTTATTTGAACGAGGACCTGGCCGGAAACGGTGCAGGGGGGGACGATGAGGCATAGGAAAAAAGGTCGAGAACTCAGTCGCACGCGGAGCCATCGCAAGGCGCTGCTGCGCAACATGGCCACGAGCCTCATCATCCATGAGCGTATTCGGACGACGGAGGCGAAAGCGAAGGAACTGCGTCCGTTCGCCGAGCGTCTGATTTCGCTCGCGAAACGGGGAGATTTGCACAGCCGTCGGCTAGCAGGGCGTCACATCGCTGACGGCGAAGCCCTCAAGAAGTTGTTCGATCAGTTGGGTCCGCGCTTCGAGCAACGACCTGGCGGATACACGCGCGTGCTCAAGCTGGGAGCCCGGAAGGGCGACGGCGCGGAGCTAGCGCTCATCGAGCTCACCGACCGCGGTGCATGACCGAGTAGGAGAGAGAGACATGTCCAACAGAGGTGAAGGCAGTCTTGGAGCGATCCTAACCCTCGTGGCGCTGGCCGCGATCGGCGGGTTCATGTACTGGCTCAATCTGCAGTCGGAACGAATCGAGGGTGAACGAGCCGCAGCAGCAGCGGCCGAAGTCGAGCTGCTTCGAGATCTCGACGCTGGGGACCTCTTGTCGGATCCAGCCGGCGCGGTCGGTCGACGGACCGTCCTCGACTCAGTCCGTGTGCATGCCGGTCTGGGCCAAGGCGCCTTCGCCATCGCCCTGACCGAAACGACGGCCTACCCGGTTCTCATGGAGTCGGACCCGATTCAGCGGATGCGAATGGCGAACATCACGCTGTATGGCGGCGATATCGTCTACGTTTCGGGACAGATCTTCTCTTTCAACGATTCGATCGGGAGCGCGTGGGTCACCGCTGGCGCGGTGAACGAGGCGATGGCAGATCAGATCCCGCTATCGCCGACGTTCTTGTACGCCGACTCCGTGATTGTGAGATAAAGCGAACCATCATGGCTAATTTTTGCTACGTATGCGGCAAGGGACCCGGAACCGGGAACCACGTCAGTAACGCGAACAACAAGCGCAAACGGCGCTTCATGCCGAACCTCCAGCGCATCAAGATCGCGGAAGATTCCGGGCGTCGGCGAGTTCGGGTTTGTACGCGATGTATCAAGGCGGGAAAAGTCGTAAAGGCGTCCTGAGGGCGCCCCTTTCCTGGACCTCTTCCCGACCGGCGTCGAACGCTCTCACGACCGGTCGGACTGCATCGGAGAAGCCTTGAACTCCGAGCGACCCATGGCGGGCCTGACCGTGCTCGTCACGCGGCCTGAGGGACAAGCAGACGCTCTGGCCACGGCGTTCGCCGGCGCGGGGGCGCTCGTGACGGCGATCCCGACGGTCCGCCTCCTCCCCCCATCGGATCCCGACCCGCTCGCGAACGCGACGCGTCGTATCGACGAGTACGATTGGGTCGTCCTCACCAGCGCCAACGCCGTCGCTCGTCTGGCGGCGGCCGCAGCGGACGCGGGAACGCTTGACGGGCTCCGTCGACAACGCTTCGCCGCGATTGGTCCGGCGACCGCCGAGGCCCTCGGGGCGATCGGGTGCTCGGAGCCCCTGACCCCGAACGTTTTTCGCGGCGAAGCGCTTGCGGAAGCGATTCTTTCCGCCGCTGGCCCCGACCGGGTCGCGGGCCTTCGGGTCCTGATCGCACGGGCCGAGACTGCGCGAGCGGTCCTGCCAGAGCGGCTGACGAAGGCGGGGGCCCGCGTCGAGATCGTGTCCGCTTATCGGACCGTGGTCAACACGGAGGCGCGACAACCGCTGCTGGATCTCATCGAACTCGGCGCCCTCGATTGGCTCACCTTCACTGCCGCCTCGACGGTGAGAGCGTTCGTCGAGCTTACGGGCGCGCAGACCGGCGGGGCTTCCGTCGCCGCGATCAGTCCCGTGACGGCGGCCGCCATCGCGGAGGTGGGCTTGCCGATACACGCGGTGGCCTCGTCTCACACGGCGACGGGCTTGGTGGAGGCCATCGTCGCGGCGGTTTCTGCGGTGCGCCCATGAGCGACGGACGTTTCCCCGATCTGCGACTGAGGCGGCTGCGTCGAACGGCGGCGTTGCGTGATCTCGTCGCTGAGACTCGGCTGGGCCCGTCAGACTTCGCGTACCCGCTGTTTGTCGATGATTCGGGGCCTTCCCGCCAACCCATCGCTTCGATGCCTGGCGTCGAGCGTCTGACCGTCGCAGAGACGGTCATCGAGGCCCGGCAAGCGGCGGACGAAGGGATTCGCGCGGTGCTGCTGTTCGGGATTCCCCTCACCAAGGATTCGCGAGGTTCTCGAGCGGATCACCCGGATGGGGTCATCCAACGCGCGGTCCGCGCACTCAAGACCGAGGTCCCCGATCTGGTCGTGATCACCGACGTGTGCCTATGCGAATACACCGACCATGGACACTGCGGGGTCTTGTCTGGGGATCAGGTCGAAAACGACCGAAGCCTCGAGCGGCTGGCGTCACAAGCGGCGAGTCACGCCGCATCGGGAGCCGATATCGTCGCTCCCTCGGACATGATGGACGGCCGGGTAGGCGCGATCCGCGCCGCACTCGACGACGGGGGACACACCGAGACGATCATCCTCTCGTATGCCGCCAAGTACGCCAGCTCTTTCTACGGCCCGTTTCGAGAGGCTGCCGACTCGACCCCGGCGTTTGGGGATCGGCGCGGGTATCAGATGGATCCGAGGAATGCGGACGAAGCGCTGCGCGAGGTCCGGCTGGATCTCGCGGAGGGGGCCGACCTGGTCATGATCAAACCGGCGCTGCCCTGTCTCGACATCGTGCGAAGGGTCAAGGATACGTTTGGCGTCCCGCTAGCGGCCTATCAAGTCAGTGGTGAGTACGCGATGATCGAAGCCGCTGGCGCCCGCGGCTGGATCGACGCGGAAGCGGCCCATCTCGAGGCGGCCTACGCGATCCGACGCGCCGGGGCGGACTTCATCGTGACCTACGCCGCGCGCAGACTCGCCCGCGCCACCGCGCGATAGCCGCGTGACGACGATGGTGACCGGCGGAGACGGTTTCGTGGGTCAGCACCTCATCGCCGAGCTGCTTGCGGCAGGCGACGACGTCGTGGGGACGACCATCTCAGCGCAGCCGGCTCGACAGACGCTCTCCGCCGAAGACTTCGACGCCGTGACCTGGTGCCGGGCGGACGTCGAGGACCCGGAAAGCCTCCAGCGCCTGCTCGCCGATACCCAGCCCGACAGGCTTTTCCACCTGGCCGGTTTCTCCTCGGGCGTACAAGCGCGAGAGCAGGCGGCGCACGCGCTATCCGTCAACGCGTTGGGGACGCTCCATCTGCTTGAAGCGGCGGCGGCCGTCGGGTTGCAGGGTCTGCGCGTGGTGGTCGCGGGCTCCGCCGATGCGTATGGGCAGGGATCGTCGCATCCCATCGCCGAGACGACGCCTCTGCGCCCACGGAGCCCCTACGGGGCGACCAAGGCCGCCCAAGACGTCGTCGCCCGCGGCGTCGGCGCGGGTTTGGGGCTCGACGTACGTGTGGCTCGGCTTTTTCCCCTTCTCGGCCCGGGCCAGGGGGAGGCGTTCGTACTCCCGAGCTTCTGCCGCCGCGCCGCGCGAATCGTCCGCGGAGCCGCAGAGCCACGTCTGCGAGTCGGGAATCTGGACATCGAGCGCGATTTCACGGATGTTCGCGACGGCGTGCGAGGCCTCATCCAGATCGGAGCCCTGAGCGCCCCGCATCACCGGGCCTACAACATCTGTTCGGGACGGGGGACGCCAGTCCGTCAGCTCCTCGACTGGGTCCTCGAGGTGGCTGGTGTCGACGTCGAGGTGGTCGTGGATGCCGGATTGGTTCGAGAGGGCGAAGCCCCGCGGGTAGTCGGGGACCCCACACGGCTCTACGATGCCACTAAGTGGTGTGTGGAACGGGATCTGCGGAAGGCGGTCCGGGAGACATTTCGTTGGATCGCGGGATCCAGCGCGTCGTAGGGGAACAAGCGCGGTAATACGCTGACGAATCGCCAGACGGGGAGCGGGGAACGCGGATGGATGTCACGGTAATTGGTACGGGATACGTAGGATTGGTGGTAGGATCCTGCCTTGCGGAGGGAGGAAACCACGTAACCTGCGCGGACATCGACGAGGACAAAATCGCTCGTCTGAATTCCGGCGAGGTCCCGATTTATGAGCCCGGGCTCGATCGCCTGATTTCGCACAACCTCTCGGCGGGTCGACTCCGATTCACCACGGACGCCTCCGAAGGGATCCGAACCGCCGACGCGATCTTCGTCGCGGTCGGCACGCCCCCGGGCGAGGACGGCTCGGCGAATCTGGATTTCGTTCGGCAAGCGGCCCGCACGATCGGCGATCACGTGAGACCCGGCACCGTCGTGATCATGAAAAGCACCGTGCCGGTTGGAACAAGCGACATCGCGCGAGCCGAGATCGAGAGTCGAACCGACACCCCGTTCTATATGTGCTCCAACCCGGAGTTCTTGAAAGAAGGAGACGCCGTCGGGGACTTCATGTATCCCGATCGAGTGGTTTGCGGCGTCGATGCGCCGGAAGCTCACGACCGTATGCAGGAGCTCTACGAGCCGTTTGTCCGCTCGGGAAATCCTCTCATCTTCATGGACATCGCCTCGGCCGAGATGACCAAGTATGCGGCCAACGCGATGTTGGCTACCCGGATCAGCTTCATGAACCAGGTGGCCGAACTGTGCGAGCGCACCGGGGCCGATGTGGAATTGGTTCGCCGAGGGATCGGCTCGGACAAACGGATCGGGCAAGCGTTTCTCTACGCTGGGACCGGCTATGGCGGCAGCTGCTTCCCAAAAGATGTCCAGGCCTTGATCCAGACCGGCCACGAACACGACGTCGACCTCACCGTCCTCGAATCGGTGCACCATGCGAACGACCGACAAAAGACCGTACTCGTCCGAAAGATCCAGGAGCGCTTTGGTCCCGACCTGACGGGGATGCGATTCGCGCTTTGGGGTCTCGCTTTCAAGCCGGAGACCGACGACATGCGTGCCGCCCCCTCGCTTGCGATCGTGGCCGCTCTGCTCGAAGCAGGCGCCACGGTGAGCGCGCACGATCCAGTGGCGATGGACGTCGCTCGCGAGTTCTACCTAAAGGACTCCGTTACCTATGGCGACGACGAATACGACACGCTGGATGGCGCCGACGCGATCATCTTCGTGACCGAATGGTTGCCGTATCGGCGCCCCGACTGGGGCGTGGTCAGCCAGCGTATGGCCCGCAAGATCATCTTCGATGGCCGAAACATGTTCGATACGGAGCGCATGCGAGCGTTGGGTTTCGAGTACTACTCGATCGGTAGAGCTCAGATTCGGGCAACCGCATGAGGATCTTGGTCACGGGCGCCGCGGGTTTTCTCGGGTCTCATCTTACCGACCGCATCCTCGCCGAGGGTCACTCGGTCATCGGGATGGACAACCTGATCACCGGCTCGCTCGATAACATCCAGCACTTGGACGGAGAGTCGCGGTTCGAGTTCGTCGAACATGACGTGACGAGATACATCGACCTCGAGGGCCAACTGGACGGGATCTTTCACTTTGCTTCCCCGGCGAGTCCGGTCGACTACTTGGAACTGCCGATCCAGACGCTGAAGGTGGGGGCCCTGGGGACCCACAACGCCCTTGGCTTGGCGAAGGAAAAATCGGCGCGTATCCTCCTCGCCTCCACCTCGGAGGTTTACGGTGACCCACTCGTCCACCCGCAGCCCGAATCATATTGGGGGAACGTCAACCCGATCGGTCCGCGCGGCGTGTACGATGAGGCGAAGCGGTTTGCCGAGGCGATCACGATGGCCTACCAACGGTTTCACGGCGTCGACACCCGGATCGTTCGAATCTTCAACACCTACGGCCCGCGCATGCGGCCAAACGACGGTCGGGTCGTTTCGAACTTCATCGTACAGTCATTGCTGGGTGAGCCCATCACCGTATATGGAGACGGCTCTCAATCGCGAAGCTTTTGTTTCGTTTCGGATCTAATCGACGGCATCTGGCGATTGTTTCAGTCCGATCAGCTCACGCCGGTCAATATCGGGAACCCGGGCGAGTACACGATCCTTCAGCTCGCAGAGATTATCCTGTCGACCATCGAGTCCGGGACGGAGATTCGGCGTCTGCCGCTGCCGACCGATGACCCGAAGGTGCGGCGGCCCGAGATCGGGCTCGCGCGGTCGGTGCTCGGGTGGGAGCCCAAGGTGGATCTAGAGGAGGGGCTGGAGCGCACGATCGCGTATTTTGCCGAACTACAGAGTCGTGGCTTGCTGGCGTCGCCCCCAGTGCTTACGGATTGAAGGAGGGCCCGATGGGCGGAATGGGTGGGGTTAGCGTGTCAGTCGTCATGCCCATCTACAACGAGGAGGAAACGCTCGAAGCTATTATCCGACGCGTGAAGCAGGTCGCCCCCGAGGTGGAGCTCATCGCCGTCGATGACGGCTCCAAAGATCGATCGCGCGAGATCCTGGCAGCACTGCAGAAGGAGGGCCTCGTCGACCGGGTCGAACTGCACGCCAAGAACCAGGGAAAGGGTGGGGCGTTGTCGACGGGCTTTCGGGCCGCCACCGGCGACATCGTGATCGTTCAGGATGCCGATCTCGAGTACGATCCCGCCGAGTACCCCTGGATTATCGAGCCGATCCTGGCCGACAAAGCGGACGTCGTGTACGGCTCGAGGTTCATGGGAGGCCGTCCCCACCGCGTTCTTTACTTCTGGCATTCGGTGGGGAACCGCTTTTTGACCCTCCTCTCCAACATGATCACGAATCTGAACCTTACCGACATGGAAACCTGCTATAAATGCTTCCGTCGGGAGGTCCTCGAGCAGCTCACGATCGAGGAGCGAGCCTTTGGCGTAGAGCCGGAAATTACCGCCAAAATGGCCCTGGGGGGTTGGCGGGTCTACGAGGTAGGGATCTCTTACGCCGGTCGAACGTACGCAGAGGGGAAGAAAATCACCTGGCGTGACGGGATGTCGGCAATCCGCTGTATTATCAAGTACGGTCTTGTCCGTCGGTGGACGAAAAAGGGGATCCCGTTTGCCCAGGAGAGGCTTCCGAGCATGGGGCACGAAATCGGGTGGGGCCACCGGCCGCCAAGCTCGATCGAGTCGGCGACGCGCGTCGTGTCGCCTGCTGGGCCGCAGACAGGGGCAGCACGCGTCGACGGCTGACCATTTCGGGACGCAGCGGGGCGACAAGAGACGAAACAGGAGCGCAGTGCCTGCAAACATGAAGCACGGAAAACGGTTGGCCCTCGCCCTCGTGTTGGCCGTCGCCGCCTGCGAGGACCCGGCGGATCGATCGATCGCGCTGGGGGATCGCCTGCTTGCCGTCGGCGACGCCGAGGAAGCCATCGCCGAGTACAAGTTGGCGCAACGAATCCGCGGCGACACCGATGAGCTGTTTCTGCGACTGGGCCACGCCTATTCGATTCGAGCCGATGTAGACGGCGCCTTGGGGTACTTCGAACCACTGGTCGAACGGGCCCCGGACCTACGCCATCAGATCGCGTCGGATCTCGTCGCCATGGCCTACGAGTCTCGCGACCGAGGGGCGCTCGAGAACATGTCGCGTGCCCTGCAACTACCGCTCGCCTGGGGGTTGGGCTACGTGCCCCGTGATCTGGAAAGGTCTCTCGCGGAGCACTACGCCAACGACGGGGATTACACACGAGCGCTGTCGCTTTATCTTACCCTCTTGGCCGACGATGGTGAACCTGCCGCTTCGGATCTCTACCAAACGGGCCGGGCCTACAAGGAAATGGGTGGGTGCGATCGCGCCTTGCCGTATCTCGCGCAGTACGTCGAAGGCGTCTCGCGACGTGATCCGACCCGGGACGCGGCACGGTATCATTACGGCGACTGCTTGTTTCTTTCAGCGGATGAAGATCGCGCGGCCGGGCGGCCTTCCGCGGCTCTGGGCAAGCTCACCACCATGGTCGAACTCGGAGTCCCGCGGAGTCATCTGGTTCAGGCGCACTTTTTTAGGGGGGAAATGCTGCTTTCTGGGGGGAACACGGACGAGGCGCTTCGGGCCTACACCCGAGTGCTTGAACTGAGTCCGAACCGAACGGGGGCCCAAGCGGTGCGGGCCGAGGAGCGCATTCGGCAGATCCGGTTCGGGTTCTGATGAACGCGTTCCACTCTGGACCGAGGCGGCCGTGGATTGCGCTGGTTGTCCTGTTTGGCGCCTGCGCGCCCGACCGACCGCCGAACGACGTGGAGCCGCCCGATGTATTCGCGTGGGCCCAAGAAAAGTTCGAATTGGAGGAGTATACCTCCGCGGCCGACGGCTTTCTGACGTTTCTTATCCGGGACCCCCTGAGCCCGGTCGTAGACAGCGCGCAATACATGGCCGCCGAAGCCAAGCTCCGAGCGGGAAAAGAACTCGAGGCCGTCGAAGAGTTCAAGCGCCTCGCCACCGGACGGCCCAACAGCCCTTGGGCCGACGACGCGCAATACGGTGCCTGTCGCGCCTACCTCGGAGCGGCGCCCAAGATCTCCTTGTCGCAGGAGTTCACTCGGCTGTCCATCGAAGAATGTCAGCGGCTTCTCCAGTTCTTCCCCGCGACCGAGTACCGCGAGGCCGCCGAGGCGCATATCCTAGAGGCGCAGGCCAAGATCGCCGAGAAGAGCTACGACATCGGCCGCTTCTATCAAGACAGTCGGCGGCTCCTGGAGTCGGCGATCGTGTACTATGAGAAGTCTCTTTCAGAGGGACCCGGTGCGTACTTTCTCCCCGATCTCCTGTCGCGTTTGTATCACAGCTATACCACCGTCGGCTTCGATACCGAGGCTCGGAGCATTCGCGAGCGGTTGATGACGGAGTTTCCGGACTCGCCTGAAGCACAGGCCCTGGCGGCCGAGGACGGGGCCGCGGTCGATGGGTCGGAGGACTGAACCACGACGTCACGAATCGGCGTTCTCGGAGGCAGCTTCGACCCGCCCCACGTGGCGCACGCGATCCTCGCTCAAGAGCTCCTCGAGGCTCTGGATCTGGATCGGCTGATCGTGGTCCCCGCCGCCGAACCGCCTCATCGTGACGTGGTCTTACCCTCCGACGTCCGGCTCGCGCTTGTCCGCCGACTCTTTGAGGGGGTCGAGGGAATCGAGGTGAGCACTGTCGAATACGAGCGTCCCGGTCCGTCGTATACGGCCGATACCCTGGAGGTTCTTCGCGGCTCGTTTCCCGGCGCCCGGCTGCTGTTGATCATGGGTGCCGACCAGTTCGCGGTGCTCGATACGTGGCGAGACCTTGGCCGACTGACGGAATTGGCGGAAATTGCCGTCATGCGGCGCTCGGGTGAGGAGCCTAAACCCCCTCCAGGGGTAGGCGAAATCGACTATACTGTGGTCGACGTGACGCGGATTGATGTGTCCGCCAGCCACGTCCGGGAGCGCCTGCGCCTAGGGCGCTCTATTCGCTTTTTGGTTGTCGAATCGATCCGCGCAGATATAGAGCGGGAATGGGTGGAGAGTCTTACATGTTGAAGGGTGTGGCCTCACAATTATTTGGCACGCGGTTCTCCCGCGAGATGAAGCGGATGAGACCGACGATCGCCGCGATTCTCGAGCACGAAGCGCGTCTCGCGAACTTCTCCGAAGACGAAGTGCAGGCCCAAACGCCGAAGTTCCGTGCGCTGATCGAGGATCGGACGGCGGAGTTCGAGGCCTCGCTCGAAGCGCTCAAAGAAGAACGGCGCCACACGGAGAATCCCGGGAAGCGCGCCGACCTCACGGAGCAGATGGCCGCGACCGAGGGCGAACTCAACCAGGCCACTCAGGCCATCCTGGATGAGATCCTCCCCGAGGCGTTCGCCACCGTGCGAGAAGCTTGCCGCCGATTGGTCGGCCGACCCATCACGGTCAGCGGGAATGAAATGACCTGGGACATGATCCCCTACGATGTGCAGCTCATCGGCGGGATCGTTCTCCACCAGGGAAAGATCGCCGAGATGGCGACGGGCGAAGGGAAGACGCTCGTCGCCACGATGCCCCTGTTTCTGAACGCGTTGTCGGGGAAGGGCGCCCACCTCATCACGGTCAATGACTACCTCGCCCGCCGAGATTCCCAGTGGATGGGCACCGTCTTCGAGTACTTGGGTCTTACGGTGGGTACGCTCGACGACACGCAGCCGGGGACCGAGGAACGTCGAGCCGCCTACAATGCGGACATCACCTACGGGACCAACAACGAATTCGGGTTCGACTACCTTAGAGACAACATGGTGGTCGACCTCCAGCAGCGCGTCCAGCGTCCGCACTCCTACGCGATCATCGATGAAGTCGACTCCGTTCTCGTCGACGAGGCGCGTACGCCGCTCATCATCTCGGGTCCGGCAGGGCGTGACGAACGCGACGTCTACAAGACGTATAACGCGCAGGTCTCCGCGCTCGCACGCAAGCAGTCGCAGCTCGTGAATGGTCTGATCGCCGAAGGGACCAAGCTGCTCGACAAGTTGGAAGAGGATGACGATGCGGACGCGCGTTGGAACGCGGGTCTCAAGCTTCTGGCCGCACAACGCGGGGGGCCAAAGAACAAGAGGCTCCTCAAGCTGCTCACGCGATCGGGCGTAAAGCAGCTCGTTCAACGCACTGAAGCCGACATGATGCGAGACAAGCGGCTTCCCGAAGTCGACGAGATGCTCCTTTACTCGATGGACGAAAAGGGGCACACGATTCAGCTCTCCGACCAGGGACTGGACGTGCTTTCGCCGACCGATGGCGACGCGTTTACGGTCCCCGATATTTCGGAGGACGTAAAGCGTGTCGAAGACGATGAGAAACTCACGACCGACGAGAAACGCGCAAAGATCGAAGACTTAGAGCGCGAATACGCAGAGAAGTCCGAGAAGATCCACGTCATCCATCAGCTCGTAAAAGCGTATTCTCTGTACGAGAAAGACGTGGAGTACGTCGTCGAGGCTGGAGAGGTCGTGATCGTCGATGAGTTCACCGGCCGCAAGATGCAGGGACGGCGCTGGTCCGACGGGCTGCACCAGGCGGTCGAGGCGAAAGAAAACGTCACCGTTCGGGGTGAGACGCAGACCCTCGCGACGATTACGATCCAAAACTACTTCCGTATGTACGACAAGCTCTCGGGCATGACAGGAACAGCCGAGACGGAGGAATCCGAGTTCGACGAAATCTATGGACTCGAAGTGGTGGTGATCCCTACAAATCGCCCGATCCGACGTCTGGATCATCACGACGTCATTTTCCAAACCAAGCAGGAGAAGTACGCCGCGCTCATCGACGAGATCGAGCGGATCAACGGGCAAGGTCTGCCGATCCTCGTCGGAACGACCAGCGTCGAGGTGTCCGAAATCCTGGGGCGGCTACTCAAGCGACGCGGCCTCTCGCACGAAGTCCTCAACGCGAAGCAGCACGAGCGCGAGGCACACATCGTTCAAAACGCCGGCCAGCCTGGTGCGATCACGATCGCGACCAACATGGCGGGCCGCGGCACCGACATTAAGCTGGCCGATCCCTGCGTCCAGTGCGAAGTGTGCGGTATCCGTTCGGACAAGCCCTCGTATGGCCAGCTCACGGAAGAGCCGGACTTGTCGCGAGAGGAGATCAAGAAGCGAGGCTGTGAGGACGAGCCGCCTTGCGGGCTTCAAATTCTCGGGACCGAGCGTCACGAATCGAGACGTATCGATCGACAGCTGCGAGGTCGTGCAGGCCGCCAGGGCGACCCGGGGGCGAGTCTGTTTTTTCTTTCGCTCGAAGACGATCTCATGCGGCTCTTCATGCCCGAGCGCGTGTCCAAGATCATGGATCGACTTGGCGTGGAAGAAGGCGAAGTCATCACCCACCCGTGGATTTCGAAATCGATCGAACGGGCGCAGAAACGTGTCGAGATGCAGAACTTCGACGCGCGTAAACGCCTCCTCGAGTACGACGATGTGATGAACCAGCAGCGCGAAGTCGTCTACGATCTTCGGTTGTACGCCCTGGAGGGAGGAGAGGACCTCAAGGGTGAGACGTGGGAGATGATCGAGGAAGCCATCCGGGAAGAGATGGAGGAGTTTGTTCCCACGGGCATCGAGCATGAAGAGTGGGACGTCGCCGGGCTTCGTGAGCACCTACTCGTCGACTATTTCCTGCATAACGATTTCTTGCCTCGAGATGGCGCGGTTGGAACGGACGACTGGGCGGATTCCGAGGCCTTGCATGAGGCCGTGGTCGAGAGCGCACATGAACAGTTCCATAAGAAGCTGGACGGATTCAATGAGCTCTGGGAACGCGTGCTTCGCTTTATCGTCCTCTCGGTGCTCGACGAGAAGTGGAAAGATCACCTCTACGACCTGGATCACCTCCGAGCTTCGATTCACTATCGATCCTGGGGCCAAAAAGACCCGCTGATCGAGTACAAGAAAGAAGCGTACGACGAGTTCGTAAACTTGATCGTCGACATCCGAAAGACCGTCGCCAACCGGTTCTTCCGCGCCCAACTCGAAGTCCGCGGACCGGCCCGTCCGGTGCCACCGAAGATTTCGGGGATGAGCGGGCCTACGGGACCTGGGACTGGAGGCCCAGCGGCGCCTGGCGCTCCGGCGGGTGCGGTCGGCGGCGCGAGGCCTGCACGGGAACCGGCCTTTTCATCGGCCGGCGTCGCCTCCTCCGCCGCGATCAGGGATCTCAAGCCCGATGACAGCGGCGCGCGCGCCGCGCTCCAAAGTGGTGGCGGAACCCAATCCGGGGCCCCGGCCACAGCTGAGAAGGAACCCGGACGAAACGACCCGTGCCACTGCGGGAGCGGCAAGAAATACAAGAAGTGCCACGGCGCCGCGGGCTGAACCGGGCTCAGGCCCGTCTCGTGCGATCTCAGCCAGGCCGTAGGTGGCCGTCGGCTCGACTCGGGGTGACGGCGATCACGGCGGTGGCCACGCTCGGCTGTACCCCAGGGGCCGAGCCGCCTCGTCCAGACGCGCCGGCGACGCGGGCGGCGGTCGACACCGTCGAGGTGGCGCTGCTCGAGTACGCCATCGGGATGCCAACACGGATTGCCGCGGGGAACGTTGTCCTCCGTCTCAGCAACCAGGGGTTCGAACTCCACAACCTAAAAGTGTTCCCCAGCGGCGCCGACACGCCCATCTGGCAAACCGCGAGCGACATCAACCCGGGCGAAGTCGAGGTCGTGTCGGTGGACCTGGAGCCTGGCTCCTATAACGTTCGGTGCGACGTGGCCGGTCACGACACCCGCGGGATGCACCTAAACATCGAAGTCGAGGAGCGCGCTCCATGATCGCGAGAGCCTGGCACCGAGCGACGTCGTTCGATTCCGACGAGTACGCAAACGATCTCGAAGCGACGGGCCTACCAAGGTGTTAAGGGAACCGGGAGAGGCCTCATGACTCGAGTCGCCGGAGTCCCGTCCTCTGAGGCGGAGGGCTACGTCGGGCGAGTGTTCGAGGCCCAGGCAGAGTTGTGGGGGGCACCGTTACTGAATCATCGCGTTTACGCACGGCGCCCGGCGTTGTTCAAGGGGGTCCGAGGGATGTGGAACGCGTTGAACCACGACACGATCCTGGATGCGTCCCTGGTCGCGTTGGTCAATCGCCGCGTCGCGTCGCTAAACGGGTGCGTGTTCTGACAGGATATCAACGCGGCCGTGAGCAGCGAACTAGGGACCTCGGATGATAAGATCTTGGCCGTGGATGGGTACTTGACGAATCCGCTCTTTTCGGAAGCCGAGCGTGTCGCCCTCGAGTATGCCGACGCGATGACAAAAAGCGAACTCGACGTCTCCGACGAGCTGTTTACTCGTCTCCGAGACGTCTTTGACGAAGAGGCCACCATCGAACTGACTGCCGTGATCGCCTGGGAGAACGCCTCGAGCAAGTTCAATCGAGCCCTCCGGGTGGGTTCTCAGGGCTTGTGGCGGGCTGAGGAGACGGCCGACTGATGTTCTTGAGACAATTCCCGCCAATGGGGATCTACGAGACGCTCTATGCGTTTCTGGGCGCCTTCGGCACGTACATGGGCGAGCCGGGCACGCACCCGTGGAGCCAGGGCTTCCCGCGTACCGAACAGCTCCCCGACGGCCCGCCGCTACCCGATTCCGTAGCGATCAGCACCGCGGACTTGCGCTATCCAAAGGCCTGGGGCCTTCCGGAGCTCCGCGAGTCGATTGCCCGCTATTATCGGGATGCCTATGGCGCCGATGTCTCCAGCGAGAACGTCATGGTGTTTGCGGGCGGCCGGCCGGCCATCGTCGCGCTTCTTCTCTTTCTCGAGTCGGACATCACCGTTCGGATCGCGTCGACCGAATACACGCCGTATTACGACATCCTCGAACGGCTAAACCGCCGGTACACGCTCGTCGAGAGCGGGGTGGAGAACGCGTTCAAGCCCTCTACCGAGGACTATGCCGGACCAGACGCCGGTCGATCTCTGATGCTCCTGAGCAACCCGTGCAATCCCACTGGCGTCACTCGCGCGGGCGCGGAGCTCGAAGCCCTGGTTCGGTCTGCGGGCCCCGATCGCGGACTCCTGGTGGATGAGGCGTACGAGTTGTTCCACGAAGCACCGGTGAGCGCTCTCCAGTACATCCGCGATATCGACGACTCCAACATCTTCGTGATCGGTGCGGCGACCAAAGGGCTACAGGCGCCGGGGATTCGCGTGGGTTGGGTCGTCGCCGGGCGCCAACACGTCGAGCTTCTCAGCAATTTCTCGTCCTTCGGGATGGGAGGCGTGTCGCACCCCTCCCAGCGGTACGCCGTCGCACTCTTTAAACCCGGTCGCATAGAGCTCGCGCGGTCGGCGGTGCCCGCGTTCTACGGTTCGCAGCGCGCGCGGTACGGGGAGGCCTTCGGAGAGCTCGGGCTGGAACTGTTCTCCGGTGAGGGGGGATTCTATCACTGGTGTCGTCTCCCAGAGGGTCTGACCGCCGACGCGCTCAACCAGCGTCTGTTCGAGCAGGGGGCAGCCGTTCTCAAAGGGACGGACTGTGACATGGCGAGACGCGGGGAAGCGTCTCCTCTGGACCGGTTCTTTCGATTCTCGTTTGGGCCGCTAGCTCCCGAGTCATTCGAATCAGACGTTTCGATCCTGAGGGACGCCTTGGCGGATTTGACCTGAGACGCAGCGCTTGGGCGGTGAACCCGGGTGGTCTGATCGCGAGCGCCCACGAGCCGTCACCGACTCGTGGGCGTTGATCATCGCGGTGTCAGGGTCGGATCGGAATTCGGATCGGGGCGCCCACAGCCGGTCCCACCCCCAGCTCGCTCAAGCGCGCTTCGAACGCCGGCAGACGGCCGGTGAGCAGCGCGTTGATCCGTTCGATGACCGGGGGCACTTCGTCCCAGGTCGTGTCGATGGCCCAAACTTGATCCGCGGTGGGCGGACCGGACCAGTTCTCGATTCCGCCGGTCTGCCGCCCGAGACGGTTCGCACGGCCGAGATCCTCGCCTAGCTGTTCGATCGCCTCGGATATCTCCTCGCCCTCCTTCTCGACCTCTTCCCGCTGGGCGGAGTTCAAGTCGGATTCGTCCACCAAGTCCTTGATCTCCCCCAAACGCTCGTCCATCGCGCGTAGCCGCTGGTTCGCGTCGCGCAGCGGCACGGTAAGGGCGAAGGCCCGTTGGAGCGCCCCGTCTCTCGCTACGAGATCGGCTCGCGTGGCATTTCGCCTCGGATCGCTACGCACCTCGAAGTCGACCGTTTGGGTTCGACCCTCGACCGTCAGTCGGGCCGTGTAGGTCCCCGGCAGTACGCGGGGGGCTGCGCCGGCGCCCGCACCGCCGCCAAATCCGCCGCCGCCTCCTCCGCCCTCGGCCGTGAAGGCCGGGTCGCCCCGGAAGTCCCACACGACCTCTTGCAGACCGGCTTCATTGACGGCCTCCAACGTCCGGATCACCGCGCCACTGGCAGCCAGGATTTCGAGTTTGACGAGGTCCTCGCCTGCCTCGTCCGATCGGCGAAGCGTCCGGCCGCGCCGACCCATGTCGCTGCGGCGTCCGTCCGGTCCGAGCTCCTGGATCATCACGCCACCACCGCCGCCTTGTTCCCCCTGGTCGGTCATCGGAGTCGCCGGCCCGATCGCTTCGCGTAGGTAGTAGCGGAGAGGGACCCCGTCGGCGGGGTTGTCCGCTAGGAACTGAGCGGGCTGGAACGGCCAGTCCATCCCCATCGACCACATCGTCGCACGCCGACTTCCAAACAGATGTGAATCGGACGCGAGGACCTGCGAGCTCATCTCCTCCAGCGGGGTGATGTCGTCCAGCACCCATACGCTACGACCATGCGTGCCGATCACGAGGTCGTTCTCACGGGGGTGAATGACGAGGTCGTCGACGGCCACGGTGGGCATGTTGTTCTTGAGTCGGCCCCAACTTTCGCCAGCATCGATCGACACGTATAGGCCGATCTCGTTGCCGAGAAAAAGCAGATTGGGATTGTTCGGGTGCTCGCGGATCGTGTTCACCGACCAGCCGTCCGGAAGCCCCGACGTGATCGCGCGCCAAGTGCCGCCAAAGTCATCGCTTACGTAGGCGTACGCAGCATAATCATCGTTGCGGTGTCCGTCGAACGTGACGTACACCCGGCCATCGACGGTGTGAGACGGTTCGATTCGACTCACGTACGTGTGGAACGGGACGCCAGGGACTCGATCGATCACGTTGGTCCAGTTGGCGCCGCCATCTCGCGTGACCTGCAAGTTTCCGTCGTCCGTCCCGACATAAAGGACGTCGGCCGAGTGACGAGACTCGCCGAACGCGGTGAGGTTGCCGTTGCTCGAGATGCCATCGTTGCCCGACAGCGTCTCTTCGGTGACGAGCATCCCCATGATGGGCATCGTGTCGCGATCGATCGCCTTGGTCAGATCCGGGCTCGCTTCCTCCCAGGTCGCGCCGCGATCACGGCTTCTCATCAGATGATTGCCACCGACGTAGATCGTAGATACGTCGTGGTGCGAAATCGCGAGCGGGGCATTCCAGTTGAAGCGGTAGGAACGCGCATCCTCTCCGTCACCCTCCATCCCCGTTGGCCGCGCGATCGGTCGCAGGGGCTGCGATTCGCGGGTCGTCACATCGATGCGCGAGACGTTCCCGCCCTGCGACTCGGCGTACATGATGTTGGGGTCGGTCGGGTCGGGGTGGTTATGGAATCCGTCGCCGAACAGTACGTGCGTCCAGTCTCGATTCCGTACACCGAAGGTCGCCTGCGTGCGGTGCGGGGCACACCAGTTGCCGTTGTCCTGGAGGCCTCCGCAAACGAAATAAGGATCGCGCATATCGACATCGATCTCGTAGAACTGACCGATCGCCATGTTCGTGATCGCGCGCCACGTCTTCGACCCGTCGCGTGAGAAGGCCAGGCCGCCGTCGTTGCCATCGATCAGATGGTTGGAATCGTTCGGATTGATCCACAACGCATGGTGGTCGGAGTGGATCTGGTCGGTCGAGTTACCCGGCCACCACGTACGCCCACCGTCATCCGAGGCCGACTCCGCGACGCCCCCGAGGTAGATGCGCTCGGGGTTGTTGGGGTCGATACGAATCAGGGAGAAATACATGGGCCGCGGGTTCCGGTCGCTCATCATCTCCCAGCTTCTGCCGCGGTCGGTCGAACGGTAGACGCCCGAGCCCTCCTCGGCCTCGACGACCGCATACACCAGGTTCCCATCGCGCCGATAGATGTCGAGACCGATCCGACCCAGGTCCGACGTCGGGAGGCCCTTTTCCAAACGCGTCCAGTTCTCTCCGCCATCGGTGGTTCGCCAGATCCCCGAACCGCCCCCGCCCGCCGCGTACCCAAGGCCGGTGCGCTGTCGCTGGTAGGTTGCGGCGAACAGGGTCCGAGAATCGTTCGGGTCCATGATCAGGTCGATGACACCGGTGTTCTCGTCGATGTATAGGACCTTCTCCCACGTGTTGCCGCCGTCTGTCGTGCGGTACACCCCGCGCTCCTCGTTCGGCCCCCACAGATGACCGACCGCTCCGACATAGACGATGTCCGGGTTGGACGCGTGGATCGCGATCCGTCCGATGTGTCGCGTGTCCTCGAGTCCCTTTTGCGTCCACGTCGCGCCGGCATCGGTCGACTTGAACACGCCCATTCCCCACGGCGAGCTCTGCCGGTTCGCGGGCTCGCCCGTGCCGACCCACACGACGTTCGGATTCGAAGGCGCGAGCGTGACGTCGCCGATCGACGAGGTGGGTTGGTCGTCGAACACGGGGTCCCACGTCATCCCGTCGTTTACGGTCTTCCACACGCCACCGGCGCCGAGCCCGACGTAGAAGATCCGAGGGTCGTTTTCGACGACGGCGAGGTCGGCGACCCGCCCCCCCATATTGGCAGGGCCGATGGCGCGAAGATCCAAACCCGCGACGGACGTAGCCGCCCGTTCGGAAGGCGACTGCGCTTCAAGGGTGAGCGGGCCGGCCAACGCGAGCAGGGTCAACACAGAAATCGAACTCAACCAAAGCGAAGCGGGACGCATCTTCACGTCGGGACTCATCGCGAACCTCCAGGTGTGAACACGTTTCGCCTGCGGGTGGGCGAAATACCCCTCAGAGTGCCAGGATTGAACGGGAGGACGCAAGGTCACCCCTTGAGCGGGCGCCCTGCTTTGCTCTACGATTCAGGCCTCGCCCCCTTCACAAGGAGCCAGCCTCATGAAGCGACGCGACTTTCTCGCGACCTCCGCCGCGGCCGCCGCCGGCACGTCCGTGCTCGGGTGCGCCCCCAGCGAAACCTCGGCTGACGCGATCTCTGCAGCACAATGGTCTTCGGCGGAGTCTGGTCAGGCACCGGGTCTTTTGGGCACGGCCCACCAGACGGTGTGGGGCCGTCGCGGCGTGACCGCTGCCGCCGACTACTACGCATCGCTCGCCGGCACGCAGATCATGATGCAGGGCGGCAACGCCATCGACGCCATCGTGGCCGCCGCCGCGACGCTCAACGTCGCCGAGCCCTACATGTCGGGTCTGGGGGGCTTCGGCGGCTTCATGCTGATCTACCTGGCCGAAGAGAATCGGGTCGTTGGGCTCGACGCGCTGGGTCGGGCGCCCGCGGCGTCCTCGGCCGAAACGATGACGCTGGACGACTTCGCCGAAGGGTATCGTGCGCCGATCGTTCCTGGTGCCTTCAAGGGCTGGATGGCTGCCCTGGAGCGCTATGGCACGATGAGCCTCGGCGACGTTTTCGAGCCGGCCATTCAGCTCGCCGAAGACGGGTTCGTGATCTCGAAGTTTGATGAGCTCCATACGTCGGGCGCGGTTGCAAAGCTGAGCAACTACCCTTCTACGGCCCGCATATTTCTTCCAAACGGACGTGCGCCGCGAGTCGGGGAGATTATCAAGCAACCCGAGTTGGCCGCGAGTATGCGCCACCTCGCGCGGGTGGGCGGCGAGGACTTCTACAAGGGGGAGTTGGGCGACCGGATCATCTCTTTCCTGGCGGAGAACGACGGCATCCTCACCAAGGCGGATCTCGAGGGCTTCGACGTCGAGTGGCGCGAGCCGATCACGACGTCGTTCCAAGGGCACCAACTCTACGCCATGCCTCCCGGATCGTGCGGGATGACCATGTTTCAGGTGCTCAACATCATGGATGGCTTCGATCTCGCCAACATGGATTTATATGGGTCGGAGTTTGCGCATCTGTGGTTGGAGTCGTTCAAACTCGCCCTCATCGATGACGATCGGTACAACACCGGCAAGGACGTGGACATCCCGGTGGACCGACTGATCTCCAAGGCGTATGCGGATGAACAACGCGAGAAGATCAGCCCGACGCGGGTGGCGTCGTTCGGCGGGACCCCCTTCCCATTCCATGGGACGACGAGCCTGTCGAGCGCGGACCGTTGGGGCAACGCGGTGGCGTTCACCCAGTCGCTCGTAAGCGTCTATGGCAGTGGAGTCATCGCGGGGGACACGGGCATCTTTCTCAACAACGGACACACGTTCGGCTTCTCGCTCGAGGAAGGGCATACCAACTATCTCGAGGGCGGACAAAAGGCCAAGGGCGTGATGACGCCATGTGTGGTCATGAAGGACGATAAGCTGGTCGCCGCGGTTGGGGCTGCGGGCGGCTATACGATCCCGCAGACCGTCGGGCAGACCATAACCAAGTTGACCGTCGGCGAGATGGATATGCAGCTGGCCATCGCGTCGCCTCGAATGTTGATCAACCGAGGCGGGGGTCGAACGCCGATCCCGGAAGATTCGGTCACGTATTTGGAGCAGGGCTTCCCGGCGCACGTTTACTCGGATCTCGCGGCCCATGGCCACCACCTCGCCGATCCGGGCAATCCAGGCGGGGTGCAGGGGGTCTACCGTGATTCCGAGACGGGGGCGTTGGCCGGAGGGTCGGATCCCAGACGAGACGGCCACGCGATCGCGTGGTAGGGAGCCCCGAGCGCCGCAGCGGGGCCTTCCAGAAGGCCTGCGCTCGGCAGGCCGTCGTATGGTTCTGCGCCGTCGCGGTGGCCAACTGCGCGCCGCAGGATCCGGGCATCGACGCGCCTCGTAACCAGGCGCTCCATGTGGCCATGCGCGACGGCGTCCGTATCGCCGTCGACGTGTGGCTACCGGAGGATCTGCCTCCCGGCACGCGGATCCCGACGGTCCTGCGCGCGACGCGGTACTGGCGTGCGCAAGATCGCGTCGATGCCGTGCTCGAGGACGTCTCCAATTTCGGCGAGGCCGAGGACTTCAACGGTGCTGGATATGCCCTCGTGCTGGTTGACGCTCGCGGTAGCGGGGCGTCTTTCGGGATTCGTCGGTTCGAACTCGCCGAAGACGAGGTGCTCGACTACGGCGAGATCGTCGATTGGATCATCGACCAGCCGTGGTCCAATGGCCGCGTGGGTGCGTACGGGGTTTCCTATGCGGGCAACACCGCGGAGATGCTCGCGGTCAACATGCACCCCGCCGTGAAGGCGATCGCCCCCTTGTTCAACGATTTTGACAACTTCGGACACCTCATCTTTCCCGGAGGCGTCCTCACCGTCGGATTCTTGGAAAACTGGTCGCGACGGGTGCAGATGATGGACCTGAACGATGTCTGCGGGCTCAACGATGCCGAGGACGAGGCATGTGATCGACTCACGAATCGCGTCACCGGCGTCAAACCCGTCGATGCGGACACGACCGGCGCATTGCTCGCGGAGGCCGCGAACGAACACACCGCGAATACGATCCCCTACGAGTCCGCGCTCGAGTACGAGTATCGAGACGATCCGTTCGGACCGTTCGGAGAGACGCACGTCGGTCATCGGCGGAGTCCATCCGGACATCTACCTCAAATCGACTCGTCCGGCGTCGCCATGTTCATCCGCGTCGGCTGGCAGGACGCGGGCACCGTCAACGGCGCGCTCGGTCGCTACAACACGATCTCCAACCCGCAGCAGGTCTTCATCGGGCCCTGGGATCATGGTGCCAGCAACGACGCGGATCCGTTCCTTCCCTCGGGTCAGCCGGTCCAACCGACGAAGGAGGCGCAGTTCTCGGAAATGATCGGTTTCTTTGACGCGCATTTGAAAGGGAGCGGGTCACGCGAGACGCCGACCGAGGTCAACTACTACACGTTAGGTGCCGGCGAATGGCAGCGGACCGAGGCTTGGCCTCCAAACGGGTTCCAGGACGCAACTTGGTATTTCGGGGCGGAGGGTCGTTTGTCGACGGAGCGACCAACCGCAGCCCAAGCCGTGGATCTGTACACGGTCGATTTCACCGCGACCACCGATACCGCCAATCGTTGGTACACGAACGGCGGGGCAGGGGATGTCATCTATCCGGACCGCGCGGAGGAGGATAAGAAACTCCTCACGTATACCAGCGCGCCGATGACGAGCGACGTCGAGATTACGGGCCACCCCGTCGTGACGCTTCATGTCACCTCGACCGAACGCGACGGAGCGTTCATCGTCTATCTCGAGGACGTCGCACCCGATGGCCGCGTCACCTATGTGACCGAAGGTCAGCTTCGAGCGTTGACCCGCGCCGTTAGCGACGCCACTCCGCTGTACCGAAAATATGGCCCGCACCGCACGGAACTGCGCTCCGACGCATCGCCTCTCCGCCCCGGCGAAGTCGCCGAGCTGACGTTCGATCTGTGGGCGACATCCGTTCTGATCAAGGAGGGACACCGCATTCGGGTCGCGATCGCCGGTGCCGATGCCGACACGTTCTTGCGCTACCCGCGCGATGGCAGTGTCCCCGAACTGACCCTCTACCGCAGTTCAGCCTACCCGTCGGGTATCGTGCTCCCGGTCCGGCCGCGCCCCTAGCCCTGGGCCATTCGGTGCCACCGCTGTGAGAGGGCAGAGGGCTCGGCCTAGGGCATCCCCGGAGGCGCCACTCGTCGTTTCGTCGCCTGTTCGAAGGCGTACGCCAGCTCGATGAGTTTGGGCTCGCTGCAGGCCATGCCCGCGAAGCTCACGCCAAACGGCCGCGGCTTGGCGCCAAAGCCTTCCGGTAGGGGCGGATTCGGTTCGGAATCGAGGAAGGCGAACGGCACGATCACGGTTGGATAGCCCGGCTTCGCCGAGATCCCCGCTCCACTCGAGGCAGGGAAAAGCAGGGCGTCCAGCTCCAGGTCGGTCATCACCTCGTCGATCCCGTGCTCGCCGTTCAAGTAGAGGTCTCGCGCACGATCGGCTTCGTACGTCGCGCGGGCAGCCTCGAGATCGATCTCATCGGAGCGATCGAGGTTCGCCTGGTCGTACTTGTTCGAGCCAGCCCTCTCGTGCGCCAGATTCCACTCTCGGAGCTCCGTGAGCGTCTTCACCGGGGCGGTTTCGCCGAGCGAGGCCAGCCACGCGTTGAAGTCCCGCTTCATCCCGTAAAACAGCACGCTGCCGCCCCCGCCCGTGAGGAGGCTGTGCTCGGGGTCGGGATCGACGACGCTGGGAATGTCGGCGGGATCGACGATCGTAGCGCCCTGATCACGGAGGATGTGGATCGCCTCCTCCATGATCGCCCTCCCGGCATCATTCAAGCGGCCTTGCCAGCGGTCGGTTTCCGGGACTTGGACGGAGTCATAGTACATCGCACGGGGGACCCCGATGCGGGCTCCCTGCAGGCCCTCGGTGCGTAAGAAGGCCCGGTAGTCCCCGTTCTCCGGTGGCTGGCAGACCAATGTCGCGGGGTCGTTGGGGTCGGGTACGGCGCCCTCGAGCGCCCCGAGCAAGATGGCCGCGTCCGTGACGGTTCGTGCCATCGGTCCGGCGATGTCCTGGTCCGCGGTGATCGGGATCACTCCGTATCGACTCACACGGCCCACGGTCGGCTTGATCCCGGCCAACCCGTTCGAATTGGAAGGCGACAGGATCGATCCCGAGGTCTCGGTCCCGACGTTGCCGGCCCAGAAGCTCGAGTTCGTGCCGATGCCTGAACTCGATCCGCCCACACCCATCACCGGCCGTCCATCGTTCGTCCCCTCCCTGGGATCGCGTCTCGGATCAAATGGATTGAGGCCGTACCCTCCGACTGCGCTGTAATTCCCGGGCATGCCGCGGGCCTTGAAGTTGGCGAGCTCGGTCATCACCGTCTTGGCCAAGATGATCGCTCCGGCCTCTCGCAGGTTTTGAGTCAGCGTTGCCTCGTAGGGCGGAATGAAGCCTTCGAAGGCCAGCGCTCCCCCGGTCGTGGGCATATCCATCGTATGGACGTTGTCTTTTAGCGCGACCGGAATTCCGTGAAGCGGTCCACGCACCCGGCCGTCGGCCCGCTCGCGGTCGAACCTGTCCGCATCGTCGAGCGCGTTGGGGTTGATCGCGATCGCCGCGTTCACTTTCTCTTCGTACAGAGCGATCCGGACGAGATGCGCCTCGACGAGTTCGCGGGAGGTGATCCGCCCCTCCTCCATTGCCGCCTGCATCTCCGGGATCGTTGCTTCGACGACGTCGAACGGTTCGGGGGCTTGGGGTGCGCACGAACTCAACAGTGGGGGACAGAGCAGGGCGACGAGCGCGAGGAGGCGACGAGCGCGAGGGGTGTGTGGGCCAGTCATGAAACGAGTCCTCGGCACGGGGAGATCGGGCCGGTCCCGCCAGGGCGGCCGGGCGAGGTCATAAACTGAAAGTCGGAGACTCCAGCGGCCAGCCTCGGCAAAAAAAGGGGTCGGCACTCGAAAGCGCCGACCCCTAGACCCAGACACCCGTCAGGCAAGCGGCGCAAGCGCGTCGCTCACCACATCGAACCGACTACGGGATGAGCCGCATCGTGTTGTTCGAGTCCATCGCCATCGACATTCCGGCGACGTTGATGTCGAATCCCATCTGACTGGTCGTATCCTGAATGCGACCCTTTGCCACATCGAACACGGCCGTCCCCGACAGGTCGCCGGCGCCGTCCATCGTCATGCCCTGCGCGCTGCCAGACATCGTCAGCGGTCCCTCGAACGTCACGCTGGCGAGGTCGCCATCGACGCTGCCCAGGGTGTACGTAATGCTCATGTCCAAGACCATCGATCCGCCCATGCCGGCGGGGATGTCCAGATCCAACTCGCCGACCCACGTGTCGCCGGGTCCGACAGGATCCTCGGGAAGCTGAAAGAAACCTCCGCCGCCGATCTGGCTGATCATCTGCTGAGCCTCGGGAGGTAGATCGCCGACGTCCGAGAGCTCGATCACGCGTCCCCGAGTATCCATTTTGATCGTGCTGGCGGTCCCGCTCAGGTCGGGCATCGCCGCCGCCGCGCCGGGCACGGCGCTGGTCATCGTGCTTGAATCGATGACGGTCCGCATCTCGACGATGTCGCCGACGACGCTGAGGACGGTCTGTGTCTGAAACATCTCGCTCGCCGACACCGGGCCGTCGGTTTGCATCATCGGGTTGTCCATGAACGTCTCGTTGCCGATGACGTATCGCGAAACGAGACCCTCAGCCGGGTTCATGCGGAGCAGCACCGATTGACCCTGGAGCGGTAGCACGATCATGAGGGCGATCGTGGCGGCTCCGGCCGCGCGGAAAAGTCGAGTCATCATCCATCCTCCCGATTATTTATCCTGACAGATTCCAGATTCCCCTTGGTCCAGCCCAAAAACGGGCACACCTAAAAAGTGACGCCTGAACGGGCGAAACGCCAACCTGCGTCCTCCCACCATACCCACCAGTTGAGACGCCATTCAGGGTGAGAACGACACATCTCCGTATGTCCCCACATCTCCATGAGATCCCAGCCAGCGAGCGACCTCGCGAACGACTCCTGCGCTTGCGGCCCGAAGCGCTGTCCACAGCTGAGCTCCTGGCGGTATTGCTGGGTTCCGGGACGGCGGGCCGATCCGCCGTCGAAGTGGCCGGCGAGCTGCTCGCCGCCTTCGGTGGGTCGCTCCGCCGCTTGGCCAGGGCCGAAGCCGTCGAGCTGCAGCGCACCGGCGGCGTCGGGCCCGCTCGCGCCACCGCGGTCGCGGCCGCCTTTGCGCTCGGCCGCAGGATGGAGGCCGAACCAGCTCGGGCAACCTCGCGGATCCGGAGCCCCGCCGACGTCTACGGCCGGCTCGGGCCGCTCCTGCGAGATCGACGTCAGGAGGAGTTCTGGGTCCTCTATCTCGACACGCAGAGCCACGTGGTGCTCGAGCGCTGTCTGACGATCGGGCTGCTCAACTCCTCCCTTGTCCACCCGCGCGAGGTGTTTGGCCCCGCGATCGCGGCCGCCTGTGCGTCCCTGATCGTGGCGCACAACCACCCGAGCGGGGATCCCGAGCCCTCGCCCGAGGACATCGCCGTCACCTGCCAGCTCGTCGAGAGCGGAAAGCTTCTGGGGATTCCCGTGCGAGACCACGTCGTGCTTGGCGATTGCGGCTACGTGAGCCTGAGCGAGCGCGGCCTCTGCCGTTGAGCCTCGAACTTGCGCCTGGCTTCTCAGGTACCAGCATGTAGTGTTGTGAGGGGAGTACCCTGTCGGGAGCCTGGCCATGGAATCGACCGCAAAGAGTAAGGACCGACCCGCCCGGAAGGGCGGTGGCCCGCGCTCGCTCCTGCCCAAGGACTTTCTGGCGGCGATCGAGGGGCACGAGCAGCGACTCGACCTCGAACTTCTGGCGCTCGCGTTCGAGTTTAGTCTCGAGAAGCACGAGGGGCAGAAGCGCGCGTCGGGCGAGGACTACATCAGCCACTGCGTGGAAGTCGCGAAGATCCTCTCGGAGATCCACCTCGATAGCGTCAGCATCGCGGCTTCTCTCCTACACGATGTCGTCGAAGACACGGACACGACGGTCGACGAAATCCGTCGCGAGTTCGGCGATGAAATCGCGACGATCGTCGACGGCCTCACTAAAATCGCACGGTTCGAGTTCGGCTCGTTGGCCGAGCGTCAGGTCGAAACCTATCGCAAGCTTCTGGTGTCGATGGCGCGCGACGCTCGCGTAATCCTCATCAAACTTGCCGACCGGCTTCACAACATGCAGACGCTCGAGTACATGCCAGCGGGCGCCCGCGAACGCATCGCGATGGAGACTCGTGAAATCTATGCGCCGCTCGCGCACCGGCTCGGCGTCGCGCGGATCAAGTGGGAGCTCGAGGATCTAGCCTTCAAGTTTCTCGAGCCCGATGCGTACCGAAAACTCGTCAAGCGCGTCAAGGCAAAACGACGCGAACGCGAGGCGTTGATCAACGCCATGGTCGAGCCGTTGCAGAGCGAGCTCGAGGCGGCGGGGATCACCTGTCGGGTAACCGGGCGTCCGAAGCATCTGTGGTCGATCTATAAGAAGATGGTCAAGCGCGACAAACCGTTCGAAGAGGTATACGACACGCTTGCCATGCGGATCACGGTGCAGACCGTTCGCGACTGCTATCACGCGCTCGGAGTCGTTCATCAACGCTGGACCCCGCTCACCGAGAGATTCCACGACTTCATCGCAACGCCGAAATCGAACATGTACCAGAGTCTCCACACGACCATCTTCGGTCCCGGCGGCGCGCCGTATGAGATCCAGATTCGTACCGAGGGGATGCACCGCACGGCGGAATACGGGATCGCCGCTCATTGGCGCTACAAGGAAGGGAAGCAGGGAGACGAGGTCGACGACAAGCTGGCTTGGTTCCGACAGGTGCTCGAGTGGCAACACGAGACCCGCGAGCCCGCCGAGTTTCTAGAGTTCCTCAAAATCGATCTCTATCAGGACGAGATCTTCGTGTTTACGCCCGCGGGTGACGTGAAACAGCTGCCCAAGGGCGCGAGTTCGATCGATTTCGCCTTCGCCGTTCACACGGAGATCGGGCTCCGGTGTTCCGGCGCAAAAGTGAACGGTCGGATCGCACCGTTGAGTCGAGCCCTGCGAAACGGGGACACCGTCGAGATCCTGACCTCGGACTCTCAGTCTCCCAGCCGCGACTGGCTCGGCTTTGTCAGGACCGGCAAGGCCCGCCACGACATCCGTCAATGGATCAAACAGGAGGAGCGAGAATCTGCGGTCCGGCTCGGGCGAGACATCATCCAGCGCGAGTGGAAAAGGCATCGGCGAGGCAAGCCCGATGAGACGGCCATGCGTGAGGGCGCGAAGGCCTTGAAGTTCGATTCCGTTGAGGCGCTTCAAACCGCGACGGGTCGCGGTGACATCAGCGTCACTCGTGTCATCCGCGCGATTCTCCCGGAGTCGGCTCCAGAACCCCAGGGGCGTCCCACCAGTCCGCTCACCAAGCTCGTCGACAAAGTTTGGAGCGGGCCACCGAAGGGGGTCCGAATCGAGGGACACGACGACCTCATGATTCGGTACTCCCAATGCTGTCAGCCGGTCCCCGGCGATGAAGTCATCGGGTACACCACGCGCGGGCGAGGGATCTCGATCCATCGAAACGACTGCCCCAACATTCTCCAGTTGTCGGCGGATCCAGAACGACGGGTCGAAATTGATTGGGGGTCAGATGGCGCCAGCCGTTTTCTCGTCCACATCGTCATGGAAGGGACGGATCGTCACGGACTTTTCGCGGATATCGCGAAGGCGGTCTCCGACACCGGAACGAACATCCAGTCGGCGGAAATCACCAGCGTGGAAGGCGGCATGCACGGGCAGTTCGTCGTCGAAGTAGAGCACCTCGGCCACCTCCAAAAAGTTCTGCGTAAGGTCCGGCGGGTGAAGGGAGTTCTGTCGGTCGAACGCAAGGAATCGTTCGGAGAGGTCGGGCCGACGATCTAACACCTTCACCTCACGTCGCGTCTCCATGGGGTGACAGCATTCAATGTCTTGACGTGGAGGTGGTGATGCGCCCGCTGAAAGCTCTCTTATCGATCGCCGTAGTGGCTGTGGCCGTTGTGGCCTGCGCGCCCGCCTACGGGGGCGGGGGGCCGACCGTGCTCGGACAGCGCACGGTCGCGTTTGGCGCGGATTACGATGTGATTCGAGTCGGCCCCGGAGATCGACGGTTTCGAGCCGTCCGATTCCACGTGTCCGACAGCCCGATGGAGATGTTCGATGTGAGGATCCGGTTCGGCGATGGCTCGAGCTTCTCGCCGAGTACTCGTCTTCGCTTCGAAGAAGGCGCTTGGACTCGGCGCATCGATCTTCCCGGGCGAACACGCGTGATTCGCACGATCGAGTTTCGCTATCGGTCGATCGGCCCTCGCAGCGGGCGCGCCCGGGTCCAGGCGGTGGGCATCCGTTGAGGAACTTGCCTACCCGCCGAGGGACTCGTCGACCCGGCTGGTCCTCCCAAGCCCTCCAAGCCGCGTATCCTGGTGAGGGCATGATTCGCATCGCTGCCCTCGGACTCGAAGGTCGGAGGGTACATGAACAAGCCGAAAAAGCTGTCCAATCGTCACTGGCTCATTGCCGGAGTGACGGGTGCCGTCATCGGGCTCGCCTCTTACCTCGACGGGGAGGGGCCAACGGATCCGGGAACGGCCGACCCACCGCGTCTCCCGGTCGATGCCGGATCGGTCCCTCAGAACACCGAGGAGACCCCCCGACCAAGCCAGGCCTCGCGGGAGCGGAGCGGGGCCACGCGTCTCTCACCGCGACCGATCGTGGATCGTCAGGGGTTCAACAGCCCGATCGAAGCCTACAGCGTGTTGGTACCCGATGGATGGAGCTTCGAATCCGAAGTGGTTTGGATGGGGGCCGGAGGGAGATGCGGACCCGGACACGCGCAACCGGTTTTTCGTATGGAAAGCCCGGACGGGGCGCGGGCGATCGAGGTCTTGCTCGGCGTACACCTTGAGCTGACTTCCATCGATCTTGTCCAGGGGGCCGCCAACTCTCCCTTCGCTCAACCGTATGTCGAGACGCAGCGGCAGGCGCGGAGCGAGATGGAGGCGCTGCGGCGCGAGTATCAGGCATCCGGACCGAATTGCCAAGTCGGCCGCCCCTCCGATCACCGAGACTTCGTCCAGAAAAGCATCGTATCCACCATGCGACCTGACAGCCGGATCGTGGGCATGGAACCCGATCCCGCGATTCGGGCGATGCTCCAACCCCTCGAGGCGGCCGGAGCCGAGATGCGGGCCATGACGAGCCCGGGGATGCAGGCCGACCAGACGATAGAGACGACGAAACTCACGCTGGAGGCGACGGATGCGGGAGGAAGGCCGAGCGTCGAAATCATGAAGTTCGGGACCGTCGTCCAGTGGCTGACGAGCGCCTTCGAAGGCATGACCGCCGACGGAATGCAACTCGTACACATGGGGCAGTTCAGCACGACCTCTCACCAGACCACGTGGATCACTTCGTATCGCGCGCCCCGGGACGAGCTGGCGGACTTCGAGCCGCTCGCGGGCGCCATCATGGCGTCGCTGCGATCGAACCCGCGGTGGCAAGCCGCGTTCAACCGTTACCTGGCGAACATCACTCGGATTCAGAACCAGGGCGCGATGGAACGGTCGAGAATCATGGCGGAAACGCAGGACGCGATCTCGGACATGCAGATGGAAGGGTGGCGGCGTCGACAAGATAGCCAGGATCGATCTGCCAAAGCCTTTGTGAACAGTATCCGTGGCGTGGAGCAGCGCATCGATCCCAGCACCGGTTTCGTCGTCGATGTGCCGAACACGGGTCACGAGTTCTACTCTGACGGGAACGGCAACGTCCTGATCATCGACACGCCGGGCCTGGAGCCCCGCGATCTGTTCCCCGGTGAAGATTGGGAAGTGATGAAACGTCCGGACTGAGCCTGGACCGGACTTTACCGAACAAGCACCGAAGGTTAAGCTGTTCTGTCTCGGTTCGCCGGTCGGCGGCGGACCGCGCCAACCGCGGTACCACGGGACAGATGCCCAGCTTCGATCTTCAGCTCCCCTTTGAGCCCACCGGCGACCAACCGACGGCCATCCGCGAACTCGTGGAAGGCGTCGAGCGCGGGGACAAATTCCAGACGCTCCTCGGGGTCACGGGTAGCGGTAAGACCGTGACCCTGGCAGCCATGATCGCGAAAACGGGTCGTCCCGCGCTCGTCATGAGTCACAACAAGACCTTGGCTGCGCAGCTGTACGGAGAACTGCGACAGTTCTTTCCGCGCAATGCGGTCGAGTTCTTCATCTCTTACTACGACTACTACCAACCCGAAGCCTACGTTCCGGCGACCGACACCTTTATCGAGAAAGATTCGTCGATCAACGAGGACATCGACCGGCTTCGCTTGCGCGCCACCTCGGCGCTCATGGAGCGCAGGGACGTCATCGTCGTCGCATCTGTGTCCGCGATCTACGGGCTGGGAGACCCCCGCGGCTACCGAGAGCTCATGCTCACATTGGAGGAGGGGCAGGAGATCTCGCGCCGGGACATTCTCTCTTCGCTTGTCAGCGTCCAATACGCGCGAAACGATCTCGACTTTGTCCGCGGAACGTTTCGAGTCCGTGGCGATGTCATCGAAGTGTTGCCGGCGTACGAGGAGCAAGGCGTGCGCATCGAAATGTGGGGCGACACCGTCGAGCGCATCTCCAAGATCGACCCGTTGACCGGGACGACGATTACCCGACTGCCAAGGACGGCGATCTACCCCGCGACGCACTACGCGACGCTCGGCCACCGACTCGAAGCGGCCCGAGAAGAGATCTACGTGGAGCTGGAAGATCGGCTCATGGGGCTCCGCACCAATGGGCGTCTACTGGAAGCGCAGCGGCTCGAGCAGCGCACTCGTTTCGACCTCGAGTTGCTGAGCGAAGTCGGCTTCTGTCCTGGGATCGAGAACTATAGCCGGCATCTCGACGGGCGAAAGGCGGGTGAGCGGCCGTTCTGTTTGCTCGACTATTTTCCCGACGACTACCTGGCGATCATCGATGAATCGCATGTCTCGGTTCCACAGATCGGTGCGATGTACGAAGGCGATCAAAGCCGCAAACGGACCCTCGTGGAGTTCGGATTTCGGTTACCCTCCGCACTGGACAACCGACCGCTGTCGTTTACGGAATGGGAAGACATCGTTCCCAACGTCATCTTTGTCAGCGCGACCCCGGGGAACTACGAGCTCGAGAAGAGTGGCGGGATCGTCGTTGAGCAGTTGATCCGGCCGACGGGGTTGCTCGATCCACAAGTGGTGGTTCGACCCGTGCGGGGGCAGGTCGATGACTTGCTCGACGAGATCCGGACGCGGACCGGAGCGGGAGAGCGCGTGCTCGTCACGACCTTGACCAAGCGCATGGCCGAGGACCTGTCGGAGTTCTTGGCGCTTCGAGGCGTGAAGGTCCGGTATCTCCATTCCGACATCGCGACCATCGATCGGGTCAAGATCCTGCGCGACCTCCGGCTTGGAACGTTCGACGTGCTCGTCGGCATCAATCTGCTCCGAGAGGGGTTGGATCTCCCCGAAGTGTCCCTGGTCGCGATCTTGGACGCGGACAAGGAAGGGTTCCTGCGCTCAGAACGATCCTTGGTCCAAACCATCGGTCGTGCCGCGCGGAATCTGCACGGCACCGCGATTCTCTACGCCGATCGAGTGACCGATTCGATGCGCCGTGCGATGGATGAGACCGCGCGACGACGGGACATTCAGGCGGCGCACAACGAAAAGCACGGGATCGAACCCCGCTCGATCATCAAGTCGATCGAGGAGATCCGTTTTTCGACCGCGGTAGCCGACGCGCGCGAAGAACAGCCGGCCGTGTTTGAGCGGGGCGAGTCGTATGAAGGGCTAACGAACCAGGAACTGGTGGCAGCGCTTGAACGCGACATGAGAGAGGCAGCGACCGCGCTCGATTTCGAAGGCGCCGCCCGTTTGCGGGATCAGTTGTTCGAAGTGCGGGCGAAGGTTGGAGATCGACCCAAGCCGCAACCTGGGGTCCCGTTGGAAAACGCAAGGGCCAAGCTGCGGTGATCGAGACGACCCTCGATCTGGTAGCGCTGCGGACTTGGGGTGCGGCCCTTGGCGCGCTGGCTGCGCGCGAGCGCGTGTTCGTCGCGTTGTTCGGACCGCTCGGGGCGGGCAAGACGACCCTCATCCAAGCCATCTGCGTCGGAGCGGGCGTTACCGAGCCGGTGACGAGCCCGACCTACACGCTTGTGCAGTGGTATCAAGGGGCCGGCGGCCGCATCGCACATGCGGATCTCTACCGGATCGAAGATCCTCGTGAGCTGGCGCCGCTCGATTGGGAGGACCTGGAGTCGGGCAAGTTCCCGGTGTTCGTGGAATGGGCGGAGCGTGCCGGTACGGAGCTTCCGCCCACGCGGTGGGAGCTTCGGCTGTCGCTCGACGCGGACCCGACCCTGCGGCGAGTCCGCGGCGTCGCGCTGGGCGGTGCGCCCGCGGTGCCCGCGCCGGCCACAGAGGCCGCACGCGCGGAGGACGAGACCACGTGCTGACGATCGCGCTCGAGACAAGTACGGATCTGGGCAGCGTGGCCGTCGGGTATGGAGACCGGCTCGTCTCGGAGTCCACGCTTGCCGTGCGCGCCAAGCATTCCGAAACCGTCTTGCCGGAGGTCGCACGACTGCTCGAAGGCGCCGGGGTCGAGCCCGGTCAGGTGGAACGCGTGGTCGTCGGGGCCGGGCCCGGCTCCTTCACCGGGGTTCGCATCGCGGCTGCGCTGGCCAAGGGGTGGTGTCATGCCCGCCGCGTCCCGCTTTACGCGTATTCCAGCTTGCGGTCGCTGGCGGCGTCCACCGGGATGCTTCGGGTCTGCGCCCTGTTTGATGCTCGGCGCGGGGAAGTGTATGCCGAGGCGTACGACGGGGACCCGCTGGCCGTGCCGATATTCGGACCGGTCGTCGGCCCACTCGACGAGATACTCGGACGGTTGCTGCCGGTCACCAACTGGTCCTTCGTCGGCGAAGGCGCCGAGCGAAACCGTGAGGCCATCGAGTCCGCCGGAGGGCGCGTCCTGGCGCCACATCTAGGCGTGCCCCGCGCGGCCGCCCTACTATGGTTGGCGCACCATGACCCGACGGGAGAGGTGAAGGACGTTTCGATGTGGGAGCCCTGCTATGTCCGCGCGTCTGGGGCCGAGCGACAGGCGCTTCGCGGTGGCTAGACGGGAGGCCGATGTCGATACCGGGCGTGCGACCGGTGAACCGGAGAGTCGCATCCGAAGGATGGCTGAGCGCGATGTCGACGCGGTCATGGTGATCGAGCGCGCGTCGTTTCCGTCGCCATGGTCGGCCGAAACGATTTCGAACCTGCTCAAGAGGGAGAACGCCTGTTTGTTCACCGCCGTCGACGAGGACGATCAAGTCCTGGGCTATGCGGCGATCTGGTTCGCCGGTGGGGACGGAGAACTGGGCAGCATCGCGGTGGACGCCACGAAGCGTTCGGCCGGTCTCGGTTCCGAGCTGTTGGCGGCGGTCTTGGACGAGGCCAGGGCGCGCGCGATTCGGAGCGTCTTCCTCGAAGTGCGGGAAGGGAACTGGCTCGCCCAGGGTCTCTATCAGCGGCGGGGATTCGAACCGGTCGGACGCAGGCGGAAGTACTACAAGGATCCTGTGGAGGACGCGATCGTCATGCGCCGGTTGCTGGCTCGTTGACCGTCTCGTGTACCCCATCTATTGTGCGAATCGCATCACTCATCCGGGAGGAACGCAATGTCTCGCAGTCTCAATAAGGCCAGCCTCATCGGAAATCTGGGTGCCGACCCAGAGGTCCGTTCCACCAACTCCGGCACAAAGGTCGCGACGCTCTCGATCGCTACCAGTCGTCAATGGACGAGTCGTTCGGGCGAGAAAGAAGAGAAGACGGAGTGGCATCGCGTCGTATGCTGGGACAAGCTGGCCGAGATCTGCGAGCAGTACATGAAGAAGGGTGATCGCGTGTACGCCGAGGGTCGGATCGAGTACCGCCAGTGGGAAGGCCAGGACGGACAAAAGAAGTACACCACCGAGATTCGCGCGCTGGAGATCATCATGCTCGGCGGCGGTGGCGGCGGGCGGGAGTCGTATTCGGCCGCCCCGGCCGCATCCGCGAGTTCTCCGAATCCGGAATACTCCGAGTTCTCGAACAAATCGGTTGCGGGCGAGGACGATCTGCCGTTTTGACCGTCTGACCTCGAAAGTTTTTGTATAGAATCGTCATAATTGTGCGCCTTCAGCTGTAGGCGTACGTTTTTCCGGTGTGGGTGGGTGGCCTGAAGCTGCGGCGCGGTGGGGATTAGCCCTTCGTGTCCGACAGGGGTCCGAGAGCGCGGAAGTTGCAACGCCGGAGCGTCTCAGACCCCGTCCCGTAACGTCGGATTCGGGTGTCGCAGTCAGGCCTGCTTTGGGAGGAGGACCGATGGGCCGGTTCGTGGATGTGTGGTTGGGGTGGAGTGTCGAGGTCTCGCGAACGACCAGAAGTGCAGCGTTGTTGGCGATTTCCGGCCTCGCGCTGCTCGGGATTCCGGGTCTCGCGATGGCTCAGGAGCGATCCGCCGAGCCGGAGGTCGAGGTGCTCGAGTCTGCGCGGCAACTGCCGCAGCACACCGTAAAACGCGGCGACACGCTCTGGGGTCTGGCGGGCTTTTATCTGGCAAATCCCTTCAATTGGCCGCAGATCTACGAAATCAACACCACGGTCATCGAGAATCCACATTGGATCTACCCCGGCGAGATTCTCGCCATCCCCGGGGCAGTCGCGGTCGTCGATCAGCTGCGAAACGACCGGCTCGATGCAGGCGCCGCCGACCTTTGGGAACCGGTCGAGCGCGCCAGCGGACCGCAAGACTCGGGTCGCGGGGTCAGCTGGTTTGGCGGTCCCAGCGCATTCGACACCTCTCCGATAGGCCGGACCATCTTGGGCGGTCTCGATGTCGAGGCGTACCGAGCGCCTGCACTCGTAGGGGCCGGCGATTTCTATCGTTCCCCCATGCTCGTCGAGAAGAACGACTTTAAGTCGTACGGAACGACGGTCCGAGTCATCGACGGGAACCCGCTCCACATGCGGATTCCGCCCGCGATTCGCCTTCGCGATATCGTGGTGATCGAGCTTAGGGACCTCGCGGTGTCGCCCGGCGACGAACTCCGTGCGATCCGGTGGCATAGCGGCGTCCGAGGCTTTGAAATCGCTGAGTCGTTGGGGCTGCTTCGCGTTCTCGAAGTCGAAGAGGGCGAGCGAGTCAGCACGGCTCGGGCGGTCGTCACTCATCTGTACAGCGACTTCTCGATCGGGGACCCCGTGATCCGGGCGGAGCGTTTCGACATTCCGGCCACGCTCCAGCAGGTCGAGGACGACGGAACGTTCGAAGTCGAACTCATCGGTCTCGAGGTCAACCAGGCTTTGCTCAGTGAAGGAGATATGGTCTTTATCGACGCGGGCTCCGAGGCTGGGGTGCGAAGCGGAGATGAATTCATCTTCTTCGATCCGCGCGACGATGCGGATGCGCGACCGGAAGACCGACTCGCCACCGTTCGGATCATGCGGGTCGAAGCGACGACGGCGACCGGGCGCATCGAGGATCTTGAAGACGCCTCGCCCGAAAAGGGTTCGCGAGGTCGCCGGGTCCGAAGAGCGGCCGGTTCCTGAACCGGCCAGTTTCGAACCCGATATAGACGGGGGAACCCAGGCGGCCGCATCCTGATCGGATGTTGATCCGACTCCTCCTCACGGCTGCGGTCCTAGGATACGCGGCCGCCTGGTTTCTACAGCTCGTCCGTTTCCGCGGTGGCGGGGACCGCGAGCGTTTCCGCTCCGTGGTTTGGGCTTCTGGTGCCGCGGCCTTACACGTCCTCGGGCTCCTCACGTGCTGGTTTACCTATCGTACGCCACCGTTGGTGGGTTTCGGGCCCGCTGCCGCTACGCTGGCGCTCGCCCTCGTCGGCGGTTTCTTCGTGGCCGCCCGCAGCTCCGAACGTTGGTCGGCCGGTCTCTTGGTCCTGCCGTTGGTGATCGGGTTGCTGGCGGCGAGCGTTTGGACGGGACTCTCGCCGGCCGAACCCGCAGGAGCGCTGCGCGGCCCCTGGCTGGTCAGTCACGTTCTCATGGTTCTCGGGGGCTATGCGTCTCTCCTTCTTTCCTCCATCGCGGCCGCCATGTACCTGCTGCAGTTCCGCGCGCTCAAGAAGAAGGAGTTCGGGAACGTGTTCCGGTTCTTCCCCTCGCTGGAGAGCCTCGACCGGATGAATCGGATCGGCCTAGCCGTGGGTCTTTCGACGCTCGCCGTGGGATTGCTGGTCGGCTGGAGTCTGACGCTGACGTTCGAACGCGAGTTCTCGCTCACCGATCGCGACGTCGCGTTCGGTCTCCTCACTTGGACGGCCTATGCCGCGGCCCTCGCCGCACGGGGACTTCCCGAACGCTTCGGTCCGAGGACGGCGGGGGTTTCGATCCTGGCGTTCGTGGCCAGTGGCACTGGGTTTCTCGTATTCCGCAGTTGGGGTGCGGCCACGGCGTTGTTTCTGTGAGCCGCGTCGACCGCGTGGGGCCAGGAACAGGCAACGCGCTCTTGGCGGTGGGGCTCAACCATCGAACGGCACCGATCGAGGTCCGGGAACAGTTCGCTCTCAGCGGCGATCGATTGACCGGGTGGGTCCAGTCCTTGGTGACCACGGCCGGCGTTGCGGAATGCGTGGTTCTCTCGACGTGCAACCGAACGGAGTGCTACGCGGCGGGCCCGAACCCCGAGGAGCTGGAGCACATCGTTCGAGAGGCGCTGGTCGGGGAGACCGGCCTCGGGGCGTCTGGCCAGACGTACCTGCGAACGATCAGCGGGTTCGACGTCGTTCGTCACCTGTTCCGGGTTTCCAGCGGTCTGGATTCCTTGATCATCGGGGAGCCCCAGATCCAGGGACAGGTCAGTACCGCCTACCACCAAGGCCTGTCCCATGGCGTCGGGCCCATTCTGCATCGGCTGTTTCAATCGGCCCTGGCCGCCGGCGCGAGAGTTCGCACGACAACGGCGATCGCACGAGGCACGACCTCGATCCCGTCGGCTGCGGTCAGTTTGGCAAGAAAGGTCTTCGGGTCGCTGGAGGATCGGACCGCTCTCGTCCTTGGCACCGGCGAGATGGGGCAACTCACCGGGAGATGTCTGCGGACGGAAGGCATCCACCGGTTGTACGTGGCGAGTCGCAATCCGGCGCGCGCCGAGCGCGTGGGTCGCTCGATCGACGCGATCGCGCTCGAACGAAGCACGGCGCTCCATCGGCTTGCCGAGGTCGACTTGCTCGTTACCTGTACCGACTCGGACGCCGCGTTCGTGACCCTCGAACAGGCCAAGAGTCGGCCCTCGAGCGCAGGCCCCCTCGTCGTGCTCGACATCGCGTTACCACGAAACGTAGACGCACGAGCCGCAGAGCTCCCGGGCGTATTCCTCTACAACATCGACGATCTACAGCGTGTGGTGGACCAGGCTCGCGAAGCCCGGGTCGGCGAGCAGGAGGGTGCGGAGGCCATCGTCGACCGACATGCAAACCGCTACTGGAGCTGGTACCGCAGCCGCATCGCCGCCCCCGGTATCCGGACGCTGCGCGAGACCGCTCAGGAGATCGTGGCGGACGCGCTCGCACAGGGTCGGCCCGGCCCCAGGGATGTGGATGAAGAAGAGCGCATACGGCTGGCCACGCGGGGCGCGCTCAACAAAGTGCTGCACGCTCCGACCCAAGCGATGCGCTGGGTCGCCGAACGCTCTGAGGGTGAGGCGTGTCTACGGGATCTAGAGCCGCTGCTAAAACGGGCCGTGTCCGAGTCGGGTCGCGGGATCGCCGACGGAGGTCTAGGGTAGGGAATCGCGATTCTGGTCGTCGGTAGACGGCCGCCTGAGTCGAATGGGTGGGGACGTGGATCGAGGAGGAGCGAATGAGCCCTGGTAAGGTGCTCGTGACGGGTGGGGCAGGCTTCATCGGGTCGCATGTTTGTGAAGCTTACTTGGCGGATGGGTGGGAAGTGACCGCGCTCGACAATCTGAGCACGGGTCGCAAAGAAAACCTTCCTCCTGACGTCCGATTCATCGAATTGGATATCAGAGACGACGGGATTCGAGAGGTGTTCAAAGACGGCAAGTTCGATGTCGTCAATCACCACGCCGCGCAGATCGATGTGCGCACATCCGTGGACAAACCCAGATACGACGCCTCGATCAACATCGACGGCGTGCTCAACTTGGTGGAGTCTTCGATCGAGTTCGGCTTGAGTCGATTCGTGTTTATTTCGTCGGGCGGCGTCGTCTATGGCGAGCCCACAAACTTGCCGGTGCCGAGGACGGCTCCGAAAGGGCCGCTTTCGCCGTATGGAGTCAGCAAGCTGACTTCGGAGTACTACTTACAGGCGTTCAGGAAACTGCATGGGCTCGAGTACGTGGCACTTCGATATTCCAATGTGTTCGGGCCTCGCCAGGATCCGCACGGCGAAGCCGGCGTGGTGGCCATCTTCTCGCAACGAATTCGCGATGGGCAAACGCTTTCTGTGTTCGGCGACGGGAAGCAGACACGCGACTATGTGTTCGTCAAAGACGTCGCGGCTGCGAACGTGCTCGTGACGCACGCGGACCTTCCCGAGCCGGAGGGGCTCGACGACGTGGCGTTCAATGTGGGGATGGGGATCGAAACGAGCGTAAACGAGTTGGCGGCCGCCCTGATCGGCGTGGCCGGGATCGAGACGGAGATCAAACGCGAACCTGCGCGACCCGGCGAGCTATTCCGTAACTCGCTCGACTGCAAGGAAACGCGGGCGCTCGGATGGGGTCCAGCCTACACGCTCGAGACGGGGCTGGCGGAGACCTACGAGTTCATCGCGGGTCAGCGGTGAGTGCGGCGGCGACCGGCCTAATCTCGGCCGCGATCCAAGTGCAGAACCGGATCATCGACTCGCCGCTCGACATGGTGTGGGGCGCCAGTATCTCGACCAAGATCATCTTGGTCGTTCTCGCTGCGAGCTCGCTCGCCTCGTGGATCCTGATCTTCTGGAAGTGGCGCGAACTCCGAGCCGTAAACGGACGCGCGGACCGATTCGTGTATGCGATGGAAGGTGCGCGTGGTTTGATCGATCTCCACCACGCGCTCCTCCGACTCGAGGATTCTCCTTTCACCCGCGTGTTTCGAGAAGGCGTCTCCTTTTTCTCGGAGCTACGCCCTGGCGCGCTGGAAGGAGCGAAGGACCAACCCGGGTTGACTCCCACTCAGCTCGAAGCGCTCTGGCTCGTGCTCGAGAAGAACCTGTCGCAGGAGCGCGATGAACTCGCGCACGGGATGCAGTGGCTCGCGATCATCGGCTCGGTGAGCCCGCTTCTGGGACTCATGGGCACGGTCGTCGGGATCATGAACTCGTTTATCGGGATCACCTCTCAAGGCTCGGCCAACATTGCTGCGGTCGCGCCAGGGATCGCGGAAGCGTTGACGACGACCGTCGCGGGTCTGGCCGTCGCGATCCCTGCGGTGATCGCATACAACCACTATGCGGCGCGGTTACGTCTCTTTGTCGGAGAACTCGAAGGGTTCGCGAGCGAGTTTATCGGGACGCTGGCGAGAGAGGGTCGGCTATGAGTCGTCTAGCTGGAGCTTCCCAATGAGGCGACGGTTTACCACCGAGGACGATGGGATCGCGGTCGTGGCGGAGATCAACGTCACCAGTCTCGTCGACGTCGCGTTCACGCTCCTCGTGATCTTCATGATCACTGCGCCGATCCTTCAGGGCGGCATCGAGATCCAGGTTCCCGAAGCGGCGACGGGCCCTCTGAGCTCGGCGGACGCCCTTGTCGTGTCGATCGACGACGACGAGCAAATCTACCTCGATGATGTGCCCGTGACGTACGAAGAGTTCGATGGGTCGATCGATCAGATATTGAGCCGGCAGGAGTCGGCCGAAGTTTTCCTCAGGGCAGACCAGGACCTTCGGCTCGGGGTCGCGGTACGAGTAATGGGAAGACTTACGGAAGCGGGAGCGACTGCCGTGAACATCATCGCAAATACAGAGACGCGCCGCCGTCCGTGAGTGGGCAGCCGGTCGACTCTGATGTGACCCTATCGCCGCCGGCAGGTCGGAGGGGGCGTCGTTGGGAACGGGCCGAGCGTCCGCCTCGACAGGCGGTGTTGGGCTCGTTGGGTCTGCACGTCGTGTTTATCACGCTTGCCGTGTTCACGACTACGGCCCCCAGCCCGCCGCCTCCTCAGACCGTGCGCGTGCGCATGGTCGCGTCGGCACCGCAGGATGCTCCGGTGCGCGTCGACCCGACCCCGCCGGAGGTCGCGGAGGAAGAGTTCCGACCGCCGCCCCCCGAACCGACGCCGGACCCGCAGCCGCAGACCGAGACGCCAACGGTAGAAGCCGAGGTCGTGGTCGAGCGGGAGCCCGAGCCCGAGCCCGCGCGCACCGAGGAGATCGGGGAGGAAGCCGTCAACGTTCAGATCGATGGCGCAAACTCGTTGTTTCCCGAGTATAACGCCAACATCATTCGACAAGTCGAGCGCTATTGGCGACCGCCGGCCGGCGCGCGCGAGCAACGGGCCGAGATTCAGTTCGTGATCCACCGCGACGGTACAGTGTCCGACATCGAGTGGGTAGCAAAATCGGGGAGTTCGACGTTCGATCTCCTGTGCCAGGGCGCGGTCGAATCGGCCGGCCGAAGCAGGGCGTTCGGTCCTCTTCCGGATGCATTTCCAGGGGATCGAATGGTCGTCAATTTTTACTTTGATCCAAGTCGACGCTAACGCGGACATTACATCTGAGTGGAGGGCGGCACTTTTGCGGATGACGATGATGGGGAAGAGTCGGGGGAGCGCGAGATCGATCGGGGCCGTCCTGGGGCTGCTTGCGGTACCGGCTCTGGGACACGCGCAGGAGTCCGCCGGAGGCGTGCGATTGGGCATCTCGTATGAGCCGGGGTACGTCCCCGCGCTCGTCGTCGCCCCCGTCGCATCCGGAGCGGGGCTCGAGGCGATTGCCGATGCAGCCGGCACGATTCTCGAGACCGACCTCGATTTCTCCGACCGGTTCGACATCATCGCGCTCCCGGACACGTTCCCTTCGAACGGCCCTCCGAACTACGCGCTTTGGAATCAGCTGGGCGCCGTGTGGCTGGTCACCGCCGACATCTCCGGTTCCGCGACGTCGCCCATCCTGCGCGTGAGTCTGCACGACACCGTGTATGGACAGCTCAAGAACGTCCAGGCCTTCAGCCTGCCCCAACTCACGGCCGATGGGTTTCGGATGGCGATTCATCGCGCGTCCGATCAAATCGTTTCATGGGCCACCGATGGGCAGCGAGGAATCGCCGCCACGCGCATCGCCTTCCGCCGACGTGGCGGGGACGGAACCTCGGCGCTTTTCGTCGTCGACAGCGATGGCGAGAACCTGCGCCGGATTCCCACCGGAGGGCAGAGCGTCTACTCGCCGGCGTTCTCACCCGATGGTTCCCGTATCGCGTACACGACCCAGAACGAGTCCGGAACGTTCTCTTTGCTGGAGACCAACCTGATTACCGAGAGTCGTCGGACGATCTCTACCAGCGAGCTCATCCAGACGCCGGCGTACACACCCGATGGCCGGCTCGGCTACGCCGAGATCTCCGGTGACGGCGTCGAGGTGTTCCTCGAAGGGACCGGTAGGCTCACCGACACGCGTGGGGATGCGCTCAACCCGACCTTCTCGCCGGACGGTCGACGATTCGCCTTCGAAGCGGATCCGACCAACCAGCCTCAGGTCTATGTCCAGGATGTCTCGGGCGGATCTCCCCGACGCATCAGCGTGTATGTACGACGAGAACGCACCAATGCGGTGGGCCCCGATTGGTCGCCGAGCGGCGATCGCATCGCGTATGCCGCGATCAGCGGTAGCGGGTTCCAGGTGTTTACCGTGAATCCCGACGGAACGGACAGACGGATGTTGACCTCGCGGGGCGAGAGCGAGGCGCCGAGCTGGGCTCCCGATGGGCGCCATCTGGTGTTCTCTTCGGCGGATTCACAAGGCCATGCGCTATGGATCTTGGATACGGTGACCGGTCGAAGTCGGGTCCTGACGTCGAGCAGACAAGACGAGCTTCCGGACTGGTCTCCAGCCCTGCCGACGGGGTCCTAGGGCGGGCCAAGCGATGGGCTGCAACGGACGGGGTGGAGAGCGGCTATCTGCTTGGGGTCGCATCGCTTGCGGCGGACACGCAACAACGTAGGTTTAAGGGTGTGGTGGAACGGGACTGGGTGGTGCCCCTTTCTTGGTTGGTTTCCAATCTTTTAGCCAGGCATCGTCCTGCGATTTGCCAACAAGGAGACTCCGATGCAGCGTAGCCACAAATGGGCTGCGGTTCTTGTCATCCCTCTACTTGCAGTCGCATGTAGCGGAAACCCTGAACCAGTGCCGGTGCAAGCCGAGCCAGCGCCGATGGCGCCGCCTCCGCCGCCGGATGACAGTGCGGAGCGAGAAGCCGCCGCGAGTCGCATCTGCGATCGAGCCAGCGCGGCGATCCAATCGGGCGACTATTCGACGGCAAGGGAGCTTCTTCAGCAGGTCCTGCGAGACTATCCGGGGACCACGTGTGCTGCGTCGGCGCCGGATCAGATCGCCCGGGCCGAAGCGCTCGAGGCCCTGACGGCTCGGATCCATTTCGAGTTCAATCTCGCGTCGATTTCGGATCAGGCCGCTGCGATTTTGCAGCGCAAAGCCGAAGTCTTGCGAGCTTACGGGGACGTGCAGCTTACCATCGAGGGCCACGCCGACGAGCGGGGGTCTCTCGAGTACAACCAAGCCTTAGGCATGCGTCGCGCCCGAGCCGCGCTCCAGTACCTGACCAGCCTCGGTCTGGATGCGTCGCGGTTTCGAGTCGTGACCTTCGGAGAGGAGCGCCCGCTAGCCAGGGGGAGCACCGAAGGCGCGTGGCGTCAGAATCGACGAAGTGAGTTTGTCATCGCGGCAGGAGAGATCTAATGCGAACGCCGGCGGTCGTAATGTTGTTGAGCGTTGCGGCCGCCGGCTGCGCGTCAAAAGCCGACGTCGAGGTGTTGGGCGACTCGGTGCGATCGGACATGGAGGAGATTCGGGCGGGTCAAGCTCAGCTCCTGAATCAAGTTCGAGGAGGGCTCGATAGTCTCGATGCCGCCGGTTTGCGGCGCGAGACAACGGGGCGCGGCGAGTTCGAGCGGCGCGTCGCGCGGCTTGAAGACGCTATGGAGGAGCTTCTCGAGATCGCGAGCCAGAACAACCAACTGCTCAATGATCTGTACCAAAACCGGACAGCTTCGGCTGGGAACCCCGGTCGGTCCCAGCCGATGGACACCGGTAGAATCCAGAGCCTGGGGCAAGACGAACCTTCGCAGTTCTACGGCCTCGCCCTCGAGCAGTTCACGCTCGGGAACTACGAGACGGCTCGGGGGGCATTTCGGAACTTCCTCACCGAGCACGGAAGCCATGATCTGGCCCCGGACGCCCAGTACTACATCGCGCGGACCTACGAGGACGCCAACGACGTGGGCAACGCGCTTGCCGAGTTCCAACGGGTGACCGAGCTCTATCCGAATTCCAACCGGGCCGCTGCGGCTTTGTACCGGCGCGGTCTGCTCGAAGTGGCGCGCGGGAACACCGCGATCGCCCGCCGGCTATTTACTCAGGTGGAAGCTGGCTACGCCAATAGTCCTGAAGCGCCCCTCGCTCGTCAGGAGCTTGCGAAGCTCGGGAACTGATCGGTGCGGCACGCCCCAGGTCTGAGGTAGGACACCGTGCAGTGCCCGAGTTGCGCCCACCCGGAGGACCGCGTCGTCGACTCTCGAACGAGTCGAGGCGGTAGGGCCACCCGACGCCGACGTGAATGCCTCGGGTGTGGCCACCGCTTCACGACCTACGAGCAGATCGAGGAAGAGCCCCTCCTCGTCCAGAAGAAGGGCGGCGGCACAGAGCCCTACGATCGCTCCAAACTCATGGCCTCCATCCGGATCGCCTGCGCCAAGCGCCCCGTCTCGAACTCCGAAATCGAAGCGTTAGTAGATGGGGTCGAGGGGCAGCTCGCCGAGACCGATCTGAGCGAGGTCCACAGCCTCGAATTGGGCGAGCTCATCATGGAGCGGCTGCGCACCCTGGACCAGGTAGCGTACGTTCGGTTCGCCAGCGTCTATCGAAACTTTCAGGATACGACGGAGTTCATGGAGGAAGTGACGGAATTGGTCCGCCGCGCGCGTTACAACGCGGTCGGGCAGGTTGAATTGTTTGGGGCCAATGGAGACTAAAGACCAAGAGACCGGGGGACAGGCCGAGATGCCGTTCCTGGACCACCTCGAGGAGCTTCGCTCGCGACTGATCTGGTCGTTTGTCGCGCTCCTCGTGGGGATGGTCCTGGGGTTAATGGCGGTAGCGTACCTCGATGTCTTGGAGATCATCAAGATCCCGATCGAAGACCTGCTTCCGAACGAAACGCTCATATACACGAGTCCCACGACGCCCTTCTTCATCACGCTCAAACTCGGGTTCATCGTGGGTCTGATTCTGGTTTTCCCGTTTCTCGCCTACCAGGCGTGGCGCTTCCTGTCTCCGGCGTTGTACACGAACGAAAAACGATTCGCGATCCCTTCGATCTTGGTGGGGACGATTCTGTTTATGGGCGGCGTCGCGATGGCCTACTTTCTGGTTCTCCCGCTGGGCCTGAAGATTCTCCTCAGCTTTCACACTGAATCGCTCGAAGCGTTCATCACCATCGACGAGTATCTCAAGTTTGCCACGGCGTTGATCCTCGCCTTCGGGTTCATCTTCGAAATGCCGGTCATCCTGGTTTTTCTCTCGTTGCTCGGGGTGGTCACGCCGGAGGGACTGGGGAAGTATCGCCGGCACGCGATCGTTGCGATGGCCGTGATCTCGGCGTTTCTGACGCCCGCCGACCCCTATACGATGCTCGCGATGATGCTCCCGATGTTGATTCTGTACGAGCTCTCGATCATCGCGACCAAGGTCTTGAGACGGAGGAGAAACGAGCGCAACGAAGTCGTGGTCAGCGAGGGAGGCACTGCCTGACCACCCGCGTCTTTCGAGGGATTGCGTTCGTTGCGGTACTCCTGGGCGGGCTAGGGGGTGTGGAGACGGCTCGAGCCACACCCGCCGGTCCGCTGCCCGCCCGCTTCGCCGCGCCGGCCGACACGGATAGCGTCGCGCCTCTGGCTCGCGACACGCTGGACCGAGACTCGACTGCGGTCGACACGACCGCCGCTGACACGACCGCCGTTGAACCCATCGAGGGCGCTGCGGACACGGCGGGCGTCCTCGCCGACACGACGGGTGCCCCCGCCGACACCATCGATGCACCGGGCGATCGAGCGTTTCCGGAACGCGATCAGTTCTTAGAGCGGTTGGCCGGCATGCCCGGCTTTCGGGTGATCGAGTATCGAGGCCGTAACGTCACCCTCGACGTCGAAGAGGAAACCGTGCGGCTGCGAGGGGACGCCCAGGCCAAATACGCCGAATCGGTGCTCACGGCGGACCGTATCACCTACTGGGCCGGGCTCCAGTTCATCCAGGCGCTCCACAACATCACGCTGGAGGGTGCGGGGCAAACCTCGACCAGCGATTCGATCATCAATTACGACGTGTCGCAGGCCAAGGGCACGATCATGGACGCCCAGACATCGTTCGCCGAACGGGGGACGGAGTGGTTCATCCGCGGCGACGCGACGCCGCGGGGAGCGAACACCGTGTTTGTCGAAGCCGGGCGGTTCACCTCCTGTGAATTGGAAGAACCGCACTTCTACTTCAAAGCCGGGCAGATCAAAGTCGTCGCCGAAGACATCATCGTGGCCTGGCCTGTCACGCTCTACATCAGCGACGTTCCCGTCATCTGGCTTCCGTTTTTTGCTCACGATCTCCGGCAAGGCAGACGGAGCGGCTTTCTCCCTCCTCGCTTCGGCGTCAACGATCTCATCTCGACCTCGAGCAACGTGACCCGCAGCATTACCGACTTCGGTTACTACTTCGCCATCAACGATTTCATGGACGCCCAGGCGACCATGGATTGGTTCAGTAGTCGGTTCACGCGTGTGAACGGAGCGTTTCGGTACAAGTCCCTCAAGAAGTTCTTCGAAGGAAATATGTTGGCGAGCTACAGCTTCGGAGATTCACGGACGTTCCAGTTTCAGATGCGACACCGTCACGACATCACGCCGGTGACCAATCTGCGCGTCAACGCGAACTTCATCTCCAATACGCAGGTGTTCGAGCAGCAGAGCTTTGACCCCACACGGCAGACCCAGCGCATCTCATCTGACCTCGGGCTTCAACATCGATTCTCGTTCGCTTCACTGAATTTCAGTGCGAGTCGAAGGCAAGATCTCGGAACCCTGCGCGGCAAGACGGACCTCACGCTTCCGAACCTGCAGATGACGTTCTCTCCGGTCACCCTGTTCAAGGCGCCCCGTAACCGTAGCGGACTGTTCAACAACATCACGCTGAACGGCGGGTTCAACTACTCGCGCCTGATCCAGTCGCAAGAAGAGTCCGACGATCGCACCACGGATCGCGGAAGCGTCAACACGGGGATTCGCCTCGGTTCGTTCGGGATCTCGAGCAACGCCAATTTCAATCGCGTCGCTACGACGCCGTTCGACTCGCTCGGTTCAATGCCGCCGGGTACCGCCCAGACTCGAGTCGATTACGGGGCGACGGCAGACTACCAAGTCGACTTGATCGGTAGCACCACCTTTCGTCCGACGGTCAGTCTCGCCGCGAGCACGTTTCGATCGGATAGCACTCAAAACCGGTTTATTGCCGCGCCCACGCGTTTGCGAGTGGGCGCGAGTCTCTCATCGGATCTCTATGGCTTCCTCCCGGGATTCGGGCCATTCCAAAGGATCCGTCACAAGTTCTCGCCTCGGGTCACGTACGATTACTCCCCGGCGATACAGACGGCCGATTCGCTCCTGCAGATCCCGGGCTTCCCCGTCACCAACATCAGGGCCGAAAACCGCGTCACGTTCACGCTGAACCAAACCTTCGAAGCAAAGCTTCGCGACGATATCGAACTGGATGCCGAGGAGCAGGCCGTGTTGGAGGGCCGCCTGGTGGATGCGGATTCGATCGCGCTCGCGCGCGATTCGTTGGCCGCCTTGGGCGAGGAACCTCCCGAACCCGATTCCCTGGCGGTGGTTGCGCCCGATTCGCTTTCAGGTCAGTCGCCGGCCGCGCGTGGTGACTCCGCCGCAGCCCCCGCCCGGGTGCGAGAGCAACGAAACATCGTACTGTTCGGGATCAACTCCAGTCAGCTCGAGTTCGATTTTTCCCGTGAGAACGAGCCCACGCTCACGACGGACCGTTGGAATCATCGCATCAATTCGGATCTGCTCCGTGGACTCTCCCTAAACCTCGGTCTCGACCTGTTCGATGGGATTGGGGAGGGGCGCCAGTTCGCTCCCATCCTCTCGAGCCTCAGCGGGAGCTTTACGTTTAGTTCCGCGACGGGACTGGGTGGACTCTTGGGTCTTGGCGGAGGAGGCGGGCGTCGCCAATCGGATCCTCGCGACCGGCTACGTAACGCATCCGATTCTCGCTATCGGCTGCAATCGTTCGATGAGAATCGAGATCCGCTCGACCCCGGTCTTCGATCGGGTGGTCCATGGACACTCTCACTCTCGTACTCTCTGCAGCGAGGCCGCGAGACCGAGACGGCACTCGATCGCCAGACGGTACAGGCGACGCTCTCACTAAACCCCACGCCGAACTGGCGGCTGGCTTGGCGTACGAGCTACAACGTGACAAGCGGCGAGTTCGCCGACCACACGGTGACGCTCGATCGAGATCTTCACCGCTGGATGGCGACATTTCTGTTCGCGCGAGCGCCCAACGGCAACTTCATTTTCCAAATGAGTGTGAATCTACGGGACGCTCCCGATCTCAAGTTTGACTACGATCAGCAAACCCTGGATCGGTAAAGGACTTCGCCCCCTCCGCGACGTATTCCCACCCCCCAAGCCATGGCCGGCTCTTTGCCCTTAGAGGTCGCCCCCACTTGTAGCTCGCTGGGGCTCGGCAAAACGCGAAAGCGGGGCTCATGGCTGTTCTTAGCAACTGGATGGCGGAAGCACGACACCTGGAGGGAGCCGGAGACCTCCAGGCTGCGGTCGCCATATATCGAAAAGCTCTTGCCAATCAAGAGGAAACGGCGGGTTTTGCCGATCTAAGCCTCTACAATGGCCTTGGCGACCTATATCTGCGCGCCGGCAAGAAAAGCGACGCCCTCCAAGCGTACGAGGGGGCTGCCCAGCACTGCGAAGACCAGCAGCTCTACGCGAATGGGATTGCACTCTGCAAGAAGATTTTGCGCAACGCTCCCGACCACGCGGACGCATATCGACGGGCCGCAAGGCTTTCCGCGCTCTCCGGGCTCGAAGCAGAGGCTCGGCTCCACCACGGACGATATCGAAAGCAGCTGATCGAGGAGGGTCGCGGCGCCGAGGCCCTCGATGCGCTTCAAGAGATCGTCGAGATCATGGCGGACGAAGAGTCCAGCGTCGAACTGGCCGAGGCTTTTGCCGAGCGTGGTGAAGCGGATCGGGCGCTCGAACTGCTCCGAGCCGTCAAGTCACGAAGGCAGGACGAAGGTCGCGCCGTCGTGATTCTCGTGCGGACCATTCAAGAGCTCCAACAGCGAGGCGAGACCGATTCACCGTCGGGTCCGGCGCCGGAACCGACGCCTCTCGCGAGCACACCCGTCGAGGAAGTCCCCGTCGAGGAAGTCCCCGCCGAAGAAGTTTCTGTCGAGGAAGTTCCGGTCGAATCCTTCTCCGAACTCGACACATCAGCGGGCTATTCGTTGCTGCCAGACGTGCAGCCCGAGCTCGCGATCGAAACCGAGCCCGCGATCGATACCGAGCCCACGATCGAAGTTGAACCGGTGTTCGCAGCCGAACCGGTGGTCGAGGTCGAGGCCGTCCTCGAGCCGACCCCCATCGTCGAGTCCGAGCCAGTGATGGAGGCCGAGCCCGTCGCTGCCGCCGCGCCGAAGTACACTTCGATACTCGAGGAGCTCGACAACGAGTTTTCCGACGAACCGGATGCGCCGCTCGATGACCCATGGGAGTCCGGTTCGGTAAGCGATCCATCCTTGGGGGCGTTCGGCTCGGAGGTCGAGACGCAAGTCGAGGCCGACGCGCAAGTCGCGGTCGACCCGATCTTCGATCCGACCCCGGCGGCCCAAACGGAGAGGTCAGAACCCAGCCGCATCGAAGAGAACACGGCGGTCGTCTTGGAATCGTCTTTTGTAGAGGCGGCTGGCGACCCGATGGCCCTACTCTTGGCTCGCCTCAATGTGATCATGGCGGAGGCTGAAGGCCCCGGGTGTTTCCCGCAGGCGCTCGAGGTCATCGATGAGATGCTTACGATCGAGCCCGGTCGATTCGAGTTGCTGTCGCGAAAACTCCACTACGCGTTCGCGATTCGAGACGAGGCGGCGACAATCTCCGCCTACCTCGCGCTCGGCGAGAGCCTCGATCACCACTTGGCCAGCTTCGCGGTAAGGACGCTCTCGAGTTCCAACGCGGCCGGAGTCGTAACGGCAGCGGTTCAAGTCGAAGAAGTACCCGGCGCGGCCCCGGGGTCGTGAGTCGAATGTCGAAGGTCAATCAACTCAAGAACAAAGCTCGTCGAGAGGAGCAGCGAGAGAACTGGTCGCGCGCGATCGAGTTCTACACGCAAGCTCTCGATGCCAGCCGGCAACAGGACGAGAGCTTCGCCGATCTGAGTCTCTACAACCGGATCGGCGACATCTATTTGAGAATCGGCCAAAAGAACACGGCCGTGCGGTACTACGAGCAGGCGATCGAGCGTTACTCGGAGCAGGACCTCCACACGAGCGCGATCGCGCTGTGCAACAAGGTTCTGCGAATCCTGCCCGAGCGGTCGACGGTCTACCTGCAACTGGGTCGGCTGCACTTGGCCACCAACCTGATCGCGGATGCGCGGTCGCACTTTCATCGCTACGCGGAGGCGATGCGCGTACGTGGTGGAAGTGCCGCGGCCTACGATGCGTTGGAAGAGCTGATCGGCCTTACCGGTGATCGCCCCACGCTTTCGCTTTGGGTCTCGTGGCTCGCCGATGAGGAGGATCCGGAGGTCCCGTCCGCTCGGGTCACGGCCGCACGGGACGCGCTATCCGCACAGGGCGTCGACGCGGACGAAGTGCTGGAGAAAGTCCGCACCGGCGATGCGAGTGCGTTCGAGACGGAGCAGGCGGAAGTCGCCCAGGAGGATCCGTTAGCCAACGCGTTCCTCTCTGTTCCAGACCACTATGCCCCGACTCGCGCCCCTAGCAACGCTCCCGTCGAAGCTGTGGTCGAAGCGGAAGACGGCGACCCACTCACCCCGGACGTTTCCGCGGCCCCCGAGCCGACGCCTCGCGAAGCAGAAGACACCGTCGTAGAGGGCATGAACGCGATCGCTGCCGACCTCGACTTCGGTTCGGTGCTTTGGCAAGACGAGTTCGAGCCGGCCGCGGCCGCGGAAGGACTCCACGTCGATGAACTCGAGATCGTCGAGCCCGAGTCGACCGAGGCCTACGCCGTAGGTAGTCCCGACGACGTCGACCCCGAGGACGGCATGTCGACGCTCTCGGAGCCGCTGGAATTCACAGACGATGACATCGCGACGGTCGACTTTCTCGAACCATCGACCTTAGAAGCTCTCGAGTCCAGCGTACTCGAAGTCGAAGACGTTGGCGCAGACGCCACCTCGTTCGAGATCAACGAGGGGGCGGGGGACTATCTCGCCAATCTCGATCGCGACTTGAATCATGAACCGATCGAAGCGGACGGGCTTACCCCCCGCTCGGTGGAGGGAGGCACGGCCTCGCTCGAGCAGGCAGAGGCTCACGACGCGATCGCTCCCGCCCTAACTTTCGATGCCGACGATCTCGCGTTGGACGCTGTCGAGCTCGGAGCCACGGGCGAGATCGACGTCCAGATCACCAGCACGTCCGCCTTCGAACTCGAGCCCTCGGCGACGGATGCGCTGGTGCCGGAACCGGAGGGCGCGGAGCCGCCGGAGCCGCCTGTGACGGCGAACATGATGGCTGCCACGCCTACGCCTCGGGATGAGATCGAGGCGGCAAACGAGACCGTACAGGCGGCCTGGACCCCCCTGATCGAGGACTCCGAGCGGTACGCACCGCAGGTCTCCGGCGCCGGGGCGCTGGAGCGCCCGATCGTCGACCTAGACCTTGCCGAGCCCGGAGCCGAGGCGGACGACTGGGTTGAGGATGCCTACCTGGCGATCGACCGAGTGACGGCCGCCGCGGAACAGGCTGCCGTAGAGGCCGCTGCGGCCGACCAAGCGGCGCTGGAAGCCGCTGCAGCCGAGCAGGCGGCGCTGGAAGCCGCTGCAGCCGAGCAAGCTGCCGCAGAAGCCGCCGCAGCTGAGCAGGCGGCGCTGGAAGCCGCCGCAGCCGAGCAAGCTGCCGCAGAAGCCGCTGCAGCTGAGCAGGCGGCGCTGGAAGCCGCTGCCGCCGAACAAGCTGCCGCAGAAGCTGCAGAGACCGCCGCAGCCGAGCAGGCGGCGCTGGAAGCCGCTGCCGCCGAGCAAACCGCCGCCGATGAAGCCGCAGCGGAGGAAGCCGCCGCCGAGCAGGCCGCTGCCGAAGCCGTCGATGCGGCGTCGATCGAGTCCGAGACGATTGCGGTCGAGCTGCCGGTCGACCATCAGGTTGAGGAGGAAGCCGTCGGAGCGCCCGACTTCGAGGCGGAGGACATCTCTCAACCGCTGGCGGAGCCTCGGCTGGCGACGGAAGATCCGGAAGAGGCGTTCTCCGACTGGGTTTCGTCCGCGTCTCAGGGCGTGTTGCGGCGAGCTCTTCCGGAACTGGAAGAGCGCAAGGAACACGAGAAGGCGCTGCTCGTGATTCACCGACTCAGCAACTTGGAGGAGCACGACGTCGAGTTCCGACAGCGCTACGTCGACGCCCTCCAGGATCTCGGACGAATCGAGGAAGCTACCGACGCGTGTCTCGTTCTGGCGGCAGGGCTCGAGACACTGGGGCGTCCGTCAGAGGCGCGACAGGCGTACGCTCGGGTGATGGATCTCACTCCGGGCGATCCGCAGGGTCAGGCAGGTTTTGACCGTTTGGAAGGTGCTGTTGAAGTGGAGGCAAACGTGAACGAGGAAGCGGAAGGCACAACGCCCTACACGCCAGCCCACGGTGGCAGGGGCGAGCCCGGCATGATCGCGACGCACCCGCGCCGAGCAAACGGTTCTCCCAGAGGTGGCGCCTCGAGCGGGCGACAGGATGGGGAGTCGAGACCCTACTCGGGTCTGGCTGGCGGCATCGACGCCGCATCCGATTTCGAGCAACTCCTGTCGGAGTTTAGAGCCGAACTCAGCGAGAAGCCGACCAAATCGGACTCTGTCTCCCGCACGGAGTACGGTGCGACGCTCAAGGGAATGGGGAAGCTGGACGACGCGATTCGCGAGCTTCAGGCGGCAGTAAGAGAGCCTTCTCCTCCACCGCTCGCGTACGAGCTGCTCGGAGAAGCGTTTCTCGAAAAAGGGCAGTCTCGGATCGCGGTGCGTCTCCTGGAGAAAGCCCTCGCGTCCCTGGGCCAGACCGATCGCGAAATGCTTGGCGTGCTCTACCAGCTCGGTGTGAGCTACGAGCGTCTGTCCGAAGTTTCGAAGGCACTCCTCTGCTACGAGCGAATCTTCAGCGTCGACATCGACTATCGAGATGTTCAGGATCGCATTCTGACCTGTTCCGCCTGACGAACTGCCGAAGAGGGGTCTTGGCCACTATTCTGCTTCGCACCGGGCGAAACCGCCGGTCTCGGCGCGGCCGGTCATGCCCTCGGGGCGTGATCACGCTTTGACTTTCCCTGCGGGCGCGCCGAAATTCTTCTCTCGTGTCACGCCCGCCGAGGAGAAGATGCTTCCGACCTCACTCGTAGGTCTCGAAGAGGTTCGCCAACCCGTCAAAGAACGCCTTCACGATGTGGAGTGCGCACTGCTCGGTATGGTACCCTCAGGTTTCGAGTCGCTCGACGAGGTCGGCGAGTACCTGTTCTCGCGGAGTGGCAAGTTGTTTCGTCCCACCCTCGTGTTGTTGTCGAACGGGGTCGAGGGGACGCCGACCGAGTCCGCCACAAAGCTGGCCGCGATCGTGGAGTTGTTGCACGTCGCCACCTTGGTTCACGACGATGCGGTCGACCATTCGCCGAAACGACGTGGCATGCCGACGGTCAACGATCGTTGGACGCATCAGGTCGCGATTATCGCGGGCGACTACCTCTATTCCCGCGCGGTCATCGAAATCACGGCGCTGGGAGACATCGAACCGATCGCGATTCTCGCCAATACCGCGAACCAGATGACGGTGGGAGAGATGCGCCAACTGATCCTGCACGATGGGTTGGCGTTCACTCGGCAAGACTACGATCGGCTGTGCGAGTGCAAGACGGCGTCGCTTCTTTCAGCTGCGTGCGAGCTGGGGGCGATGGCCGGCGCTCCCACACGGCGCGAGCAGCTTCGGGCTTTCGGATACCACCTCGGAATGGCGTTTCAGATCATCGATGACCTGCTGGACTACGCGTCGCCAACCGAGGTCACAGGAAAACCGCGGGGTCAGGATCTTCAGGAGCACAAGGTGACGTTGCCGCTCATCGAGGCGCTCCCGAATATGCAACCTTCCGAGCGGTCGGCCGTCGAAGCGGTCTTTTCCGATCCCGACCCGTCGCCGGAGTCGATTCGCGCGATTATCGACGTTGTCGAGGCTCGGGGCGGGCTCGAACGCGCCCGCGAACACGCGGGCGTCCAGGCGGCGAAAGCGCGTGAGCAGCTTGCTAGTTTGCCGGAAAACGAGTTTGTTTCTGCACTCTATATGGCGGTTGACTTCGTGGTGGAGAGGGTGGGGTAAGTGGCGGATCTAGGCCGGCGGCCGGAACGGTCGCCAAAAAGGATCGTGCTGGTCATAGCCGGCGGGTTTATCTTGGGCGCCCTGTTGACGGAGCTCATGACGATCACGCTCCCGCCGTCGGCAGCACGGCAGTTCTTTATCACGACGGTTGCAGCATCGTTGGGTCCACTCAGTGTGGATCTCAACGTTATCGCTCTCACGATCGGACCGTTGATCCTCCGGGCGAACTTCTTGAGTCTGGTGGGGATACTACTAGTTGCGTGGTTCGCGCGTTCGCTGCTCTAATCGAACGTGAGAGGCGAGCCCAAATAAGGAGTTCAAGATGTTTGGTTTGAGTCCTTGGGAACTATTGATCGTGTTTCTGGCAATCCTGCTTCTGTTCGGGGCCAAAAGGCTGCCTGAGATCGGCGGCTCGCTGGGCAAAGGGATCCGCGAGTTCAAGACGTCCATCAAGGACGTCGAGGGCGAGATGCGGGCCGAGATCACGGGAGACAGCCCGGTCAAGCCGGAGACGACGCAACGGCAGGCGACCAAGACCGAAGTGTAGGTCCGCGGCGTCAGTCGTGATTCTCGCCCGCGAGCCGGGCGAGAATCGGATCGGGTGCGCTAGGAGGAGCTGCCCGGGCTGGCAGCTGCTAGATGGCTTCGGGGTTGATCAATCTCGCACGGTGGTCTTCCACCACCGCCTCTTTCCGAAGGGCAGCAAGCCACTTGTCCACATAGCCCTGCGAGCGCTCGAGTCGTAGCTGTTCTAGTAGGACCGCCTTCACTTCCTCAAATCCCGTCCGCGTCGCGTCTTCGCGGTCGAGGACCTCGAGCACCACGACCGCATCGCCGGCGTCCGCGACACCGCTCGTCGAACCGATCCGCGTACCGAACGCCTCGCCGATGGCTTCGGTACCTTGTCCCAGGCCGGGGACGAAGTCCCCTCGCCGGAACGTTTGAGACTCCTGTACCGTCCAGCCAAATCGGGTCGCGGCCGCCTCCAGCGAAGCTCCGCCAGCGACCGCGTCGATCAACCCCAGCGCCGCGTTCCGGGCGAGGTCCTTCTTCCGGGAAACGATCAACTGCTCTCGAATCCCGGTTGCAGCTTCCTCGAGCGGAATCGGACTCTCGTCCCGACGACCGAGCAATTCGAACAGATGGAACCCCGTCGCGTTCTCGAAGAACTGGGACAGGTCGCCCACTTCGGTCTCGTCAGCGAACGCCCAGACCGGCGCGACGCCGAGCGCTCCAGCGCCTGGGACAAAGGTGACTCCGTCAACCAGCTGAAGGTCGGTCGTGATCGCGACGCCGAGCGAGTCCGCTGCGGTCTTTAGGTCACGAACCAAGGCGATGCCCTCGATCTCCTCCTGCAGGTCGAAAACGGAGTCTTCGGTGGCCGGCGAGATCTCGATCGGGATGAAGATCTGACTGAGTTCGAGAGAGTCCCGCGCTCGCTGATCTACACGCACCAGGTGGAACCCGAACGCAGTCTCGATGGGCGTAGAGACGGCCCCGATCGCTAACCCGTCGGTACCCTCGACAAGCGCAGGGTTGAACGCCGACTGGAGCCGAAAGCCCATGGATCCGCCCGCCGGAGCAGAAACAGGATCGCGGGATTCCACACTTGCCAGTTCCGCGAAGTCCTCCCCGTCAGCGAGGCGATCGTAGAGGCCGGTGGCAAGGTCTCGCGCCGCAATCGTGTCGCTGGGCGACGGTCGAAGCGGAACACTGACGAGGCTTACCCGAGCCGTCGCCGGCCGGACGAACTCGTCGCGTCGCTCGTTGTAGAAGGCGCGGATTTCCGCGTCGGAGATCGTGACCGAAGAGTCGTCGACGGTCGTCGCGGGATCGACCCGAACGAACCGAACGCGTGCCGTCTCGTTGGTGTCTCGGTAGAACTCCCAAGCCTCCTCGTCGGAGACGTAAATACCGCTCTTCACAAGCGCGTCGAGCTTCGCCCTTGGAAGAAGAGACCGGTAGTAGTTCTCGATTTGAAGAAGCGTCGTTTCATCCGTGGCGGGGTCCGAGAAGAAGCGCCGGTACTTCTCGATGTCGAACTGCCCGTTGGTCTGAAATGCCGCATGCGCAAACAACTCGGGCGGAGGCTGCGTCAGGAACGCCTGTCGGACCTCGGAGTCCGTGATCTGGATCCCAAGCCGTACGAGTTCGCCCTGCAGAAGGGTCGAGTTGATGAGGCTCTCCCACGCGTTGTCCGTGACGATCCGCTCGTCCTCTTCGGTGAGCGTGCGACCGTTCTGTCTGACCATCGCCAGCTGGTTTTGGAGAAAGAGGTTCCACTCGTTGTAGCGGATGTCTTGACCCGCTACCTCGCCGATCACCGGGTTGATATCGCCCCCGAGATTCCCGCCGCTCATGTCGTTGATGCCCTCGAAAACGAGCCATCCGACAAAGGCAAAGGCGAGGATTCCCATTACCCACTTTGCGCTGTCGCGCATTTTTCCCATGAACATGAGGCGTCGAGTCCGCTGTCGGTGAAGTCAAACGGCCCCGCGAGGCGTCCTCGACGGGGCTAGAATGGGCGATCGCTGGTATACGGCCGGCCCTTCGGTTACCGCGAAAAACAGTTCAAAAACGTATGTGGGCCGCATAGCCGGGGCAACGAACGCCGTCCTGACGGCAAGCCGCATTGACAATAAAAAAAAGTGGCCGGTATGTTCCACCGTGGCCACGAATGAAGACCTATCCGAAGAGATCGAACAACTTGTCCGGCGCGCCGAGCAGGATGGTCGAACCCACACGTTCGCGCGGCTCGCCGATCTGTATCGCAAGACTGGCGAAGTCGAGCGCGCGTTAGAGGTCGTAGAACGTGGGCTAAAGCACCATCCTCACTATCTCAACGCCCGCATCGTTCACGCGCGCGTGCTCTCCGAGCTGGGCCGAAGGATGGATGCTCGCGCCGCCTTTGAACGGGTCCTCCAAATCGATTCGGAGAACCTGGTCGCACAGGCCGCGCTGGCCGAGCTAGGCGTGGATGGGCCCTCCACGAGTGCGCTGGCCCCTGACGATGCGTTGACCCGTGAAGAGGAGAGCGCCGCACGTCGCGGGGCGGGGTGGCTTGCTCGACTCGACGCGGATTGGCACGAGACGCACGGGGGCAACGGAGATCTGCGCGCGGAGACCGGGCCCGCGGTAGACGGCGCAGCGGCGACGCCGGCAGCGGAGACGCCGGCAGCGAAGACGCCGGCAGCGGAGCCTCGGCCAGTGGAGGAAGAAGCCGGCCCAGCGGCGCCGGAAGCCCCGGACGCCGGTGAGCAGGAGCTCGAGACTGCGACGCTCGCGGCGCTCTATGTGCGACAGGGGCTCTTTGATCGCGCCATCGCGATCTACGAGCGGCTCCTGGCTCGCGATCCCTACAACGCGCGACTGGCCTCCGCGCTCGAAGATGCTCGACGCCGCACGGATCCTCATTCCGAGCCGTTCCCGGCCCCGCCCGCGGTTGGGCCGACGAGCTCAGCGGGCAGGGTGATCGACGAACGGCGCTCCGAGGAGGCGCAGAGTTCTGGGCCGTCTGCGGCCGATGCGGCGCCCCCGACGTCTCCGGCCGATGCGGCGCCCCCGGCGCCTGCGACAGACGGGGTGCATACGATGGGGGCTCTGATCGAGGACATTCTCGACGGAAAAGGCGATGCCCCCCCCCCGAGTGCGCCCGGTCGCTGGCCGGAGTGGTTGGTGCGACTCGGACGCGAGCCATGAGAATCGGCGTCCTGAACGGACCGAAACTGAATCTGCTGGGTGAGCGTGACCCGCAGCACTACGGGACCATGACGCTCTCCGAAATCGAGGAGCTCCTGGTCGAACGCGCCGCAGAACAAGGTGCAGAGCTGTGTTTCTTTCAATCCGACGACGAAGGGGCCATCGTCGAGTGGATCCAAACGCAGGCGATGTCCGTCGATGCGTGGTTGGTGAACGCCGGCGCGCTCACGCACACCAGCGTCGCGCTCCGGGACGCGCTCGCGGCCTCCGCACGGCCGTTCGTGGAGGTCCACCTTTCCAACGTCTTCGCGCGTGAACCGTTTCGTCATACATCGGTGTTCTCGGATCTCGCGATCGGGGTCATCGCCGGCTTCCGGGCGTCGAGCTATACGTTTGGACTGGAGGCTTTGACCAGTCACCTGCGGGAGCAGACCGGGGTTTGAGCGTCCACGCTAAACGCCGTCTCGCGCTCGAATCGGTACTCGAGACGGCGGGGCACGACGCCGCCCTCATCACGCAGCGGGCAAACATACGGTACCTGAGCGGGTTCACCGGCTCCTCCGGGGCGCTTCTCATCGCCAGATCGGGGGCGTCCACGCTTCTCACCGACTTTCGATACGACGAGCAGGCGAACGACGAGGTCCAAGGACCCACGCGCATCTGCATCACGCGGGGCGTCTGGATGGCGACGCTACCCGATGTAATCGGAGAACAGACTCGATCGGTTGTCTTCGAGTCGGACCACCTCACGGTGGCGGACCACAAACGACTCGTCGAAGCGATCCCGGACGTGGATTGCGCGCCAATAACCGATCTCGTGGGAGGCCTCCGGCGGTCGAAAGACGCCACCGAGATCGAAGCCATCGAGCGGGCGGTCTCCGTCGCCGAGGAAGCGCTCGAGCGGACGCTCGCGGCCATCGACTGGCACGACCGACCGACGGAGCGGCGCGTCGCGGGACTCTTGGAGTCCGAACTTCGCCAGGGCGGGTCCGAGACGCTGCCGTTCGAGGTGATCGCGGCCGGCGGGCCTCGCACGGCGCTCCCGCACGCGACGCCTACCGATCGCTGTATCGAGGCCGGAGATCTTGTTTTGCTGGATTTCGGTGCGCGGGTCGATGGCTATTGTAGCGATATCACCCGAACATTCGTGGTCGGGACGCCCGAATACTGGCAGGCGACCATCCACCGCCAGGTGCTCGAGGCGCAGACCCTGGGGCGGGCGGCCGTCACCAGCGGTGCGGCCTGTCGGGACGTAGACGCCGTGACGCGAGGTGTTCTGGTTCGGCACGAAGTCGATCGATATTTCGGGCACAGCACGGGTCACGGGATCGGCCTCGAGGTGCACGAGGGCCCGTCGCTCTCATCCAAGTCGGAAGACACCCTCGTTCCGGGCAACGTGGTGACTCTGGAACCCGGGGTGTATCTTCCCAATCAGGGAGGAGTGCGAATCGAGGATGACGTTCTCGTGGGCGAGGAAGGCCCCCGCACGCTGACCAACCTCCCCCGCGAGCTCATACAGCTCTAGAGACTCAGTCCCCGATCGACAAGACGACTACGGATGGCAAATACTTCTGATTTCAGGAATGGGATGGTCATCGAGATGGATGGCACCCTCTATCAAATCACGTACTTTCAGCATGTGAAGCCCGGGAAGGGCGGTGCGTTCGTGCGCACGAAGCTCAAGGACGTGATGGCCGGCGGCGTACTGGACAAAACGTTCCGCGCTGGAGAGAAAGTCACAGAGGTTCGGCTCGAACGGCGACCGATTCAATACAGCTATACCGACGGGCAGCTGTACTACTTCATGAACATGGAGACCTTCGAGCTGATCCCGATTGGCGCGGACCAGATCGGTGACGATCAACTCAAATATCTCCAGGAAAACATGGAGTGCGAGGGATTGAACCGAGATGGAAACGTGCTGGCTGTCGAGCTGCCACAGTTCGTAGAACTGGAAATTTCGGAGACCGATCCCGGAGTGCGTGGGGATACGGCTTCGGGCGGGACGAAGCCGGCCACGCTCGTAACGGGCGCGGTGATCCAGGTCCCACTGTTTGTCGAGGTAGGAGAGGTGATCCGCGTGGATCGAACCGAAGACAAGTATGTCACCCGGGTGAGTTCATGAATATCGAGTGGTTGAAGAGTCTCATCAAACTCGTCGAAGACTCCGACATCGACTCGCTCGAGGTCGAGCGCTTCACGACCCGAGTCCGAATCCGCAAATCACCGCAGATGACGGCTGCTCCCGTTCTGTCCTCGTCGCCCCCACGAACGGACATCGCCATCCCGATGGCCGCCGGTGCTGCGGGCGAAACCGCGCCCGCCGATGGGACGATCGAGGTCTTCTCTCCAATGGTCGGCACGTTCTATCGAGCGGCGGCTCCCGATGCGCCGCCCTTCGTCTCCGTCGGGGATCGGATCGAGAAGGGTCAGACGCTGTGCATCCTTGAAGCGATGAAGCTCATGAACGAACTGGAGGCGGAGGTTAACGGCATCGTGCGCGAGATCGCGGTGGAGAACGCCGACCCCGTCGAATATGGGGCGCTCCTCTTCCGCGTCGAACCGTCCTAGACGGCCACTCAGACCCCCGCCAGAAACGTGTTCCGTAAGATCCTCATCGCGAACCGCGGCGAAATCGCGCTGCGGATTATCCGAGCGTGCCGCGAACTCGATATCCGAACCGTCGCGGTTCACTCGGATGTGGACCAAGACTCGCTTCACGTTCGTTTTTCCGACGAGCACATCTGCATCGGACCGGCTCCCAGTAGCGAGAGCTATCTCAACATCCCGCGCATCCTCGCGGCGGCGGAGATCACAGGTGCGGACGCGGTTCATCCCGGCTACGGCTTCCTGGCAGAGAACCCGGAATTTGCCGAGATCTGCGAGCGAAGCGGGCTCGTGTTTATCGGTCCCACACCCGAGCAGATCCGTCGCATGGGCGACAAGGCGGAGGCGCGGCGCACGATGATCGCGGCCGGCGTCCCGGTGGTGCCTGGCTCGGAAGGTCCGACAGACGACGTGGCTGCCGGCCTCGCCGAGGCCCGGCGCATCGGATTTCCGGTCATGATCAAGGCGGCCGCGGGAGGCGGCGGAAAGGGCATGCGTGCGGCGGCCGACGAGGAGGAGTTCTCGCAAAGTTTCGCGGTCGCGCGCAACGAAGCGAAGACGAACTTCGGAAACGGAACGCTCTACCTCGAGAAGTTGATCGACCGCCCCCGTCACGTCGAGATCCAACTCCTTGGCGATCGCCACGGCAACGTCGTGCACCTGGGTGAGCGGGACTGCTCGATTCAGCGGCGACATCAAAAACTGATCGAGGAAGCACCGGGTCCGTCGGTCACGCCGGAGCTTCGCGAGGCCATGGGGGAGGCCGCCGTACGGGGCGCGCAGGCGATCGGTTACCACGGCGCGGGTACCGTGGAGTATCTCCTGACGCCCGATGGCGAGTTCTACTTCATGGAGATGAACACGCGCATCCAAGTCGAGCACCCGGTTACGGAGTTGGTGACGTCCACCGACCTCGTCAAGGAACAGATTCGCGTCGCAGCTGGCGAGAAGCTGGAGATTCGCGAGCCGCCTCGTCTCCAGGGGCACGCGATCGAGTGTCGAATCAACGCCGAAGATCCTGACCATGACTTCCGCCCGTCGCCCGGTACGATCGCGACCTTCCACGCACCCGGTGGTCCCGGGATTCGAGTCGATACGCATATCTATGCGGGCTATGTCGTGCCGCGTTACTACGACTCGCTGCTGGCAAAACTCATCGTGAGTGCGGCGACCAGAGAAGAGGCGCGCGTTCGCGCGTACCATGCGCTCGAGGAGTTCATTCTCGAGGGCGTCCAATCCACGATCCCGTTCCTGCGAAAGGTCCTCGCGCATCCTGACTTTGTCTCGGGTGACGTCGACACGGGATTTGTCGAGCGTTATCTCGCGCGGAGCTGAAGCCGTCGAGAAGTCGTGAACACGCTCGACGTCGTGTGGCTTCCCCACGAGCTTGGCGGAGCCTCGCTCGAAGGACGAGCGGTGATCGTCATCGATGTGTTACGCGCGACGACGAGCATCACGACGGCTCTCGCCGCTGGTGCGGAACGCGTGATTCCAGCTCGCACCGTCGAGCAAGCGCGCGCCCTGGCCGTAGATCTCCCCGGGACGCTTCTCTGTGGAGAACGGGGTGGCGTGCCGCCGGACGGATTCGACCTCGGCAACTCTCCCGGTGGCTTCACACCGCAAGCGGTTGGGGGTCGGATCTTGGTGTTCACTACCACCAACGGCACGGCTGCGATCCAGGCCGTTTCCAGCGCTTCGCAATTGACCCTGGCGTGCTTTCGCAACGCGAAGGCTGTGGTGGGAGCGCTGGCGCGGGCAGCGGAGTCGGCGCCAGGGGGGCAGGCGCCTGCGGCGCTCCGGGACGTGCTGATCGTGTGCTCGGGGCGAAAAGGTCGCCTGAGCATGGACGACGGGTGGTGCGCGGGCCATCTTACGGAGCGAATTCAGGCAAAGTGGCCACAGGTCCGTTTGAGCGATGGGGCCCGCGTGGCGCGGGATTTCGCGGTCGGCGCCGGAGCACCGACCCCTGAGGGGCTCGCCGAAACCGCGGCGGGCCGGGCAATCGGGGACTTATGCCTTGGCGACGACCTAAAGATATGCGCGACCATGGATGACCTCTCTGTCGTCCCTGTCTGGCGAGATGGCGCGTTTGTGAAGGGTGGGGAGGAGGAGGGCTGATGCTGGACGAAGGACAGCGAAGAGAAGCGCTCGGAGTTGGGCTCATCATGCTGGGGCTTCTCGCAGGACTCGCGCTTATTTCCCCGGAGGTGGCCGACGGTCGCAATTGGATCGGTCCGGCCGGCGCGCTACTTCACCGCGGCCTGACGTTCGTGCTCGGACCCCTGGCTCCTTTGTTGGCCATCTCGGCCTTTATCTGGGGCGCCCATTTCCTCGGATGGGGCGATTCGGGTCGGGTGATTCGTGCCTCTTTGCTCCCCGCATGTCTGGTTCTGGTCTTACCCACGCTGCTCTGGGTATCGCTTTCTCGCGACGCGGCCACGACGGCCGAAGTCGGTTGGCTGGGAGAGACGATCGGAACCGGCCTCCAATCCGCCTTCGGGTGGGTCGGGGCCCTGCTGATCAGTGCGACGCTGCTGATCATGGGCTTCGTGCTTACGCTCGGGCGATCGTTGACCCAGACGGTAGCGGGCGGGGGACGAGCCGCACGGCGTGGCCTCTCCGCAGGCAGCGGGAGCGCGCGGACCTTGGCCGGGGCGATCGCCGATCTGTATCGCAGCGACGGAGAACCGACCGCCCCGTGGGCCGATGCCCGCGCCGAACCCGTGAAGGCCGAGCCCGTTGGGGAAACCGCGTCGCCAAAGCCGCGGGTCCGAAAGAAGAAAAAGAAGGTGCGCAAGGTCGTCGACGACAAAAAGGCGACGATCAAGAACGCCCTGGCCCCCGTGGTGCCTACGCTGGACGATCCCGGCGACCTGGACCAAACCGATCTCCCTCCCCTCGAGCTGCTCAAAGAACCGGACGTACGGTCTAGCGGTCTAGCGGTCGGCGACCTCGACCGGCTCGGCAACGTCCTGATCGAAAAGCTCGCCACCTTCCGTATCGCGGGAGAGATCGGCGGATGGACGACGGGACCCGTCGTCACTCAGTTCGAGGTCGTGCCCGCGCCCGGCGTCAAGGTGGGTTCGATCGCGGCCCGAGCGGACGACATCGCGCTCGCCCTCAAGGCGCCATCGGTCCGCATCGTCGCCCCGATTCCCGGAAAGGGCGCGGTGGGCGTCGAGGTGCCGAACCCGGCCCCGGAAATGGTACGCCTCCGTGAAGTGATCGGGAGTTCGGACTATCGGCGCACCCGCATGTTGCTTCCGATCGCCCTTGGTCGCGACCTGTCGGGGCAGCCCTACTGCGCCGACTTGACCCGGATGCCGCATTTGTTGATCGCTGGACAGACGGGGTCGGGTAAGTCGGTCTGCATCAACACGCTGATCACGAGCCTCATCTATCGCTATACGCCGGCCGACTTACGGCTCTTGATGGTCGATCCGAAGATGGTGGAACTCTCTGTGTACGGGGATCTGCCGCATCTTCGACACCCCGTCATCACCGACAACGACGAAGCGGCGTCGGTGCTCAAGTGGGCGGTGTACGAGATGAAACGCCGTTTCGGGTTGTTGTCGGCCAACGGGTGCCGCAACCTCGAGGAGTTCAACGCGCGTCTCGCGAAGGGCAAGGAGGTCGTTCGCCCGAAGCTTCCTGGAAGCGTCAGCGATCCGTTGCCGTATGAGGAGGGTCGCTTACCGTTTGTGGTCCTGATCATCGACGAGTTGGCTGACCTAATGATGACCGTTCAGGCGGATGTTGAGACGCCGCTGGCCATGTTGGCTCAGAAGGCGCGAGCCGTCGGCATTCACCTCGTGCTTGCGACGCAGCGGCCTTCGGTCAACGTCCTCACGGGTTTGATCAAGGCGAACATCCCCAGCCGCATCGCGTTTCGAGTCGCGTCGAAGATCGACAGTCGCACGATTCTGGATGGCAATGGGGCGGAGAGCCTGCTTGGGAACGGCGACATGTTGTTCCTGCCCCCCGGTAAGTCCGATCCGGTTCGGATCCAAGGGGCGTTCATCGATTCGGCGGAGACCGAGCGCGTGCTCGATTGGTACCGCGAGGAGGCGAAAGCCCGAGCCTTGGTCGAGGCGGCGGAGGAACGCGACATCCTCGATGTAGTCAAAGAGATCGAGGACGCGAGCAAGGTGGAGATGAGCGACGCTGCCGCGGAGGATAGAGACGCCCTTTTCCGTCAAGCCGCCGAAATCGTGATCGCAAACTCGGCGGGCTCGACCAGTCTGCTCCAGCGTCGACTCAAGATCGGCTATGGGCGCGCGGCCCGGATCATCGATCAGTTGCACTACGCCGGGGTAGTGGGACCGGCGGAAGGATCGAAGCCTCGGGAGGTGTTGCTATCGCTGATCGATTTGGAAGACGGACTGAGCGAAAATTGAGACGTGCGCCGAGGCGTCTGTGGGTGTGCGCCGTGGTCTTGGCCGTCGGCTGCGCCGATGCGGGTTCAGAGGCTCGGTCGGCCGAGCAGGCGCAGTTGGAAGCCGAGTTCGGGCCTAGAGCGGACGCTCAGGCGCCGGTCGGCGGCGGCGCCGCCACGGAGCCCGAACGGCCGGTCGCGCCGACACCGGGTGGGTCTCGGGCTGTGCCGGATCGCGAGATGCGTCCCAACACGGCTCCGCGTCCCTCTACGACACCGGCCACCGACGCCCCGCCGCCCTTCGAGTCCGAGTCCGTCTCCGAGCCGGTCAGTGAGCCGGTCACCGGGCCGCCGGCTCCCCCGTCCGAGTCGGCCTCCGGAGTCGACGTCTCGGGCTCCGGAGCCGACGTCGACTCGCTGCTGGCGGCCGCCGAGGTCGCCTACGACAAGATCACGTCGTTACGGGCCGCGTTCGTTCAACGGATGGAGATCCCGCTTCTGGACCGCGTGAGCGAAGGCGCCGGCACGTGGTATCAGCGCGGGAGCGGTCACTTCCGCATGGAGTTCGCCGAACCCGCGGGCGACGTGCTGGTCGCCGACGGAACGTATTTTTGGGCGTACCAGCCCTCGCAACAGCCCGACCAGGTGATCAAGTCGCGGTTGGGTGGTGGGGCAGAGGCCGGAACGGTCGATGTTCTGGGCCAGATCCTTTCAGAGGCTCGCACCCGCTACACGAGCGTCGACGAAGGCGTGGAATCGGTGAGCGGCGTGTCGACCCGTGTAATTACACTGACCCCGCTTGGCGCGTCACGCTACCGCAGCGTGCGCGTGTGGATCGCCGACACCGATGCATTGGTGCGCCGCTTCAGAATCGAAGAAGAGAACGAGACCATCCGAACGGTCACGCTGTCTTCGCTCGAGCCTCAAGTGCCGCTCGACGATGCGCTGTTTCAGTTTACGGCGCCCCCCGGCGTGCAGACGTTCGAGGGCTGACGCGTATGCGACTGGGTCTCATCAGTCTCGGGTGCGACAAAAACACTGTCGACTCCGAGCGCATGCTGGCTGCGATGGTCGGGCAGGGGGCGCACCGAGTCGATGACATCGCCGAGGCCGAAGTCATCGTGGTCAACACGTGCGGGTTTATCGACGCGGCAAAAGAAGAATCGATCGAGGCGCTACTCGAAGCGGGACGGCTCAAGACAGAAGGGGCGTGTCGGTCCGTGGTCGCGGTCGGCTGCATGGTCGAGCGCTACCGTGAAGAACTCGAAGCCGCGCTCCCCGAAGTCGATCTCTATCTCGGTCTCCGCGATCTCGATCGACTCATTCCCGAACTCGAAGCGCGGGGTCATCTCGACAGCTCGCGCGGCTCCGTACACCCGGGCGAACGTCTCTCGCTCGGCATGCGCCACGTTCGGTATCTGAAGGTGAGCGAAGGGTGCAACCACGGCTGCGCGTTTTGCGCGATTCCGCTGTGGCGCGGGAAGCACCGGTCTTTCGACCTCGACCGGATCGTCGCGGAGGCTCAGCGGTTGGAGACCCAGGGCGCCGTAGAAGTGAACCTCGTGGCGCAGGATCTGGCGCACTACGGCCGGGAGTTTCGCGACGGCACCGACATCGCGACGCTTGTCCAAACATTGCTTGAAGAGACATCGATTCCATGGTTCCGACTGCTCTACATCTACTCTGCGGGGCTAAGGGATTCGTTGATCGAGGTCATGGCCAACGAGCCGAGATTGCTGCCGTATGTCGACATGCCCATCCAACACGCGAGCGACACGGTGCTAGAGAGGATGCGGAGGCCGGAGCGCAATACGACGCTTCGCCAAAAGGTTGCATGGCTTAGAGATAGCGTGCCCGACATCACCTTGCGCACGACCGTCCTCGTCGGGTTCCCCGGTGAGACCGATGCGGAGTTTCGGGAGCTGGTCGACTTCCTGGATGAAGCTCCCTTCGACCGCCTCGGAGCGTTCGCGTTCTCCCCTCAGGAGGGCACCCGCGCGGCCGCGATGACCGACGACTACGTGCCCGAAGATGTCGCGCAGGCGCGCTTGGAGGAGATCATCGAAGTGCAACGGGCGGCGAGCGCCGAACGCCTTTCAGACGAGATGGGACGCGAGCGGATCGCCATCGTCGACGAGCGAGCGGCTTCGGACGATCCCGTGGTCTCTCACCTGTATGGTTCCGAAACACCGGAGGGGGCCGCGTGGATCGGACGGATCGCGAGTCAAGCCGACGACGTGGACGGAGTCACCGTGCTGTGGAGCGCGGAGCCGCTGGCAAAGGGGGCCTTGGCGCGCGTGACGATCGAACGCGCCGGCGACTTCGACTTGGGTGGCACGGTCGTCGAACTCGTGCGAGCCCCGGCTGAAGTCGAAGCCGACACTGCGGAGTCCGGCTCGAAAGCTCGGATGCTCCCGGTCGTCGGCCTCGGTCTCGAGAGCGCCTGGGGCCGGTGAGCCCTTCGTCCAGCGACTGGGTGCGGCGCGCCCGGAGCGTCATGCCGGGCGGCGTCAGTTCGCCGGTTCGAGCCTTCGGCTCCGTGGGGCTCGATCCGTTCTTCGCCTCGCGCGGAGTGGGGCCTCGCATCTTCGATGCCGAGGGTAGGGGATATCTCGACTATGTCCTCTCGTGGGGCCCGTTGATCCTCGGTCACGCGCACCCGGTGGTCGTCGACGCGGTACAACGGGCGGCGGCCGATGGAATGAGCTTCGGTGCCTGTAACTCGCGGGAAGTCGAGCTTGCCGAGCGTCTGGCCGAATGGGTCCCCAGCGTAGAGGTCGTCCGCTTTGTGAACAGCGGGACCGAGGCGACGATGTCCGCCGTTCGTCTCGCGCGGGCGGCGACGGGGCGAGATCTCCTCCTCAAGTTCGAAGGCTGTTATCACGGGCACGCCGACTCTTTTCTCGTAGCGGCCGGCTCGGGCGTCGCCACGCTGGGGCTGCCCAACTCCCCGGGGGTGCCGGACGCGGTTTCGGCCCTCACCGTCACCGTGCCCTACAACGATCTGGAGGCCGTCGATGCGGCGTTTGCACGCCATGGTGACCGGATCGCGGCGACGATCGTAGAGCCGGTCGCCGGAAATGCAGGGCTCATCGCGCCGCGTGCGGGGTTCTTGTCTGGTCTTCGCGAACGCTGCACCCAGGGGGGCGCGCTGCTGATCTTCGATGAAGTGATGACGGGCTTTCGGGTCGCCCGCGGGGGCGCCCAGGAACGGTTCGGCATCGCGCCCGACCTCACCACGCTCGGCAAAGTCGTGGGCGGAGGTCTTCCGGTCGCCGCGTACGGCGGAAGCCGCGACTTGATGAAATGGGTGGCCCCCGCGGGTCCCATGTATCAAGCCGGCACGTTGTCAGGGAACCCGCTCGGGATGGCGGCGGGGTTGGCACAACTCGATGAACTCGAACGCCTCGATCCGTTCGATGCGCTAGAGACGGCCGCCGCCGATTTGGTCGAAGGGATCGTGGCCGCCGCGCGCGCTCGGGGCGTCCCTGCCTGTGGTCAGGCGCTCGGCTCGATGTGGGGTGTCTACTTCACCGAGGGACCCGTGCTCAACTTTGACGATGCGAAACAGGTCGACACGGAGTTCTTCGCGAAGCACTATCGCGCCTGCCTCGAGCGCGGCCTCTTCTTCGCCCCTTCGGCGTTCGAAGCCGGGTTCGTTTCGACGGCGCATACCTCCGAGGATATTGCCGAGACGGTGGCGTCGGTGGGGGATGCCTTGGATCGCGCGACGGGGGTGGCGTGAGAGGCTTCGGATGGGTCGGCGGTCTGCGAGATCGATGTATGCCGCACAGAGCGTGGCCGCTTCTCGTAGCGGGTGTGCTGACCGCGTTGGCGTTCCCGCCGCTTCATCTCCTCGTCATTCCGTTCGTGGCGCTCGTGCCGCTGATCATCTGGATCGAGGGTCTGCCTGCGGGCGCGGAAGGGAATCGACAGGCGCGTCGAGGCGGGTTCTTCTTCGGCCTCATCTATTTTACACTCGTCTTTTATTGGCTTCTCGTCGCGCTGATCTTCTACACGTGGTTCGCCGTACTCGCCTTCCTCGTGCCCATCCTCGTCATGTCGTTGTTCATGTCGCTGGCCATGGGCGGGCTGCACCAGGTAAGAACACGTCTTCGCTGGCCGCTGTGGTTTGTGTTCCCGGTGTTCTGGACGTCGCAGGAGTGGGTTCGCGCACATCTGTCGGACGTTTCGTTCCCCTGGATGCAGCTCGGGGATTCGCTGACCAACTTCCCGCAGTTGATCGGTGCGGCGGACATCGTCGGCTCGCGCGGTCTGTCCTTCTGGTTGGCGCTCGTCAACGCGCTGATCGCGCTCACCTATTTGGCGTTTCGCGACGGAGGGCTTCGAAGATTGTTGGAGCCTCTGGTGGCCGTTGCGCTCGTTATCGGGGCTCCGATCTGGTACTCGCTCGCGCGCTGGGACTCCATCGAGATGCGACCGGTGGCGCGCGTGGGCGTCGTGCAGCCCAACATACCGGAACACCTCAAGATCGACGATCGATCCGTGGCTGCGGATAGCGCGATTCGAGTGGTGGACGCGTTGACCCGATCCTGGGTCGGTACCGAAGAACTCGATCTGGTCATCATGCCGGAGACGATGGCGCCGCAATTCCTGGAAGCGTTACCCTCGCTCAACTATGCGGGCTCGCCCGGCATCCAGGACTGGGCGAGCAAGCTTGGAGTCGCGCTCCAGGCAGACGTCGTCATGGGGGCGCTGGGCGGACGCGACCTCGGCGGCGGAGAGTATCAGGGGTACAACTCCGCGTTTCATTTTCGCCCGGGTTTCGATGGTCCGAGTCGCTACGACAAGCGGTTTCTCGTTCCGATGGTCGAGCGTACGCCGTTCATTCCACCCGAGTGGCTCGGCGGGATCCCGTTCATGAGCGGTAACTTTGGCGTCGGCCACCTGGTCGCCCCCAGTGAGATTGAAAGCGCGGTGGGCCGGCCTACGTTCGGTACCGTGATCTGCTATGAGTCGATCTTCTCCCCGCTGGCGCGACACTATCGCCAGAGTGGCGCCGATTTTCTCGTCAACATCACCAACGACTCCTGGTTCGGACGCGAGACGTGGTGGAGTCGCTCGAGCGCGCTGTATCAGCACCCGGCGCATTTGGTGATGCGTGCGATCGAAACTCGGATGGGGGTGGCGCGTTCCGGCAACACAGGCGTGTCGGAGATCGTCGATCCGCTCGGTCGAGTTTCGCATCAGACCGCCTTTTTTGAACCCGCCGCATTCGTGGCCGACGTGTACACGACGGACATCGAAACGTTGTATGTACGCTACGGAGATCTGACGGGGACGGGCGCCATCATTGCAGCGATTTTAGCCGTTGGTGCGTCTCTATTGAGGGGCACGACTTCCACGAAATACAGCGACCGATGATCCGCCGATCTCACAGACATTCAAAGCGCGGCATGCTCTACGGAGCCGGCGTAGTGCTGTGCGGATCCCTTACCGCGGGGGGCGCTGCGGCTCAAGACCCCGACACGGTCACCGTCGCTCGCTTCCAGATGCCCGATCTCAGCGTCCAGGCCACCCGCCCGCTCGCGTCGGTCTCGGGCGTTTCAGCGGTACGACTCAACCTCGCTTCGCCGCGCGTGTCCGCGGTCCCGCTCCTGGAGGATGCGCTTCGCGAGATTCCCTTCGTGCAGGTGCGCGAGAACTCGCGCGGAGAGGCACAGCTGACGCTGCGGGGGACCGAGTCTCGACAGGTCGCCGTCCTCGTCGACGGCATCCCACTGACGCTGGGTTGGGATGCGCGGTCGGACCTGTCCGTGATCCCCATCGACGCGGCGCGCGAGATCGAACTCTATCGCGGGATCTCATCGGTCTTGCACGGCCCCAACGTGCTCGGCGGTGTGGTGGCGATCGAAATCGGTCGTGGTGAGGTCGATCGTGACCGACCGCTCAGCGGGATCCAAGCGGGTCTCGACGAGACCGGGGCCACGGTGTTCGGAGGTCGGATCGGCCAGAGCTGGGACATGGGCGGCGGATCGCTGTCGATTCAGTCAGGGGCCGGCTATCGCACCCGCGACGCCGTGCCTCTGGCCGGCGGCATCGTCCAACCCGCGGGCGTGGCGGGCGAGCGATTGAACAGTGATCTCCGGCACACCAGCGGCTTCTTCACTGGTCGGTACACGGCCGAGTCGGGAGCGTGGGCGTCGATGTCGGCGTTTGCCTTCGATGCGGAGCGCGGGGTGTCGCCTGAGCTGCACGTGATTGACCCACGGCTGTGGAGGATCCCAGAGACGTCCCGGTTCATGACGGCGGTCTCGGCCGGGACCGCCTGGGGTCAAACGCCGTTTGGGACCGGCGATTTTGAAGTCAGTCTCGGAGTCGATGTCGGGGATATGCAGATCGATTCGTACGAAACGCTCGCCTACCAGACGGTCGAAGAGCGCGAGTTTTCCGACGACCGGACGCTGACGGCTCGGATGCTCTCTGACCATGAACTCGGGTCAGGGGTTTTTCGAAGCGCGTTTACCTGGTCCGAGACGCGGCACGTCGAGCGCATCGAGCCGGGGGACCGCTCGATCTTCAAACAGCGACTCTTCTCGTTGGGAGCCGAAGTCGAGTTTCCGCTCGCGGCTCCCGGGCCGGGCTTTTGGTCCGACGCACGTGTGAGCGCCGGCGCGAGCCTGGATCGGGGGACGACGCCCGAAACGGGACGGCAGTTTGCCCGCAATCCGATTACCGATTGGGGAGGGCGCCTCGGCGCGTCCGCCCAGCTTGGCGACGCGACCCGGCTCCATCTCGGGGCAAGCCGTCGAGTGAGATTCCCGTCGCTGCGTGAGCTCTACTCCGGTGCGCTCGATCGCTTCGTCCCCAACCCGATGTTGTTGCCAGAGACGCTTCGAGCGGTCGAGGCCGGCGTGACGGGGACGACCGACGCGTTCGGCGGGGCGTTAGAGGCGCAGGCCGTCCTATTCCACCAACGGTTGTCCGATGCCATCGTCCGCACCGGTCTGGGCGACGGTCGGTTTCGTCGCGAGAATCGCAATCAAGTGCGGGCCGCCGGTCTCGAGCTCCTGAGTTCGGTGCAGTGGGGCGGCATCTCCCTCGGGGGGGACCTGACATGGCAGGATGTCCAACTCAACGCAGTGGGAGCGACCGGGCCGCAGACGCGGGCCGAATATCAGCCGGAGATCGCCGGGTCCGTGAATCTTGCGGCGCCACTCCTCGCCGGCGTGATGGGTCGCGCTTCGGTCGATTTCGTCGGTCGTCAGTACTGCGTCAACCCCGATGCCGGGAGCGACCTCGCGCTCGACTCGACCGAACGCCTCGATCTACTCGTGAGTCGTCAGTGGAACCTGGGCGGTCCGTTCCGAACGCTTCAGGCTTCGGCGTCATTCGACAACGTGACGGATGCCGCCGTCTTCGATCAGTGCGGTCTACCCCAGCCGGGGCGTCTGTTCCGGCTGCAATTCAGACTCTTCTAGGCAGGGCGGCAGTTGGTCTGAACCAGACCCGAGCGCGACATCCGGTCTCGGCAGCCCCGCGCTGCGCATGAGGGTCAGTTACTGCGACGGGTACTCCGTGCCGCTTCCCGAAGGACACGCATTTCCGATGGGGAAGTTTCCGGCCCTGCGCCGCATCCTGGAACGCGATGGCGTACTGCGTCCGACGGAGGTCGTCGCGCCGAAGGAGGCGAGTTGGGAGGATCTCTCGCTCGTCCACACCGCGTCGTATCTACACAAGCTCCGCAGCGGTGAATTCACGCGTCCCGAGATCCGACGGCTCGGTCTCCCATGGTCGCACGCGCTGGTCACGCGCTCTCGACTCGCGGTCCGCGGAACGGTCAACGCGGCCTGGATGGCCCTCGAAGATGGGGTGGCCGCGAATCTGGCCGGCGGAACGCACCACGCGTTTCCGGGTCACGGCGAGGGGTTTTGCGTGCTCAACGACATCGGGGTTGCCGTGCGCACGCTGCGACGGGGCGCATGGATCCAGCGGGTGTTGGTCATCGATCTCGATGTGCACCAGGGAAACGGTACGGCCGCGGTGTTCGCGGATGACCCCGACACCTTTACGTTTTCGATGCACGGCGAAAAGAACTATCCGTTCCGGAAGACTCCGTCTGATTTGGATGTGGGGCTTTCGGATGGGACCGACGACGAGATCTATCTGGCGGCGCTCGTTGAGGCGCTGCCCCAAGCGTTCGAACGGGCTCGCCCGGACTTGATCTTCTATCTTGCGGGGGTGGATGTAGTGAAGGGAGATCGCTTCGGCCGGCTCGCGCTCAGCCGGGAGGGCGTGGAGGCGCGGGACAAGGTCGTCATCGAACTGGCGCGAGACGAGGGAGTACCGTTGACGCTTCTGCTTTCCGGCGGTTACGCGGCGACGCCGGAGGACACGGCGGAGTTGCATGCGATCGCCCATCGGGCCGCGGCCAGAGCGATGGCGGGCGCATGAGCACCCGTTCGCGAGACGTCGATGCCCCGGCCCCCATGCGCCAGCCCGATCGAGTCGACGGCTATTTCGCGACCGTCACGGTGCGACTGCCGAGCCTACAGCCGGAGGCCGTGTTGGCCGCGCCCTCCTCCGGAGTACGCGGGTTCTGGCAGAGCGGCTCACACTGGATCGCGCACGCAGGATCGGCCCACGAAATCGACGGACGCGAGCGCCCGCTGGACTCGCGCGACGATCCGTTCCGATGGGTGCAGAAACGTGCCGATCGTCTGTTCGAACGGCGGTGGGTCACCGACCTCGACGGGGAGCAGCGTCCGCCGCGTCTCCACGGCGGGTTCGCGTTCGATCCCGCCCGCGCCGCCGGCGCGTCTCGGGGCACGCGCGGCGAACCGGGGTTTTGGGAGGCGTTTCCCCTCGCGAGGTTCACGCTCCCATCGTTCGAGGTAGAGGCGGACGAAAGCGGGGCTTGGCTCACGGTGACGCGGACGTTCCCGGACGACACGCCGGGTGATCAGGCGATCGACGAGCTGCGCCGCCGCGCCGACCGCACCCGAGAGCAGCTCGCCGAACTCGAACGATTGGGTGCGGCCCCCGACGCTCCACCGTCTGCCACGGCCATCGAGGAGTCGGTCGGACCCGAGGTGTGGGCCGCTGGAATCCATCGCATTCTGGCCGCGATCCGCGACGGCGAGGCGACGAAGGTCGTGCTCGCCCGGCCCCTGGACGTCACGTTCGGGCAGGCTCCGGACTCGGCCAGCGTGCTTGCCGCGCTTCGCACGGCCAACCCGCTCGCTCACACGTATCTCGTCCAGTTTGCCCGCGACCGATTTCTTCTGGGCGCCTCGCCCGAGTTGATCGGTTCGCTCCGCGACGGGTTGTTTCGGACGATGGCCGTGGGTGGATCTACCCCGAGAGGCGCAGATCCGGAGTCCGACGAATGGCTGGGCCGTCAGTTGCTGGGAAGTCGCAAGGATCGGGTAGAACATCAGATCGTGGTCGAGGACATCGTCGAGCACTTGAGGCGCGTGGGGCTCACGGTCGAAGAGATCCCCGACCCGGCCCTCCTTCGCCTCCCGAGGATCCAACACCTGCGCACCAAACTCGAGGCGGCCGTCCCCCAAACCATGAAGACGCTCGAATTGATTCACGCGCTGCACCCGACCGCGGCAGTTTGTGGTCACCCCCGCGGCGCCGCGCTCGAGATCCTCACTGATCAAGAACCGAATGATCGGGGTTGGTACGCGGGGCCCGTGGGGTGGTTCGACGGGGCGGGGGAGGGGGAATTTGCTCCGGCGCTGCGATGTGCCGTCGCGCGTGGACCCCTCCTGAGATTGTATGCGGGCGCCGGGATCGTGGAAGGTTCGCGACCACGCGCGGAATGGGATGAGACTCGAGTCAAGCTGCAGACCATGCTGGCCGCCCTCGGCGTGGCCCGCGTGCCATGACCCGGGCTCCTTCCAAGCGGATCCTCCCCAGGCGATGAGCGCTCCTCGATGAGCGCTCCAAACCGCAACACGCTTTGGGCGCGAGTGCTCGCCGATGCATGGGCGCTACTCGGTGTCGAGCACGTGTGTGTCGGGTCTGGATCGCGGTCGGCTCCCTTGGTCGAGGCCTTCGCGCGCGACGATCGTTTCTTCGTGCACCCTCACGTGGACGAGCGCTCGGCCGCATTTTTTGCGCTGGGCGTTGGGGCGGCGACGGGACGCCCGGCCATCGTCGTCACGACCTCCGGCACCGCCTCGGCCAATCTTCTGCCGGCCATCGTGGAGGCGAGTCAGGGAGAGATTCCCCTCCTGGCGGTCACCGCCGATCGCCCCGCGAGTTTGCGCCTCAGCGACGCCAACCAGACCATCGACCAAGTGCGACTGTTCGGCGGCTATCCTCGCTACGACGTCGATCTCGCTCTCCCGGAGATGACCGAGGAGGCGCTGACCCGCCTGCGGATGACGGCGTCCGAAGCCTGGGCCGCTACCCTCGGTCCGGCGCACGGCCCCGCGCACGTCAACGTTCAGTTCGAGAAGCCGCTCGAGCCGACCCTCGTCCCGGGAGACGTCCCCGAAGGGTGGGTCGCGAACAGAGATCCGTCGTCGGATCCCATGATCGAACTCGCCCCGCGCGCCGATGCGAGCGGCGCGCTGCGCCGCCAGCTCGCACACTTTCGACGTCCGCTGATGGTTTGTGGCCCAGCGCACGACCCGGAGTGGGGGCGCGCGGCGCTTCGCCTGGCGCGCGCGATGGGCGCCCCCCTCATCGCCGACCCCCTTTCCGGCGCGCGGTTCGGGCCGGAGGCGGAAGCGTACACGGTCGGCGGCGCGGATCTTTTTCTCGCCTCCGACCGGGTCGCCGAGGCGCTCAAACCCGATGTGATCGTTCGAGTCGGAGCCGCGCCCGTGACCTCGGCGACGGTACTCCGTTTCCTCGGCCGACAACACCCGGGTGCGCCCGCTCAAGTCGTGGTCGCGCCCGCGATTCGCTTCAACGATCATCTCGGAGTCGCATCACACGCCCTAGTCGGAGATCCGGTGTCGACCCTGGACGGGGCGGGAGGAGCCGCCCGCTCCGAAGACGGCTGGCTCGCACGTTGGCGCGCGCTCGATGAGGCGGTTCGCCAAGCGGTCGCTCCGGCGGTGGGGGGCGAATGGTTCGAGGGTGCCGTGGCGGCGACGATCGCCGACCTGCTTCCGGCGGGCGCGACCTGGTTCATCGGGAACTCGATGCCGATCCGCGACGTCGACGCTTTTGCGGGCCGGCGCACGGCAGAGGTACGCACGATCGGCCTCCGCGGAGCCAGCGGGATCGACGGCAACGTGAGCGCGGCGATTGGAGCGGCCGTCGCGCGCGGCAAACCCGCCGTCGCGCTCTTGGGTGATCTCACGCTTCTCCACGACGTGAACGCGTTGTTTGCGCAACGACGCATCGACGTTTCGCTCCAAATCGTCGTTCTTCAAAACCGTGGTGGCGGAATCTTTCACATGCTGCCCATCCGAGAGCACGATCCACCGTTTACGCCATACGTCGTCATGCCTCACGCGGTGGATTTCGCGGCGGTTGCCCAAGCCGCGGGAATCCCGCACCGTCCGATCGCGTCGCTCGACGTGCTGCGAGAAGCGCTGGACGTCGGGTTCGGAGTACCGGGAATCCAGATGCTGGAATTGGCGGTCGAGCGTGAACAGAACTGGGAGCGACGAAACGCAGTAGTGGCCCGAGCGCGCACCGCGGCCGAGGGCGCGCTCTAGCGAGCAAACACACACGAACGATACACGACAGAATATCCAACGGGGAGTCGCACGGATGAGCCAACCCGCAGCCCTGCCGCAGACCGACGTCGACTGGCAGCTGTTCAAGGATTTCGAAGACATCACCTATCACAAGGCCGAGGGGATCGCGCGGATCGCGTTCAACCGACCCGAGGTGCGCAACGCCTTCCGACCCGAGACGCTGTTCGAGCTGTACGAGGCCTTCCTCGACGCCCGTGACGACGAGGAGATCGGTGTCGTGCTGTTCACCGGCAACGGTCCGGCCGAGGACGGGAAGTGGGCGTTTTGCTCCGGCGGCGACCAGCGGGTGCGCGGTGAGGCCGGGTATGTCGGCAAGGATGGCCGCGCTCGCCTCAACGTTCTCGAACTCCAGCGGCTGATCCGTTCCATGCCCAAGCCCGTGATCGCGCTCGTGGCCGGGTACGCGATCGGGGGAGGGCATGTGCTGCACGTGGTGAGCGATCTCACGATCGCGGCCGACAACGCGGTCTTCGGTCAGACCGGTCCCAAGGTCGGCAGTTTTGACGGCGGGTTCGGATCCTCTTATCTGGCCCGTTCGGTAGGTCAGAAGAAGGCCCGCGAGATCTGGTATCTCTGCCGTCAGTATAGCGCCGAAGAAGCGGAAGCGATGGGGCTCGTCAACACGGTCGTTCCGCTCGATCAACTCGAGGTGGTGGGCGTAGAATGGGCGCGGGAGATCCTGGACAAAAGTCCGCTCGCCATCCGCTGTCTCAAGGCGGCGTTCAATGCGGACTGCGATGGCCAAGCGGGTCTTCAGGAGCTCGCCGGACACGCGACGATGCTCTTCTACATGACGGAGGAAGGGCAGGAGGGACGCAACGCGTTTCTCGAGAAGCGGAAGCCGGAGTTCCGGAAGTATCCCTGGAGGCCCTGACGAGCCCCCTGTGACCGCGAGCGCGTGGGTTGCCGGGGCTCGACTCCGAACGCTCCCGGCCGGGATCGGACCCGTCTTCATGGGGGGCGGGCTCGCCTGGCAGGATGAGCGCTTCGCGCTGCTGCCGTGTGTGGCCGCCTTGGTGGGGGCCCTTTGTATCCAAGTCGGGACGAACTTTTGGAACGACTATTCGGACTTTGTCCGAGGGGCAGATACGCCAGATCGTGTAGGGACGCCGCGGATCACGCAGACGGGCCAGCTCAGCCCCCGTTCCGTGCGCGCGGCGGCGGGGTTGAGCTTCGCGCTCGCGGTGGTGGTGGGCGTGTATCTGGTGTGGCGTGGAGGCTGGCCCATCGTTGGAATCGGGGTGGCCTCGATCGTGGCTGGCGTGTGCTACACGGGTGGTCCGTGGCCGTTCGGATATCACGGGCTCGGAGACGTGTTCGTCCTGCTGTTCTTCGGGCCGGTCGCCGTGGCCGGCACCTACTACGTGCAGGCGCTGGAGTGGAGTACCGCCACCATCCTCGCCGGTGTCGGCGTCGGCGCGTTGACGACCGCGATTCTGGTCGTCAACAATCTGCGCGACCGGGCGACCGACGCCGTCGCGGGAAAGCGGACCCTGGCCGTGTTGCTGGGTGAACGCGCGACCAAGATCGAATTCACGGGGCTGCTGCTGGTGGCCGTCGCGATTCCGCTCGTCGGTGTGGCGCAGGGCTACTGGTCGCCCGGCGTCCTTCTCGGCTCGGGCGCGGCTCTGCTTGCCCTCGCGCCGCTGCGCACCGTATGGACCCATGAAGACCTTCGGCTCCTGAACCCGGCCCTGGCTTCGACCGCGCGCGCGGCGGGTGCGTATGGGCTCCTATTCGCGCTCGGGTGCCTGTTTTGACCCTGTCCGATTTGGTCGCGGCGTCGGCCGATCGTCCGGCTCTGCTCGCCGAGTCTCAGGAGTGGTCGTATCGCGAACTGGCCAGCGCCGCCGAGACGCTGGCCACCGCGCTGGTGGCCCGACAGACCGACGTCACCCGACCCATCGGGCATGCATTCGATTTGACGCCCGAGGGGGTCGTAGCCGCGCTCGCGGTTTCAAAGGCAGGATCCAGGCTCGCCCCGGCGCACACGGCTTGGAAGCGCCCGGAGCGCGAGCGGTTCGTCCGCGCGATCCAGCCGGAGATGATCCTCTCCTCCGAAGATCGGCCGTGGCTCGACGGCGAGTGGAGACGAGAAGTGCTCCTGTTGCCGGGATTCGGCCCGGTCTCCGTCTGTACGCGCGCGGTCGCTGCGGAAGATCCGGGTCTGTCGGCGCCTGCCGGCACCGAGGTGGCCCTTTGGACCTCGGGAAGCGGCGGCGCGCCAAAGATCGTTGCGCACACCTGGTCGGCGCTGATCGCGAACGCACGCGCAGCCAACGAACGGTTGGGGTTCGAGGCGGATTCGGTGTGGCTCACGACGCTCGCTTGGGCCCACATTGGCGGCCTTGCCGTCATTCCCCGCGCCGCTGCCGCGGGGGCCGCGCTCGCGTTCGGCGCGACTCGGTTCGATGCATCGTTGGCCCTCCAGCGATTGCGAGAACGGGGCGTGACCCATGTGTCGCTGGTCCCGGCGATGGCGCACCGCCTCATCGGGCGTGCCGAACCTCCCCCCGCTTCGCTTCGCGTGGCCCTTGTCGGGGGCGCGGCCATGCCCGCGACCGTGACGGCTCGCGCAGTTTCGGAAGGCTGGCCGATCTCGCTCACCTACGGCATGACCGAGGCGGGATCTCAGGTCGCGACCGCCTCCCCCGAAGAGGCGCGGATGCGACCCAACTGCGTCGGTCTCCCCCTCGCCAGCGCGCAGGTTCGAATTGAACCCGTGGGCGACGACGCCTTGGGAAACGGCGACGCGGGGCAGGGGCCGAAAACCACCGGCGAGATCTGCCTCCGCGGTCCCGGGTTGTTTCTGGGATATTTTGGCGTCCCGGCCCGCGATCCGGCGACCTGGTTCGCGACCGGGGACCTCGGCGCGCTGGATGAAGACGGGCGCCTGCGCGTGACGGGCAGGCGCAGCGCGCGCATCGTATCGGGCGGCGCGAACGTAGACCCATCTCAAGTGGAGGCCGAAGTCGCCAGGCACCCGGATGTTCGAGAGGTCTGCGTGGTCGGCGTGCCAGACCCCGTGTGGGGTGAGGTGGTGGCCTGCGTGGTCGCGACTGGACGCGACGATATCGAGGAGGAACTCGATGCTTGGACCAAAGAAAGACTGTCCGGCGCCCGCGCGCCGCGTCGCTGGAAAACCGTACCTTCGTTGCCCCGGACCGCCACCGGCAAGGTGGATCGAGTGGGCGTCAGAGAACTGTTCACTACGGACGCATAAAACGACATGACCACGGCTACGCAGACGGGTCTCGCATCACAGAAGGCCGAGTTTCAGCTCGACCCAGGCGCGCACTATCTGAACTGCGCGTACCTCGGTCCCATTTGCCGATCCGTCGAGGCGGCCGGTATCGCCGGCGTCCGGCAGAAACGCTCGCCGACTCCGTTCCCGACCGAGGCCTTCTTTACGGGCTGCGATGAGGTGCGGGATCGTTTTTCCGCCCTGGTGGGAGGCGCCCCGGAACGGGTCGCCATCGTTCCCTCGGCCTCCTACGGTCTCACGACCGCGGCCCGGAACGTCCGACTGGAAGCGGGCCAGCGCATCGTCATCCTGGGCGAGCAGTTCCCCAGCAACGTTTACATCTGGCGTCGACTCGCGGCCGAGCACGACTGCGATCTCCATAGCGTCGAGCGCCCCGGACCGCCTCCCTCCGGCGCGCTCTGGAACGAGCGCCTGCTCGAGGCCATTACACCCCACACGGCCGTCGTGGCGCTCCCTCATACGCATTGGACCGACGGGACGCGCATCGACCTCGAAGCTGCAGGAGCCCGCGCTCGAGAGGTGGGCGCCGCGTTCATCATCGACGCCTCTCAGTCGGTCGGGGCGATCCCGTTCGACGTGGAAACCCTTCGCCCCGATGCACTGATTGCGGTTGGCTACAAGTGGTTGATGGGACCGTACTCGACTTGCCTCGGCTACTTCGGAGAACGGTTTGACGACGGCGTCCCCCTCGAAGAAACCTGGATCTCGCGCCAGGGATCCGAAGACTTTCAGGCGCTGGTCGACTACAACGACGCCTATCGACCCGGCGCCGCGCGCTACGACGTCGGGGAGACGTCCAACTTTATCTTGCTGCCGATGTTGATCGAGGCGCTCGACCGTATTCTCGAGTGGCAGCCGTCCCGAATCCGGGACTACAACACCAGTCTGCTGTGCGGACTAGCCCAGGAACTCCGCGATCGCGGTTGGGCGATGGAGGACGACGACTGGCGGTCGGGTCACATCCTCGGGGTCCGCCTCCCCGATGGGTGGGATCTCAAGTCGCTCCAAGCCCGTCTCGTCGAGTCGGACGTCTATGCGTCGCTGCGCGGCGATGCCCTGCGTGTCTCTCCCAACGTCTACAACGAGCCGGAAGACATCGACGCATTGCGGGGGGTGTTGGAGGCCTTTGGCTGATCGAGCCTGCCAACAGACCCGCCAAGACCGACAAGCCAAGTGAAGAGACTCGAGTCCTAGACTCTAAGATCGAGATCGGGGTCTACCGTCGGAGTCTCGCGGCGCCGAACCATGAGGAGCCGTCCGCTTTCTTTGCGTGCGTTGTAGCCGAGCAAGTGCAGCAGGCCCATCACGAAGCGATTGCGGGCGACGGCCGATAGCACCACCGCGTCGCTTCGATCGGGATGTACTCGAACGCCGGGTAGCCACCCTGCCACTCGATCTGCGCGCGCCCGCCGTAGCGACTTCGAGACCCTGAGCCAGGCCGGATTCAAACGTCGGACGAGAAAGAACCCGTCGTCACCCTTCGATTGGTACAGCGGAAGAAAGACCCGTCCGGAAGACGGCGCCAGGACGATGCCCTTGGCATCGGTTCCGAGTTCATCGCCCCGCCGCGCCCGATCGAAGTTCTTGAACCCCGGCTTCATGCGAAATCGGTCTTCCTCGGAAACCCCGTGTCGGTAGCGAATGTCGACGACATGCGGTAACCCATGCGCGCGCTCCGCGAGCCGCTCCCAGCGGATCGGGAGGTCGGGAATCCGCACCTCGGGGACGACCCCGGTCGCGGCAAAGAGCAGCCAAAGCGCGTCCTCGTGCGCGGAGACGGATTCGGGCGCGCTGTGCGCTCCGCCCTCGATTCCGATGCTGCGCCAGCCGAGCTGATCGAAGTATTGGAGCATGGCGCCGTCGATCTGTTCCTCGAGCCCCAACACGACCGGTATCGGTAGCTGTCGGGCCAACGCACGGTTTTGCAGCGTGTCGCCGAGCGTAGTAAAGGGCGCGCTCTCGGCCGACGTCGTGTGGAGGTCGATGACGATCACCGGTCCCCGTGCACGCTGGACTTCCTCACGGATCGCGGCGAGAAGCTCTCGCTGCTCCCCGAGTTCCACGCTCCCGACCATGGGGAGGGGAGGTTCCGTCAGCGCCGGACCGTCGGCCCGCAGAGACTGGAGAATCGCGACGACCCGATCTCGCTGCCAAACGCGGTTGAGGTCCTCATCGACAAAACGTTCGCCGATTTCGAGCGCGCTGAGGTTGCCACGCAGCCCCACGATGTCGCCTCGGATCTCGCACTTCTGTTCACGCAGCGACTCGATCACCAGCTTCAACGCCTCGATCCCGGCGGGCTCATTCCCGTGGAGCGAAGAGACACAAAGAAACAGGGGCCCCGGCTCGTCGCCGCGGTGGGCGCCGATGAGACGACGCGCGCGGTCCTCGTCTTTTGGCCGGGCGCTGGCTGCGTCGGAGCTCGTGGTCACGGGAACTCCAGCCCGGTCATAGATCGCATGAGGCGGCTCACGCGTACAACGCCTCGGTCTTTGCGGCGAAGGCGAAGTCGCTCTCCGTGAGCCCGTCGATCTTGTGCGTCCAAATCTGCACGCGTGCCTTCCCCCAGGACATGTACAGATCCGGGTGATGGTCCTGTTCTTCGGACATGGCGCCGACCCGATTGATAAACGCGAGAGCGGTCACGAAGTCGGGAAACGTGTATTCCTTCTCCAGGTGGTGGCCGTCGATCACGCGCCAACCCGCGTCCAGCTCATCGCGGAACTTGTCGAGTTCCGCGCCAGCGAGCGGTGGAACGCCCCCGCGACAAGGCACGCACGGCATTTCGAACAATCTGCTAGACATTCCCCCCCATGAGTCCCTTTGGGTGCGCCGGTCGGGCACCTGGATTTCGCCGGCTACGCCGGCTCGAGTCGCAAGGAATCAAACCTCGTGGAGTCGGGGATAGGACGCAAATGGGGTCCGCCCGGAAGTCCGTGAGCTCCGCCTAGCCGTTTCCGATGCCCTCGAACGGATCCTGATCATCGTCCTCGAACACTTCCTTGGGGATGGGCCCGGGCCTGCCCGAACTCCGGTTTCGCTCAAACTCGATGACCTCGGCCGCGGCCTGCGGCACCGCCGGACGTTTGCCTCGTCGCTTCGACCGATACAGCGTGATGTCCGCCTCACGAAGTAGGGCCTTCGCATCGGCTCCCGCCTGTGGAAACATCGAAAGCCCGATCGAAATCGAGAGATCCAAATCCCCACCATCTTCGGACATCAAGTGGAGCCCTCGCACCGTCGCATCCAGCCGGTCCATGACTTCGCGGCCTCGGTCTTCGTCGGCCTCGACCAACAATGCGGCGAACTCGTCGCCACCGAGGCGCGCAAGGATGTCCGTGTCGCGCAGCGTGATCTTCATGACGTCGGCGATGGCTTGCAGCGCGCGATCGCCCGACAGGTGCCCGTGAACATCGTTGATCTTCTTGAGTCGGTCGCAGTCGAGCAGCAGCAACACCAGCTTCTCATCATAACGCTGGGCCCGTCGGACATGCGCCTCGAGCTTTTCGACGAAGTAGCGTCGGTTGTTGAGCGACGTGAGCGGGTCCGTAATGGCGAGGCAGCGCATCTCTTCTGCGAGCTGGGCGGCGCGGATCACCACCGCGGCCTGCTGGGCGACCACCGTCAACGGCTGTACGTCTTCGTCATCATACATACCCGTCGTCAGCGACTCCGCGTTGAGTACGCCGATCACGCGGCCATCGACCTTTAGCGGCAGTGCGATCTCGCTGCGTGCGCCCGGGACCCCTTCGATGTAATCGCTCACGGTGGACAGATCGTTCACGAGCTGGACTTCGCCGGTCTCCGCACATCGTCCGGTGACGCCCCGTCCAACTGGAATACGAAGCAGCTGGACGCCCTCGGAGTAGCCCCGCGAGGCTCGCACGGTGAGCGAACGAGTGGCCTCGTCGAGCAGAAGCACCGCGACGTGGCCGTCCGGCACCAGTTCCTCGGTCACCCCGAGTATGGCGGTCAACGTCGTATCGAGATCATCCTGACCGCTCGCCAACTGACTGATTCGGTACAGCGCGTTGAGTTGATCGATCCGGTGCTGCAGACGCTCGCGTGCGCGCGCGCCGAGGATCGCGAGTCCGGCTTGTGAACCAAGAACGGTGAGAAGCTTCTCGTGCGTCTCGGTGAAGGCGTCAGGTTGTGACGACTCGAGGTTGAAGACGCCCGCGACCTGATTTGAGACGATCATGGGGACGACGAGGCTCGAGCGGGCACCGGGGAGCCCGGCCACGTACCGGGGGTCGTTTGATACGTCTCCCACACGAACCGCCTGACGGTGCTCGGCCGCCCACCCCGAAAGACCGTGTCCGCGGGGCATCATCGTTTCGCGTACTTCGTCTCGTCGCTCGTCGTATCCCTGGACCCGTCGAACGCGCAGACGGCCGCTCTCGGGCTCGTACAGCATGAGCGCGCAGTGCTCAAACGGGATCAGGCTTCGCGCCTGTCCCATGACGATCGAAAGCAGATCGTCCAACTGGTCGCTGAGCCCAATGCGACAGGTCGCATGGTATAGCTCAGTAAGCGTCTCGAGTTCGTTCATATCCGGGCCTTTAGGTTCAAAGGCCGCGCCACCAGAAAGCGGAAGCAAGGCTGTTGCACAGGCCCGGGCCCACCCGCCCCGACGCTCGGAGCGATCCGCACTTCGTCGTCGTCCTCAGGGGTCGAGGGTGCGAGTTACCCTCGGGTGAGAATCTGTCTCATTACCCTAGGTGATCGAGGTTAAGCGGCGTTGAAATAATGAGTTATGATCGTCGTCTAGAAAGACAATCTAGTCTAGCGCTGACCGGGTTCACATCTGGAGAAGAGGGGCCCGCCGCAGGGTCGCGCCTGCAAAATTTGCGGTCCTCGACGCGCGGCGGCCACTTGTCGCGGCGTCTCCACGGATCGCGTTCTGCCGAGGCGCTCGCTTTTCGCCCCTCTACGCCGCGGCCTCCACCGCGTCCCTCACGGCGTCATAATCCGGCTCGATCTCGGAGTCTTCTGACACCCAGGTATACGCGACCTTTCCCTCCCGGTCGATGACGAATGCGGCCCGTTTCGAGACCCCGCGTAGCCCGAAGAATTCCTCATAGAGGACGTCCCAGGCCGAAGAGGCCTCACGATTGAAATCCGATAGCAGCGGGAAGGGGAGGTTCTCGACGTCTCGGAACCGGGCCGTAACGAAGGGGCTGTCCACCGAGATCCCGAAGACGGTGGCGTCGACGTCTTGGTATTCGTCCCAGCGGTCTCTCACCGTACAAAGCTCCGTGGTACAGACACCGCTGAACGCGAGGGGGAAGAACAGCAACGCGATCTTGGACTCCCCGAGGTAATCATCGAGGTCGACGAACTCGCCGGGTTGATAGGGGAGCTTGAACGTGGGGGCGGGGTCGCCGATTTGGATGGTCATGGGCTCCTCTGACGATTAAGGAGCGCCTCGTGACCTCACGGACTCTCCTGGGGCAGCGTATGATCGCGACCGCGGTTCTGTTCGCGCAGCCAACCGAGTAGGGGCGAGAAATACTCGGCCATCGCCTGCCCGTCGAGGTCTTGTCCCGTCGTCTCGCGGATCAGCGTTTTCCACGGGCGCGTTGCTCCGGCCTCCAACAGCGGCTTGAGGACATCGCCGACGCCCCGCGCGCCGTAGTAGTCGGTGTTATGGGGATCCTGCCCCAACACTTCCTCGGCGATCTTGTCGTGGAGTTGGAAGAGAAGCGCGTGCGCGATCGCGTAGTCGTAGTATTCGGCGGGATCGTTCGTGATGTGCGTCTTGCTTGCGGCGTCCGCGAACTCCTCGCCGCGCGGCGAGGGAGGAACGATGCCCTGGTAGGCCCGCTTGAGCTCCCACCAACGCCGATTGATCGAACGTTCATCGATCTCGCCGCGATAGAGCTCGTCTTCGTACCGCGTCATCACGCCCGCGGAAAACGGCATGAAGGAGACGAAGCGAAGCGCCTCTCGCAGGAGCCCCGCGGTTTGCGTACTCGGAGTATTCGACTCGGAGATCAACCCTCGGTTGGCGAGATATGCGCCCTGCATCGAGGCGAGTCCGAGCAAGCTGCCCACCGCCTCGTGTACCGCTCGATTGGCGCCGGTGCGGAGAAACACGGGCACCTCATCGCGGCCGTACGACAAGTAGTAGTAGATGTGGCCCAGCTCATGATGCGTCGTCTCGTACCAACGCGCGTCTGATTCGACGCTCATCAAGGCGCGGACGTCGCGCTCCAAGTCCACGTGCCACGCGGATGCGTGCGTGTTCTTGCGGTAGTCCGCCTGTGGCGGAGCGGGGAATAACGACGATCGGTCGTAGAACGAAGAGGGGAGCGACTCGAACCCAACGCTTTGGTAAAAGTCCTCGGCCTCGCGTACGATCCATTCGGGCGTCTGGCCGGCCAACGCGTCATCGAGTTCTGATCGATCGGATTCGACCAACGCGCTCCAGTCCGAGCCCCACCGACCGGGGAGCCAATGGGCCGGGAGGTATTCGGGCACCGCTCGACTGTATCTCCCGGCGAGCTCGTATCGCGCCCAGGTGTGCAACTCTCGATACAGCGGCCAAATGTCGGCGATCAAACCGTCGGTCAACTCGAGCAGCTCGGTGCGAGACACCTCATAGCCGCTGGTCTTGAACTCAGCGAAGTCCTCAAAGCCGAACCGTTGGACCGGTTCGTTGCGAGCGTCGCGCAGATCCAGAAGTCGCGGACGCAGCGCCTGTCCGACCTTCTTCGACGCCTCCCACGCAGCGAGACGTTCCGCCTCGTCGCGGCTGCTGCGCAGTAGTCGGTCGAGTTCGTTCGTGGTCACCGATCGTCCGTCGATCTGAAAGTCGAAACCGAACAGCGTCTCGACCTGCTGGTTCTCGAGACGGATGCGGCGTTCGACCGCCGCTCGAGCATCGGCTGCGTAAGGCGCCGATGCGCGCAACATCGCTTCGAGTTGTCGCCGCTGGATGGGGCTGAGATCGCTGCCGGCGAGCGCGCCACGGATTCGGTCTTGGGCCTCGGCATCACCGGCGAACTTCGCGAGTGCCAAATGCGCGCGCTCACTTCGTTCGGCCGCCGTCGGGTCGCCAGGGATGATCCGGGTATTGAGCGCCCAGTCGGCTTCGCTGACGTCGATGCGAAGCGCCCGATACTCGTTGCCGTAGCGATCGAGAAAACCGGGAAGATCGTCCTCGCGAGCCGCGTCGCCGCGGTCGGTCAGATCGTGATCGGAGAACCCGGCGTCGCACGCGCCGAGCGCGAGGACGAAAAGCAGACCCGCCTTAGAAAGCGCCGCCACCCCCACCTCCGAAGCCGCCGCCTGAAAAACCGCCGCCGCCGGAAAAGCCGCCGCCACCGCCAAAACTCGATCCTCCCGAGCTTCGGGGGGCCGACCTCATGGCGCTGTGCGTCTGGGTCGTCATGTTCCCCAGACTCGACACGAAAATCCGAGAGTTGAAGTTCGAGTAGCTGGTGCCGTGATACCAATCGGGCGGCTCGTTGTACATCCCCTCGAAGGCCTTGGCCCACTGACCGTCGACGCCAAGGGCCATCGCGTAAGGGAGGTATTTCTCGAACATCTCGGGTCCCGTGATCATGCGTTTGAAACGATCCGACTCGACGCGCTCGAGGAAATCCTCGAAGCCTCTTACATGACGTAAAAGCTCGCTCCCGTGTTTCGTCCGCGCGGGCATGATGAAGGCGAACCCGATGATGACCAGCGCGCTGATGATGGCGGACAACGCGACGGCAAGCGGCGCCAAGTGGAGCGGAAGCCCGGCGATCGCCCCGCCGAAGAAGATCACCACGCCCACCAGAACCCCGAGGCCGACGTACTTGCCGGTCACCTTGGCCGGTGACTCTTCGTAGACGCCGTGATCGATCAGCGCTTGCTGCAGGTCGATCTTCAAGTCGGGGAGCTTCTTGTAGAAGCTGTTCTTGAGATCCGAAAGACGCTTGTGGTCTCCTCGACCCAATACCGCTGTCAGTAGGGCTGCCTCGTGGGCGGCAGGTGGGGTGCCCTGCTTGTCGGTGCGCCGAAACGTGTAATCCGTTTCGGTGATGAGGCCCATCAGTTTCTTCTCTTCTTCTTCCTCGATCGTCAGGTAACCCTGGACCGCGAGGTTTACGAGCGAGGCGGTGATGTCGCGCATGTCGGCCGTGTTGTCGATGATCACGCCGACCTCGGCCGGCGTCAGACCGGCTGGCGGCTCGTAGCGGGGTTCGATCGATCCGGTCTCGGGGTCGCGCCCCCGCTCGTTCCAGCGCCGATACATAAACGCGAACACGAAGAACGGCAGCAGCAAGGGCCAGTTCGCGATCATATATGTAGACAGTCGAGCGATCGGACCGGGTGGCGTAACGACTCCGGCATCCCACGCGACGCCCGCCGTCAATCCTTCGCGAAAATCGAGCGGACGTGTGGATGCGATTCGAATCTGAGAACCCTCGATCTCGACGTTCGCTTCCTGCTCGGCCGAACCGTAGGGGCCCGTAAACGCATGCGCACGGATGCCGGTGACCTCCACGGGAAGACGAATCGTGGCGCTCGCCTCGCCGATGGGTACGGGCCACTCCGTGCCGGTGACGTTCCAGTACAGCTCGTCATACGCCTCGACGATCTCATCTCGCTCGTCGTCCGCATCGAAGAAACGAATGCCGTTGGCAACCCGATACTTGAGCATCACCGTCCGGACGGCGTCTCTCGCGTTGGGAACCCAGACCTTGATCTCCACATCGTCGTCGACTCGACTCGTCTCGTAGCGAAGATCGTTGCCCGCCTCATCCGTCACCGACTCGACGCTGAGGCGCAGGCGGAACCGAAACCCGCGCGGCGTACGGTACTCGATCGGGATGGTGCGATAGATCCCGTTGTACTCGCCTCTGAAGCTCGGACGCAACGTCTCCGTGACTTCGATCGCGCCTGACTCGTAGACTTGGATATCGGCGTGGAATGTTTCGAGCTGCCAGGAACGCGCCTGCTGCCCAACCAGCCCGGTGCCTGACTGGTGGATAAAGGGCGCGGCCAACCCCACAAGCATGAAAAGGCATGCGGGGCCGATCGAGCGGCGCGCGCGCGCAGTCATCGGATCCAACTCGTCGGGTTCAGATCGCCGGGAGAGGTCAGCTGTCGAAGCTCACGGCTGGGCCCTCGCGCTGGGCCTCGTCGTCCAACGTGAAGAACTCACGACCCGTATGTCCGAACATCCCCGCGAGGAGGTTGGTCGGAAACACTTGAGTCTTCGTGTTGTAATCGCGTACGACGGCGTTGTAATAGCGCCGCGCGTTTTGCACTCCGGTCTCGATCTTGTCCAGCGAGCCCTGCAACTCCGTGAACGCCTCGACCGCGCGGAGTTCCGGATAGGCTTCTGCGAGCGCGAACAGCTTGCCGAGCGCCCCGGACAACATCCCCTCGGCAGCGCCTTGAGCGGCGGGTCCCTGAGCACTCATGGCCCGGTTGCGCGCCTCGATGACGGCCTCGAGCGTGCCCTTCTCGTGGGCCGCGGAGCCCTTCACGGTCTCGACCAGGTTCGGGATGAGATCCCAACGCCGCTTGAGTTGAACGTCGATATCGGCCCACGCCCCATCAGAACGCACCTTGAGCTTGACCAGGCTGTTGTACATCCCAACGCCCGCGGCGACGATGACCACTAATATGACTAAAAACCACAACATGAGCCGATCTCCTTGTCTGGTCCGTTCGAGCCCCTGAAACGGCCCGCCGAATCCATCTCTGTCAATATATACCCGAATCGGGTGGGAGAATTCAGGCGGTCAGCGCCGACCCAGTTTGCAGATGATGTCGAACTCCTTTTTGGTCACCGGCATCACCGACAAGCGCATCCCCCGCTTGGTGACGTTGATGTTCTCCAGTCCGGGCGTCTCCTTGATGGAGTCGCGCGTGACCGGTGTCTGCAGGGTCTCGACGTAGCGAAAGTCGGGGCACCACCAGCGCGGATCGTCCGGATCGGACCCCTCATCGTAGTACTTGCTCTTTGCGTCGAACTGCGTCGAGTCGGGGTGCGCCGGACCCGCGACCTCCGCGATCCCGTAGACCCCCAACGGCTTCGTGTTGGAATGGTAGATCAAGATCTGCTCGCCCGGTTTCATGCGGTCGCGCATGAAATTGCGAACCTGGTAGTTGCGCACACCGTCCCATTCGGTTTCGCCATCGCGCGCGAGGTCGTCGATCGAATAAACCTCCGGCTCGGTCTTCGCCAGCCAGTACCCCGTGATCTCTATTGGCATCGGCACACCCCTCTCGTCTCAAACGGGTTCAAATGGAGCGCGTCGGTCTCACCCACTGTAAACTTTCCCAACCAGCGGCCTGGGCGGACGAATCTACCGACCCGGAGCCTCGGCCACGAACCGCCCGGTCATGGAGCCCGAGTGAGCGTTTTCGAAACCCGTATTTCCGTCCGGACCTACGAGCTGGACATGCTGGGCCACGTGAACAACGCGGTATACTTGAATTGGCTCGAAGAGGCCCGTTTGGCTGCGATGCAGGCCTGTGGCTACGAGGTTCGGAGCCTCTCGCAGGATTGGCTCACCAACATCGTGAGGGCGGAGATCGACTTTCGCAGTCCGACGTTCTACGGGGACGAGATCCTGGTCACGACCGAGCTCGAAGCCGTCGGACGGACGAGTTTCACGCTCCAGAGCGAGATCCTCAAACTGCCCGGCCGTCAGGTCGTGGCGACATGCCGAGCCGTGCTAGTTTGGCTGGACCTCGGCGGGCGACCCTCACCCGTGCCCCCCGAGCTAGAAGGGCGTTGGCGACGTGTGGAGACCGGGAGCCCCGGCTCCGTACCCGTTCCGGAGGAAGAATGAAGATCCCGCTCTATCAGTTGGACGCGTTCTCCGCCAAGCCGTTTGGCGGCAACCCGGCGGCCGTGTGCCCGCTCGAGGAGTGGCTCGACGACGACCGGCTCCAGCAAATCGCGGCCGAAAACAACCTCTCCGAGACCGCTTTTTTTGTCCCGAACGGCGCCGGATACGACCTGCGTTGGTTCACGCCGATCGCAGAGGTTGATTTGTGCGGGCACGCAACGCTGGCGTCGGCTTGGGTCATCCTCAACTTGCTGCACCCCGGCGGCACCGAGGTACAGTTCGAAACGCGGAGCGGGACCCTGGGAGTCGAGCGCGGGGATGAGGGGTTCTTGATCATGGACTTTCCTTCCAAGAAGGCGAGCGCAAAAGAGGCCCCCAAGGCGCTCATCGAGGGTTTGGGGGCGGAGCCTGCGGAAGTGCTCGCCGCGGAGCGCGACTACCTCGTCGTCTTCGAGACCGAGGATGTGGTACGCAAGCTCAAGCCCGATTTTCCGCGGCTTCGCGGTCTGGATCGGCTTGCGGTCATCGTCACGGCCGAGGGAACGGGCTCGGACTTCGTATCTCGTTTTTTCGCGCCCAGCGTCGGCGTTCCCGAGGATCCCGTGACCGGATCCGCGCACTGCACGCTGATCCCGTTTTGGGCCGAGCGACTTGGGCGCGGCGATGCATGGATGGATGCCCGACAAATCAGCGCCAGGGGCGGGCATCTGAGGTGTCGCGACCTCGGAGAACGAGTGAAGATCGGTGGCCGAGCGGCGCTCTACCTAACGGGCTCGATCGAGCTCTAGAACCGCGCGAGATGCCCTGCGGGCGGCCCACTGAGTTGTTTTAGCAGCCTCCTGGCACCCCGGCGGTGACGTCGAGCGTCGATCCTCCGTCTTGTATGACGAGAAGTAGGTAGTTTTCTGCAGTAAACGGGAGCGGTAGCCCGATCCGTCTAGGGTCCTCGAGACCGATTGTTAGCCAGGGCGCCGTTTCCCCCTGAGGTCGTGACGAGTCCGAACAGTTGTTGGG